>CAVQGF010000063.1:0-11383 GCA_963711965.1 uncultured Acidobacteriota bacterium | reverse complement strand
AATGGTGATGTTTTTAAATCCTGCGTCATAGTTTCTGCCTTCAATCAGTATTCGATTTCCATATCCGCTTACTTCCATCGAATGGAGACATGATCGCCCCGGCCGCTTTTTGTACAAAGGCAAATTTTTCAGCGTGCTCCGGCTTGGTGGCGATGATCGCCCAATCCGTCGCTGTGGCCGTTCAAGAACTTGTGGTGGAGTGAATCACCAGGTCAGCTCCCAGCGAGATTGGCCGCTGAAAATACGGCGACATAAAAGTATTGTCGACCACCAGCTCTGCACCACGACGGTGTGTAAGCCGGGCCACAGCTGCAATATCGGTGAGCGCCATCAATGGATTAGTCGGGGACTCAATTGAAACAAACTAGTGTTCCCGCGAATGGATTTTTCAACAGCTGCGAGGTTGGTGGTGTCAACGTAGGTGAACTGAAGCCCAAAATTCGACAGCACCTGGTCGAAGAGCGGGAACGCCACCGTAAACGTTGTGTCCGCAAACGATGTGATCGCCGGAGCGCAGCATGGTGCAGAGGGCGTTCGTTGCCGCCATGCCGCTGGCGAAGACGTGCGAAGTGCGTCCGCCCTCTAGCGCCGCGAGATTTTCTTCCAGGCGAGTGCGCGTTGGATGGAAACGCGCGAATACTGATTCCCTTCTCTCTGCCGATCTCCTCCTGCACGTAAGTTGAGGTCGCGTAGATGGGAACCGTCACCGACCCGGTGAGCGGATCGGCTTCTTGTCCGGCGTGAATGGCGGTCGTGGCAAATCCGTAATTCTTCTTTTTCATGGCAGACATTCTTATGCTTAGGATTTCCGGATTAGAGTCGTTCTTTGTTGAAAGGGCGCAGAAAAACGCTACAGGCCGCCCTCAAAGATCTTTTTCGACATATAGCGCTCGGCGCTGTCGGGACAGATGGTCACCACCCGTTTACCCGCACCAATATTCTTAGCGACCTGCACGGCGGCGGCGACGTTGGCTCCGCCGCTTGAGCCGGCAAGTACACCTTCTCTTGCTGCGAGCTCGGCGAACCATAGCGAACGTAGCTCGTCATGGATCATCAGATCTCGTCGGCATACTTTCTGTCGAAGTTTTCGGGATAGAAACTCACCCCGATACCCTCGACTTTGTGCTGACCAGGCGCGCCACCCTGCAGGATCGACCCTTGAGTCTCGACCGCGGACACAGTGAATTTGCGGCAAGTGATCCTTCATAAACCGCGCCACACCGGAAAATGTACCCCCGGTGCCGACACCGATCACTAGGGCATCGAGATCTTGCCTTCCATCTTGGTTGAAAATCTCTTTTGCGGTGGTACTCGTAGTGGATTCAGGATCGCGAGGTTTTCAGAACTGGCCGGCCATAAAGGAGCCGGGGATGGATCAACCATCTCTTTGGCGCGGCGGATAGCGCCTGCATCCCTTGCGTCTGGTGTGCGGAACGCCTACGCGCCGAGTGCCTCCATGGATCTTTACTTTTTCTGCTGAGAACCGTTCGGGAACGCAGAAGATGTACTTTGTCAACCCTTGTTGACTCCGATCAGTAGCGAGACCGATGCCTGTATTTCCGGCGGTCGCTTCTACGATGGTGGAGCCGGGGCGAAGCAATCCATCACCTTCCGCGCGCCGAATAATACCGATAGCAGCGCGGTCTTTCACGCTTCCGCCGGATCCAGATATTCCAATTTTGCGAAGACGTCAGCAGCGCCGGCAGGAACTACGCGCCGCAGTTTTGGCGTCGGCGTCTCACCGACCAGGTGGATGATGTTTTCGGCGACGCGCAAACGAGTGGCTTCGGCTGCTTTCATGGGGAGACACTTTTAGGGTAAGTGAGACGTTAAGGAAGCGTCAAATTGCTGGGCAAAAAGCCCCTAATACGTGCGCATATGGATTTCTGTGCCGCCGTTCTTGAATTCAACCGCGTCCATCATGCGATTGATGAGGTAGATGCCGCGGCCATGATCGGCGTAGATGTTCTCGCCCTGGCAGCAGCCGGGGACGCGCGTGGGATCGAAGCCGTCGCCTGAATCGCGGACCACGATGAGGATGCCGTGCTTCTCATCGCAGGAGACGGTGCAGTTGACCTGCTTATTGGCGTCACCCTTGCTACCATGGATGATGGCGTTAGCGAGCGCTTCACGAAGGGAGAGCTCGATTCTCGAACTCCTTGCCATCGCAACAGGCAAGCGTGCGAGCGTGCTCCATAAGATTCTCTACGATGGGAGAGATCTGACGAGGGTCAGCGGGAAAGGTCACGTCCATCTTGGTGACCAACTGGTCGCTATCGAATTCGCAACGGATAGGAATGCTCATGAGCTATAAAAAAGGCCTCGCGGCAAAACCGTGAGGCCCTCGACTGCAATGATTGTAGCTGGAAGCTGCCCTGCTCTCAACACTTAGGTAAAACTAAAGTAACCTTACTTGGCGGTAGCGGTCTCGTTCGCCTGGCCGGCGTAGTACCCACTGCGAGTGCGAACTTGCAAACGGCCGAAGCCCTTCGACTTGGCGTCCACGCGCACCGAGCGATATCCACCCATGGACTGCGGCCGCAAGGGCTTGTATCCGATGGTGTACTGGTTGCGAATGTCGTGCGCGACATCCTGCGAGATCTGGTCTACTTCATGCAGATCACGCGGGAAGAACGCGACGCCGCCGGTGCGTTCCGATAGCGTGCGCAGCGCGCGCTGATCGCGCTTTTTGCGCGGCTGATCGTCGCTGAAGATGCCGATGGTATAAATGACCGGGCCGTTCTCGTCCTGCACGTGACGCACAGCCTGCTCCAGCGACATGCGGCTGGCGTTGTCTTCACCGTCAGTCACAACGAGAAGGACCTTCTTGTCGAGCTTGGAGCGCTTCAGCTCGGGCACGGAAGCGATCACGGCGTCGTACATGGCGGTGCCGCCACGCGAATCGATGTGGTCCAGCGCTTCCTTTAACTTCGACCATGTTGTTGGTGAGCGGAGCGTCGAGGTAAGACTCATCATTGAAGTTCACTACGAAGACTTCGTCCTGCGGATTGCTGGCGCGCACCAGGTTCAGGCCGCCTGGTTCACCTGCCGCACGCTTGTCGCGCATGGAGCCGGAGTTATCAATAAGAATGCCGAGTGCGACGGGGATGTCTTCGCGACGGAACGAAGTGATGCGCTGCGGCTGCCCATCTTCGAAAACTGTGAATGCGTCGCGATCGAGATTGGTAACAGGATGCTGCTTTTCGTCGATCACACTGGCGTGAAGCTGGACCTCTTCTACCTGTTTCTTGATGACAAAGGTTTGGCCCTCCCCTTTTGCACCTCAGTCCCCTGCCCTTGTGCCGCAGGTTGCTGCGCATTCGGCGAGCGGGAGCTGGCTGGGCCGGCGGACCTTCGAGTTCGCCGGGGCTAAGCTGTCCACCAGGTTGGGTCTGCTGTTGTTGAGTTCCCTGCTGTGCAGGTTGTTGAGCCGGCGGCTGCCGTTCGCCGGCTGGGTGGTCTGCGCGGGTTGTGCCGGTGGACCTTCTAATTCCGCCGGACTTAACGGTTGGCCTGGCTTAGCCGGCGCCTGCTGGGGCTGGCTCTGATTTTGATTGTTTTGCGTTGGCGGGCGGTCAGCAGTGTTTGCGTGAACAGCCAACCCGCAAAGCAGAGCACCGCAATAGACACAAAAATAAGGCGATTAGTCCGTTGGAGCATAGTATCCAGCTTTGGCATAGACGTGGAGCGGCGGTAGGCCTTTGGGTGGCGCCAGCTTAACTTTGATCTTGCGCCAATTGCCGTCCTTTATCGGATTAGTTGGACGGTATCCGATCATGTATTGGTTGCGTAGCTCGATACCAATTTTTGTAGCTGTGTCGGCCAGGTCGTTCACGTCGTCTATGCGGAAGAGGCGTCCGCCGGTGATGTCGGAGATGTCGCTCAGCACCGCCGGGCCCATGATCTCTTCAGGATCCGTGGCAGCGGGGTCGAATATCCCGATGGAATAAATCTGCACATCGGCTTCCTTGACCACCGATTTGAGCTCGCCCTGGGTGTAACGGCTGCGGTTGTCCCCGCCGTCCGATATCACGAGCAAGGCCTTGCGGCTGTTGGATGCCGCCCGCATTTTGTCCATTCCCAGGTAGATCGCGTCAAGCAACGCAGTGCGGCCTTCGGGAACGGTGTAGACGAGCCGGCCCTGGATGTCTTCGACTGATTTCGTGAATCCGGAGAGCATCTCGGGCTTGTCGGCAAAGGTGATCAGGAAGAATTCGTCTTGCGGATTGGCCGTCTTAAAAAATTCGACGACGGCATCGCGAGCCTTGTCGATCTTGGTCTTCATGCTGCCGCTAAGATCAAAGATGACGCCTAGTGATATAGGCGTATCTTCGCTGGAAAAGTGCTTGATCTCCTGCGGCTGTGTGCCCTCGAAGAGCAGGAAGTTTTCCTTTTCGAGTCCGGTCACCAGCCGATTCATCGGATCGGTAACAGTAACGTTTACCAGAACGAGATCAACATCTTTTCTATAGATCTTGGTTTTAAGCTTGGCTTTCTCTTGCTCCGGCGGTGCCTTTTCTTCCGGCTGGGGACGCGGAGTGACATGGACATTCTCGTCGCCCCCCTGGCTGAAAGCGCAGGGGACGAGCAACAGCGCCAACGCTAATAGGCGAATCAAGGCGGAGGTTACCGAAAGGTAACGCTTTCTCCTCGAGGGGGTTGCGAGGCTGACTAGCGGGAACATGGCTGGGTCCGTATCGCCGGATATTAACACAGGGGTAGAAGCAACTCTCTAGTTCTGTCCCGCCAAAACACACCGGCTATTTTCTCTCAGGTTAGATGGCGATTCGCGACGGTCAGGTTTTCCGGGAAGCTGCTGCTACAATTTTTCTTCTTACTTATGGCTAACATATTTCCCTTCAAAGCCTTCCGCTACAACCCCAAAAAGGTCGAACCCAAAGACGTACTCACGCAACCTTACGACAAGATCACGCCGGCCGTGCAGGAGAAGTACTATGCGCGCAGCTCTTACAACCTGGTACGCGTGATATTGGGAAAGACGAGAGCCCGGCGATGATGCAAACACGAACGTCTATTCGCGGGCGGCCGCGAGCCTGAAGAAGTGGCGCGAAGAGGAGGTGTTGGTTCAGGATGCCGAACCGAGTATCTACTTCTACTCGCAGGAATTTGCTGCTCCGGGCGAGACCACGAGGAGGACCCGCTCCGGCTTCATCGCCGCGGGACAGCTGCACGGGTATGAGAAGCGAATCGTTTTTCGCCACGAACAAACGCTCTCCAAACCGAAGTCGGACCGATTAAATCTGCTGCGAACGACACGCACTCATGCCGGACAGATATTCATGTTGTACAGCGATCCTAAGAAGCAAGTTGAACAACTTCTTAAAAACCCCGGAGAGCCCGTGGTTGATGTAACGGATGATTACGCAGTCAGGAACCGGCTGTGGAAGATCTCCGACCCGAGAATCATCGCCGAAGTGCAATCTGCGATGAAGGACAAGAAGCTGATCATCGCAGACGGTCACCACCGTTACGAGACTGCCCTGAACTATCGCAACGAATGCCGTGCGGCTAGCGGCGCCGGAAATCTGAATGCGCCGTACGAACGAGTGATGATGACCTTCGTAAACAGCGAAGATCCGGGGCTGGTGATCCTGCCGACGCATCGAGTGGTGCACGGGCTCGCCAAGTTTTCAGCTTCCGAGTTTTGGAAAGCCCTTAATCCATTTTTTCAGCTGACCGACGCCGACAAGGAGAACCCCCTCAGTGCGCTCGCCAAGCCAGAACGTGGAACCCGGTTGCTGGCCGTCACGAGCGAGGGGGCATACGTGTTGCGCGCGCGCCCCGCAAAGATTGATGAGCGGCTCGGGGAGTATTCGCCGGCTCAGCGCGAGCTGGACGTACTGGTCTTGCACAAGGTGGTGCTCGAGGGCGCGCTCGGCATGACAGAAGAATCAATCCGCAACCAGGAACACATCAACTATGTCCGCGATGCGGCCGAGGCCATCGAGCGGGTTCGCAGCGGCGAGGCGCAGGTGGCATTCCTGATGGATCCGGTGCTGATCGAGCAGATGTTCGCCGTCTCGTTGGCGGGCGATGTGATGCCGCAAAAATCTACCGATTTTTATCCCAAGCTTCTGAGCGGACTGGCGTTCTATTCCGTCGATTAGGTCGCCTGAGAACTGCGATACAATCCATCAGCCACTACTCAAATCAGCGAATGACCTACGCGCGCATCCTGACCCCACCTCGAGCCGCAAGCGCATTGCTTTGTCTGGCGCTGCTCTCCGGCATTTGGGTCACTCACGCACAAGAGAAAAAACGGCTTTCCATATACTCATCGCACACCAATTTTTCTGTTCCGGTAAGCGATCACGATGGGAAAGAGTACGTGCCACTAGCGGATGTACTGCAGCCATTGGGTGGCTCCGTTTTCAGCGAGAACAATAAAGTCAAACTTAAATTGGCCAATGCGACCGGCGAATGTGAAGACGGGAAATCCAAGTGCCGGGTCGGCGGTAACAATTTAGAACTCGCTGGCAAGCTGATTGTGGCAGATGGAAGCCCTCTCCTCCCGCTACATTCCCTTCCCTTCGTGCTCACTGCATTGATGGACACGCGATTCGACTTCCACGAGAACAGTCGCCGGATGTTTTTGGGCAACTATGGCAACACTTTCAAGGCAGAAGCCAAGAAATCAGACCCGCCGTCCGTAGTGTTTGAGTTCAGCGCGCCGGTGAACCCTTCGATCAGCACCGAGCCGGGCAAGCTGCGGATGCTCTTCACGCATGACGGCATCAATTCCGGGATCGAACAATTCAAATTTGACGCTGCCACGATCCCGAACGCGACATACAGCGAGCACAACGGCGAAGCCGAGATCGTGATCAACGGCACGCGTCCGCTGATGGCTGAATTTGGTGAAGGTGGAAAAACGATCACGGTGAGGACCGCACCTGAGCAATCGGCTGCAACACCGACTCCGCCAATCCCAACACCACCGGAGCAGGCGGCACCTGCACCCGAATCAAATCCGCCGGAATCGAGTTCCTCCAGTTCCACCGGCGGAACCCAGCCACTGTTTTCGCATGGAGTTGGAGGGCGTTACCTGGTTGTGATCGACGCCAGCCACGGCGGGGACGAGCTGGGAGCAACCCTCTCTGACAAATTTTCTGAAAAAGAAATCACGCTGAGTCTGGCGCGGCGCTTACGTAACGAATTGCAGGCACGCGGCATCCCGACCATGATGGTGCGCGACAACGATGCGACCATCCCAGTCGATGATCGCGCGGCCGCTGCTAATGCTGCGCGTCCTACCTTATATATCGCCGTTCACGCCGGCAGCATGGGCAACGGTATCCGTGTATACACCAGCGTCCTAAATGGTAGCGAAAACACTGAGCGATATCCCGGAGCGGGCGTAAAAGTGAAGGCGGGCTTCCTGCCCTGGGAGACGGCTCAGGCCGGGTCGGTGCAGAACAGTCGCACCATCGCTTTGAGCCTTACGCAGCAACTGAATCAATCGAAGATCCGCGCCAGTTGGTCGCCCGCCCCGGTGCGCCCGCTCAACAACATCGCCAGCGCCGCCATCGCGCTGGAGATCGCGCCGCCCGATCCGAAGAAGGATGCCGACTTCCTGTCGAATTCAAATTATCAGCAGTCTGTGGCCATCAGCGTGGCGACTGCGCTGGTGAACGCGCGCGGAAGATTGGAGGAGAGCCGGTGGTCTTATCCCACGGAACATGTTGATCACTGCTGCCTTCCTGCTCGCGTGCGTATTCGCGATGGGTTTCTATGTATTGCATCTGAAGCGGCAGTCGGAGGAAGCCGCGGCGCGGGTTCAGCTGCAAAGCCTGACTCCGCACGCGACTGGGCCGCAGGAGAAGATTCCCGTGTTCATCGCATATGACGATGATGGAGTGATCCGCGAAGAGACTGACTCTGTTCCCGAAGTGAGCGAGCCGAGCGAGCGTGCGCGCGAGGTCTTGCGCGCGGTGCTGACGCGGTATCTGGAGAAACCATCGCCCCATCCGCTAGGTGCGGGATCCGAGGTGAAAGACGTTTACATCGTGAACCGCAACCTGGCGGTGGTCGACATCAACAGCGACTTCGCCAATCAGCACCGCTCGGGAGTGCTGGTGGAGTCGCTCACCATCGCTTCGATGATCGAGACCCTGGCCATCAATGTACCGCAGATCACGCGGGTGAAGATCATGGTCGATGGCAAGGAGCGGGACACGCTCTTCGGACACGCCGACCTGATGGGAACGTACAACGTCAGCGATGTGCACGCGCTGGTCAAGGCGATGCATGAAGATCGGCGTCTTCGATTCCGGCGTTGGCGGCCTCACGGTCCTGAAGGAATTGATTCGTCAGGTTCCGCAAGCCGACTATCTCTATTTCGGCGACACAGCGCGACTACCCTACGGCTCGAAATCCGCCGAGACCGTTGCCAAGTACACCATCTCGGCCTGCAAGTTCCTTCGCCAGGATGGCGCCGAGATGATGGTGATCGCCTGCAACACGGCGACATCCCTTGCACTTCCCGAGATCACGAAAGCTATGGATGTCCCGGTGATCGGTGTGGTTGAGCCGGGGGCGGATGCCGCGGCGACCGAAATAGCAAATGAAAAAAGTCGCTGTGATCGCGACGGCGGGTACCGTCGGTGCCACGCTTATCAGCGTGCGCTAGCGGCGCGCGGCGTGCAGGGACATGAGCAGGCCTGTCCGCTCTTTGTCCCACTCGTCGAAGAAGGATGGATCGACCATCCGGTGACCGAGCAGGTTGCGCACCTTTATATGGACGAAGTTTTTCGCAATGGCGCTAAAGACACTGACGTCCTGGTGCTCGGATGCACCCATTACCCGCTGCTGCGGCCGCTGCTCCGCCGCGTGGTGCCGCAACACGTCGCGATAGTGGATTCCGCGGAATCGACTGCGCAAGCGGTGGCACAGCGATTGGGCGTTTCGAAACGCGAAACTCGAAACCCGCAACTCTCCTTCTTCGCTACCGACTCAGTAGAAAAATTCCGCAAACTGGGCGAGCGATTCATGGGCCACAGTATCGAGAATGTGCAGCACGTCGACATCGAAGCGTGAGCCGCCGTCACTGTGGTACAAAGTTTGCGTGATCTATCGCTCCGACAACCGCGCTCCCGACCAAATGCGTCCGGTGAACATCATTCCGGATTTTATCCACACCGCCGAAGGTTCCTGCCTCATCGAAGTCGGCAACACGCGGGTGATCTGCACCGCATCCATTGAAGAGACGGTTCCACACTTTTTGCGCAACAGCGGTAAAGGCTGGGTCACCAGCGAGTACGCCATGATCCCGCGCGCCACGCTGACGCGCACCGCCCGTGAATCGGCCAAGGGACGCATCGGCGGACGCACGCCGTCGAGTTCCAGCGCCTGATCGGACGCTCCATGCGCGCCGTGATCGACCTGACTCGCCTCGGCGAACGCACCGTCTTCATCGACTGCGATGTCATTCAAGCCGACGGCGGCACCCGCACCGCTTCCATCACCGGCGCATTTGTAGCGTTGGGACTGGCGCTCAACAAGCTGGTGGAAGCGGGCACGCTTACCGCGGCGCCCGTCCGCGACTTTGTCGCGGCCACCAGCGTCGGCATCGTCGATGGAGAAGTCATGCTCGACCTGGCTTATGAGGAAGATTCGCGCGCCGAGGTCGATATGAACCTGGTACTGACCGGCGGGAAGAAGATCGTGGAGATCCAAGGCACGGCCGAGCAGCACCCTTTCGATGACGCGCAACTTAAGAAGATGATGGATTTCGGGCGGCGCGGCATTGAGTCGCTGATCGCAAAACAGCAGGCCGTGCTCAGCAAGCTGGTGCTGCGGCAGTAGCCGGGCAAAGTGCTAGAATTTCAGGTCGCAAATCGTAGGAGGCCCGTAATGAAGCTCACTCCAGGGAAACTCAAAGGCATGAAGGCGGTCTCTGACCCGCGCGGCGTGATCGCTGCCGCTGCCATGGACCAGCGCGGCTCGCTACAGAAGTCGCTCGCCAAGGAAAAGGGCGGCGAGATCAGCGACGCGATGATGGAAGAATTCAAATCCATCGTGACCGCAGTCCTGACGGAACATGCCAGTGCCATCCTTCTCGACCCGGAGTGGGGGCTGCCTGCCTCGAAGCAACGCGCCAAGAACGCTGGACTCCTGCTTGCGTATGAGAAGACCGGCTACGACAAGACGGGCCCCGGTCGCCTGCCTGACCTGCTCGACAACTGGTCCGTTCGACGGCTGAAGGAAGCCGGAGCCGATTGCCTGAAAATCCTTCTTTATTACACTCCGACCGATGGTGCAAAGATCAATGACATCAAGCACGCATGGGTAGAGCGCATCGGCGATGAGTGCCGCGCCAACGATATTCCGTTCTTCCTCGAGTTTGTCGGATACGAGGAAGGCGTGGACGAAAAAGGATTGGAATACGCTAAGAAGAAACCAGAGATCGTGCGCGCCTCGATGGCAGAATTCAGCAAGGACCGTTATGGCGTGGATGTATTGAAGGTTGAGATTCCCGTGAACATGAAGTTTGTGGAAGGTGCCAAGGCATTTGCAGGGCAAAAGGCATATTCCAAAAAAGAAGCAATGGATTGGTTCAACAGAGCTGCCACTGCCGCCACCAAGCCGTTCATCTATCTGAGCGCCGGCGTAAGCAACGCCGAGTTCACTGAATCGCTGGAGCTTGCCGCGGAGTCGGGCGTGAAGTTTGCTGGTGTCCTGTGCGGACGCGCCACATGGAAAGACGGTATTCCCGTTTATGCAAAGCAGGGCGGCAATGCCTTCGAGCAATGGCTACGCTCGGAAGGCGTAAAGAATATTGAGAACGTGAATGCGCGCTTGAAAGCGGCGACCCCGTGGCACGAAATGGTGGGGGAGATGGTCGGCGCTTAGCGGCTCACTCTGCAGCAGCAGACTTTTCACGGGCGAAGTCCGAAGTGCGGAACACCTCCGCCACTTCCATCTTGTAATACTCATACCATTTGGCGCGTCCGGTCTGCTGCGCCTCGCGGTGAATCGGAAGATTGCGCCACTGTAGCAGACTCTCGCGGTCCTGCCACCAAACCAAGGTCAGGCGCTCACCATCGGCAGCGGTGAATGATTTCACGTCAACGAAGCCGGGCTGGTTTCGGACAAGCTGGTCGAGTGCGGCGTCCATCGCGGCATAGTCAGCGCCGGCGGCGGCAGCGAGACGAGAGCGGAATAGGATCACGATCATGGCGGGCCTCTCCAGAAATTGGACGTGCGAATTGGAGACCTGCTGTTCATGGAGGGATGCAAATTTTTCATAATCTATTGCGGTCGCGCTGAATCCAAGCTACTGTTTCGAGACACCTACCATGAGCGCCACACTACAACCTGCCATTGCTGCCGCGCCTGCCTTACAGCCGGAATACGTATCCAA
>CAVQGF010000062.1:0-12006 GCA_963711965.1 uncultured Acidobacteriota bacterium | reverse complement strand
CCCCGGGTCGATTCCGGGGATCGGACAAGGACCGATCCCGGGGTTGGGGAACCCCAAAGGAACGCTATTGTTCGACGCCGTCTACCTGGCTTCGCGTGAGGTGCTTTCCCATGAGGTCGGGCGCAAGGCGATGATCCTGCTGACTGACGGACAGGATCAGGGCAGCAACACGCGACTTACCGAAGCCATTGAGATTGCGCAGAAAGCTGACGCGATCGTTATGTGATCCTGTGCGCTGACCGCGGTTTTTATGGGGGCGGATATTACGGCGACCGCGACATGCGCAAGCTGACGGAAGAGACCGGCGGCCGCGTGATCGACGCCGGCAATCACCCTGAAAAGCTGCGTGACGCCTTTGCCAGCTCGCCTTCGAGCTGCGAAACCAATACGCGATCGGATACACGCCAACCAATCAGACAAAGGATGGCGGTTTCGGAAAGTCGAGATTCGGGTTCCAAGGCGAAAGACGCAAAGATCCAGGCGCGGAAGGGATACTACGCACCCCGGGCGTAGCTACTGCTGCATGGGCGCGTAGTAACCGCGGCGGGCGCGGATAAACAACTTCTTATTGTTCTCGGCAGTGATCTGGATGGGGCGGAAGTGGCCATCGGCGCGGAAGTCCGCCGGCTTGTAGGCAATAGCGTACTGGCTACGGAGTTCGTCCTGGATTTCGGCGAATGCGTTGGCCACATCGCGAATCTGGAAGGGAGAGAAGGCTCGTCCGCCAGTAGCGTCGGCGATGCGCTCCAGCACCTTGTCGCCGGGGCCTTTGGTGCCGCTGACGTTGGTGCTGATGGTGTAGATGATGGCCTCGGCGCGCTGCGCCATCTCGATGGCTTCCTCGCGGGTGACGTGGCTCTGGTTATCGTCGCCGTCGCTGAGCAGGATGATGGCGCGCCGCACGGTGACGACTTTCGGTGCTTTCATCAACTTGTCGCGGCAGGCGAAATATAGCGCGTCGTACAGCGCCGTGCCGCCGCCGGGCCGCAGATCGTGCACGCCGTGCGCCAGCTTTTCGGTGTTGTCGGTGAAATCCTGGGTGACCTCCGGCGTGGAAGTCGAAGCCGACCACAAACGCCAGATCGTTGCGCGGACGAATCGTCTGGTTCAGGAACTCGATGGCCGATTCCTGCTCGAACTTGAAGCGGTCGCGCATGGAGTTGCTGGCATCAATCAGCAGACCGACCGCAACGGCAGGTTCGGTTTCGGCGTGGAAGCTGCGGATTTCCTGCGGCGGCTTGTTGTCGTCGAGTACGCGGAAATCGCTCTGCTTGAGATCGGTGATGCGGCGCCCATGCTTGTCGGTGACGGTGAAGACCACGTTCACTTCGCGCACCTGGGCCTTGATGGTCGTGACCGGGTCCTGATCAGCGGATCATTGCGGATCCGCCAGCTTCGCGTCGCCGGATTTTGATCGGGGGTCGCCGTCGCTGCAGCAGTCGCGGGCTGGGTGGTCGGCGGTGACCGCCGGAGACTGCGGCGCCCCCGGCGCTCTGCGCAGACAGGAACAAGCACGCCAAGCCGCATCACAGCGACGAACAAGCACTCTTCTACAAGCCGGCAAAGTGATCTCATGTGTGAGCCGATTATAACTTTCGTTCCTCATCGCGTCAGTCCTGTATTCGCCTGAGAAAAAGTGCTAACTCCTTTGGTAACGGTGCGCCAAATCGCATCTTCTTTCCCGTGCGCGGATGGAAGAACTCCAGCTCCGCCGCGTGCAGGAAATTCCTACTTAGGGTGAATGCAGGTGGTTTGCCACTCTTGGTTTTAGATGCACGCCCGCCCGCTTTCGCGTGCCGCGGCGTAAGCTCGCGCGGAGCGCCATATAAGGTGTCTCCCACGACAGGATGCCCCAGCGACGCCATATGCACCCGTATCTGGTGAGTGCGCCCCGTGTCGATTTTTACCTCGAGCAGCGCGAATTTACCGTATGCGCTCTCGATGCTTCTCGGTGACTTTGTAGTGCGTGATGGCGTCGCGTCCGCCGTGGCCGCGCGTCGTCATGCGCGTGCGCTTGATCCGGTCGCGGCTCACGGGAGCATTGATGGTGCCCGAATCCGACTTGGGCCAGCCCTGCACCAGCGCGATATATTTCTTTTTCACCTCGCGCCCGGAGAACTGCTCTGCGAGCTTGCGGTGCGCGGCATCATTTTTCGCCACCAGGATCAACCCGCTGGTCTCTTTGTCGAGCCGATGGACGATGCCCGGACGCAGCTCTCCACCGACCTGCGACAGTTTTTTCATGTGGTGCAGCAATGCGTTGACCAGCGTGCCGCGCGAGCGCGCATCGTTGGTTGCGCCGGCGCCGGCATGCACCATCATTCCGGCAGGCTTGTTGATCACGGCGATGTCGCTTGTCTTCGTGGACGATCTCGAGTGGAATGTCTTCCGCTTCCGCCTTGAGCGGCGGAAGCTGCACCTCTCCTGTGACTGCGACGGTCTCGTTGCCTTCCAGCTTCAGCGACGCCTTCGCAGGGTCGCCATTGACCGTGACCTTTTCTTGCTCGATCAGCTGCTGCACGCGCGAGCGGCTCACATCGCCAAGCGAGGCGGTGAGGAACTGATCGAGGCGGCGGCCGCGTCGGCGGCTGTTGCGGTGAAGGTCTGATTCGGGCATCGTCGGTGGATTGTAATCGGGCGAGGCGAACTATGCCGCTTCCGCCAGCGCGGGTCTGCGAGGGCCGCGCATCCACAGATATTCCGCCGCCGATCACCATCAGGATGGCGATGAACTGCGTTGTCGGTCATCCATGTGTCGAAGAATTGGCCGCGGCCCGGGTCGCCGCGCAGGAATTCCAGGAAGAATCTCGCCACGCCATAAATAAACAGATATGTCCGATGATCTGTCCATCGAACTTTTTGTGGCGGATAAGCCAGAGCAAGCAGGAAAAAATTCGCGAGCTCGACCGGAACTCGTAGATCTGCGTGGGATGTAGATGCACGCCGAGCGGCGTGTCAGAGAGTTTTTGCGCCCATTTGTCCTTGAACATCTACGGCCCATGGCAATTAGTTTCTTTTCCGTAACAGCAACCGGCCGCGAAACAACCGAGGCGTCCGAACGCATGGCCGAGGGCGAGGCCAGGTGCGAAAACATCTGCCGTTTTCAGCCATGGCATCCTTCTGCGGCGCACATACCATGTGCCGGCGATGAACGCCGCGGCCACTCCGCCGGAAAAGACTCCTCCGGCTTGCATGGTGCTGAAGAGGTCGCTGCTGTAGCGCTGCCACTCCACGATCACCATCAGGACCTTGGCGCCTAAGATTCCTGAAAGAATGACGATGATTCCCAGGTTCCAGGCGTCATCTGGGTCGACGCCGTGCTTTTTTGCTAGCTTCGAGATCACCAGCAATCCGGCAATCAGGCCAAGGGCCACCATTAATCCGTAGGTAGGGAGAAAGAAATTACCGAAGTGAACGAGGCGAGGAAACATGTGCGGCTTCGATTCTACTGGTGAGGGCAAAAACAGAAAAGCCGACCCGCGGGGCCGTGCAGCGGGCCGTCTTTGAACCTGTCGTTAGACAGTTGGGAACTCCCCGAGGTCCTTTAGGCGTCTCCGCATGACGGAGCATGGCACACCAGACCGAATTTCGAGTCGAGCCCCCGTTCATTTGAATGTTGGTTCAAAAAACGGTTTTCCGCCGGCACCAACTTTGCAGGCCAGCTTCCTGAATCGGATGCTAATGAAAAGGTGAGTAGGTTGCAAGCGAACGCTGCAAATAGATGGAAGCAGAGTTGCTTCGGAATTAAGAGACTCGCCGGGTCTCGGCCAGGATCTCATCAGTGCGCCGGAAAGATTGGTGGCGCGCTCGCTAAGGGCGGCGTTGCTCTCGTACTTGCGCTTGAGCATCTGGAATTCGTCGGCGATATTGATTGCGGCGAGCACAGCGAGGCGCAAAGAGTCGACGGTCTGCGTCTGCTCGGCGATGGTGCGCATCTTCGCGTCCACATATTCGCCCAGCTTCATGATGTATTCAGGGTCGCTGCCGCGCAGGTTGTAGACCTGGTCGTAGATCTCAACGCGTACGCTGTTGCCGTTCACGCCGTTACCATTCGGCTGGTTGGCCGGATTCACAGGATTAGCTTTTGCCGTCACCGCATTCTCCCTTGACGAAGTTGTTTAGCGCGGTTGTTGATTGATTATGCCTCGGATTCTGATTCCGTCAACAAATCAATTTGCTTCAGCATTTTCTCCACCCGCCCGCGCACGTCTTCGCGCTCCTTGCGAAGGCCCACGATCTGCGTGCGGACAGTCTCTACTTCTTCTTCGCGATCTTCGAGTTGCTGGCGCAAGCGGGCAGCATCGCGTTCGGCAGCGGCTTTGCCTTCGCGCGCTGTCTTTAACAGTTCTATGGTGCGATAAACCTTTTCTTCAAGAGCGTGGAATTCGTCGGCGGAGATAGTGGTGGAAAGCTCGGGAGCTTTGACTGACATCGCTGCGTTCTTCCTTGGGAGATGATTTTTCTGAGTATAACGCGGGGAGTCGAAAAAGAGTTGTGGATTACTTTTGCGATCTCCCAATGAAAATTTTCCGTTCACCACCTGCGCCGCAAGATTCTCGGCGACGGTGTGCTTCGGTTCGCCGCGGTTAAGCGAAATTTAGGAGGAACCTGCACAAACCTGAAAATCCTGCGGCACTGTCAATAAGTTTATGAATAAATTTGGCCTGAGCCAGCAAGCGACATTTCCAACAGACCCAGTAGAAAGCCCAAGAAATGGGGAGCAAACATAACGTCAACAGGCAAAAACCAGGCCATTACGGCAGATTTCTCCATAATCAGCTGCGGCCAGAAGTGCCTTCGCCGGGGACGCATCCCGCCTGTGCATTACTGGATTAAAACCGCTTGCTTCCTGCATGGAAAGCTGAGCACAAAGTGCGGAGTTTCGTTGCACCCGCTGTCCTAGTGACTAACCTGAGTTACTAAAGAGTTAATTGAATTTGAAGATAACAGTAAGGGACATGGCCTAAAAACTTGTATCCGCTTTACACCCATAGGGTTATACTCCCCGCGTTGTTGTTTCCAAATTTCAGTAAGGAAGCCCTTCCCATGAAAAAGCGCCTCTTGATGTCTATCTTGCCTGTGATCGCTCTGGTCGGTCTGTCTTCGGCGGCAGCAGCACCGAAGCCGGCCGACGTAACCACGGTTGTTCACTCGGATGGCGGCATGCCGGTCCCGCTATGCTGGCCGCCTTGCGGTGGTGCCGGAGCCAAGAAGTAGCCGGGATTTGACCTAAAAAATAATTGTTGCTGACTGTCGGGATTATGGCTATGCTTTCACCCCTCCCATGGCAGACAGGGTAGGACCGTCTGTGATTCGAAGGAAAGCATATGTCCTCGCACACTCTTTTGCAGTACCTCCTGGGCGCCGCTCCCGCCGCCGTCCAAATCGCCATTCTGGTCGCCATGTCCCGCAACGGTGCGCGAAAGCGCTTCCCAATGTTTTGGACGTACACGCTGTATCAGATTGCGCTGACAATTGCGTTGATGGTTTTTTTCCAATTGGGCGATATGGAATACTTCTTCGCCTATTGGGCTGGCGCCGCCGTGAGTGCCTTCCTTGGCTTTGCGGTGATTTACGAGTGCTTCAGCCAGGCCCTGCAGCCCTATGAGACACTGCGCGACCTCGGCCGCCTGCTATTCCGCTGGGCCGCCATCGTGATGGGGATCGTCGGATTTATCTTCGTGCTCTCCACTCCGAGCGGCACTGAACATACCCTGTTCGTGCACAGCATCCTGACTTTCGAACGCGCCATCCGCATCGTTCAGTGCGGCATGCTGCTTTTGCTGTATCTGTTCTCGCACCACGTCGGAATCACCTGGCGCAACCAGCTTTTCGGGTCGTCTTGGGCTTCGGCGTGTACGCCTCGCTGAACCTGTTGATGTTCAGCTTGCGCTCGCGCTTCGGAGAAGACTGGAATTCCAGCGCCGCCATTATCAATTCACTGAGCTATCTGGTGACCACCGGCCATTTGGGCTGGATACATGCTCGCTCCCGCTGCCGAGCGTACCTTGGTCCGCAACCAGGCACCGCTGATCCTGGAGCGCTGGAATACGGAACTCGCCGCTATCAACCATCCCATCCCGTGCAGGCAGCCTTCCTGCCTGGTCTGGAAGAAGCAGTAAGCCGCGTAATGACTCGCGGCAACGGAGCTGGATTAGACTAGAATTTTTTAGCTGAAAAAGCCGCGCAGAGTGCGCGGCTTTTTTATTTGTATCTGGAGCTACGCGCGCTGGGCTCCGCCAAGTGACTTGCAGCGCTTTCACGATCTGCTCTGACCATTTCGCGACTTCTTCGTCGCGCAGCGTGCGCTCGCCCGATTGGAATGTGGTGCGCAGCAGCAGGGAATACTTCCCTGCGGGAATCGAGCCCTGCTTTTGCGATTTGGGATCAGGGCGGAAGAGTTCGACGCGGCGGATCTCTCTGCAGCTCGCGGATCTTCAGTTTTTTATCGCTTGGCGGATCTCGCTCGTAACTCACGCCGTCATCGAATACGAATGAGAAGTCACGCTCGACGGCAGGGAACTTCGATGCCGGCGAATAGCGCGCCTCGTGCAGCTCGTGTCGATAGAGCTTGTCGAGGAAAAATTCAGCAATGTATACGTCCTGCTTGAGTTTCCGCGCTGCAGCGACGTCGGGATGCACTTGGCCGAAGTGCAGCGACGGTTTCGCCAGTCCATCACGGCGCGGGCCGAGCGGCCGGGATGGAAGTAGGCCGGGCGTCTTTGCATCGAAGCTCAGGCTCTCGTGCTGGAAGTTCTCCAGCAGAGTCTCGATGTCGCCTTTGAAGGCGCGGAAAATATCGAGCGCCGATTTTTGCGGAAGCTGGTGCGCGATCGCGCTTGCGGTCGCACCTAGCGCAAGCTGCTTGCGCTCGTTAGCCTTTTCGCCCGCTAATTCAAAGACGTTACCTGCTTCGAAGAGGCGCACGTCTTCCTGTCCGCGATTCAGATTGTGAGCCAGCATGTCGAGCATGCCGGGAACAAGCGAGGTACGCATCACGCTGGCTTCCTCGCTCAGCGGGTTCTCCAGCGCTGCTGCTTTGACCGATGAAAATGTTTCGGCATCCTTTGCCGAAATGAACGTCAACGAAATGGCTTCGTTGTAACCGAGCGCGAGCGAGGTCGCGCGCAGCTTGGCGTCGCGGGCGGCTTCAGCTGCTCGATCACCGCGCCGGAGAATGCCGGCAGCGTGTTCTTGAAATTGTCGTAGCCGTGGATGCGCGCGATCTCTTCTATGACATCGATCTCGCGTTCGACGTCCAGCCGCCAGCTCGGGCAGGTTGACCTTCCAGCCACTGCTGTCTTGTCCGGCGATGCTGAAGCCGAGGCGGGTGAGAATTCTGACGATGTCTTTTTCTGGAATGTCAGTGCCGAGTATCCGTTTTACTTCGCTCCGCCGCAGCAGCACCGGCGGACGATTCAACGGCCGCGGATAAGCGTCGATGACGTCGCCCTCAAGCTGACCACCACCGCTTGCCAGGATCAATTCAGCAACGCGATTGGTTGAGAGCACAGTCGATTCGATATCGGCTCCGCGCTCGAAGCGATGCGAGGCGTCGGTATGCAACCCGTGTCGTTTGGCCATGCGGCGGGTGGTGAGCGGGTCCCACCAGGCGGACTCGATCAGGATGTTCTTTGTCCGCTCGGTGATCATTGTGTCGAAGCCACCCATTACGCCGGCTAGGCCGACAGGCTTCTTCGCATCAGCGACGACGAGATCTTCTTTGGTCAGCTTGCGCTCGATCCCGTCGAGCGTCTTCAGCTTCTCGCCGTCGCGCGCGAAGCGGATGACCAGCTTGCCACCTTCGAAAAGGTCGAGGTCAAAGACGTGGGTTGGCTTTCCCATCTCCCAAAGGGTGTAGTTCGTCGCGTCCACCGCGTTGTTGATGCCGTGCGAGCCGATGGCTTCGAGGCGTTTCTGAATCTTTTCCGGCGAAGGCTTGATGGAGATGCCGCGCAGCACGCGAGCGGTGAAGCGGCGGCAGATGTCGGGTTCGCCGATCTCGATTCCGAATGTAGCCCGGCCGCCCTCGGCCGGGGGCAACTTCGGTGTGATCGCCTTCAGCTCGAGGTCGTAAATGGCCGCTGCTTCGCACGCGATGCCGTAGTGGTTCATCGCGTCGACGCGGTTGGTGGTGATGTCCATCTCGAAGACGGTGCTCGCGCCTTCGCCTTCGACAGATTCGACCGCGATGCCTGCATGAGTGAGGTCATTGGCGAGTTGGCGGTCGTCTGCCTTGATGGAGACGAAGTCGCGCAGCCAGTTAGGAGAGATTTTCATTATTCGACTTGCTGCTTCCGAGCTACTGACCTGCCTTGGTCGGTCAAATCAAACCACTGATTTTTCTTGTAATCACTAAACCTGCTTCCAAACTTTGCTTGTTTCGGTCGAATTCAACTCGTTGGACCAAGTTCTTCATGATGAGCAGCTGTAAGCTCTCTTCAATCTCTTGCTGACTGAATGCGTTGTGGACGGAGTCCGAAATCGATTCCGCGCTCTCTACGTCATCGAGCAAAGAATCCAATACGAACTGATCGATTCTTCGAAGCTCGTTGCTCACGCGAACTGCTCCAAAAAGCGCACGTCGCCGTGGAAGAAAAGCTGGATATCGTCGATGCCGTACTTCAGCATGGCAATGCGCTCGACGCCCATGCCGAAGGCGAAGCCGGAGACCTTCTCCGGGTCGTAGCCGTTGTCCTTGTGAAAGGCGAGCACCTTTGGGTCGACCATGCCGCAGCCGAGCAGCTCGATCCAGCCGCTGCATCTTGCACAGGCGGCAGTCCTTCTGCCTCCCGCATTTGAAGCAAGTGACCTGCACGTCGGCGCTGGGCTCGGTGAACGGAAAGAACGATGGGAAGAAGCGCGTCTTCACGTCGGAGCCGAAGAGCTCTTTCATGGCGTGGTCGAGCGTGCCCTTCAGGTCGCAGAAGGTGATGTTGGTATCCACCGCGAGCCCTTCGACCTGATGAAAGATCGGCGAGTGCGAAGCGTCGGGCGTGTCCGATTGCGGTGCACCTTGCCGGGGCGACGACGCGGATCGGCGGCGGTGCTTCTCCATGGCGCGCGTCTGCACCGGCGAAGTATGCGTGCGCAGCAGCAGACGATCGCGCTGCGGCTTCGATTCCTGTCCGGCGATGAAGATGGTGTCCTGCGTGTCGCGCGCGGGATGGTTCGGCGGAAAATTCATCGACTCGAAGTTGTAGTAGTCGGTCTCGATCTCGGGGCCGGTCTCGACCGAGTATCCCATCTTGGCGAAGATGCCGACGATCTCGTTCGTCGTCTTGACTACCGGATGTTCGCGCGCCGAGCGGGCGGCGGATGCCGGGAAGGGTGATGTCGAGCTTGTCGGAAACAGAAGCGGAAGCGGCGCCGGGTTTGGCGGATTCGACTTTCTCTTCGACCGCAGGTCTTCAGCTCGTTGACGCGCTGGCCGACATCGCGCTTGGCTTCTTTGGGCGCGGCTTTCAGCCACCGTCATTGATCTGCGTGAGGATTCCGTTGGTGCGTGCGCGCCAGCGGATGCGCAGCGCTTCGTGGTCGGATTCAGACTTGACCGCCGCGACTTCCTGCTCGAGCGCAGACGCGCAGCTCAGCGATAGCGCGGTCCAGCGCGGCCGGCGAGTAGTCGTCGAGTTTGGGGACGGAGTAGGGCACTGAATCAGTCGGAGAAGACTGAACAGAATATCAAGAGAGTCGCTAAAAATAGAATTGTCATCCCGAGCGGAGCGAGGGATCTGCTGTTCAATTAAAAGCAGGTCCCTCATTTCGCCCGCCGCGCGGGCTTCATTCGGGATGACAACTCGATAAAGAGAGACTGCTACGCTGCTGCGCGCGCGCGCTTTCGCCTGTTCGGCCAGCCTGCT
Organism: uncultured Acidobacteriota bacterium; assembly: GCA_963711965.1. Lineage (GTDB taxonomy): Bacteria > Acidobacteriota > Terriglobia > Terriglobales > Acidobacteriaceae > CAVQGF01. Next base: position 2,143 of record CAVQGF010000062.1, on the reverse strand, counting down.
AAAGCCCGCAGGATCTTTCAAGGCGATATCGGCGAGCACCTTGCGGTCGAGCTCGACGCCGGCCTTCTTCAATCCATTGATGAAGTGGCTGTAGGTCAAGCCGTTCAAGCGGGCGGCGGCGCCGATGCGGACGATCCAGATGGCGCGGTACTGGCGCTTCTTCTGTTTGCGTCCGAAGTAGGCGAACTTCATGCCACGCTGCACCGCTTCCTGCGCAGCCTGGTAGAGTTTTGATTTTGTGAGGAAATAACCGCTGGCGTTCTCTAAAATTCTTTTCCGCTTCTGGCGGCGTTTGGTTCCACGTTTTACGCGAGGCATTGCTTTCTCCTTTTGTTATGGGAGACGCTGATAGCGTCTCGACCGGGGTTTACGCGGCTGGAGGCAGGTTGGGCCTCTTCACACGCGGTGCAGAAAAGTTCTCTGCGACTAGTAAGGGATCATGCGCGCGATGCGGTGCTGGTCGGCCTTGCTGACCATCTCCGACATATCGCCCTGGCGCTTACGCTTGGTCGCCTTCGAGGTCAGGATGTGGCGCTGGAACGCCTGACCGCGCTTGATCTTGCCGGATGCCGTCTTTTTGAAACGCTTGGCGGCGCCGGAGTGTGTTTTTAGTTTTGGCATATCTGTTCCTTCGGACAGCGAAGCTGTAAGCTTAGCGTCCAGTTCAGCAATACAAATTTTGCAGATTACAGTTCAGGCTGCTGCTATCGCTTACTGCTACTGCTGCTTACGCGCCCTGCTGTTGTTGCGGCGGCGCTTGCTGCTTGGGGGCCTTCACCGGCTCCACTTTTTTCGGCGCCAGGATGGCATGCATCGTGTTGCCTTCCATGCGCGGCGAAAATTCGACGATGGCCTTGTCGGCCACGTCTTTGATCAACCGGTCGATCATCTCGCGGCCCAGATTGCGGTGGGCCATCTCGCGTCCGCGGAAACGAAGGCTGGCTTTCACCTTGTCGCCTTCACCCAGGAACCGGAGCACGTGGTTCTTTTTGGTCACGTAGTCGTGGTCGTCAACGTTGATGCTGAATTTGACTTCCTTGACGGTGATGACCTTCTGCTTTTTCTTCGCGGCGCGTTCCTTTTTTTCGTTCTCGTAGAGGAACTTGCCGTAATCCATGATCTTGCACACCGGCGGTTGCGCCGTCGGCGAGATCTCTACCAGGTCGAGCCCGCGTTCTTTTGCCAGTTTCAGCGCCTCGAATGGAGGCATGATGCCCAGCTGCCCAGTCTCATCATCGATCACGCGCACCTCGCGCGCGCGGATGCGGTCGTTCATTCGGATAAATCGCTTATCGATGCAAGGCCTCCAGAGCTCAGTGCGAAGAAATTGAGTAAAAAGTATATCACGCAAGCCCGGATTTCTTGCGCTTTTGGCGGTGACAAGCAGAGTTCCGCGTGGTACTTTGGCCGGCCCTTTTTTCAGCGGAGTCTCCGCATGCGGATGGTACTTGCTCGAGCTGCTGTGCTCGCCATGTCGCTGGGATATTGCCGCTCCGCCGCCGCTCAGGACGGCTCCACCGGCGCGATCCGCGGCACCGTCTCCGATCCAAGCGGCGCTCGCGTGGCCGGAGTGCAAGTCTCGATCATTAATCCTGAGACGGCTTTTACCCGGCGCGTGTCAGCCGACGGCGAAGGCCGAGTTCACCGCCGATTTGCTGCCGCCCGGGACATTATGATCTGACCGTGAACGCACGCGGAGTGTCGAAAGTCTTCGCGATTTTGCAACGAAAAGGCGTCAAGTTGAAGTAGGAGGCGCGGTCGAGCTGGAATTGAAGCTCGCGCTGCAGGCCGGCGAGACGATCGAAGTATCCGGCGAGTCGCCGCTGGTGGACACTAACGAAGAGCGAGATCTCCCACGCATCGACGAAATGGGGATCAAGGAATTGCCGCTCAATGGCCGCCGCTTCAGTGACCTTGCGCTTTTTATGCCGGGGGTTACAACCGATCCGCGCAGCCTGACTTCATCGCTCGAATGGCGACCTTGCATTCGGCGGCGTGCGGGGATACCACACGAACTTCCTGGTGGACGGCTCCGACAATAACAACGCATTTTTCGCCCAGGCGCGCGGACGCTACCGCGCTCCCTATCAGTTCAGCAACGACACCATTCAGGAATTCCGCGTCTCCTCGAACTCATACTCCG
>CAVQGF010000061.1:0-74667 GCA_963711965.1 uncultured Acidobacteriota bacterium | reverse complement strand
AAGTGCAGAACAAGCCGGCCGTGCCTAACGTCTCACCGGCGCCGCAGTCCTCCAACAATCCGGACATGAATATTCCGAACCAGAATCCGCCACAATCGATGCCGGCGCCTGCACCACAACCCGCACCGGAGACACCACCCACGAAGTAAACTGCTTGCCCGGATTATGCGGATCACTCGGATTCTCCTTCAGTGGTCCGCGCTCCGTGCCCTCTGTGGTTCACATTCCCTATCTTTTCTCCGTGACTTCGTGCCTCCGTGGTGAAATAGGAAGCTGTGAAGCTCTCCGTCTGCGTCATCACCCTGAATGAGGAAGCCAACCTTGGCCGCACGCTTGCGAGCGTGCAGCCGCTCGTGACTGACGGTCAGGGCGAGATCATCGTGGTGGATTCGGGCTCGACCGACAAAACCGTTGAAATCGCGAAAAGCTACGGTGCGAAGGTGTTCACCGAGTCCTGGAAGGGCTTCGCCGCGCAAAAAAATTCGGCGATTGAGAAGGCGCAGGGTGAGTGGGTTTTGAGCCTGGACGCAGACGAGGAAGTGACTCAGCCACTGGCAGATCGCGTTCTCAAGTCGATTTACGCGATCGAAGCCCTCAAAAAATGGAAGGAAGGAATAACCGAAGAAACAATAAATTCCGCGTTGCAGCCCGTGGACCTGAATCTCCATGACGTGTTGGACTATCCGTACGACAGCCTGCAAGACACAGTAGCAATTGCGATCGCCCGCAAGAACCTATTCCTCGGAAAGTGGATCAAACACGGCGGATTCTTTCCAGACCGGAAGATAAGGGTAATCAAAAAGTATTCGGGGCGGTTTGAAGGCCGACTAGTGCACGAAAGCTTGATTACCAATGGAAAGACGGCAGCAATTCGCTCTTACAGAGGAAAGCATCAATTCTCTCTCGTCCACCATGCCTACCCTACTCTCTCCGGCTACATCGAGCACATGAACAAGTACTCGTCGCTCGGGGCGGAGATGGAAGCCGAAAAAGGCCGAAAGGGCTTCAGCCTCATTAATATTGTCATCCGCCCGTGGCTCACCTTCATCTACAACTACATCTTCCGCCTGGGCTTTCTGGACGGCAAAGAGGGTCTGCTGCTGCACATGTACCACGCCATTTACGTGAGTTGGAAGTATGCGAAGGTGTGGGAGCTGAACCGAAAGCGCAGCGATGGTGCGCAGGCGTCCTAGGGTTAAAATAGAGAGTTCACATGGCCGACAACCGTAAAGACCAGATCACCGCCGAATCTCCCATCCAAGACGTCTTTGAGAACCGTCATCCTGCGGAATCCGAAAAGAAATGGGCGGAGATGGCGCTTGCGCCGGCGCTGGAGAAGCAGCCCGAGAAACCTATCGGCGCGCCGACAGGCGTTAACCTCGACGAGCACGGCCATGCGCGATTTTCGACCATCTCCAATTACCCGATCCGCCGGCTCTATACGCAGGCCGACCTGCCTGAAGACTGGTCGTACGAGAATATTTGAACTATCCCGGTCAGGCGCCGTATACGCGCGGCATTCATGCCAGCGGTTATCGCGGCAAGCTTTTCACCATGCGCCAGTTCTCCGGCTTCGCCTCGCCGGAGGAAACCAACCAGCGCTACAAGTATCTGCTGGAGCACGGCAGTGGCGGGCTCTCGGTCGCATTCGATCTGCCCACGCTGATGGGCTACGACTCCGACCACATGCAATCGGAAGGCGAGGTCGGCAAGTGCGGCGTCGCCATCGATTCGCTCGAGGACATGGAGATCCTGTTCAACGGGATCGATCTCGAGAAGATCACCACCTCGATGACCATCAACTCGCCGGCGTCGATTTTGTGGGCGATGTATCTGGTGGTTGCGGAGAAACAAGGCGCTGACTGGAAGAAGGTCTGCGGCACCATCCAGAACGACATCCTGAAGGAATACATCGCGCAAAAGGAATACATCTATCCGCCTGCGCCCTCGATGCGCCTGGTGATCGACACCTTCGAGTTCGGCTCGAAATTCACCCCCAAATTCAATACGGTTTCTATCAGCGGCTACCACATCCGCGAAGCCGGCTCGACTTCACTGCAGGAGCTGGCGTTCACCATTTATGACGGCGTGGAATACGTGGAGTGGGCGAAGCGCCGCGGGTTAGACGTAGACGATTTCGGTCCACGCCTCAGCTTCTTCTTCAATGCGCATAACGATTTCTTCGAAGAGATCGCCAAGTACCGCGCCGCGCGCAAGATCTGGTACCGCCTGATGAAAGACCGCTTCGGGGCCAAGCAGGCTCGCACCTGGCTGATGCGCTTCCACACCCAGACTGCCGGCGTTTCGCTGACGGCGCAACAACCGAAGAACAATATCGCGCGTGTGGCGATTCAGGCATTGGCCGCGGTTCTTGGCGGAACCCAATCTCTGCACACGGATTCCTACGACGAGGCGCTCGCACTTCCGACCGAAGAGGCGGCGCGCATCGCGCTGCGTACCCAGCAGGTGATCGCGTATGAGAGCGGCGTCACGCAAACCGTCGATCCCCTGGGTGGGTCTTACTTCCTTGAGCGACTCACGCTCGATATGGAAAAAGGTGCCTTCGATTACTTCGACAAGATGGACGCGATGGGTGGCATGGTGAAGGCGATCGAGCGCGGCTATCCGCAGAAGGAGATCGCCGAGGCTTCTTACCAGTATCAGCGCGCGGTCGAAGCGAAGGAGAGGATCATCGTGGGTGCAAACGATTACATGATCCAAGAAGAGGCGCCCCACATCCTGTATATCGGCGAGGAAGTACGTGAGGCGCAGACCAAGAAGCTGAAGGCGCTACGGTCGCGCCGTAACAGCGACGCTGTCCGCCGAAATCTTGACGCACTGAAGAAAGCCGCAGCGCAGGAGCCGGTCACACCCAAAGACGGCCAGATCTCTCCCGTAAACACGATGCCCTTCATCATCGATTGCGTGAAGGCCTACTGTACCGTGGGCGAAATCTGCGACGCATTGCGGGAGGTATACGGGACCTACGAAGAAGTAAGCGTAACCTAGGTCCCGGTGTTAAGCTGCCCGCATGCGGAATCGGGCTTTCCTAGCTTTGATCTCGGTCGTTTGCTTTTCGGGCAGAGTCCTGTTCGCTGCGGATGATCTACCCTTGCTTCAAAAAGTCACCATTTTTCCTGAAGACGTAGTCACCGAGCAGTGGCCGGCAATGCTGGATACAATCAGCGCGCCGTATGGAATGGAGAAGGTATATCCCGGACAATGCGTCCGTTTTGCTGTGTGGGCCGCACACGCCAATCTACGCGACGCGCTGGAAAAGACTGGCCTCTCAATAGAGCTGCGTATTGGAGATGATAAAAAATCGCTTCCGAGCGAGTCTCCGGCAGCTATCAAGCGCATTAATGGAGGCGTGGCACTTATTCAGGCCGTCCATTGGCACGACAGAAAGCTCAAAGAGCCTCCAACTGACAAACTAATCGCCGCTTCCGCAAAGGGTTGGTGTGCGCCTGTCGACGCAACGGACAAGACCGCTTGGGCCGAGGCGACAGTTACCACCCCGGACGGCAAGACATTGCGGACAGGAAAACAAAAGTTTGAGGTAGTCTCATTCGACACGGCACAACATAAGCAACGGTTCAAAGATGTGAAGGAAGTTACCGAGTGGATACAGCTTTATCACGTAGCCCCTGAGCCGGCCCTCTTGCTGCCGGCTTTGCGACTTGTAACCGCCGACCCGCAGATACGGGGCATGAATAACGTGATGACTTTCTTTGTTGCCGCACTAAAAGGGAGTCCAGCTGCCGCGGCGGATATGGAGCGTCATCTCCCAACTGAGGACCATTTCACCAGAATGATCGGTGCTGCGGTCTTGCAGTGGGCCGGTTATTCACCGAATTTGGAGTTCATCAGCGATGACGAGCGTAAGCAGATAGCCGGCCATCGCTTGCCCGACCCTTACGATGGAGCACTCGATCGAGAGATTGGGAGTCACCAGGACCAGCTTTGGGCCGTTTTCTTTGCAACCGGAAAGCTGGAGCCGGTGCGTGCTATTGCGAAGCAACTTGCATGGGCCGGCGACTATACGAGAGCCCGCGAGTACATCGAAAACCTCAGGACAGGCAAGGTAAAGGCTCCCGATGAGACACAATATCCCGATTTTGTGGTCCGTGGTAGCGCTTATGCCGCCGCAGGATGGTCGATGTCTTCACTGGCTCACAATGACTTTCTCTTGTGTGATTACATCGATGCTATGAAGGTTTCTCCGGAAATGACGGAACAGGTTAGGAATGAGCTCACAAACCTCCTTAAAAACCCGGCATTCCAATCACCTGGCGGGAATTAGACGCCGCCGCGGCCACTAAAATCTTCTGAGCCTATTCGCGCCGCCGCGCGTCTATTCCTACCGTGAGAAAAGCCGTTAATCATTTGAAGAAGTGCGATCCGGTGATGGCTGCCATCATCACCAGCGTAGGTCCTTATAAGCCTTCGTACCACGAGCCGACATTTCGCGCGCTGGTGCGCTCGATAGTTTTTCAGCAGTTGGCGGGGGCGGCGGCGCGAACGATCTTCAATCGCCTCGAAGCCGCGTGCGATAGTGACGTCACTCCTGCCGCGATCCTGAAGCTCAGTGACGCGCAACTGCGCGCGGTGGGACTTTCGAAGCAGAAGCTTTCTTACGTCCGCAGCCTTGCCGAGCTCACGCAAAGCGGCGAGATCATCTTGAGAAGCTGGGCGAAATGTCCGATGAAGACATCATCGAGCACCTCACGCGCGTGAAAGGCATTGGACGTTGGACGGCGCAGATGTTCCTGATGTTCGCGCTGCGGCGTCCTGACGTGATGCCGCATGTCGATTTCGGCATCAACTCCGCGATCAAGAAACACTACCGCAAGCGCAAGCTCAAGCCGCCACACATCGACAAGATCGCCAAGACCTGGTCGCCCTATCGCTCCATTGCCTGTTGGTACTTGTGGCGCAGCCTCGACGGCCCCATTGAACTCTAAAAGCGGGGGAACTCTAAGCTCCCACGTTAAGAATCCTTGCAGCGCTGTTGTATTCTTAGTGCAGTAGCGCGGAGGCAGGAATGGCAGACCATTCCGTAAAGTTCACGGTTCCGTATCGCGACCTGGGCCGCTCCGATGTGAAGTTCAAGATTTACGGCAAAGAGCGGCGCAAAGACACGCACCTGATCGGCACCCTATACGTAAGCCACGGAGCGCTGGAGTGGCGCTCGCGCAAGAAGCACAACATCGTGAAGCTCGATTGGGACGATTTCGACCGCTACATGCAGCAAAAGAGGAATGGCAAGTAATTAACGTGGCGTCGCAAAATAAAATTCGCGTACTGGTAGCGAAGCCTGGTCTCGACGGGCACGACCGCGGCGCCAAGGTGATCGCGCGTGCGCTGCGCGATGCCGGCATGGAAGTCATCTACACCGGCCTGCGACAGACGCCGGAGATGATCGTGAACGCGTCCCTGCAGGAAGACGTGAACGTGATTGGACTCTCCATTCTCTCCGGCGCACATAACGCCATCGTGCCGCGCGTGATGGACCTGTTGAAGCAGAACAAGATGGACGATGTGCTGCTGCTGCTCGGCGGCACCATCCCGGAGCAAGACATCGCTGGATTGAAGAATGCTGGAGTTGCAGCGATCTTCGGTCCTGGCACTCCGATGGACGACATCGTCACCTTCATCCGCGACAACGTGAAAACCGGTGGCGGCGCGGCGGCCTGATGGCTGCGGCGTATTCCGACCAATTTGCAGTTCAGCACTTGGGTAATGCCACCCTGGTTCGCCTCACCTCTCACGATCAAACCAATCGCCTCACCCTGAGCAGAGTGCTCGCGCTGACCACTGCAATCGAAGCGTTAGCAAATGACGAAGGGCCCAAATCCCTTATCCTCACTGGCAACCGAAGCTTCTTCTCCGTGGGTGCCGACCTCAATCAGATTGCCGCACTGCGACCTGCGGCGGCTCTGGCATTCGCGCGAACTGGCCAGCGACTGATGTCCGCGATTGAGCCCTTTCCCGCGGAGACATTTGCCGCCATCGAAGGCCACTGCATGGGCGGCGGACTGGACCTCGCGCTTGCGTGCCATCGTCGTATGTGTGCTCCGAATGCGAGCTTCGGCCATCGCGGTGCGGCTCTTGGCTTCATGACGGGATGGGGCGGAACGCAGCGCCTGCCGCGCTTACTTGGAAAAGGCCGTGCGATGCAGATGTTCGTGGCCGCGGAGAAGTTGAATGCCCACCAGGCGCTCGCTGCGGGACTGGTGGAAGCAATTGCCGATGATCCTGTGACATACATCACTGACATGCTGAGCGCAGGCCTATAATCTCGGCCATCCGCCGATCCTATGGATGACGCCCTCTTTATTCATCGCCTGCACTTCGCCTTCACCATCACCTTTCATTATTTATTTCCTCAACTCACCATGGGACTCGCCCCGCTGATCGTGGTGCTGAAGACCATCGCGATCCGCCGCAATGACGACCGCTACAACCAGGCGGCACGCTTCTGGGCCAAGATCTTCGCCATCAACTTTGTTCTTGGCGTCGTCACCGGCATCCCAATGGAATTTCAGTTCGGAACCAACTGGGCGCAATTTTCCAAGCTAACGGGCGGCGTGATCGGACAGCCGCTGATGATGGAAGGCGTCTACTCGTTCTTCCTGGAATCGTCATTCCTTGGGCTATTTCTTTTTGGTGAACAGCGCTTGAGCAAATGGGCGCATTGGGGCGCTTCGTTCATGGTCTTTCTGGGCTCGTGGCTTTCGGGATACTTCATCATCGTGACCGATGCGTGGATGCAGCACCCCGTCGGCTTCACGCGCGCGGCAGATGGTTCGTTCCAAGTCAGCAGTTTTTGGGAACTTGCAACCAACCCGTGGGCGCTGCTGCAGTACTCGCACAACATGAGTGGAGCGGTGATCACCGGCTCGTTCGTCATGGCCGCGGTGGGAGCGTTCTACCTGCTGGAGCGCAAGCACGAGGAGCAGGCGATGATCTTCGTGCGGGTCGGTGTGATCGCGGGTTTGATCTTCAGCTGCGTCCAGGTTCTCCCTACGGGCGACCTGCACGGAAAATACATGGCGAAGCACCAGCCTGCTACAACGGCCGCCATGGAGGGCTTATGGAAGACCGAACGCGGCGCCGGACTGACCATCATGGGCCAGCCAGATGTGGAAAAGCAACGCATCGATAATCCGCTGGTCGTGAACAAGATGCTCAGCTTCTTGATTTACGGCACCGCCGTCGCCGAGGTGCAGGGGCTGGATAGAGTCCCGAAAGAGGACTGGCCAACCAACATCCCGCTTCTTTATTACAGCTACCACGTGATGGCCGGGCTCGGCACCGCGTTCATTGCGATCATGGTGGTCGCCGCGTTTCTACTGTGGCGAAAAAAACTTTTCGCCTCGCGATGGATGCTGTGGGTCCTGATGCTCGCGTTGCCCTTCCCCTACGTCGCCAATACTGCCGGCTGGATGACCGCTGAGATCGGACGCCAACCGTGGCTGGTTTACGGACTGCTGCGGACGCAGCATGGCTTCTCGGCGAATGTGTCGGCCGGTAACGGGCTGTTCACACTGATCGGATTCATGGGGATGTACACCATGCTCGCGATCCTATTTTTATTCCTTATCTCGCGCGTGATCGCGCGCGGTCCGCTGCAGGAAGAGATTACCGCGAAAGGAACGCCCGTCTCGGCGGCGTAAAGCCTATGGAAACGCTTTGGTTCGCCCTAGTGGCAATCATGATCACGGCTTACGTGATCCTCGATGGCTTCGACTTGGGCGCCGGCATCCTCCACCTTGTGATCGCGCGCACCGACGAGGAGCGCCGTACTGTGATCCGCACCATTGGGCCGGTTTGGGACGGCAACGAAGTCTTTTTGATCGCCGGCGGCGGAACCTTGTTCTTTGCATTCCCTGCTTTGTACGCATCAAGCTTCAGTGGCTTTTATCTTCCGCTCTGCATCGTGCTCTGGTTGCTGATCGGACGCGCTATCGGCATCGAGTTCCGCCATCACGTCGATTCCAAAGTCTGGACGGACTTCTTCGATGGTTGCTTCTGCATCTCTAGTGCTCTGCTCGCAATCTTCTTTGGTGCTGCGTTGGGGAATGTGGTGCGGGGCGTCGCCATCGACAAGGACGGAACTTTTTTCGCTCCACTGTGGACGAGCTGGCGAGTGGATAACGATCCCGGCATCCTGGATTGGTACACCGTCATTGCAGCTCTAGTCGCGCTGATTGCCCTCGCAGTGCACGGAGCGCTGTACGTTGCGGTTAAGACTGAAGGGACGTTGAATCACCGCGCTCGTCAGTCTGCAGCATTGCTTTGGCCGGTACTGATCGTGATCACGATCGCGAGCTTGCTTGGTACGCTCAGGGTTCGCCCGCAAATACTGGATAATTATCGGAATCATCCCATAGGGCTGATCATTCCCGTGCTGGTGATCTCGGCGCTTACGGCGATGATCGCATTCAGCCGCAAGGGGAAGGACCGCCGCGCCTTCCTGAGCTCGTGCTTGTACCTGGCTACGATGCTGGTAGGGGCAGCGTTTGGCCTGTACCCCAACGTTCTTCCGGCGCGGAACGATCCTGCGAATAGCCTCACCATCTACAACACAGCCTCCGGTCATCATGGACTCGCCTATGGGCTGATCTGGTGGGGCATCGGCATGGCGCTCGCGGTCATGTACTTTGTAATCGTCTATCGCATGTTCCGGGGCAAGGTCACTGCTGATGCTTCCGGCTACGGCCACTAACGTCAGCGATTGCGCGCTCCGCCTGCCTCGTTTAATCTTGTGAGTTTACCTATCACGAGAATGGCTGACCGTATTCCTACACTCCCCGGCGCTCCCCTCAATGTGATCGAGTCGAAGATCGATCCCACCTCCGCTCGTTTTGAAAAAAATATGCGTGCCATGGCCGAGCTGGTTTCGACCATGCGCAACCAGGAAGAAGAGATTGCCCTCGGCGGAGGCGAGAAGGCGATCGAGTCCCAACACAAGAAGGGCCGGCTGACCGCGCGCGAGCGGATCAAGCTGCTGGTCGACCCGGCGACGGAGTTCTTCGAACTCGGGATTTATGCCGCGTACAGAATGTACGAGGAGTGGGGCGGGGCGCCGTCGGCGGGTGTGGTCACGGGGCTTGGCCGCGTGCAGGGGCGGCATGTTCATGATCATCGCGAACGACGCCACGGTGAAAGCCGGCGCGTTCTTCCCGATGACGGCGAAGAAAGTCATCCGCGCGCAGAACATCGCCATCGAGAACCGCATTCCCACGATCTATCTGGTCGATTCGGCCGGCGTGTTCCTGCCGCTGCAGGAAGACGTCTTCCCCGACACCGACGACTTCGGCCGCGTCTTCCGCAACAACGCAGTGATGTCGGCGATGGGCGATCCCGCAGATCGCGGCCATCATGGGCATGTGCGTCGCCGGCGGCGCCTACCTTCCGCTGATGTGCGACCACATCCTGATGACCGAAGGCAGCGGACTGTTCCTCGCCGGCCCGGCGCTGGTGCAGGCTGCGATCGGACAGAAGTATTCGGCCGAAGAACTCGGCGGCGCGAAGATGCACTCCGCAGATCAGCGGCACCGTCGACTTCCGCGAGCCCAACGACGAAGCCTGCATCGCGCGCATTCGCTCGCTGGTCGACAAGATCGGCTACCGCCGGCAGTCTCGCTCTTCGATCGCAAGAAGCCCGAGCCGCCGGTCTATCCAGCGGAAGAGATGTACGGCATCTTCGAGTCCGATCCCGCGAAGCCGTACGACATGAAGGAGATCATCGCGCGCATCGTGGACGGCAGCCGTTCGACGAATACAAGGCGGAGTACGGCAAGACGCGTGATCTGCGGCTATGCGCGCATCGGCGGATTCGCCGTCGGGATCGTCGCCAACCAGAAATCGCACGCAGCAGCAGATCGATCACCACGGCGACAAGCGGGTCGAGTTCGGCGGCGTCATCTATACCGAGTCGGCGGAGAAGGCCGCGCGCTTCATCATGGACTGCAATCAGAACCTGGTTCCGCTCGTCTTCCTGCACGACGTGAATGGATTCATGGTGGGCCGCGACGCGGAGTGGAGCGGCATCATCCGCGCCGGCGCGAAGATGGTGAATGCAGTCTCGAATTCCGTGGTGCCGAAGATCACGGTGATCATCGGCGGCTCGCTTCGGCGCCGGGCACTACGCGATGTGCGGCAAAGCGTACGATCCGCGCTTCGTCTTTGCCTGGCCGAGCGCGCGCTACGCGGTGATGAGCGGCGCGTCGGCGGCTGGAACTCTGGTCGAGATCAAGATCAAGCAGCTCGAACGTGGTGGTAAGAAGCTCAGCGACGAAGATAAGAAGAAGCTCTTCGACGAAGTGAAGGCGACATACGACGAGCAGATGGACCCGCGCTATGGCGCCGCTCGCCTGTGGATCGACAAGATCATCGATCCCGTCGAGACGCGCAATGCCATCACTGAAGCTTTGGAGGCGGCGTCTCTGAATCCAGACGTGTCCGAAGTTCAACGTGGGAGTGATGCAGACTTAGCCATGGCCGACGAGATCAAATTGATCGAATGTCCCCGCGATGCATGGCAAGGCTTGGCGGGGCAAATCCCCACCGCGACCAAGGTCGCAGTATCTAAAGGCGTTGATCGCGGCGGGGTTCAAGCATATCGATGCGGTTTCATTCGTTTCGCCGAAAGCTGTGCCGCAGCTGGCGGATTCGGAAGAGGTGCTTCGCAAACTCGATCCACCGGATGACGTTGAGATCATCGGCATCGTGATGAACGAAAAAGGCGCCGACCGCGCCATCGCCACCGAAGCGGTGAAAACCATGGGATGCGTCTACTCCATTTCCGAAACATTCTTGAACAAGAACCAGAACCAGACGTGCCAAGAAGCATTGGAGATCATCGAGCGGCTCAAGCAGAAGGCGGAAGACGCCGGACTCGATGTCGTGGTTTATATTTCGATGGCATTCGGCAATCCTTACGGCGACCACTGGGACGAAGAAGAGGTCGCGACTGCGGTGGGCCTGATGGCGGACATGGATATTCACTCTGTTTCGCTCGCCGACACGGTAGGTGTGGCTGGCGGAGAGCAGGTCAAGAGCTTAGTTTCGCTGGTGAAGGGCGAGTTCCCGCATCTTGATCTTGGGGTACACATGCACAGCCGCGCGCAGGACGCTGCGAGCAAAGTGCTGGCCGCGTACGATGCCGGCGCCCGCCGCTTTGATTCGGCCATCGGCGGACTAGGCGGGTGTCCGTTTGCGCAAGATGAGTTGGTCGGAAACATTCCGACAGAGATCGTGCTGCAAACGTTGAAGGCGCGAGGGATTGATGTGCCGATGAAAAAATCGTTGGACAAAGTGCTGGCGCTGTCGGCGGATATTGCCGCTGAATATTCGCTCGACTCTCATCAAACAAAATGAACTATCAAACACTAACTGTCGCGCATGAAGACCGCATCGCCACCATTACGCTCAATCGTCCGGAGAAGCGCAACGCGGTCAGCTTTCAGCTTGTAGAAGATCTGGTCGGGGCGCTCGCTGCGATCCAGAAGTCCGATTCACAAGTGGTAATCATCACCGGTGCGGGTAAGGCATTCTGCGCTGGGCTGGACCTCGAAGAATTGAAGTCGCTCATCGGAAAGTCACAGGAGCAGAACGTAAAAGATTCCCAGACAATGGCGAACCTGTTTCGCACCATTTACGATTTTCCTAAGCCGACCGTCGCTGCCGTGAACGGCGCAGCCATAGCCGGCGGCACCGGGATCGCCACCATGTGCGACTTCACGCTCGCGGTTCCTGAGGCCAAGTTCGGGTATACCGAGGTGAAGATCGGATTCGTGCCCGCCATCGTTTCTTCCTATTTGGTTTTTCAGGTCGGACACAAGATTGCACGCGACCTGCTGATGACAGCCCGTCTCTTCGATGCTGCCGAAGCGCACCGCTACGGGCTGGTGAACGAAATCGTCCCTGCGGAGAACCTCATGGCACGGGCGCGAGAGCTTGCGCAGGTGCTACTCGAAAACTCTCCTTCTTCGGTCCAAGCGACCAAACGGCTGATCAACGGCTTTATCAAAGAGCAACTCGACACCCAAGTCGCCGCCGCGGTGAAGGACAATGCTCGCATCCGCACGACTGCCGACTTCAAAGAGGGCGTGAGCTCGTTCCTAGAGAAGCGTAAGCCGGTCTGGACCGGGAAATAGGCCGCTTGATCTCCGAAACCACAATCCGCGTGCGCTACGCCGAGACCGACAAGATGGGGGTGGTCTATCATTCCAACTTCATCGTTTGGTTTGAAGTCGGACGGGTGGAGATGTTGCGGCAGCTAGGCTTTCGTTATCGCGATATGGAGCGCGAGGACGATTGCCACATCGCGGTGGCTGATGTGCGCGTCCGCTATAAGGCTCCGGCGCGCTACGATGATGAGATCACGATACGCACCCGCTTAAAGAATGTACGCGATTCCCTGCTGCAGTTCGGCTATGAGATCGTGCGGGTCGAAGACGGAGTGGTGCTTGCAGAAGGCGAGACAACGCACATCGTGGTGGATTCGAAATTCGAGAAATCTGCGATGCCAGAAAAGTATTTGAAAGCATTTTCAAAAGCGACGGGCAGGCGAAAATGATCCTGAACGGACTGAACGGATTTTTCGCAGCGCTTTGCCGACCATCTCTTCGTGTGTTTCCCGGAGCTGTCGAAATATGCCCGCGCCGATGAAGGCGCTCTGGTTGTAGAGATTCCCTCTCCCGCTAGCCAGAAGCGCGGCCTCATTATCGCCACCGACGACAACGAGATATCGCTAGGATTCGACAATTGGCATGCGCACGTTGGCGATGAAGCCACCAACGAGGAGCAGAAATTCGAACTCGCCACGCAGCTCGTCCATGACTTCTTCCACGAGCGTGTGATGGTGGCGGCAAAATTCAAGGACCAGCAATTCGTCGGCGCTAAGCTGTTGCGCTCTGAAGAAGGGCTCGAGTCCGAGCCTCCGCCGAGCCGGGCGAACGACTTTTTGTCCGTTCTTTCCGCGGCACGCACGACGCGAACTATCAAGCCAATGAAACCATTGAACATTAACGGCAACGACCTTACGCTCGGAGAACTGCGTCAGGTTTGCGAAGGAACCCGCCCCGTCGCGCTGGATCCCGCCGCGCGCACTGCGATGGAGCACGCTCGCGCCGTCGTGGAAGAGCAGCTTGCAGGCAACAAGGTTGCATACGCGGTGAATACCGGCGTCGGGAAGCTGAGCGACGTACGCATCCCGCCGGAGCAGATCCGCGAACTGCAGTTAAATCTGATTCGCTCTCACTGCGTTGGAGTCGGTGAGCCGCTGTCGGAATCCGAGACGCGGGCCATGATGGTGCTTCGCGCCAACTCCCTCGCCAAAGGACATTCAGGTGTCCGTCCGCTGATCGTGGAAACGCTTTGCAAAATGCTGGAGCGCGGCGTGCATCCCGTGATCCCCTCGCAAGGCAGCGTAGGAGCGAGCGGTGATCTGGCTCCACTAGCGCATTTAGCCGCCGTGCTGATCGGCGAAGGATCGGCCGTGCACCAAGGTAAGACGCGGACAGGGGCGGAAGCGATGAAGGCGGCCGGAATCGATCCCGTTGTGCTTGAGGCCAAAGAGGCCATATCGCTGATCAACGGAACGCAGGCGATGCTCGCGGTCGGCGCGTTGTCGTTACTCACTGCTGAGACTCTTGTCGATTCCGCCGATGTGCTCGGCGCCATGTCGCTCGATGCGCTCAAAGGAACCGATGCCGCCTTCGACGAGCGCATCCATCGCGCGCGTCCTCATCCCGGGCAATTAAAGTCGGCAGCGAACGTTCGACGCATGCTGGAAGGCGGAAGCCAGATCCGCGAGTCGCACCGCGATTGTGGCCGGGTGCAGGATGCGTACTCGCTGCGCTGCATCCCGCAGGTGCATGGAGCGGTGCGCGACGCGTTGGCATGGTGCCACCAGGTATTTGAGATTGAAATGAATTCCGCCGTGGATAATCCGCTGGTGTTTGCGGACTCGAGCGGTAAGAGGGCGATCATCTCCGGCGGAAACTTTCACGGCGAGCCGGTGGCGTTCGCGTTGGATTTTTTGGCAATCGCGCTCACTGCTCTGGCGGGAATCTCCGAACGCCGGCTGGAGCGCATGGTGAATCCCGCGCTGAGCGAAGGCCTGCCGCCATTCCTTGCTCCTGGCGCAGGACTAAATTCCGGATTCATGATGGCGCAGGTCACGGCCGCGGCGCTGGTGAGCGAGAACAAGATATACGCGCACCCGGCGAGTGCGGATTCCATTACCACATCAGGAAACAAGGAAGACTATGTTTCGATGGGAATGACGGCTGCCATCAAGCTGAAGCGGGTGATCGCGAACTCAACCAACGTGCTTGCCATCGAGGCGATCGCAGCAGCGCAGGCTTTAGATTTTCTTGCGCCGCTGAAAAGCAGTGCGCGGATTGAGAAAGCGAAGGCGGCGGTGCGAAAGGCTTGTCCACCGGTTGATAAAGACCGCGCTCTCTCTTCAGACTTCGCGAGGACAGCAGCTGCGATCACCAACGGCGATCTCAGGGCCTCACTCGGCTAAAGCCCCAACTCCTTCGCGATCCCCTTCATCGCCTCGATGCAGAACGCGATGTGCTCTTCCAGTTCAACTCCTAGATCAGCGGCCCCGTTGATGATGTCGTCGCGGCTCACTGAGCGGGCGAAGGCTTTGTCCTTCATCTTCTTGCGCACCGATTTCGCTTCTACTTCCGCGAGAGATTTATTCGGCTTCACCAATGCACTTGCTGTGATGAACCCGGCGAGTTCGTCGCATGCGAAGAGCGCCTTCTCCATCTTCGACTCGCGCTTCACGCCGCTGTATTCCGCGTGCGATAGGATTGCACGGCGGATCTCGTCAGAATATCCGCGCGCCTCGAGGATCTTGTTGCCGACGAAGGGGTGCTCAGCCGGCGTCGGATACTTTTCGTAGTCGAAGTCATGCAGCAGCCCGGTGATCCCGTACTTCTCTTCCTCTTCTCCGAACTTCTTGGCATACGCGCGCATGCAAGCTTCCACAGCGAGCGCGTGTTTGCGCAAGCTTTCCCCCTGCGTGTATTCACAAAGTAACTGCCAAGCCGCGCTGCGATCATTCATGGTTTCATACCTGTTTTCTCCGGATATTCTCTGGTTATTGTCTGAAATCACTCCAGATTATTATGTGTTTCATGCCGAATTTGCTTGACAGCAGCTACTCTCATCCCTCAGATTAGGTACGCGCCGAATGCCGTAGGTGTCCGACGCGAAGAAGCCCGCTCTGGCATCTTCCAAAACCTGATGGCCACTACTCTCGCACCCGTCGATTCACGGGAAGTGTTGAGATGCGACCGATGTGCTCTGGTCCAATTCCGGACCAACAACAATCTTTGCCGTAAATGCCACCTCTCATTAGACCCCGATGAGCCCGAGCCTGTGATGGTCGAGCCCGTCTTGGCGCCTGCGAACGGTAATGGCCATTCTAACGGCCGCTCCGACCTGCAGGTAGCGTTCGCCATCCGCATGTTGCGGTTGCGAACCGGCATGAGCCAGCGCCAGCTCGCGCTGCGTATGCAAGTTCCCCGGACATACGTTTCCAAGATCGAGAACGAGAAGGCCACACCGACGCTCAGTTCGCTCGAGCGGCTGGCGCGCGCCCTGGAGGTGAAAGTGCCAGACTTACTAAACGGTGGCCAGCGCAGCCGCGAAGACGAGATCATGGAGTTGATGGGTGATGACTTCATCGCCGAATTAATCCCATTCGTCTCCAAGCTGAATGGTATGCAATGGTCAAGCGTCCTGGCGCAGGTCCGCGACATGACCGTACGGCCACGTCGCAGCAGCTAGAAAGTGCACCTGCGCGTATTAAGGGCGCGGCCGTAAGCCGCGCCCAATCGCTTTTTGCAGGCCCTGCATTTCATCCCAGCTATTTCGACCCGCTTCGTCCCATGACTTGGTATTGAAATTACTCCATGCCGTTGACGATAACTTTTCTCTGTATGGCCGTCCCAGTTGAACGTTGGTCGTCCCAAAATTTTTCGTCCCAACTCCGTCCCAAGAACTTGCATTCGGCGCTCCCGCGCCGCTAATCCGATGCTTTTTTTGTTGGATAATTCAGCAATTGTTTGAAAGCACTGTTTCCCCCTAGCACCTAAACAACCGAGAATGCCCGCGCAGTCGCGCATTTGCTTGCCGGATATCGGAGATGTGAACGGCGATCGAATCCCCGCTACTGGGAGTTCTCTGGAACCTAGGCCAGAAACAAAACACAATCTAGCAAGACCAACGGATTAACGGAGGAGTTCAGCGTATGGTCACTCACAAGCATGGGACCGTTGCTTGGTTATTTACAGCGACAGTTCTCTTTGCATTCTCTACTCTGGCGATCGCCCAGAATGAATCTGGCTACACGAGCAAGTACCTAGCCAACACACACCTGGCAAAACTGAAAAGCAATCCTGACAACGCACGCGCGCGCGAAGAGGCGATGAAGGAGCGGCTCGGCGCTGAAAAGCACGACGCCAAGCCTTTCTTTGACGCGGCAAAAAAACAGCAACAGCTCTACAAGAACCTGCTGCCCGGCGGAAATGCTCCAGCTGGCACGCCGGTATGGCAATCTCTTGGGCCCTTCAAGACCAATCACATCCAAAACGGTATCTCGCAGAACAGGGTGGATAGCGGGCGCATGCGGTCGATCCTGCCCAATCCGAACAATCCTGACTCGGTTTATTTGCTGACTTCGTCAGGCGGGTTGTGGAAGACCACCAACTTTACTAAAGCTTTCCCTACATGGACGGCGACAACCGACTCTCAGTTCACCACCTCCGGTGGCGCAGCTGCTTTCGGTCGTAATCTTGCCCCCGGACACGAGACCATCTACGTTGGGCTCGGCGATCCATTCGACGGAACCGGTCTGGCGGGCGGCATCATGCTGAAGACCACCGATGGCGGTGCGACCTGGGCTGATCCGATCTTCCTTCCTACAGCCAGCACGATCCGCGATGTGAAGGTTGATACCAGCGGCACGCAGGACACGATTTTTGTGGCCACCGATTTCGGCTTTTACGTTTCGAACGACGGCGGTGCCAGCTACAACTTCCACTTTGACGGCACATTCAACACGGGCCAGGAGTGGAGTATTGCTAAGAGCAGCACCGGTTGGCTCGTTTCGGTCGAGGACTACATCGACGGCTCGGGTTCGGTGATGCAAACGACCGATCTCGGCGCCACTTGGACCCAGGTAGGCTCAGGCCTGGACAACACCGGCCGTATGACTCTCGGTGTGGGCATCGCGGGCGACTCGACGGTTTACGCCTTTGCCGCCGACCCGTTCGATAGCGTGCAGCGTGGTCTGTTCAAATCCAGCGACGGAGGGCAAACGTTCGCCGACCTGAATCTCAACAGTAAAACTCCCACCAATCCGAACCCCGATCAACATGGCATGAACATCATGCGCGACCAGGCGTTCTACAACCAGATGCTTTTGGTCGATCCGACAGATGCGAACCGCAACACGGTTTACATCGGCGGGCAGCTCTCCTCTGCGAGGACCACCGACGGCGGCAACACTTGGAGCATCATCTCGAATTGGCTGGCGCAGTTCGGCCTGCCATATGTTCACGCCGACTTCCACGCAGCCGCATTCGCCGGCGGCAAGAAGTCGAACACCATCTTTTTCGGAAGCGACGGCGGCTTGTTCACCAGCACTGACGGAGCCAAGACTTTCACGGATACGAAGAACGTTGGAGTGGTCAGCATCATCCCCTACTCCATCATCTCCAATCCGCTGAACAGCAAGGCAAACATCATGGGCTTGCAGGACAACGGAACGTTTAGCTCCCAGGGAGCTGCCTGGAACCAGACGATCGGTGGCGACGGCTTCGGCGTGGCCTGGAGCCAGGCCAACGGCGCCTACGCCATGGGCTCGGTGTACCAGGAGGACATCCAAGTGGCAGCGGGTGCTCCTCTCAACCAGCAAAGTAAATGGACGGATGTCTCCGCCAACTTCGACGTCTGCTATGGCACATTCTTCACTGCCATCGCGACGCCGCGTGCTCCTGTACATCCCACGGGCAAGGTGTTCTACACCTACACTCACAAGCAGATCTATAAGACCGTTGATGGCGGTGCGACCTGGTTTGATATCGGTCACGCCCGCCATTTCCCTCTGAATCACTTGGATCCGAATCCGGATACCCAATGCACGCAGATAGCCGGGCCGGAAGTGTTGTCGTCGCCGGGAATCTCTGATAGCCGCTCGTTCCGTGACCACACTCACGGAATCGATATCAGCCCCACACCGCCCGATCCGAACGACCCGACTGCCGATGGCAAGAATCACATCGCTGTGGTTGGCACGGGCGGATGGTTGGTCACGTCGCACGATGGTGGTGCAACCTGGCACGAGCTCAGCATGATAGGGGCGGTTCCCTTCTGGCAAGGGTTCAACTCCTCTGTTGCATGGGCTGACAACAACACCCTCTATGTCGCTTCAGAGAGCGCCAATTTCGACCCCCATCTTGCGAAATCGACCGACGGCGGTCTCACCTTCACAAACATCAGTGGTGCCCCGTTCACTGCTGACAACGGCCTGCCCTGGGCGCCCATCGACCGCGTCTATGTCGATCCGCGCAACAAGGACACGGTCTATGTCGGTACTTTCCTCGGCCTCTATCGGTCTACCGATGCCGGTAACAGCTGGTCGCGCTTCGGCGCTGGCCTGCCAATGGTCGAGGTTTCCGACATCTACATGCCACTGGATGGCAGCTACATCCGCATCTCGACCTATGGCCGCGGCGTGTGGGAGCTCGATCACCCGTAAACCACTGGAAGTAATAAGCTAGAAAGGGCCGCTCGCAAGAGCGGCCCTTTCTTTTTCATGGTAGAAGAGGAGCTATGTTCTCACTCGAAATACAAAAATCCGTGACGAAACGGTCTTCCTAATGCGAGTCCAGGTTGTTAAAATCTGACGCTTAGATAGGTGGTTAGCCCTGAATATGCGCTGTTCGGCTTGCTTAACCCACCTGTCATCCCTGAATGCCGTAAAAAATAATCACCTTAATACTGGCGTAAATCGGCTTACATTGTGGGATAATTCCTCCCATTGTTGAACGGCACTGTTTCCCCCTAGCACCTAAACAATCGAGAATGCCCGCGTAATTGCGCATCCGCTTTGCCGGACTGGAGATGTGGTCGGCGCTGGATCCCCGCGTAGTGGAAAGTTCTCTGGAACCTGGGCCAAGAACAAAAAATCAAAGCAAGACCAACGGATTAACGGAGGAGTTCAGCGTATGGTCACTCACAAGCGTGGGACCGTCGCCTGCTTATTTACGGCGACAGTTCTGTTTGCATTCTCCACACTGGCGATCGCCCAGGATGGGGACAAAAACGAATCAGGCTACACAAGTAAATATCTCGCCAATCTCAACAAATCCAAACTGGGCCAAGCAGACGCTGCCAAAGCGCGTCAGGAAGCGATGAAAGAGCGCTTCGGCATTGGCCGGGCAGCAGTAAAAACGATTGCTTCAGAAGCGCAGAAGCAGAAGCATAAGTACGCGAATCTGCTTCCGGGCGGAAACGCTCCGGCCAGCACGCCGGTCTGGCAGTCCCTTGGGCCTACCAAGACCAATCACATTCAAAACGGGATCTCACTGAACGTGGTGAACAGCGGACGTATGCGTTCGATCCTGCCGAACCCAACGAACCCTGACTCCGTCTATTTGCTGACGTCGTCGGGCGGGCTGTGGAAGACCACGAACTTCACCAAGACCTTTCCGACTTGGACAGCGACGACCGACTCGAGGTTCACTACTTCAGGCGGCGCCGGAGCCTTCGGAGGCAATCTTGCGCCGGGCCACGAGACCGTCTACTACGGCATGGGTGACCCGTTCGACGGCACCGGTTGGGCTGGCTGCATCGTGGACAAAACCACAGATGGTGGCGCCTCCTGGTCTAGCGACTCAAATCCCTTCTTCGGATTTCTCCCCTGCTCAACCATTCGCGACTTGAAGGTCGATACCAGCACGTCGCAAGACGTGGTCTTCGTGGCCAGCGACTTTGGCATGATGGTTTCTCCTGACGGCGGAAACACCTGGAACGCCCATTATGAGGGAGCCTTCGGTTCCGGTCAGGTCTGGAGCATCGCCAAGAGCAGCCTGGGCTGGTTAGCCTCGGTTGAAGACTACTTCACCGGAGAAGGTTCGGTGATGTTGAGCACCGACCTCGGTAACACCTGGACGCAAGTTGGGGGCGGGTTGAACAACACCGGTCGCATGACTCTGGGTGTTGGCGGTCCGGGCAATTCGATCGTCTATGCCTTCGCTGCCGATCCGTTCGACAACGTGCAGCAGGACGTGTTCCGCTCGGCCGATGGCGGCAACAACTTCTCCGCCCTCGGACTCGGATCGAAGAACCCGGTGAACCCCAATCCTGATCAGCCGAACATGGACATCATGGCTGGCCAGGCCTTCTACAACCAGATGATCTTGGTCGATCCTACTGACGTAACCGGCAACACGCTGTACATCGGCGGACAGCTTTCGGCTGCGAAGTCGACCGACGGCGGACAAAGCTGGCGGATCGTCAGCAACTGGCTGGCGCAGTTCGGCCTGCCCTATGTGCATGCTGACTTCCACGCAGCGGCCTTCGCAAACAAAACCGTCTTCTTCGGAAGTGATGGTGGATTGTTCACCAGCACCGATGGCGGGAAGAGCTTCACTGATACCAAGAACGTCGGTGTGGTGAGCATCATTCCGTACTCGATCATCTCTAGCCCGAAGTTCCCCAAAACCAACATCATGGGCTTGCAGGACAACGGAACCTTTAGCTCGAATGGTGCTTCGTGGAACCAAACCATCGGCGGCGACGGCTTCGGAGTGGGCTTGAGCCAAGCCAACAGCGCGCACGCGTTGGGATCGGTCTACTTTGAAGACATCCAGCACGCGCCAGGCAATCCACTGCCCCAGCAAAGGAAGTGGACCGACGTTTCGGCTGGCATCGCGAACGCGTGCGTCTATGGCACCTTCTTCACAGCCATAGCCACACCGAACGCGAATGTGGATCCGACGGGCGGAGTCTTCTACACCTATACCGCCAAGCAGATCTTCAAGACGACCGACGGCGGCTTCACTTGGACCGACATCGGGCACGCTGCGCACAACGTCGTAAATGCGGATTGCACGGCGTTCGTCGGTTCGGTCGGCCCCTCGCCGGGCATCTCAGCTGGCCGCAGTTTCCGCGCGGTCACGCATGGTATCGGCGTCAGCCCGGTCCCTCCGGACGCGAACAATCCTGCTGCTGACGGTAAAAACCACGTCGCGGTTGCAGGTGGGGCGGGATGGGTGGTGGTCACGCATGACGGTGGCGCCACTTGGCATGAGGCCTCGCTGGGCACGGTGGGAGATGGCCAGATCCCGAACTGGGGTGGTTTCAACTCGAGCGTCGAGTGGGCTGACAACAGCACACTCTATGTCGCAACGGAGAACACCGGATTCGGCGGGCACCTCGCGAGGTCGACTGACGGCGGTGTGACCTTCACCGACATCAGCGGCGCTCCGTTCACCGCCGACAATGGCCTGCCTCAAGTGCCGATTGACCGCGTCAAGGTGGATCCACGTGACAAGAACACGGTCTATGCCGGGACCTTCCTCGGCGTGTACCGTTCCACCGACGGCGGCAACAGCTGGTCGCGCTTCGGCGCCGGCCTGCCGATGGTCGAGGTTTCCGACATCTACATGCCGCCCGATGGCAGCTACATGCGCATCTCGACGTACGGTCGCGGCGTGTGGGAAATCTACAACCCAATAGTTGATTCTTTAGCCTGGGCCGCTCGCAAGAGCGGCCCTTTTTCTTTGCCGCTGGAACCTCGTGAAGTACCTTGCCGGGTGGGGCAAGTCGGTATACTTACTAGGTCGTTTACCCCGGAAATCATGGCTGTGAGCACACACATTCCGCAAGGACTCGACCGCAAAGAAGCTGAAGTCTTTGCCAAACTAGACGCCTCGAGTTTGCCGCGGCACATCGCCATCATCATGGATGGAAATGGACGCTGGGCGCGCCGCCGCCACTTGCCGCGCATCGCGGGGCATCGCGCGGGGGTAAAGGCTGTGCGCAATACCGTGGAAACGGCGGCCCGCATCGGGGTGCCTGCGCTGACTCTTTACGCCTTCTCCGCTGAAAACTGGAAGCGCCGCCCCAAGACCGAAGTCGATTTCCTGATGAAGCTGCTGCGCAAGTATCTGAAAGATGAAGTCCCCACGCTGAACAAGAACAACATCCGCCTGCGATATATCGGAAGAAAGCATGAGCTGCCGCAGGAAGTGCAGGAGCGCATGGCATGGGCAGCCGATGAAACTTCCGAGAACACAGGCATGACCCTAACGCTTGCGCTCAACTACGGCGCGCGCACCGAATTAGTGGACGCCTTCAAAGATATTGTTGAAGCTGCCATGTCGAATGGCGGCATCGAGCACCTGAAGATTGATGAAGAGCTGATCGATAAGCACCTCTACACCAAGCACCTTCCTGATCCCGATCTCGTCATCCGCACCAGCGGCGAAATGCGGCTGAGCAATTTCCTGCTGTGGCAGGTCGCCTATGCAGAGATCTATGTGACCGAGCACCTGTGGCCGGAATTCCGCGGACGCCATCTGCTGGAAGCGATCGCGTCGTATCAGAAGCGCGAACGGCGCTACGGCGGGCTCATCGATAACGGCGGCGGGAATTAGATGAACGCAATTTCAGAGCCGCGCACCCTTGGGCTGAAGCCCGAGGGTGCGGATTTAAAAAAGGCGCTCGCATGAAGCGAGTCGCGACGGCTGTGGTGCTCATTCCGCTCGTGATTTTGATTGTCTTCCGCAGCTCCGCATGGGTATTCGCAGGGGCGTTGATTCTGGTTACACTGCTGGCGACATACGAATACTTCAACCTCATCGATGCAATTGGTGTAAAACCATTGAAAGTGAGCGGCTACGCCGCTCTGTTACTCTCGGCCTCGCCGCTTGGATGGACTGTTTCGCCAGTTCTTTTTTTTGTGATTGCCATTGAAGCGCTCTTTCGGGGCCCTTCGGAGAAAGCATTCCTTCGCACGGGAATGACCTATTTCGCTGTCCCTTATATTCTGTTTGGGCTTAGTGCCCTTGCCCGAATCCGAGAGGGATATGAAGGCACATTTCTAATCATTTTTCTTTTTGCCGTGGTTTGGGTGGGAGACGCGGCCGCTTATTACTTCGGCAAAACATTTGGTAAAAATAAATTAGCGCCTTCAATCAGTCCAGGCAAGACTTGGGAAGGGACGATCGCTTCCATTGTTGCCGGGGTGGTTGCGGGCATTGCCCTCGTTCACTACTCCCGTCCGATCTGGATGGCTGCTTCAAGCGCGCGTCTCGTGGATTCGTTCTTAGTGCCCAACGGGCGGGTTTTCCCGGAGACACAATTGTGGCGGTTTGTTGTTTTGGCAATTTGCGTCAATGTAGCGGCCCAGGTCGGTGACCTGTTTGAATCGCTAATTAAACGGGAAGCGAACGTCAAGGACTCGGGGGACCTGCTGCCCGGGCACGGTGGAGTTCTGGATCGAGTCGATGCTCTTCTCTTCGCCGCTCCGACTCTTTGGGCGATAAGCAGGGTTCTGTTTCTCGCGTGATACGATGAATTTTCCCCACTATTCATGACCCGCATCGCCATCCTCGGTTCAACCGGCTCCATCGGCCGCTCCACGCTCAAGATTGTCGAGGCATATCCAGACCGATTCAGCGTGGTCGCGCTTGCGGCAGGAAACAATGTTGAGCTTGCGTTCGAAGATGCGAAGCGCTGGAACCCAAAGATCATCTCCATGGCGACAGCGCAAGGAGCGGATGAGCTTCGCAAGAAATTAAAGACTGCGCGGGTGAGCGGGATTGAAGTCGCCGAAGGTACCGCAGGCACGGTAAAGGTCGCGACGCATCCCGAAGTCGATTTCGTGGTCAGCGCGATCGTCGGAGTCGCTGGGCTCGAAGCTACCTACGAAGCTGTTAAAGCAGGTAAGAGCATCGGACTCGCGAACAAAGAATGTCTGGTCGCGGCCGGCGAGCTGATCACCGCCGAAGCGCGCAAGCACAACAAGCCGCTGTTGCCGATCGACAGCGAGCACAACGCCGTCCACCAATGTATGCGCGGCGGGCGGATGGAAGAGGTCAGCAAAGTCTGGCTGACAGCGAGCGGCGGGCCATTCCTGAGCACGCCCAAAAAGGATTTCGAAAGCATCACCGTCGAGCAGGCGCTGAACCATCCCACGTGGAAGATGGGACGCCGCATCACCATCGACTCGGCCACTCTGATGAACAAAGGATTCGAAGTCATCGAAGCCTGTCGACTATTCAACCTGCCGCCCAGCCACATAAAAGTCATCGTTCATCCGCAGTCGACCATTCACTCCATGGTCGAGTTCAACGATGGCAGCATCCTGGCCCAGCTTTCTGTCACCGACATGCGCCTCCCCATCCTGTACGCGCTCACTTATCCCGAGCGCATCGAGAGCGACTTGAAATTCAACGTACTTGACCTGAAAAGGTTGGACTTTGCAGCGCCCGATCTCGACAAGTTCCCTTGCCTGCGCCTGGCCTACGAGGCAGCTGCCTTGGGCGGGGCCAAGACTATTGCCTTGAATGCTGCCGACGAAGTGGCTGTAGCCGCGTTCCTCGACGGCGCAATCGCCTTCAACGACATTCCGCGAACCATCGAGGAAACTCTTCGTGAAACTCCCGACCGCCATCCTGAATCTATTAAACAGGTGCTGGAGGTGGACGCCGAGTCGCGCCGGATCGCGACCAGGCTGGCCGGGCGGCCGTCCCACGCGAAAGTGGCGGGATAGCAGCCCTGCTCGAAAGTAATCTTCTCCGACGCAAGAAATCCGGTTAAAATCGTTCTCTACACAGGTAAGCAGTTTCCCTATGGAATTTCTCGTAAATGCTCTGACCGTGGCTGTTGTCCTCGGTCTGTTGGTCTTCATCCATGAGTTCGGCCACTACGCAGCCGCGAAATGGTGCGGCGTGCGCGTGGAAGTGTTTTCAATCGGCTTTGGAAAACGCCTGCTCGGATTCAAGCGCGGCGGAACCGATTATCGACTGAGCGTGTTGCCACTGGGCGGCTACGTGAAGATGTCGGGCGAAAACCCCTTTGAAGCTTCCACCGGCGACCCGGGGGAGTTCATGTCGCATCCGCGGTGGCAGCGATTCATCATTGCCATCGCCGGCCCGTTCATGAATGTGCTGCTGGCCGTCGCCGTAATGACCGGCGTGTACATGGTCCATTACCCCCACCGCAATTCATGACGATCAGTCAGCCGTGCTCGGATGGATCCAGGATAGATTCTCCTGCCGCCAGAGCCAAGCTCGAGGTTGGTGACAAGATTGTAAAGTTTGAAAATATACAGAACCCGACTTGGGAGCAGATCGTGCCTCGCGAGGCGATGAGCGCGGGCCAGCCGCTGCACCTTCAGATCCAGCGCGGAATGCGCTTGTTCGACCAAGTGATCGTCCCCGTAGCAGTAGACAAAGACCAGCGTGGACAAGCCGGCTGGGAGCCGGCGGATACCAACACGCTATCCGGTATAGAACCTGGCATGCCTGCCGATAAGGCAGGACTGAAGGTCGGCGACGAGATCAAAGCGCTGGACAATGTGGTCGTCCGTTCCAACAGCGCCGTGGTCTCCTTTCTGCAGAACAACAAGGAGAAGCCGGTTGCCGTTACTTATATACGAGACGGCAAAGAACTGACGACGACAGTGGATCCCACGATCACAACCGTGAATGGCGAACAAAAGTACCGCCTCGGTGTGGCACTATCGGGTTCGGTGCACTTTGACAAACTGCCAGTCGGACAAGCGTTCGTTGCGTCTCTCAAATTTACCGCGAGAATTCCTTGCTGATTTTCGAGATGCTGCGCAAGCTGGCGTCGCGTCCTGCGAACATCAAGCAAATGTCGAGCCCGATAGGCATGGCCCCCATCTTGGGCGATCAAGTACGTCAGGGCGACGCTTACAATCTGCTTTTCTTGACGGCCCTGATCAGCTTGAACCTGGGGATATTCAACCTGCTCCCGATCCCCATCCTTGACGGCGGCCTGATACTGCTGCTGCTTGTTGAGGGAACATTGCGTCGCGACATTAAACGCGAGCTGAAGGAGCGCATCTATCAGGTTGCGTTCGTTTTCATCGTCCTATTTGCAGTGGTGGTCATTTTTAACGACGTAGCGAAAACCAACCTCGGCCACATCCTTCGGCTGAGTTCTGTTGCGCGCGTTTTACACCTCGGCTGACCTCTTTGGAGGCAGCTCAGGCCCCCGCGTTTCCCATGCTAAACTGAATATTCACCATGGCCAACATCCAGCGAAGGAAAGCTGTAACCGTCAATATTGGCGGGGTCCAGGTAGGGAGCGATGCACCAGTAGTGGTGCAATCGATGACCAATACCGACACCGCCGATGTGTCCTCGACGGTGCAGCAGGTTGCCGCACTGGCCCGTGCCGGGCTCTGAGCTCGTCCGTGTGACGGTGAACAACGATGCCGCCGCCAAAGGCGTTCCGCACATCGTTGAACAGCTCGACAAGCAGGGCATGCATGTCCCTATCATCGGCGACTTCCACTACAACGGACACCATCACTTTTAAAAAAATATCCTGATTGCGCGAAAGCTCTCGCCAAGTACCGCATCAATCCCGGCAATGTAAGCATTGGCAAAAAAGACGACGACAACTTCAAGACCATGGTCGAAGTAGCGGTCGAGAACCAAAAGCCTGTGCGTATCGGCGTCAACTGGGGCTCGCTCGATCAGCAGCTACTGACCCGCATGATGGATGAGAACACGCGCCGCCCTGAAGCTGAGCAGCGTGAGGCACGCGACATAACCATGGATGCGATGGTCGTGAGCGCACTGCGCTCAGCCGAGATCGCAGAGAAGGTCGGCTTACGCCGCGATCAGATCATCTTGAGCGCAAAAGTCAGCGGTGTTCAGGACCTCGTAGATGTTTATCGCGACTTGGCTTCTCGCTGCGATTACGCCTTGCATCTTGGGTTGACCGAAGCGGGAATGGGCGCCAAAGGTATTGTGGCTTCAGCCGCTGGGATCGGCGTGCTGCTGCAATCCGGCATCGGCGACACCATTCGCGTTTCGCTCACACCTGCCCCGGGCGGTGATCGCACTGAAGAAGTTACGGTGGCGCAGCAGATCTTGCAGTCGCTCGGCATCCGCAGCTTCACACCACAAGTCACGGCGTGCCCGGGATGCGGGCGCACTACTTCCACTTTCTTCCAGGAGATGGCGCAACAGATCCAAAGCTATCTGCGCGAGCAGATGCCGGTGTGGAAGCAAACGCATCTTGGCGTGGAAGAGATGAAGGTTGCGGTGATGGGATGCGTGGTCAACGGGCCCGGCGAATCCAAGCACGCAAACCTGGGAATCTCACTGCCGGGAACTTTCGAAGAGCCTAAGGCACCGGTCTACGTGGACGGCCGCCTGGTGGTAACGCTGAAGGGCGACAATATCGTGCCTGAGTTTATTGCAATGCTGAACGAGTACGTGGATTCGCATTACGCAGCTTCTTCTTCGAGCAATGGCGCCAAACCCGCACCCAAAGCCGCGGCGCATCGTCTGCCTGTACTGAACTAATCCCGCCAATCCTGGAATTACTCTCCGCGCCGCGTGGGTCGCGCGACCTCTCGCACAAACGATTGCCCTGTTTTCGTACTTCCTGCGTCCTGCATCCTGCCGCCTGCTCTTAGCCGCGCAACAGAGTCAGTGTGACGAACAGCCAGGCGCCGAAGCCGACGACGAGCGTGGTTACGCGGAAGAACAAGCTATCGACTAGATCGTTATATTTCGCATCCATGATCTCTTACCTCCTGCATCCATAGACGAACTGTAACCGTCTTGGTTAGAAGATACGGGGAAGATTCCGCAAAAGTTCCATGAATTAATTTTTCATGAACGCGGTTGACGAAATCAGCGGAACATCGTCATCGTGACCCAGAACGCCGCATAGCTGGTAGCGGCGCTGGGCGCAAAACACGCGCCAATATTCATGCTGCGAGCAGGCTCGCGGCTGGCTTGCAACAACGAGTCAGGCAGCTTCGTCGGGTCCGTCAGCGTAAATGCCATCACGCGTGAGGCTCCAGGAGAGATTCCTAGGACGTCGCGAGCATGGATCTGGCGCTGCTTCCCTTCGCATGCGAGCTTTCGTAGGAGCTCCGATTTCGTCGCCGACACTTGCGTGAGTCCATGGGAGACGCGCAGCCGGTTGAAGTCGGAGATATCCCATCTTCAACTTCCGTAGCCGTGTGGTCGGAGATGGAATGTGCGAAATCCTGCGTCACGTAAATCTGGCCGCCGTTCTGCGCGACGCCGATCCCCAAACTGTTGTACTTGGGGTTGAGCAGATTCTGGCGGTGCGGCGGCGAGTTCATGAGAGCTTCGTGAGCTTCGTCTGCGGACGCGGCGTCAGCGACATTTTCGGCCGCGGCATCGAAGCGCAGACCGGTCGCGCCTAGTCGTTCGTGCAACGGCGGCTCGCCGCTGAACTGATGCGAAAGCGCCTGATTCTGCGCCATAAGTTTGGCATGCGCGCGTGCAGCCACCGCCGCCTGCTCGTTCCATTGCAGTGGCTCGACGCCGGCGTCCTTGCGTGCTTCGTTAGTCAAACGGAAGATCTGCTGTTCCGCCAAACGCAGCTCCGTGTCGGAGGCAAGCGCAAATGAACTACTGAGGAGGGCAAGCAGGAAGCAGACGATCGTTTTCATCGGTTGTTAGACGTACACCAGCTTTGGATGCAGACGCGAGCAGAGACGGACCGGCATCCGCCTCTGCATGTAGTTGATCAACCAGTCGCGCGCTTGGACTTGATGTCGGCAAGCAGGCGCTCAATCTCGTCCTCTTTCTCTAGCTGTTCGAAGCGATCATCCAGATCGTCGATCACCATCTCCATCTTCGCCTGACCGACGGCTTCGCCGTGTGCCACCTTCTGCTTTATGCGGTCGAAGCCGCGAGCGCTGCTGCGATCGCCAACTGCGATCTGGGCATCGGCGGCTTTGCCCACGGCACGCGAGCGTCGATGCTGCGCGATCAGCATCTCGCCCTTGGATTGCGCTTCGGCGAGCTTTTTCTCCAGCTTGTGCAGCGCCGCCTTCAAGTTCTCAACCTGCGTCTTCTGATCGGTGACCTGCTGACCGAAGGCTTCGTCCATCTGCTGATAGCTTTTGTGGCGCTCGAGCGCTGCGCGCGCCAGGTCATCTTGTTTCTTGTCGACGGCGAGCTCGGCTTTGCGCATCCATTCGGCGGACTTCTCTTCATTCTCCTTGCGCCGTTTTTCCAGCAGGTGCTGATCGGCAATCGCGATCGCCACCTGCGTCTTCACTTGCAGAACTGGTTCTGCATATCCAGGATCACCTGCTTGATCATCTTCTCGGGATCTTCAGCTTTGTCGATCAGGTCGTTTAGATTCGCCCGGACCAAAGTCGCAACTCTTTCCAACAGTGCCATGACTACTCCTTTCATTTTCCTGCTGCGGGCAGCTCCTGAAGCGTCCAGAAGCTGCCCGAATGTTCACTTCCCTGCGCCGGCGCTCTTGCTTGACGGACCGGCATCTGGCTTGGGCGCTTTGTCGCCGATCGGCCGCACTTTGCCGAGCAGTTCCGTCATCTTCATGCCGCGAAAGCGTCTCGAACAGCGCCGGAATCTGCGCCGCCATCTGCGTCATGTCGCCGGTGATCTTGTGCATGCCGGCGGCATCGCCGTTCCCGGTGGAAACGATGGTGATCTTGTCGATGTTGGCCAAAGGCGACGCCAGCGCGCGCACGATCTCCGGCATCCCGGTGATCAGCTTGTCGACGACGGCCGCCTGGTTGTATTCCTGGTAGGCCTCAGCTTTCACGTTCATGGCCTTCGCTTCCGCTTCACCCTTTTTGAAGATGATCTCCGCTTCGGCTTCGCCCTGCGCGCGCGTGGACGCCGGCGCGGCCCTCCGCTTCCGCGATCAGCCGCTGCTTCTCGGCTTCGGCCAGCGTCTCGATGCGCTGCCGTTCGATCTCGGCGCCGCTTAAGCACGGTGGCGATCAGTTCGCTTCTCGCGGCGCAGGATCTCGGCGTCCTGCACCTTGATCTGCTGCTCTTTCTCCATCTGCTGCACCTTCACCTGCTTCCGCCGATCACCTGCTGCTGCATGACGTTGGTCTGGATCTCGTAAGCCTTGTCGGCCTGCGCCTGCTGCCTCTTGACGATCTCCAGATAGTTCGCTTTCTTGATCTCGAGGTCGCGCTGCGCTTCGGCCTGCTTGGCCTGCGACAGCGTCTCCGCCAGCACGCGCTCCTGATCGGCCTGCGCCTTGGCGACGGCGGCCGCGCGCATGCGCCTCGCCGCGCTTGATGGCCGTGTCGCGCTCGGCTTCGGCGGTAGCAACGTCGGCGTCGCGCTTGATGCGCGCCACGTCCGGCCGGCCCATGTTGCTGATGTACTCGTTCTTGTCGCGGACTTCCTTGATGGTGAACGAGACCACTTCGAGGCCCATCTTGTTCATGTCGTCGGCGCAGGTGGAGCGCATGCGGTCGCCCACCATTTCCGGCTGCTTCACGATCTGCTCGACCGTCAGCTGCCCGATGATGCCGCGCAGGTGGCCTTCCATCACCAGCCGGATCAAGCCCTTCGCGCTCCTGCGGCGACTTGGTGAGGAACTGCTCGGCCGCAGTCCGGATGGATTCCGGATCCGACTTCACCTTGATCTGCGCCACGGCCTCCACCGTGACCGCCACGCCCTGCTTGGTGTAGAGGTCCTGTTGCGGCGCAACGTCGAACGACATCAGTTCCAGCGACAGTGCCGCGGCAACTCTCCACCACCGGCAAGGATCACCGTGCCGCGCCCTTTGATGATGCGGGTGCCGCGAAATCCGTAAACCACCAGTGCTTCATGCGGTCCCGCCTTGCGGTACCACCAGGCGATCATCATCATCCCGACTAAAACTACTGCGATGATCCCGCCAATAACCAAGTATGTGAAATCAGCTCCCATAACGCCTCCTCGTATCCTGCTGAACCTCTTTACTTCTCTCCGACGGCTACTCCGTGCTCGTCGGCAAACTCTTCCCAAACGCGTACGTAGGCGATTCCCTTTTCGTGACGCGTGACTACTACCTCAGCACCCTTCGGGATCGCGGAACCATTCTCGCTGCGCACTCCGCATACGCGCCGCGTTCCGGCCTGCAGATACACCATCTCTCCCGTTCCGCCTTCGCGGACCGAGATGACCACATTGCCCACCACACCAATCATTTCGAAATCATGCGGATCCAGCGGCTTCTCATGCTTCATCAGCAAACGCATGAATCGATACACGATCCATGAACCGCTCAGGCCACCGGCTACGGAAAGCAAAACGATGAAGATGTTGGTGAAGATGTGTCGCTGCGTGAGCAAATAACCCACGCCGCCAAACCAGCAGACGAACACCATCAGCGTCGCCATGTTGAAGAATGGCAGCTCGCCGGAGCTCGGCTTGTGAAGGTGTACCCCGTGATCCACGTGAAGGTGCGGATGCCAATGTCCCACATGCATCTCCGGCAGATGGAATCTCACTGGAAGATGCAGGTGCATCATTCCGCCCAACACACCGATCACGCTGAAGACCAGCCCCACAAAAAAGCACGCAAGATAAAAAACTTCCCAGTTCATGCGTTGGCCTTCCTTTCCGCAGCTTTCGCCTGCTTTGAATCCTGCACGTCCTGCTCGTAGTCTGGCTTCAAAACCTGCATCAGCCGGTCGAGCAGCTCCGGCGTCTCCAAGATCTCGTTCAGCAGCACCAGGCACTTGCGCGAATCTGAATGTTTGGCCAGGGCCAACAGCGCTTTGCTGACTTCAATATCCTTGCGAAAACGCTCGGCTCCGCTCACCAGCCAAAGATCCAGCTTGTCCTCGAGCGCCCCTGCGTCCGAGATCAACTCGGTGTTGAAGCCCTCCGGATCGTCCACCAGATAGCCGGGATGCACCTTGAAGAACTTGGCCAGCAGCATGCGCGTCGTATTGGTGAGGTGCGGGCGCGTGCCGCTCTCGATCTGCGAGAGATACGACTGGCTGATGCTCTTCTTTATCTCCTTCTGCATGGCACGGGCGAGCTCGAGCTGCGACATCTCGCGATCCAGGCCGCGCAGCGTGCCTTCGACGGCGCGCAGGTAACGGATTTTCTCTCCCAGCTTCATAACAAATTGCAATCAATATATTGCAATATGCAAATCGCCGTCAAGTGCCATCTTGTGTCTGTTTTCAGTCACTTAGAGCTATTTACTAGAAAGTTATAGGCCGGCTTCAATGCGGGAACGCGGATCGAGCAGGTCGCGCAGTGCGTCGCCGATGAAGTTAAACGACAGAACAGCCAGCATTACTGCAGCGGCGGGGATGAGCACGAGGTGGGGAGAATCGAAGAGATGGGAGCGGCCGTCGTTAAGCATGGAGCCCCAGCTGGCAATAGGCGGCGGAACGCCCAGACCGAGGAAGCTCATGGTCGCCTCGGCCAACACAGCGCCGGCCATGCCGATCGCGGCCTGCACGATCACGGGCTGGATGATGTTTGGCAGGATGTGGCGAGTCAGCAGTCGCCAGTCACTCGCACCGAGAGCGCGCGCAGCCTCAACGAATTCCTTCTCGCGGGCGGCCAGGACCTGAGCGCGAACTAAGCGGGCATAGCCGACCCATCCGCCAATGCAGAGCGCAAGGATCAGATTAAATATCCCGGGACCGAGAAACGCGACAAAGGCAATTGCCAGCAGAATTCCCGGGAAGGAAAGAAAAGCATTCATTACCACGATGTTGAAGAAGCGGTCGATGGTGCCGCCGTAGAATCCGGCGACCGAGCCGAAGAGCAATCCTAGAAAAAGCGAACCGGCGACGACGCTGACGCCGACCAGCATGGAGATGCGTGCGCCGTAAATGATGCGCGAGAAGATGTCGCGCCCTAACTCATCGGTACCGAACCAATGAGCGCGTGACGCATTCTGTAGGCGCGAAGGAAGATCGATATAGGCGGGATCCTGCGGTGAAAGCCACGGCGCCAGCAATGCCAGCGAGAAAAAAAGCGCGACGAGCACGAGTCCTATAGCGGCTAGCGGGTTTCGCCGGATCAATTGCCATGCAGAGTTCACTGGCGGATCCTTGGGTTAGCAATGGAGTAGAGAAGGTCGGTAAGAAAATTCACAGCAACATACGTGAGACCGATCGCGAGAATGCACCCCTGGACCAGAAAATAATCGCGGCGTGCGATGGCGGAGATGGTGAGTCGCCCGATCCCAGGCCAGGAAAAAATCGTTTCGGTGACTATGGTCCCTGCAAGCAGCGCTCCAAATTGCAGACCTACAACAGTGAGCACTGGCACCAGCGCGTTGCGCAGCGCATGCCGATAGACGACGACGCGCTCGGACAGGCCTTTGGCGCGCGCGGTGCGTATGTAGTCTTGCCCAAGCTCCTCGAGCATCGACGTGCGCACCATGCGTGTGAGGATCGCCGCCAACGCCCCGCCAAGCGCAATGGAAGGAAGGACCAGGTGTGCGGCCGTCCCAATTCCAGAAACCGGCAGCAGCCCCAGGTAGATGGCAAAGAACAGAATCAAGATCGGTCCAAGTGCGAAGTTGGGGAAGGAGAGTCCAAGCAGGCTGAGAAAGCTGATCAGGCGGTCGTCCCAGCGATTGCGCCGGCGCGCCGAACGAACGCCGGCGGGAATAGAGATGAGCAGCGCCAGCAACAATGACGCAGCGGTGAGCAATAAGGTTGCGGGGTATCTTTGGCGGATCAGCTCGCCCACGTTGCGGTCGAAGCTGATGGACCTGCCCCAATCGCCGCGGACGATCCCCTTCCAATAATTCACATATTGCTTCCCCAACGGAACGTCGAGGCCATAGGCGTGGCGAGCCGCTTCAATATCAGCGCCAGCAGCGCCCTCGCCAAGCATGGCCTGGATGGGGTCGCCGGGAACAAGGTGGATTAGCAAGAAGACTGCCGACACTACCAGCCAGATGACCGGCAGCGTATACAACAACCGAATGAGTATGTATTTCAGCATCTAAAGCTTGAATGTTGAGTTCTGAATTTTGAATAAAAGGCATTTTCTGGAGAACAAATGACTCACCAGCTATTCAACATTCACAATTCAAGATTCACAATTCAAAAGTTACTCGCTTCCACGCGTTGGGTTTTGCGGCGGTCGATCTCTTCGAGCTTCACCTGGGCGACGCGGTTCCCTTCCATTGCGGTCACAGTGTAGCGATGGTTTTCGTACTCAAAGCTGTCGCCTTGGCGCGGAATGCGTTGCATGCGCGACATCATGAATCCCGCCAGCGTTTCAAAGCCTTCGTCGCGTGGCAGCGAGACGTTGTGCTGCGTCTCGAGGTCGAGGAGATTTTCCGCGGCGTCGAGCAGCATAGTCCCGGTGCCAAGACGGATGGGGGCGCTCTCGGCTTCGTCGAATTCATCTTCGATCTCACCGACCACCTGCTCGAGGACGTCTTCGACGGTGACCACACCGGAGGTCGAGCCAAATTCGTCCACCACTACTGCGAGGTGGCGGCGTCGATTCTTGAATTCCATCAGCAGGTCGGTGAGCGGCTTTGTCTCAGGCACAACCAAGACGTCCCGCATCAAGTTGCGCACCTGCATGCTGACGACGGCGAGTCCACCGGCACGGGCACGAGTGAGCTTCTGATGCATGAGGCGCGCAATGTCTTTGGAGTACAAGACGCCAATGATGTGTTCCGGCCCCTGCTTGGGATCGTAGACGGGGACGCGCGAATGCTGCTCTTCCACCACACGTCCCATGGCCTCTTCAAGCGGCATATCGGCGGGGAGAGAAAAGATGTCAGGCCGCGGAACCATGATCTCGCGCACCGTTAGGTCGGCAAGTTCGAGAGCGCGATGGATCATGTCTTCCTGCACAGCCGGCAGCATGCCTACACGGCTGCTCGCGGTGACCACTAACTTTAATTCCTCGGGCGAGTGAACGCCGCCTTCGGTCGATTGTCGCGTGCCAAACAGCCGCAGCACCAGTCCCGCACCTTTGCTCATGACGTACATGAATGGACGAGCCAGCGTGAGGAAGACGTCCATCGGGCCCGCTACTGCGAGAGCTACGCGTTCGGCGCGATGCAGCGCAAGAGACTTGGGGACGATCTCTCCCAGGATGACGTGCAGGTACGTGATCAGCGTAAAGGCCAGCGTGGTGGCAATGGCGTGAGCGTAGACGACGGCATGTGGGATGTGACCGAAAAGCGGCTCGATCAATCCTTCGACCGTCGGCTCTCCTAGCCAGCCCAACGCCAAACTGGCAAGGGTCACGCCCAATTGCACGCCCAACAAGACCTGGTCGAAATTACGGTGCAGGCGCTGGACCAATCGTGCGCCAACTTTGTGCGCCTCGATCAATTGCAGAATCCGCGTATCGCGGATGCTTACGAGCGAGAACTCGGCGGCGACAAAAAACCCGTTGGCGGCGATGAGCAAAACACCAGAAACAGCTTCAACGCCACATGTGAGAAATATGGCTGGGTGATCTGAAGGATTGCGGTAGCCGCCGGAAGCAGCAACGCGGGGTCCATGGGCCTTGAATTTTAACATCCTTGCAGATAGCGGCTTACTTTTACCGGGGTGCTTTGTCTAACCCACTGCCTGAGCAAGTAGTGGCAAAACGAGAGTGGGTAGGTGCAGAAGCGGCCACCTGTGATAGAGCGAAAGTCCTCGAAAATCGAAGGAACTTCCCATCGGGTTCCCGCGTACCTTAACCAAGCCGTATTATTTTTGAATGTCCCCGGAGGCAGTTGTGGCGAACGGTAACGGCAAGAGCAAAAGGAAGAGGCTCTTCATCATTGCCGGAATCTTGTTCTGGCACTGATCATTGTGGCTGGTCGTGGCGGGCTTTGGCCGCGGCGGCTCGAAGATCCCGGACGACAAGAAGGCGAAGGTGGAGCAGGGTCCACTGGCGAAGAGCGTAGTCGCCACAGGCAAGGTAGAGCCGATCACCAAGGCCGAGATCAAGTCCAAAGCCAGCGGCATTGTGAAGCGCATCCTGGTGGACTACGGAGACAGTGTAAAGTCCGGGCAAGTACTGGTTGAGCTCGATAAAGACCAAATCCAGGCACGCGTGAACGAGACCACTGCCCAGCTCGAAGGCGCGCAAGCCAACCTGCACGCAGCAGAGGCTGAACTCGAGCGCGCCAAAGTGGATGCCGAAGGGCCGGAAGTCCCGATGTTGAAGCGGGCCTACGAACGTGCCCAGGGAATGGCCAAAGAGGGCGTGGTCTCTCAAGCGGCGCTCGACGACGCGCAAAAGAATTATGAAATGGCCACCAACAAGCAGAACATCGCCAAGGCACAGCTAGTCTCTGCAAAAGCGAAGCTGGCCCAGGCGAAAGCAACCGTGGCGGAATTTGCTGCGGTCCTTGAGAATGCGCGCCAGGACCTTCGCAACACGACGATCGTCTCCCCGCTCGACGGCATCATCCTTTCGCGCGACGTTGAAGTCGGCGACGCAGTCAGCTCCATCCTTGTGCTGGGTTCGTCCGCCACCCTGGTGATGACGGTCGGAGATACGCACGAGGTCTACGTCAAAGGAAAGGTCGACGAGAGCGACATTGGAAAGATCTGGGCCAACCAGCCCGCCAAGATCAAAGTCGAGTCCTTTAAAGACGACACCTTCAATGGCAAGGTCACCAAGATCTCGCCCATGGGAGCGGAAAAAGATAACGTCACCACGTTCGAAGTGCGCGTCTCGATCGACAACCCCCAAGGCAAGCTTAAGGCCGGTATGACCGCCAACGCCGAGATCATTCTCGACGAACACAAAAACGCGATCATCGTCCCCGAGGGCTCCATCATCTACGACAAAGATAAGAACGCGTCCGTCGAGCTGGTGGATCCCAAAGGCAAAGACGGTAAGCGCAAGGTCGACGTGAAGGTCGGCATCTCTAACGGCGCCAAGACCGAGATCGTCAGCAACAACCTGAAGAAGGATGAAGAAGTCGTTCTACAGTAGCCAGCTGCCAGTATCCAGTACCCAGTTGAAAACCGCGGCTTCGGTCGCGGTTTTTTATTTACCTACTCCACTTGGTTCGATTAGCATGATTTTGGTTTAACTGGCTACCGGCAACTGGATGCCGGCTACTGCATTTCAGGCGATGGAGTTCGCCATAACCGCGCGCCGCGGCGCGCTGATGACTCCTACAAATTCTTGTAGGAGTATTTTTATGCGCGCATATCTGTGGGTCTCGCTCGGTGCCGTACTGGGCGCGAACCTCCGCTACTTCCTTAGCCGCCTCGTTGCCAAGCTAAGCACTGTCGATTTCCCCTACGGAACCTTGATCATCAATGTGACCGGCTCGTTCATTTTGGGATTGTTCCTGGTTTGGACCACCGAGCGTGTGTTGGTGGACCCCAAGTGGCGACTGCTGGTTGCGATCGGCTTCTGCGGCTCCTACACCACGTTTTCCAGCTATGCCTTCGAAACCATGGCCTACTTCCAGCAGGGCCACTGGTATCTGTTTGCGATGAATATCTTCACCAACAACGTTCTTTGTCTGCTGGCGATCGTGGCGGGCGCGGCGATGGCAAGGGCGGCGTAAAATGCCAACAGCTATGGCAGTGCAAGTTTCCATCTATCTTGAACGAAGCCGATGAATGGCTGCGACGTCCCCTGCACATTGCGATCCTAAATTACCTACGGGTTGAGAATGTCGCAGGAGCGACGGTGATCCACGCGGTCGCGGGTTTCACGGGACGCAGCCGGGTCAAGACATCGTCGCTGGTAGATGCGGGCGGCAAGCTGCCCATCATCCTTACTTTCATCGACACTGAAGAACACGTGCAGCGGGTGCTGCCGAAGTTGCGCGAGATGGCCGCGCACCGGCTGATCGTGCGCGAAAATGTCGTCATCGAGCAGGGTAGCCTGGAGTAAAAGCGGTGTCCGATCGCGAAGCTTTGACCCATTTTTTCGCCGAATGGTAAAATTTGTACCAGTTCCTGCTCTGTCCTGCGGGGACACCGGGCGCGGCCAAGCCTCAAATTTCACTTAATCCTGAAGTGGAAGCGCGATTCCCGTCCAGACTACTCAACTTTCTATTTGATCCTTTGGAGGGATTTGTATGCAGAATCGGCTCGCGCATGGAATGTGCTGCCTGTCACCGCTGGTTCGTCTGGCGCTGACTACTTTCACTGTTGTCGCCATCCTCACTTTGCTCTCATCCTTCGCGATGGCCCAGGCCCCTAACGCTACCCAACCAGCCGGATCTCTGACGCCATCCGCACCTGCTGTGAATACGGCGACGGTCCCCGCGCATGAGGCCGGCGGCGAGGCCAACCTTCAGCTTCCTGACCTCTCATCGCAGACTTTCCTCGGCGGTATCGACGGCCACAGGCTGCTGCTATTCGGGTTGATCATCTGCGTGCTCGGCTTGGTCTTCGGACTTGTGCATCTACATGCAGTTGAAGAACATGCCCGTACACCGCAGCATGCGCGAAGTCTCGGAGCTGATCTATGAGACCTGCAAGACGTACCTGATCACGCAGGGTAAGTTCATCGCGATCCTCTGGATCTTTATAGCGGTGGTGATCGGGCTGTACTTCGGCAAGCTCGCCCCTACCCCCGGGCACCCGGTTGGGCAGACGGTGTCTGATCATTCTGGCGTTCAGCATCATCGGCATCCTGGGCAGCTATGGCGTGGCATGGTTCGGCATCCGCGTTAACACGTTCGCGAACTCGCGCACCGCGTTCGCCGGACTGCGGGGCAAACCGTATCCGATCTATGCGATCCCGCTCAAGGCGGGCATGAGCATCGGCATGCTGCTGATCTCGTCGAGCTGCTGATGATGCTATGCATTCTGCTCTTCGTTCCCGGCGACTACGCCGGGGCCTGCTTCATCGGCTTCGCTATCGGCGAATCGCTCGGCGCCGCGGCGCTGCGTATCGCGGGCGGCATCTTCACCAAGATCGCCGACATCGGCTCCGACTTGATGAAGATCGTTTTCAAGATCAAAGAAGACGATGCCCGCAACCCCGGCGTGATCGCCGACTGTACCGGTGACAACGCCGGCGACTCGGTCGGACCCAGCGCTGATGGTTTCGAAACCTACGGCGTGACCGGCGTGGCGCTGATCACGTTCATCCTGCTTGGCGTGAAGAGCTCGCAGGTGCAAGTGCAGTTGCTGGTT
Source organism: uncultured Acidobacteriota bacterium (assembly GCA_963711965.1). Lineage (GTDB taxonomy): Bacteria > Acidobacteriota > Terriglobia > Terriglobales > Acidobacteriaceae > CAVQGF01. The sequence goes on along the minus strand of CAVQGF010000061.1, from coordinate 35,497 downwards.
TGGATCTTCGTGATGCGCATCATGATGATCGTCGCCAGCGCGCTCTCGTATTTCGTGAACGAAGCCATTCGCCAAGGCCCGCTATGGCAATTCCGACAAGATGAACTTCGAAGCTGCCGCTCACTTCGCTAGTCTGGGTGACTTCGCTGGTTTCAGTGGTTATCACCTACATCGTTTCGCACTTCATCATTCCTGACCTTGGCGGCGATACGACGCTGTGGTGGAAGCTCGCGACCATCATCTCCTGCGGGACGCTTGCAGGGGCGATCATCCCTGAGTTGGTGAAGGTGTTTACCTCCACCGATTCGCGGCATGTCAGCGAAGTCGTTACCTCTTCGAAGGAAGGTGGGTCGTCGCTCAACATTCTTTCCGGACTGGTGGCCGGCAATTTCTCTGCCTACTGGCTGGGCATGGCGATGGTCGCGCTGATGGCCACCGGATACTACATCAGCACCATGGGACTGGGCGCGAACCTGCCTGGCACAACAGTTCCATTGATGCTCGCTCCGGCCGTGTTTGCTTTCGGCCTTGTGGCATTCGGTTTCCTTGGGATGGGCCCGGTCACGATCGCGGTCGATTCCTATGGGCCGGTGACCGACAACGCGCAGTCTGTGTATGAGCTCTCGCTGATCGAGCAGGTTCCGGTTGCGGAGATCAAACGCGAGTTCAACATCGACGTGAACTTCGAGCGCGCCAAGCATATGCTGGAAGAAAACGATGGCGCCGGTAACACTTTCAAAGCCACGGCCAAGCCGGTGCTGATCGGCACTGCAGTCGTCGGCGCGACCACCATGATCTTCTCCATCATCATGGCGCTCACGGATGGACTCACCGCAAACCTGCAGTATCTGTCGCTGCTGCACGCTCCGTTTGTGCTCGGACTCATCACCGGCGGTGCCATCATCTACTGGTTCACCGGCGCTTCCATTCAGGCCGTGACCACGGGCGCATATCGCGCGGTCGAGTTCATCAAGGCCAACATCAAGCTGGAAGGCGTGGAAAAAGCCTCCGTCGCCGACAGCAAGAAGGTGGTCGAGATCTGCACCAAGTACGCCCAGAAGGGCATGCTCAACATCTTCCTGACCGTATTCTTCGTTACCCTGGCATTTGCGTTCGTGGAGCCATTCTTCTTCATCGGCTACCTGATCTCGATCGCTATCTTCGGCTTGTACCAGGCCATCTTCATGGCCAATGCCGGCGGCGCATGGGACAACGCGAAGAAGGTCGTCGAAGTCGAGCTTAAGCAGAAAGGCACGCCGCTGCATGATGCGACCGTGGTCGGCGACACGGTAGGCGATCCGTTCAAGGATACGTCCTCGGTAGCGTTGAACCCGGTCATCAAGTTCACTACCCTCTTCGGATTGTTGGCCGTGGAGCTGGCAGTGAAGTTGACCCAGGACCAAGGGCGCAAGCGTGAGCCGCGGATTGGCTGTGCTGTTCTTCGCGATCTCCGTCGTCTTCGTGTGGCGTTCGTTCTACGGAATGCGCATCGGAGCCGAACAGGAGCCGTGCGGCTGCTAGGGAACGAGCTGCGTAAGCGATCAATCGCAAAATGAAAGCCGCCCTCGCGGGCGGCTTTTTTCTTGAGCTCTCGACTATTGGGGAATGGTGCTGCTGTAACCTTCGGCCTTCATCTTTTCTCGAACACTCTTGGCCAGCTTCTCGATCGCTTCCGACTTGCGGATGACTTCCAACGAGAGAACGTGCTCGTTACTGCTGTCGACGGATTTTTTTAACTCGCTCGCAAGCTTGAAGAGTTGGTCAGTGTCTCGCTTGAGGTCACTCTGCCGCTGTTCATTACGCTGCTTCTCGGCAGTCTTTTGCATCTTCTCGAGCGTCGGATCCCGGGGAGGTTGTTCTTCCCTGCTCTGCGGAGGAGCTCCGGCAACATTCATCCAGCCGCCACCTAGCGTCAAGATCAAAGCGATTATTAGAGCCGAGCGAGTAATCCGCTGCATCCGACACCTCACGCTGTGTATTCTATAATTCCGCTTCGCTTTGGAGAGCCCTCCTATTGAATTTGAACGAGATGTGGAAGGACATGAGGACGGACACGCTGGACTGGACCCGGCACGCCCTCCCGCGCGTCCTGGTGGTGCTGATAGTCGCGTTCATCCTGGTGCGGCTGCTGCGCGCGGCGACGCGACGGCTAGACAAGTTCAGTCAGAACATCTTGATCGGCGAACGCGCCCACCAGATGCATCAGCTGCGCACGCTGGCACAGGTGATCAACAGCGTCGGCGTGGCGGTGATCTTCTTCCTGGCTGCGATGCAGATCTTGCCGCTGGTCGGGCTCGATATCAAGCCGCTGCTGGCGAGCGCCGGCATTGCAGGGTTGGCCATTGGCTTCGGCGCCCAGACGTTGGTCAAAGACGTAATCAACGGCTTCTTCATCCTGCTGGAAGACCAATACCACCTCGGCGACGTAGTGCAGATCGCGGGCGTCAAGGGGACGGTCGAGGACATGACGCTCCGCCGCACGGCTCTTCGCGATGGCGACGGCAGCTTGCATTTCATTCCTAACAGTGAGATCAAAGTTGTTTCCAACCTCACTCGCGACTGGACGCAGATCTCCATGCATGTGGCCGTGGACTACAAAGAGCAGAGCGACCGGGTGATCAAAGTGTTGCGCGAGGCCGCGGTCGAGGTGCGCAATGATCCGCGGTTCGCGGAAACCATTGTCGCAGAGCCGGAGGTGCCTGGAATCGAGAGAGTATCGGGCACCGAAGTGGTTTATCTGATGTTGGTAAAGACAAGGCCGGGGCAGCACTTCGCTGTGAGCCGAGAACTGCGTCGCGTGATCAAAGATTGCTTTGAGAAGAACAACATTAAAATGGCAGCTCCGCCTCGCATCGCCGTCTTCGATCAGGAGAGCAACAAGCAGAGCGAGATCGCATGACAGAAAGACCACATGGAACTAGCGCTAAAGAATAAAATTGCCATCGTAAGCGGCTCTAGTGACGGCATGGGGCGTGCCACGGCTGGAGCCTTTGCCGCCGAGGGCGCGAATATTGCCATGTGCGCTCGCACTGAAACGAAGCTGAATGCTACTGCGGAAGAGATTCGCAATCGATACAAAGTGCAAGTTTCGTCGCAGCCGCTGGACGTGACTGACACTGATGGAGTCGCGAAGTTTGTGGCCTCCGCGGGCAGAGAAGTTCGGGAGGATCGATATTTGCGTTGCAAACGCTGGCGGACCGCCGCCTAAGAATTTTCTCTCAATCTCAATGGACGAATGGCGCAAGGCAGTCGAGCTCAGTTTTTTGAGCGTAGTCGCATTCGCGCGCGGCGTGATCCCGCATATGCAGCGCAACCATTGGGGACGCTTCATCGCGATCACTTCGAGTTCGGTCCGTCAGCCGATTCCTGATCTCATTCTTTCGAGTGCGGTACGTCCCGCGGTGGTTGGACTCGGTGAAAAGCCTCGCCGGGGAGTTCGGCAAAGACGGCATCACGGTCAACAATGTCGCGCCTGGGTACACCGCGACCGAGCGGCTGAAAGAACTGGCGAGCGTGCGCGCTCTGGCCGCTGGCATCAGCGAGGAGCAGATTACGAAAAGTGGGCGGCAGACATTCCTATCCGCCGCCTTGCCAAACCAGAAGAGATCGCCGAGACCATCCTGTGGCTCGCATCCAATCGCGCGGCGGCCATCACCGGACAGACCATTATGGTGGACGGCGGCGCCTACAGAGGGATGTGACGGTTGATCGAAGCTTCCTCGCGCAAGCGACTCATCCTGCCAGCACTCCTGCTGTCGCTTTATGCCGCGCAGTGTCTGTGGTTCATCGGCACGCAATCACTTACCTGCGACGAACCCGCGCACATGGTCGCCGGCTTGGAAGCTCTACGCGACAACAAATTCGAGTTCCTGAATGATCAGCCCCCGCTTGCCCGCGTGATGTTTGCTGCGCCGCTGCTGCTGCAAAAGACGCAGATCTACTGGTACGAGTGGCTGCAGGTGCGAGCAACGAACCCTTCTCCGGAAGCGATAGCGTGGACCGGCCGGCCGGTGAATGTTGTTCTGGGCATTATCCTCGGGATTGCACTGTGGCAGACGGCTCGCAAGTGGTTCTCTGAGGGAGCAGCTAATTTCGCTCTGGCTCTGTTTGCGTTTTCCCCGGGAATGATCGCGCACTTCTCGGTGATGGCGGTGGACGGCATCTCCACGTTGATGATTTTCCTCACCGCGTTGCAGGTCGCACGCTGGTGGCGAGATCCATCGACAAAGCAAACTGCATTGCTCGGCGTTGTTCTCGGTCTGCTGCTGCTCGCGAAGTTTTATACCCCACCGATGTTCGTGCTGGCATTCGCGCTTGTGCTGATCTTGAAGCCTGGCGGGTGGAAGCCCAACCCACTGCAGTGGAATTGGCGACAGGGTTTCGCGGTCTTCCTGATCGCAGGATTTGTGGTTTGGGCGGGATATTTCTTCCACGTGTCACGTGTATCGTTTGAGCGTGGGCATGCCACCGTCACCTTTCCTAACCGTGGGGAAAATGTCGGAATCCCCTATCGCGGCAAGGACTTCAACTTCTCCGTTCCCTTCCACGCCAATTTCAACATCATGGTCCCCGCGGCCGAATATCTGGAAGGTGTTTGGCTGGTCAAAGAACACAACAAGTTCGGTCATCCAACATTCCTGCTGGGGAGAATCTCCCGCATGGGATGGAACCTGTACTATCCCATCGCGATCGTTTTGAAGTGGCCGACCATTGTGCTGCTTTGCGCCCTGGCTGGTTCAGTTCTGGCCATCCGCCGCAGGATCACTCTGCCGCCTGACTGGCGCGTGATGCTGCTCTTCCCTGCGCTTCTATTTGCGATGGCGATCTTCAGCAGCATACAGATCGGCGACCGCCACATCCTGCCGCTATATCCGTTCTTGCTGTTGCTTGCAGCGGGGACCTGGGAATGGGCAAAAGAAAAGCGCCGCTGGCGCATCGTTCTGATCGCCGCTGTCGTACTGAATGGCGCCGATGTGCTGCGCTATGCCCCCGACTATCTTTCTTATTTCAACATCTTCGTGAAGCCTGACAAGAGCTGGACGCTACTCTCGGACAGCAACGTGGATTGGGGTGAGGGCCTGCTGGCGTTGCGCGAATATCAGCAACAGCATCCCAACGAAGAATTGCACTTGTCATACTTCGGGAGCGTTGACCCCAAGATTTATGGAATCCGCTATACGCAATTGCATGAGAACGAGCGGGCCACCGGCACGGTGATCGTGAGCGCCATGGACCTGACCGGCCATTCGTTCCGCGACCCGATGAGTTTCCGCTGGGTGCTGCGGTATCCGCGAAAAGCCATTCTGAACCACACTCTGTACGTTTTCGAAGTTCCGCCGGACTCCAAGTAGCCTCTACAACACACTTCCCCGACAGGGCATCTATTGGAGTGATGTATCTTGCGCTCGCCAGCGGTGTCGCGGTCCTTATCGCGCTCTACTTCTGCGCCGACCATTGGAAGGTGCGGAGGCGGCGGCAGCGGGCCACCACTATCATCCGTCGCCTGGAAGAGGCGCTCGCAGGACGCGGGCACGTGATCAACTTCCATTGGCTAGCCGAGACTGAATTTGAGGCTGCTCTAAGATTTGCCTCCAGCAGTTTCAGGCGGTCCTCGATTCGGGTGGAATTCTCAGACTCCACATTGCCCCTGGTCCCGTGGTCGTGGGGCGCGCGCGAGGAGCGCGAGAAACTCGTATTCAGGTCAGATCTGGAAGCTGCTCCGCGCTTTCGCCTGAATGTCCTGAATCAGCGCTGGACAGCGCAGAGCGGCAAGATCAAGTGTCTGGATGGATCACAATGGAATTACGAGCCTGTCATGCCGGTCATCTTCACCACCGCTTCTGATTGGAGCCCTGAGCTGGCAGCCACCGTGGTGACCTCGCGTTCCAACCAGCAGCAGTTCCAGGACGTGCAATTCCGCAAGAGCTCGCCCCACTTCTCCGCCAGCATGCCATTGCATATTTTTTCGGAAGGCGAGAACCACCTGGAATTTTTCACGGCGCTGCGAGACTTGGCAGCGGAAGTTTCTACAGCAGCAAAATCACAGGAAAATTAAGCGATTTCTTGATTCTGGGGGACCAGGTCCTTGGGAAGGACCTTGGCGGCCATCTGCTCGGGAGAGGGAACGTACAGGTCCCAAGCCAGGCCGATCGCCTTCATGGTGCGGATGAACATGTAGGAGAAATCAATCTCCCACTTTTTGATGCCATGACGCGCGGAAGTCGGGAAGGCGTGATGGTTGTTGTGCCAGCCTTCGCCATAGGACACTAAGGCGACCCACCAGTTGTTCGTGGCAAGGTCGTTGCTGAGAAAATTCTTGTAGCCCCAGAGATGTGAAGCGGAATTCACGAACCAGGTGATGTGATATGTGGCAACCAGGCGGATACACATCCCCCAAACCACCCAGGGCCAGCCGCCGGCCAGATATAAAGCAACCGCCACCACGATGGCGACGATGTAGTTGATGGGTTCGAGCCAACGATAGAAACGCTGCTTGTGAAGATCAGGAGCGTACGCTTCGCAATGGCCTTCATCTCGTGGCGCTTGGGGACGTAGAGCACCCACAGCATGTGGCTCCACCAGAATCCTTCTGCGGCCGAGTGCGGATCACCGGGGGTGTCACTAGCTGGTGGTGTTTGCGATGCAAAGCAACCCACTCAACCGGGCCTCCCTGCATGGAGAGTGCACCGCAAATCGCCATAAAGTATTCGACGACCTTGGCCGTCTTGAATGACGATGAGTGAGCAGCGGTGGTAACCGACGCAAATGCCGAATCCGCCGCACAGAATGTGCAGGCCGATACAGACCGCGATCGCGCCCCAGGTCGTCTGCCAAAAGACCGCCAACGCCCCAAGGTGGATCAAAACGAAGAAAACAGTGCGCAGCGGCGAGAAGTTCTCGCGGTGAGGACTATCGATTGCGCCGAGTTGGAGTGTCGCGTCTGCCATCAGGTGTACGACCTGAGTATAACCGATAAAACGGCCTCCTCCTCGATTGTTGTGGTTACTAACGTGCTTCTTCGATCACGTCGAGGGTGGCGGCGTAATCGAGGTCGCTCTTGCCCATTTCCCGAGCTTTTTCCTAATTTGCGGACGCTTTCAAGGCCCGGCAGCTCAATTTCGTCTGCCCGGCTGCCTCTTTGACCAGGTTAAGGTCCTTTTCCATGAGCGCATCGGAAAATTCGGCGTCCAATCGTGCTGCAACACAAATGGTGCTTTGTAATCAATGACTCCGGAGCGAACCATCGACGCCTGAATGAGCTCGATCAGCTTCTCAGGCTTAACACCCAAGCGCTTCGCGGGCGAGGTCAGCGCTTCTGCGAACCCTTCGTAGATCATCGCGACCTTAGATTCATCGCGAGCTTCGCGGACTGACCTAAGCCAGTCTCGCCCATGTGGACGACCTTTTTCCCCATCGCGGAAAAAAGTGGTTCAAGTTTGGCGAGGATTCTCCCTCTTCCCCCGGCGATGAAGATCAGCGTTGCGTTTTCTGCACCGATCTTTGAGCCGGTGACCGGAGCATCCACGTAATCGGCGCCCTTGGCGCGCAACTTTGCTGCGAAATCTCGAGTAGCTGCCGGCGAAATGGTGCTGGAGTCGACCACGATGGTGCCCGGCTTCAGCGCCGTGCTCACCCCATCCGGCGCAAACAAGATTCGCTCAACCGCTGCTGTATCAGAGACGCACATCCAGACGACTTCCGCCTGCCGCGCAGCTTCCGCCGGAGATTTGGCCCAAATCGCACCCTCGATCGATTTGGATGTGCGGTTCCAAACCGTGACCTCGTGGCCTGCCTTCACCAGATTGCGGGCCATGGAGTGCCCCATAATGCCCAAACCTAGAAATGCAACTTTCATTTCTACCTCACTGAAAGATGACAGGATACACGTTAGAAAATCCAAAGAGGCTGCTCGCTGTAAAATGTGGCAACGCGAACAGCTGAAGCGCGTCTAATAACTACCGGCCAATGCTGAATATTTCGCTCAAAAATAAAGCGCGTCAATTCGGACGATTGGTCCGCCATTCCGCGGGAACGCGCCGCACCGGCGAGGCCCGCAAGCCGGTCCTGGTAGACGATAAGAACCTGGCAGTCACCTTCATCGGGCATTCTGGGTTTTTTCTTCAGATCGGCGGGAAGAACGTACTCGTCGATCCGAACTTTGCGCAGTGGCTGTTCCTTTTGAAGCGTCTGCGTGTTCCTGGGGTCCGCATCAAGGATCTGCCCCCGATCGACTACGTGCTGGTGACGCACGCACATTTCGATCACCTGCATAAGCCGTCGCTGCGTGCCATCGCGCGTATGACGCGTCGCAAGTCGGGCGCGCCACCACAGATCATCGTTCCGCGTGGTGTACATGACCTGATCTACGGCCTGGGCTATCGCGAGATCGCCGAGCTGGAGTGGTGGGAAGAATATGCGGACCACGGTTTTTCCGTTACCCACGTTCCCGCGCGTCATTGGGGTGCCCGCATGCTGCGCGATTATCATCGCGGCTTCGGCGGGTATGTGATCCGCTCGGGGGAACACTCCATTTACCACGCCGGCGATACTGCTTATTTCGGCGGCTTCCGCGAAATCGGCAACCGCTTGCGTCCGCGCGGCGCGCTGCTCCCGATCGGCGCTTACAAGCCGGCCTCCTATCGCAATGTTCACACCAGCCCGGAAGATGCGGTCCGCGCGTTCATCGATCTGGGCGCGGAGTGGATGGTCCCAATGCACTACGGGACCTTTAAACTTTCGCATGAGCCGATGGAGGAGCCGGTTCAACTGCTCGAGCAGGAAGCAACCGCCGCCGGCGTGATGGACCGCGTTCACGTTCTCGAAGAAGGCGTCACCCGCGTTTTCTGACCTCCGAATTACAATCCCAATCCATGTACGTAGATAGCCATGCTCATCTCGAGGGCTCTAAATTCGACGCTGATCGAGAGGCCGTGCTTTCCCGCGCGCGCGAAGCCGGAGTGGAAAAGGTATTTGCTGATCGGGAGCGGCACCGGGCCGGGCACCTACGATTGCGCCATCAAGATCGCCGAGCAGAGCCACGAGAATGCGCCTGATCTATTCGCGACTCTCGGAGTTCATCCTCACGAAGCTAACCTGGTCGGCGAAGCGGATTATTCGGAGATGGAGCAACTGGCCAAGAACCCCAAGATCATCGCGTGGGGAGAGATTGGTCTTGACTACTACTACGACCACTCTCCGCGCGATGTGCAGAAGCAAGTCTTCATTCGCCAGATGGAACTTGCGCGTGCCGCTGAGCTGCCGATCGTGATCCACTGCCGCCCATCAGACAACAGTGAGAATGCGTGGGATGACACGCTCACATTGATCCGCGAACACTGGGGTTCCTCGGGCATCGGCGGAATCTTGCATTGCTTCACCGGCGAGCTTCATCACATGCGCGCGGCACTGGAGATGGGATTCATCATCTCCTTTGCCGGGAACGTCACTTTTCCGAAGGCCTTGAATATTCGCGAAGCTGCTAAGCAGTGTCCGCTTGATCGCATGTTCGTCGAGACTGACTCCCCATTCCTCGCCCCGGTTCCCCAACGAGGCAAGCGCAACGAGCCTGCATTCGTCACTGAGACAGTCCGGCACATCGCCGAGCTTCGCGGCATCTCGGCCGAGGAACTAGCAAGCGCAACCACAGCGAACTTCAAGCGCTTCTTCTCTCTCTAGCCCTCCTGAGAGTAGGCTGGTTTACACTGTTACAAACATCCGGGAGCCGCGCCAACACTATGGCTGAGAACAGTTTCGACGTCGTTAGCAAAGTAGACCTGCAAGAGGTCGCAAACGCGATCCAGAACGCTCTCAAGGAGATTCACACGCGCTTCGACCTGAAGGATTCCAAGTCGAATATCGTCCTCGAAGGCAAGGACAACGACATGATCCTGACCTCTATCGACGAGTACAAGCTAAAAGCTGTGACCGACATCCTGCAGAACAAGCTGGTCAAGCGGAATGTTCCGCTGAAATCATTTAAGTATGGAGTGATCGAACCGGCGGCTGGCGCTACCGTGCGACAGAAGGTCACCATGCAGCAAGGCATACCCATCGAGAAAGCCAAAGAGATGGTGAAAAAGATCAAGGATTCCAAGGTGAAGGTGCAAGCCTCCATCCAGGGCGATACGCTGCGGGTGAGCGGGAAGGATCGCGACACTTTGCAGCAGGTTATCGCCCTATTGCGCGGCAGCGACTTTGGAATAGATTTGCAGTTCACGAATTATCGTTCGAACTAACATGGGCAGCGTCGCTACATCATCGGCAAAAGAACTGTTCGAGCTACTGCGCGAGGATCTTTCCGCCATCGAGCGCGAGTTCGGCCGCGATACCGTCTCGAATGTTGGTGCGATTACCGATATCGGCGAGCATTTGCGCGCCGGCGGCGGAAAGCGCATTCGTCCGGCGCTGCTGTTGCTGGCAGCGAAGCTGATGGGCTACGAAGGACGTGGCACCATCAAGCTTGGCGCCGTCGTCGAGATCATCCACACCGCTACGCTTGTCCACGACGACATTATTGACGAAGCCAAGACGCGCCGCGGGCGTCCGGCTGCGAATACGCAATGGGGAAATTCCAAATGCGTGCTCGCCGGCGACTGGTTGTACATGCAGGCGTTCAAGATCGCGGTGCAAGAGCGCAACTTCCGCATTCTTGATGTGCTGATCGAGTTGACGCAGCAAATGGTCGAGGGCGAACTGCTGCAGATGGAAAAGCTCGGAAAATGCATCTCGCTCGATGAGCACTTTGATCTGATCTATCGCAAGACCGCCTGCCTATTCGCCGCGTGCATGCGTATGGGTGCGGTGCTCGCGAAGGGGACCGAGGAGCAGGAGGACCGGCTTGCTGAGTACGGACGCAGCCTGGGGCTGGCGTTCCAATTGGTCGATGACGTTCTCGACCTTACCGCCTCGGAAGAAGTTCTGGGGAAGCCGGTGGCGAGCGACTTGCGCGAAGGAAAGGTGACCTTTGCGGTGATCCACGCGCTCGAGCGTTGCACACCAACGGAGCGTGGCATTGTGGAAACTGTGCTGCGCGAGCGCAACCTTGATGGCGTAAGTCACCAGCAGATCCTCGGCCTTCTCACGCGTTACGGCTCCATAGACGCCGCCATGACCCGCGCGCACGAATATGCTGAGGCAGCGCGCAAATCCATTTGCACCTTCCCAGACTCTGACTACAAACGCGCTCTGCTGTGGGCGCCGGAATTCGTAGTCGCCCGCGAGAAATAATCGACCTGCATGCCTAACGAAGTCGAGATCAAGTTCGTGGTCGAAGACATGAAGCGACTGCGGAAGAAGCTCCAGGAAACTGGCTTCCGCGAGATCACCCCACGCACCCACGAGATGAATACTCTTTACGATCAGCCGCAGCGACCCTTGCGCCGGCGGGGCGAAGTGCTGCGCATCCGCAAGTTCGGGGACACTTGGAAATTGACACACAAAGCGAAGGGCAAGGACGGCCGGCATAAGACGAGAAAAGAGACGGAAACTAAAGTCGAAGATGGAAAAAGACTAGAGGAAGTTTTCGCCGCGATCGGCTTCAAAGCTGCGTTCCGCTACGAAAAATTCCGCAGCGAGTGGAGCGACGGTACCGGGGATGTCGTTCTCGACCAAACACCGATCGGCAACTTCGGCGAGATCGAAGGTCCCCCGCGTTGGATCGATACGGTGGCGAAGACGCTCGGCATCTCGCGCGAGCAGTACATTACCAAGAGTTACGCTGAATTGTTCAATAGTTGGAAGCGCCGCACGCGCAGCAAGGCCAAGAACATGACGTTCGCTGAGATCAGGAAAAAGCGTTGACTACGCCGCGTTCCCGTGACACTTCTTATACTTCTTACCTGACCCACATGGGCATGGGTCGTTGCGCCCCACTTTGTCGCCGGAGCGGCGAACTTGGACGACTTCTTCCATCGGACCGGCGCCCGCCATGCGTGCCTGATCGAGCTCACGGCGTTTTTTTCGCTGGAACTCTTTTTCTATCTCGTCAAGTGACGTTGCCGGCGGACGCGCCCCGTTGCCGCCGCTTCTTCCGGAGGGACCACCGTCGGTGAGTACAGGTCCAGCGTCTTCCGGACCGCCTGCCGTCTCGTCGCCATGGCCGCCGACGATCTGCATGGAGAACAGATACCGCGCCGTATCTTCTTGGAAGCGCTGCATCATCTCTTCGAACATCTGGAACGACTCTCGCTTGTATTCGACCAGCGGATCTTTCTGCCCGTAGCCGCGCAGACCGATTCCCTCTTTCAGGTGATCCATGTTCAGCAGGTGCTCTTTCCACAGCTGATCAAGGACGCTGAGCATGAGCATGCGCTCGTGATAGCGCATCGCATCAGCGCCGATCGTTTTTTCTTTTTCCTCGTAGCGACCGCGCAGCATATCGAAGATCTTGTCGCCGAGTTCCTGCCGATTTAGCGTGGCAAGTTCTTTTTCTTCGGTCCGATTTCGACGATGAAGCGGCTGAAGATCTCTCTTTTAGAGCTTCATAGTCCCACTCGTCTACATGCTTATTTTCGGGGACGTAGCGGTGCAGCAGATCGCCCAACATGCCGGAAACGTTATCTTCGAGGATCAGGTCCTTCTGGTCGACCCCTTCAATCATCTGGCGACGCAAGCCGTAAACGGCCTCGCGCTGCTTGTTCATCACGTCGTCGTACTCAAGCAGGTGTTTGCGGGCTTCAAAGTTCTGGCCTTCGACGGCCTTCTGTGCGGCCTCGATGCGCCGCGTGATCAGCCGGACTCGATGGGCACGCCTTCTTCCATGCCAAGCCGTTGCAGTAGCTTCGATACCCACTCCTTGGCGAAGATGCGCATCAAGTCGTCTTCGAGCGAAAGGTAGAAGCGCGAAGAACCGGGATCGCCTTGACGTCCCGCGCGTCCGCGCAACTGATTGTCGATGCGGCGTGATTCGTGACGTTCGGTGCCGAGAATGTGCAGGCCACCCAAGCGAACCACTTCGTCGTGCTCCGCGTCGGTCTGCTGCTTGAAGTGCGCGAGCATCTCTTCCCAAGGCGCGGTTGGCACCTGGAATTCGCTTCCCTGATAGTAGAAGTACGCCATTCCGGGTTCGCGATTACCGTCAGACGCAGGCTGCGCGATCCCCGCCTTCAGCGACTCTTGTTTCGCCATGAACTCGAAATTGCCACCCAGCAGGATGTCGGTACCGCGACCTGCCATGTTGGTCGCGATCGTGACCATGTCTTTGCGGCCGGCCTGCGCAACGATCTCGGCTTCCTTCTCGTGATACTTCGCGTTCAGCACAACGTGCTTGATGCTCTTTTTCTTCAGCAACTCGGAGAGCCGTTCCGATTTTTCGATCGAGGTGGTGCCTACCAGTACAGGTCGCCCCTCGGCATGCATCTTCTGAATGTCGTCGGAAGCGGCGAAATATTTTTCGCGCTCGGTGCGATAAACAATGTCCGGATTCTCGAGCCGTAGCATCTTCTTGTTGGTCGGAATCACTGAGACATCAAGCTTGTAGATCTTCTCGAACTCGGCGGCTTCGGTCTCGGCGGTACCAGTCATGCCGGCGAGCTTCTTGTACATGCGGAAATAATTCTGGAAGGTGATGGTGGCAAGCGTCTGGTTCTCGCGCTCGATCTTCACGCCTTCTTTGGCTTCGATGGCCTGGTGTAAACCGTCAGACCAACGCCGGCCCGGCATCATGCGTCCGGTGAATTCATCGACGATGATGACTTCCCCGTCTTTCACCACGTACTCGACGTCGCGACGGTAAAGCGCATGTGCCTTCACCGCAGTTTCTACGTGATGCTTCAGGTCCCAGTTCTCGGGGTCGGCAATGTTGCCGATGCCGAGCATCTTCTCGACTTTTTCCCAGCCCTCCTCGGTGATAGTGATGGCCTTGCGCTTCTCGTCGACGGCAAAGTCGCCGGTGAAGATTCGCTCTTCAAGCTTTTCGATCTCTTCTCCGCGCTTGAGCCGAGGGATGATGGTATTCACGCGCGCGTATTTGTCGGTGGACTCTTCGCTGGCGCCGCTGATGATGAGCGGGGTACGGGCTTCGTCGATCAGGATGGAATCGACTTCGTCGACTATGCTGAAGTTGTGACCGCGCTGCACGCAGTCCTTCAGGTCGAACTTCATGTTGTCGCGCAGATAGTCGAAACCGAATTCGTTGTTGGTTCCGTAAGTGATGTCGGCACGATAGGCGGCCCGGCGCTCTTCGTCGCTCAGGTCGTGGACGATCACGCCTACGCTCATCCCAAGGAAGCTGTAGAGCCGTCCCATCCACTCGGAATCGCGCTTGGCCAAATAATCGTTGACGGTAACGACGTGCACACCACGCCCCGACAGCGCATTCAGATAAACGGGAAGAGTAGCGACCAGCGTTTTGCCTTCACCGGTCTTCATCTCGGCGATCTTGCCGGAGTGCAGCACCATGCCACCGATGAGCTGCACGTCGAAATGACGCATGTTGAGCACGCGGCGTCCTGCCTCGCGCACCACCGCAAATGCTTCCGGCAACAGCTCTTCGAGCACTTCTTTTAGCGCAGACCGCTGCAGCTCTTCAATGCGGACGGGGTCTTCATAATCTCCCGCGGCTTCGGTGAGATTTTTCCGCACCCGCGCACGGAATTCATCGGTCTTCGCGCGCAGTTCGGCATCCGAGAGCTTCTGCATCTCGGGTTCGAGCGCGCCGATCTCGGCAACCAACGGCATCAAGCGCTTCACTTCGCGCTCGTTCTTGGTGCCAAACACTTTACCTATGACTTTATCGATCAAAGACCAATATCCTCAGGGGGCAATTTGAAGGTTTGAGCAGAGAGAATCGCCCAACAGAAAAGCGTAACACATTGGATGCGGTGCCTTGCTTCGCGGACGCAGCCGCTACTACTGCGGCTGTTGCGGATTTGCGCTGGGCTGCGCGGGGGGAGGATTCTGCTGCGCCGGAGGATAAATCGTTTGCGGTCCTTGCGGCGCGGTGTTCTGGTCGCTAGCCGGAAGATTCTGATTTTCCGTGGGAGGCGGCGTCGACTGCGGCTGATTGGGCTCCGTCACCGGCTGCGTGCCATTCGAGCTAGGCGTCGGCTGCGCTTCCGGCTCGACTACGCTGTTGTCACGACGACGCAACACAACGGGGCCACCCTGGCGACGCTTCTGTTCGAGCGCGGTCTCCATCTGCGTAGAGACTTGCTGGTCGCTGACGGTCGCTACTCCACCAACCGGCTTGCCTTCGGCGTCGCGCCGGGTCGCCACTTCCACTCTGTGGTCGGAGCGCGGCGCCATCTGCGCTTTTTCGTAATAGAAGGTGGCCGTCTCTTGGTCGCCATCCATCTCGGCCAGGTATCCCATGTTGTTCAGAGTGAATGCGTTGTTTTGGTCGAGCTTGTAAGCCTGCTCGAAATATCCGCGCGCAGAATCGCGCTCATTGCGATTGATAGCGGAGACGCCGCGAAGATTCAATCGTGCCACGCGTGCTTGCCGATCTTCGCCGTGGCGCATCTCGTTGCGGACTTTTTGTGCATTATCGGCGGCGACCTCGCTGATGGGTTTGCCGCGCCAGCTCTGGTGTACGGTGACGATGATCTTTTCGTTGGAATTTAGCTGCGCTGCTTTCTCGTAGTACGAGAGCGCCTGCTCCAACTCGCCTTCCTTTTCTTTCGCAAAGCCCAGGTTGTTCAGCGTGAACGGGCTCTTCGGGTCGACAGCAAGCGCCTTGGTCAGCAGAACGTCGGCTTCCGGCGCGCGGTCCTTTTGCAACAGACTGAGCGCCGACACATTCATGCGGTTGACTTCCAAGGTGTTCTCGCCGGTTTTTCCGGCGACTTGGGCCACGCTCTTTCCCTCCATGCCCTTGGAGCTGGATTTGTCGACTACGGCATCCGAGCTGTTTTCGGCGGAAAGATCATAAAAACGGGCCGCACGATCGATGTCTCCCTCGAGCTCGGAGATATAGCCGAGATTGTTCAGTGTGAATGGGTCGTTCGGGTCGAGCAGGTATGCCTTGTAGAAGAGCTGCTTCGCCTTTTTGAAATCGCGCTTATCGATCGCCTTCACGCCGTCGCGGTTGTACTGCTGCACCGGTGTAGGTTTGGTCCGCTTGGGAAGCTTCAGGCGCAGGTCGGTCGCGTGTCCAAGACCGCAACCCAGAGCGGCCACCAAGGCGAGGCGAGAAAAATACCGGATCGAACGGGGATATGACATGGGAACAGGGTCCTCTAAGAGACCAGCAGCTTGCCTTCATTTGGATGGCAATAGAGCCATAGAGTTGCCAAGCTTCTCTCTTAGCTTCTCTCTGATGCTGCGAACCCGGAACCAGCAGCTTGCATCTGAGGGTGAGGTAAGGCAGGAGTTCTATGTTCCCCGTCCGCACACTTGCGTTCCCAGTTTTGATCCTCGCCGCGACTCTGGCGATTGGCCAGACTACCCCGACCTCGGGCCAAGCTACTCAGCCGCCCCCGCATCCGGTGGCGCAAGCTCCACAAGGCGCGCCACAAACGGCGCCACAGCCGGCTGCACCTTCGCCAGTTAAGACCGAACCAGCGGCTTCGCAGCCCTCTACGAAAATATTAGTACCTGAATCGGACGCCGCTGCCGCGAACTCGCCCGTGGAATCGAATGACCCACTGCTCTCAGTGCCGCCCATGCCCAAGGGAAAAACGACGCTGGTCGGGGGACAGGTGCGCAACATCGACCAGATCCGCAATCGGATGGACGTTGATTCCTACGGCGGCGGACACATGCGCGTCCATTTCGACGAGCGTAGTCATTTCTTCCGCGACGGCGTCGAGACTACGCAACTCGCCATCCGCAAGGGCGACCGCGTCTACGTGGACACCATGCTCGACAACACCCGCATCTTCGCGCGCAATGTCCGTGTGAACACGGGCGTGACTGCGGCCAACGCCAGCGGGCAGATCACGAGCTTCGATCCGAAGTCTGGGGCACTTACGCTGCGGGACCAGATCGCCGCGCGTCCGGTCACTTTCATGGTGGACCAGAGCACGAATTTAATTGCCGAGAAAAATTCTGGCGTGAGCGCCGTCACGCGCAACGACCTGCGCCCCGGCGCGTTGATCGCTGTGAAATTCGCACCCACGGGAAATCGAGGTATCGCTAAAGAGATCTCGGTGCTGGCGGTTCCCGGAACGGTATTCACTTTCGTAGGAAGGGTTTCGAATCTTGACATGCGGGGGCTGCTCTCGGTCGACAATCAGTCCGACCAGAAGAATTACGACATCCACTTCGACCCGTCGCAAGTCCGGGCAAACCGGTCCCTAAACGTGGGCTCGAATGTGGTCGTGAAAGCCAGCTTTGACGGACGCAGCTACCAAGCGCAAAGTATCGACGTGCAGTAGGCCCCTTCAGCCGCGCACGAAACGGCTACAATACAACCGTGCAGTCAGACCTGATCTACGACTGGAACTCCGTCGACGGCGCGGCATTCCGCCCACCCAAGCGCCCACTGCTGAACGACGAAACGCTGCGCGACGGTCTGCAATCTCCCTCGGTAAAAGACCCCACTATCCAAGAGAAGATCAAGATTTTTCACTTGATGGAGTCTCTGGGCATCAACTCCCTGAACCTCGGACTTCCCGGTGCCGGCCCGCGAGCCGTCGCCGACGTTATGGCTCTGGCGAACGAGATCGTCCGCTCCAAACTCAAGATCAAAGCCAACTGCGCCGCGCGCACCCACCAGAACGACATACGCCCTATTGCTGAAATCGTCCAGAAGACGGGGATGAATATTGAAGCCGCGACCTTCATCGGCTCGAGCCCAATCCGCCGCTACACCGAAAACTGGACAGACGATTTCCTGCTAAAGACGACGGAAGACGCAGTGAAGTTCGCACGCTCGCTCGGGCTCGATGTGATGTACGTGACCGAGGACACGACGCGCTGCGATCCGGAGACTATTAAGCGGCTTTATTCGGCGGCAATCAACAATGGCGCACGCGCCATCGTCGTCTGCGACACCTGTGGACACGTGACTCCTGCGGGGACGTTTGCCTTGATCAGTTTCATCGTGGAAGAAGTGGTGAAGCCTTCGGGTGAAAAGATCCGCATCGACTGGCATGGCCACAGCGATCGTGGGCTCGCCGTCGCGAATTCATTTGCCGCCTACGCCGCTGGTGCGGATTGCGTGCACGCCTCCGCGATGGGGATTGGCGAACGCGTGGGCAACACGCAGATGGATCAGATGCTCGTCAATCTGAAATTGAACGGCGCTGAACCGTGGCGCGATCAGGATCTAACGAGCCTCCGCCAGTATTGCGAAACCGTTTCACGCGCTACCTGCGTCCCGATTCCGGTGAACTATCCGGTGGTGGGGAGCGACGCCTTCCGCACTGCAACCGGTGTCCATGCTGCCGCGGTGATCAAAGCACTAAAGAAGGATGACGCTGAGTTGGCCAACGCCGTGTACTCCGGCGTTCCTGCGCATTTTTTCGGCATGGAGCAGACCATCGAGATCGGCCCGATGTCGGGCAAATCGAATGTACTGTTCTGGCTTTCGCGGCGCGGAATCGAAGCTGCGGACGATGTGGTCGACCGCATCTACCAGCGCGCTAAAGCTTCTGACCGCTGCCTGACCGAAGCCGAGATCAAGGAGTGCTGCGGCAAGGCCGAAGCTACCAGCAACAAGCCTTAAGCGATTCCGCTCGTGTACCATCTTTACGAGTGCCCAGGACCAAAGAAATCCCAATCGCAACCGCTTCAAAGAGGCAGCAGATCGTCGAGGTGGCGTCGCGCCGCGACGTGCATGCCGCCTTCAGTTGGTTGCGCGCGCACGAGCGCGAGACTACCGATTCGCAGATGGAATTGGCGCGCGTTCCTGCACCGCCATTTGGCGAGCAGGCACGTACAGCGTGGATGCTAAAGAGATTCCGCGAACTTGGCCTGGAAGAGCTCCATGCTGACGAGTTGGGAAGTGTCTTTGGCACTCATCGTGGTAGCGGAGACGAAAAGAAGGTCATCGCCATCGCCGCCCACATCGACACCGTCTTTCCTGTTGGCACTCCGATCGATATCCGCAAAGACAAAGATGGCAAGCTGCACGGGCCCAGCGTCTCCGACAACTGCAGTGGCGTTGCGGCACTACTCGCCATTGCCTCTGCGCTGGTAAATTGCGACGTGGAGCACACGCACGACATTGTTTTCATCGGCGACGTTGGCGAAGAAGGCGAAGGCGATCTGCGTGGCATGCGGCACATCTTCTCCGCCGAAAACAAAAAGAAGTGGCGTGAGCGCATCGCTTACACCGTGGTTGTGGATGGCAACGGACACGATACCATCGTGGACCAAGCGCTCGGCAGCAAACGGTTCGAGGTCACGGTGCACGGCAAGGGTGGCCACTCGTGGGCAGACTTCGGCGAGCCTAATCCCATCGTGGTTCTCTCGAGAGCTCTGGCCGAGTTTTATAAGACTCCGATCTACGACGGCGCTGATTCCAAAAGTTCTTACAACGTAGGGGTGATCGGCGGTGGAACTTCGGTGAACTCGATCCCCGAATCCGCGTCTGCGCGCGTTGACGTTCGCTCCACCATTCCAGCGGAGATGGAACGCATCGCCGACCAGCTGCGGCAGTGCATGGTGCGCGCCGGCATGGATGAGATGGTTGTTCCCTCGCGGCAAAAGGGAAAACTGATCAGCGAATTGGAATCGGGCTCGGTTCGAGTCGAGATCAAACAGATCGGCGAGCGCCCGGCGGGCAAGCTCCCAAACGATTGCCGGATCTTGCAGATCGCAAGATCAGTAGACGCGCACTTGGGGATCCCGTCACAGATGCGATTGGCCTCAACCGACGCGAATATCCCAATATCGATGGGACTCGAAGCGATCACACTAGGGTCCGGGGGCTCCGGCGGTGGCGCGCATACTTTGAAGGAGTGGTTCGATCCGGCGGGGCGGGATATCTCGCTGAAGAGGATTCTGTTGGTGCTGTTGGCTTTGGCGGAGTAATTCATTCCACCCGGATATCGCGGATGATTGCGGATCAAAAATACAAATGAAAATATTTCTCCTGATTCTGAGCGTGAATTTGGCCATGTTCGCTGCTGACAAGGGGCCAGAAACAACTGTCGACGCCATCTTTTACAACGCCTCGATCTATGCGGGTGGCAACGGCGAACCACAGTCCGCTCAGCGTCCGCAGGCGCTTGCCGTCCGTGGTGGGCGGATAGTGCAAGCTGGAATCGACGCCGATATCCGCAAGCTCGCCGGACCAAAGACGCGACTCATTGATCTCCACGGCGCCTTTGTCATGCCCGGCTTCAACGACGCGCACATCCATCTCTGGTCTGGTGGACTGGAGATGCAGCATGTCGACCTGACCTCCGCGACCTCGCTTGAGAACATGAAGTCGCGCATCGCGGCCAAGGCAAAAGAAACTCCCGCCGGTGCATGGATGCAGGGGCGCGGCTGGGACCACACCAAGTGGAAGGATCAAACTCTTCCTTCGCGCAAAGACATCGATGCAGTCACGGGCGATCATCCGGCGTTCTTTCCGCGCATCGACGGTCACATCGGTGTGGCCAACTCTGCCGCGCTGAAGTTTGCCGGCATCGACCGCAACACGCGGGATCCGCAAGGCGGCAAGATCGATCACGATGCTAATGGCGAACCCACAGGCATCCTTCGTGAGACTGCTAAGGAATCGATTCAAGCCAAGATTCCCGAACCATCGATCGAACAGCGCCGCCAAGCGGTGGAATTGGCGTTAGCCGAGGCCGCGCGTTGGGGGCTAACGTCGGTACAAGAGCCGCCGGTGAATCCGCAGGACCCCACCGAGTGGAAGATGTTCCTGATCTACGAAGAGCTGGAAAACCAGGGCAAGCTGACGGCCCGCGTCACAGAATGGCTTCCGTTCAATGCATCGGTGAATGTGTTGACCGCTCATCGCGCCCACCATCCGCAAGATGACTTGATGCTGCACACCGGCGTGCTCAAGGGATATCTCGATGGTTCGCTCGGCTCGCGTACTGCGGCGCTGCTCGCACCCTATGCGGATGACCCCAAGAACACCGGCATCCCTTATTACAAGCAGGACCAGTTGAACCAGATGGTCATCGACCGAGTACGTGCCGGTTTCGGGATCACTTTTCATGCCATTGGCGATCGCGCCTTCGAGATGGCGCTGAACGCCTTCGAAGCCGCAGCCAACGATATGAAACAGCGACACGTTGCGATGGAGAAGCTGCCGCCGATCCATAGCTTCCGTATCGAGCACGCGCAAGTCACCAGTCCTGAACTCCTGAAGCGGGCGGCAGAGCTCGAGCTCATCATGTCGATGCAGCCCTGCCACTTGCTTACCGATATGAATTGGGCTGAGCAACGGCTTGGTCCCGAGCGAGCGAAGAACTCTTACGCATGGAAGTCTGCGCTCGAAGATAAATTGCCGCTGGCCTTCGGGACTGACTACCCCGTGGAACCGCTCACTCCGTTCCGCGGCATCTACGCGGCGATCACGCGAAAGAACGAAGCCGGAACGAAAGAGTATTACCCGCAGGAAAAGCTGACCATCGACCAAGCCATCGCTGCCTACACCAGCGGATCTGCCTTTGCCGACTTCAGCGACCACGACAAGGGCACACTCGCGCCCGGCATGCTGGCGGACTTCGTCGTGCTCGATCGCGACATCACGAAAGTGAATCCGGAAGAGATCCTCAAGACGAAGGTTTTACGCACGGTCGTGGGTGGAAAGACAGTCTACGAGGCGAAATAATTGTCCCGTTCGGTCAAGGCCCACATTCTGCTGATCCTGGTGACGCTGGTTTGGGGCGCGACTTTCGCCGAGATCAAAGACGTCCTCGATCGCCATCTCACTTCGGCGATGCTCTTCAACGCTGTGCGCATGACCTTTGCGGCGTTTGCGCTGGCCTTGCTATTTGGGATTCGCGGAAAGTTAAAAGGGATTAAGAAATCCACTCTGCTCGATGGCATCATCGCCGGAGCGTTCCTATGGGCGGGTTATGAATTCCAGACGCAAGGTCTGATCTACACTACGCCCTCCAAATCCGCCTTCCTCACCGGCGTCTCCGTGGTGTTAGTACCGATTTTTCTGGCGCTATTCTGGAAAAAGAAAACAAACCGCTGGACGGTGCTGGGTGTCACCGCTGCGTTCGTTGGACTCTTCCTGCTCACAGTCCCGGCGAGCGGTGGTAAATGGCTGGGTGATCTTGCCAGCGTCAACCGCGGGGACGTGATCACAACCGGCTGCGCCATTGCCTTTGGTTTTCAGATCATTTTCTTAGGACGAGCCACCCGCCGCCATCCGTTCGAGCAGATCGCGTTCCTTCAGACCGTCACTGCCGCCACGCTGATGTTCTTAAGCGTCCCCGTGATCGAGCATCCGCACATGCAGCTGACGACCCGGCTGGTCCTGGCGATAGTCATTACGGGGTTACTTGGCACTGCTCTCGCGTTCACGGTGCAGGCTTGGGCACAGCAATTTATGGCAGCCACCAACACGGCGCTGATTTTCGCGCTGGAGCCGGTATTCGCCTGGATCACTTCATTCATTGTTTATGGCGAGATCCTGGGCTGGCGTGCCGGGGCCGGAGCGGCGCTGATCCTCGGCGGAGTCCTTCTATCCGAGGTGCTCGGGCATCCTGTAGAGGTGGAAGCCCCCACGGAAATGCAAAGCGCCTGACTAGCGTCAACAAGAACGGTACGCGAGTGCCCACAGTCACCAGTTCAGATAACGAAAGTGCGCATTTCTGCGTCTAATAACCAAGGCAGCTAAGGGCAAGACCCCCGACGCATACCCCTACCTGAACAGGTATAATTTTTTATTCGGCACTCATAAGGAGAATTCCGTATGAATACGCGCTTACGCGCTTATTTTCAAAGGATCAAGGCCCACCGTTTAGGGTCAACCCTGACGGTGGTAGTTACTCTAGCACTCGGCATCCTGATCGGCACCGTAGCCACCCATAGCGGTAAAGGCAAAGCATTGGCAGCTTTCAATTCCGCTGACGATGCCACGCCACTGGCGGTTCCTGCGCCCAAGCAGCTCTCATCCGCCTTTGCGCAGATTTCCAAGCAGATCGAGCCGTCGGTGGTGAACATCAACACCGATTCCACCATCAAGACGCCTTCGCGTCGCGGGCGCCGTGCGCCGGGCGGTGGTGGTAGCGGCGACGATCAATCCATGCAAGATTTCTTCGACCGCTTCTTTGGCGGACAAGGCGCCGGCCCGGATGCTCCGGGCGGCGGCGATGCCAGTCCTGACGGTGTCCACGAGCGCAGCCTGGGCTCGGGTGTGATCGTCGACCCCAAGGGTTACATCATCACCAACGAACACGTAGTCGATCGTGCAGATCGCGTGCGCGTGCAATTGCAGAACGATCCTCCGGGAACGTTGCGCGACGCAAAGGTCATCGGCGTCGACAAAGAGACCGATCTGGCGGTGATCAAGATCGAAGTGAAGGGAGCCTTTACCCGCAGCGAAGCTTGGCAATTCTGATTCGGCAAACGTTGGCGATTGGGTATTGGCAGTCGGAAGCCCCTTCGGACTGCAGGTCCATACTGTTGCCGCCGGAATTGTCTCGGCCAAGGGCCGCGACATCGTCTCCGGCACGGCAGTTCGAGTCTTTCATCCAGACCGATGCCGCTATCAACCCGGGTAACTCGGGCGGGCCGCTGGTCGACATGGACGGCAGCGTGAACAGCATCTATACCACTATTTCACGCAGTCGCAGGTATACCAGGGCGTGGGATTTGGAATGCCTGGCGAAGAACGTGCGCACTGTCTCATACAAGCTGATCAGTCCTAGCACAAAGTGCTCGCGGCTCGACGAATCTAATTCAACGCACAGCCCAGCCCGGCGATCGCGCGCGTCTACGGCGTGAATTCCGAGTCATCGTTGCTAACGTGCGGCCGGGCGGACCTGCCGATCAGGCTGGCCTCAAAACCGGCCATGCGATCGGCGGAAGTAAACGGTAAGAAGGTATCCGACGGCAACGAACTGGTGAACGAGATTTCGAATATCTCGCCGGGCACCAAGGCGAAGATCAGCTATCTGCGCAACGGAAAACCTGGCGATACCTCAGTAACCATCGCGGATCGCGCCAAGCTCTTCAGCGACCGCTTGGGCGACGAAGAGGACAGTCCCGACCAGGAACAGCCGACTGAAAGCAAGCTGGGCATCACAGTCAAGCCGCTCTCCGGCGACCTGGCCGATCGCTCTGGGCGCGCCCGCCGGCAAGGGCGTCATCGTACAGGACGTGAAGCCGAACTCGTTTGCTGAAGACACCGGGTTGGGTCGAGGCGACGTGATCCGTCGAGATCAACAAGCAGCCTGTCAACAGCGAAGACGACTTCCGCAAGGTGCAGGCAAGCCTGAAGAGCGGTCAGGACGTCGTTTTCCTGGTGCGCCAGGGACGTGGCCGGAATGCCGGTACCATCTTCCTGGGCGGTACACTTCCGTAACATTACCTAGGTGAACACCTGAGTGGCGTCGAGCATCCAAACGTGAAATGATGCTCGACGCCACGCTGGTATTGGGACCCTTTTCCGAAGCATTTGAGGTGTGAATCAGTGGTTGCAGCCGTTAACAGATCGAAGCGTTTGCTCTCGGTTTTTGGGGCACTTTTCTGCCTGCTGGCGGCTCCAGCTTGCTTCGCCGATGCCAAAACCCACACCGGCACGAGCGCTTCAGGGCATATCACGAAAACAACCAAAAGCGGCAAGGTGCACAGGGCAAAATCAAAGCGGCGCGGATCGTGGAAGAAGCGCGGACAAAAGGACATCGATGACCAGCGGTGCCGTGCGATCCAAGAAGCATTGATCCGTGAGAAGTACCTCGACGGCGAACCTACCGGCCACTGGGATGACCACAGCAAGGCCGCCATGCAGAAGTATCAGCAGGACAACGGTTGGCAGGCCAAGGTGGTGCCCGATTCGCGTGCCATCATCAAGTTGGGGCTGGGACCGAGCAACGAGGGACTGATCAATCCCGATACAGCCGCGACCGCGATGAGTTCAACGCCAGCGCTTCCGGTTGAAAAGGCTACTAACGAGGCTGGTGGGCGCTCCGGCGGATCTCACTAAGACGAACAATCATTTGGAGTCCATCCCGGCCTTCAGCCGGGATTTTTATTTTCCTGCTGCGGCAGCGTGTTGCGGTGCGTCAAGCATCTCGCGCACTTTGCGGACAAGTGTTTCAGTCGTGAACGGCTTTTGCAGGAACTCCGTGCCGGGATTCAAAACGCCGTGGTGCGCGATGGCTTCTTCCGAATAGCCCGACATGAACAAGACTTTCATCTCCGGTCGCATCGGCAGCAGCTTCTGCGCCAGTTCGCGCCCATTCATTTGTGTCAGCACCACATCGGTGAGTAGCAGGTGGATAGGCGAAGGGTGCCGCTCACACTCCACCATTGCTTCAACGCCATGGCGTGTCTCGATGACAACGTATCCCTGACGCTGTAGAAGTTGTTTTATAAGTGTGCGAACACCGTCTTCATCTTCGACCAGCAGTATGGTCTCCGAGCCGCGCCTCATGACTGCCGGAACGGAATCGCTTTGCCGGATCTCAGCCTTTTCTTCAACAACAGGCAGATAGACTTTGAAGGTTGTTCCCACCCCGGGTTCGCTATACACCCAGATGTATCCGCCGCTCTGCTTGACGATGCCGTAGACCGTGGAAAGCCCCAGGCCAGTCCCCTTCCCTTGTTCTTTGGTAGTGAAGAATGGCTCAAAGGCGCGGGCACGGGTTTCCGCATTCATGCCCAGGCCGGTGTCGCTGAAGCCAAGCATGACGTACGGACCTGGCGTGACCGCAAAATCGCGCGACAAGAATTCATCGAGCACCACGTTGGAAGTCTCGATCGAAACCGTCCCACCCTTCGGCATGGCATCGCGCGCATTCACCGCCAGGTTCATGATCACCTGTTCGATCTGACCGGGGTCGGCTTTGGTCCTGCCCAGGTCAGCGTCGAGTTTTGCGATGAGTTTTACGTCTTCCCCAAGCAGGCGCCGCATCAGGCGGTCCATATTGGTGACGACTGCATTCAGATCGAGGATCTTTGGGGCTAACACTTGCTTGCGGCTGAATGCCAGTAATTGCTGCGTGAGCAGCGCAGCGCGATCCGCCGCTTTCCGGACTTCTTCGACCTCCGCTTGCAAGGGCTGCCCTGGTCCCAATTGGCTCAGCATGAGCTCGCTGTACCCGCGGATCACAGTCAGAAGATTGTTGAAATCGTGCGCGACACCGCCGGCAAGCCGTCCGACGGCTTCCATCTTTTGTGACTGTCGCAATTGTTCTTCGAGCGCGCGGCGCTCCGTGACATCTTCGGCGATCATTTCAAAGTAAACCGTCAGGCCCTGATGATCGACCACCGCGCGACCGCTCAGGCGAACGATGATGGGCTTTCCATCGCGGCGTTTCCAGCGGACTTCAACGCCGCTGATCTGCTCTGAGTTGCGATACTCGTGAACGAGACGGGTACGCTCTTCGGCTTCCACGTAAACATCGCGTGCAAGATTCAGTTGCAACACTTCTTCGCGAGTGTCGTATCCGAGCATCGAAACCAATGCCGGGTTCACGTCGAGGAACTTATCTTCAACGCTGGAGCGGTAGATGCCGTACACGGCGCTTTGCACCAGAGAACGGTTCCGCATCTCCGATTCGCGCAGCGCATCTTCAGCGCGTTTCCGCTCCAGGGCGTTCGCAACCTGTTGCGAGACGAAGTTCAGGATCTCGACTTCCGCCTGCGTGAATCGCACCTTTTCGGTGTAGCTCTGGACGGTCAACACGCCGAAGGCAACACCTTCTTTTTTGAGCGGCACTCCCAACCAATCGACTGAAGCGGGACCGATCGGCTGGAAGACTCCCAGCTCTTGGCGCGAGTCCGGCGCTTCCGGAGAAAACAAAAGTGGCTTCCCGGTGCGCAGAACATATTCCGTGAGTCCCTTCCCAACCGCCATATCGCCCACCGGCGCCTCTTCGGCTTCGTCGACAAAGTACGGGAAGCGGACAGTCTGGTTGGCGGGATCGTACAACGCGATGTAGAAGTTTTTGGCATACATGAGCTCAGAGACGATGCCGTGCAGCACCGGGTAAAGATCGTCGAGGTTCCGCGCTCGGCTGCTCTCTTCGGCGATGCGGTACAAAGCCGATTGCAATTTCTCCGCCTGTTTGCGATTCGTTACGTCGAACAGCGTAGCGAGAATCGCCTGTTTGCCCTCGAATTGGATGCTCGTGGCCGACAGGTCTACCCAGCGTGTCTCACCGTTCTTCTTGACTATCTTGCACTCAAATGAAGGACTGAGATCCGTACCTTTGAACCTCTCCAGCGTCCGCTGCCGCAGTTCTTCACGGGAATCCGGGTGAACAAGGTCAAAAGGATCCATCTTCATCAGCTCTTCACGGCTGTGGCCGGAGATCTCTTCGCTGGCTTGGTTCACGTAGAGAAAATTTTTGCCGTCGTGGATATAAGTGGCGGAGGAGGCAGTCTCAGCCACTGCCCGGAATTTCGCTTCGCTTTCTGCCAGGGCGCGTTCCCGCTGCTGCCGCTCAGATGCTTCCACCGAAAGCGCCACCAAGTCCGCCATGGAAGCAGCAAAATTCTCTTCTTCCATCGTCCACTGTCGGGGCGCGCCCATCTGTTCGTGGCACATCACGCCGACCAGCCTGCCGGCTATGCGCACGGGTGAATCCAGCGTTGCCGCCACACCAAGCGGTTTCAGGTAATCATCAACGAAATCTGCCATGCGCGGGTCACGGCTTACATCACCCGCAGCAATCGTCCTGTGCTCTTCCAGTGCGCGAACGTAAGGGGAATCGGGCGAACTGGGAAGAGCGACATCTTTCGAATGCTGGCCGGTGCGCCGGTCAAAAATATCGGCACCGCGCACGCCAGAGCGTGATGAGTCATAAAACCAAACCGACGCGCGTGTGACTTCAAGCGTATTCGCAGCGGCCTCGGTGATGTCTTGTAATGCGGCTTGCAGGTTTCCTAGTGTGATGGACTTGCGTTTCGAAAGCTCAACCAGGGCCTGGTTGTGCCGGCGCAGCTGCTGGTCACTCTTGACGAGCACCTGCTCGGCACGCTTACGGGCGGTGATATCCACCATGGATCCCTGCAGCAAATCCGGCTGACCATTCTCACCCCGGAGAAGCGTGATGTTCTCCAACACCCAAACATCGGACCCGTCTTTCCGCCGTCCGTGACTCTCGTAATCAAGCAATACTCCCGTTTGCCGAAGCCGCGCGATGAATGCGCTCCGATCACCAGGTGTCGAATAGAACTCGGAAGCTGAGCGCCCAAGCACGTCTTCCCGCGAACTGTAGCCATACATTCGCGCAAACGAATCGTTGCAATCAATGAAGCGCCCATCGAGAGTGCTGCGGAAAACGCCTGCCAGATTGCGCTCGAACAAGAGGCGGTATTGTGCTTCAGAATCTCGTAACGCACTCTGTGCATTGAGGCGTTCCGTGATGTCGCGCAAGATGACCACCATCTGGCCGCTCATGCGATCGTCTTTAGGGCGGTTCGCGGCTGCCTCAAAATGGATGTAACGGCCGTCTTTGTGGCGCAGCCTGATCTCCATTGCGTCGCGGTCAGCGCCTTTTCGCACTTGCGCAAAATCGGACTGAGCACGTTCCACATCGTCGGGGTGAATCAGTGAAAAGCCGGACCTGCCGATCAATTCTTCGGTCCCGTAACCCAATAGTTTAGTGACCGAAGGGCTGATGAAGGCCACGCTGCCATTACCGGAGAGGATGGAAATGATGTCCGTCGCGTCTTCGATGACGGTGCGATAGTGTTCCTCACTGCGGCGAACGGCTTCTTCGGCTTTTTTTCTCGCGGAGATGTCGCGATAGATCGCGTACACGCCAAGCTGATTCGCGCCAAAGCGGATCGGGGTGCCGAGTATGGATACCTCGATCAGCGTTCCGTCTTTGCGGCGGCGAGTCGTCTCACGATTGACCATGCCGCCGCGCGAAGTGGTTTCGGAAAAGAAGTGCGACTCGTCGGAGAAATCAGGGGGGACGATCAGCTCCCGGATCGGCTTTCCTACGGCCTCTTCCGCGGAATATCCGAACATGGTCGTGAATTCGCGATTGACACGCTGCACCGAGTCATTCACATCGAGGATCACGATGGCTTCCGGGGCGTGGTCGAACAGCTCCTCGAGATACGCGCGCTGGATCAGCGCATCCTCTTCCGCTTTTTTGCGGTCACTGATGTCGCGCGCTATCCCCTGAATGAATGGCACGCCATCCTCTACAGCCAATTGGGTGCTGACCTCGGCGGGTATGCGCCGGCCGTCTTTAGCGATTAGGTTTATTTCGTATTGCGAAGCGACAACTTCGCCCTGGAGCTTACGGGCGGCCATCTCGCGCGCCAGCTGCCAGTGCTCCGGCGCAACCACGTCCACCATGTTCAGCTTGGTGGCTTCCTCGTAGGTGTAGCCCATGATGCGGCACGCAGCCGGGTTCACCCATGTGAAGTCGCCAGTGAGATCGTGGATATACAGCATGTCGCTGGCTTTCTGGACGAAGTCGAAGAGCTGCCGCGCTGATTCAGCCGAGATGCTGCCGGGCTTGCGTTCTGACGTTCGAAGAGTTTCCGGAGTTGACGAGGCGGGGCTCACCTTAGGGTGCGACCCGCGCGGGGGTGTCGGCTTGGGCTGATTGCCCATGCGTATTCAACCTCTTTCTTCCCGCGGGGGATTTTCGGGAGGGGATGCAACTTTATCCCATTGGGCAAGGGCTCGCAAAATGGATTATCGGCAGTGTACTGGGCAAGTTATGCCAGGTCTCGGCCCGCGACGATTGCGGCAGGATTGTCATCTGTCAGACGCTTCGCCGTAGCTTCATCAGCCAGTTCCACGATCTTCAGGCGTGCAGCAGAGAGTACCGGCGGCCGGTTCTTCACGTCATGGGCGTCGCTGGCGACTACATGGATGGCATTCTTTTTCAACAGCCACTCCGCCACTTTTTTGATGGGTTCCCCCCAAAAGCCGGTGAATGCCGATGCCGTCACCTGGATAACGCAGCCCTGATCCCGCAGTTTCAAAATCGATTCCGGCGTACGCTGCAGGATGGGATTGCGCTCGGGGTGAGTGATGATCAATTTAATCCCCGCTTCCCGCAACTTGCGGATGGCGTCCGTGATCGCACCCGAGACCGCGTAATCGCTTAGTTCCACCAGTAGATAATCTGTTCCGGCAATAGTGAATGGGGTGCGATCCTTAAGCGCAGCTTGAATATTCTCGAATGAGAAGTGGAAGTCGCAGCCCAGGGTGAGTTTTACGTGGCCTGCCACCTCGTCCTGCAGCTGTTCCAAAGAACGCTGGTGCTTGGCGCGGTCAAAAACAAATTCTTCATTGGCGTGAGGCGTGGCCACGATCTGGGTAATGCCGTCATCGGCAGCCATGCGGCACATCTGCTTGGCTATCTCCCAGGATCGCGCTCCATCGTCCGCATCGGGAAGAATGTGTGTGTGAATATCGACCACGCACTCATTGTAAACAGCGGCAGTGATTCTCAGCCGCAAGCACCATGCTCGCTATTGCCCGTGCGTCCGATAACGGGAATACTGGAGGCATGCCGCGCGACGCAGATGACCGCCTGATCGCCGCCTTTATCGACTACTTGAAGGTCGAAAAAGGTTTGGCCGCCTTGAGCGTCGCTGCCTACACACGAGACCTCAAGCAGCTACGGGCCTTTCTAATCACCAAGCGGCGAACACTGCTGGATTGCCGCCGAGATGATGTTCGTGGCTTTCTCGACCGGCTGTTCAGCGATCAAGTAGACGGCCGCTCTGTAGCCCGCAAGCTCTCTGCCCTTCGGCAGTTTTACAGGTTTCTTCTTCTTGATCGCCTGATCCAGCACGATCCCACTTTGAATATCGAAACCCCTCGTCAATGGAAAGTGCTACCTAAGGCGCTTAGCACTACGGAAGTCGAACAGCTCCTGGTTTCCGGCGGCGATGGGGAGAGTGCCTTGCAGCTTCGCGACCGAACCATTCTTGAAGTCCTTTATGCCGGGGGCTTACGCGTTTCTGAGGTGATCGGCATCGGTCTCGAAGACCTGAAACTTGAACTTGGATATGTATTGGTGCGCGGCAAAGGGGACAAGGAACGCATTGTTCCGTTGGGCAAGACGTCGCAGCACATGCTCAGTACGTATTTAGCTGAAGCTAGGCCCAAAATCTTGAATGAGCGCGTCTCCAAGTATTTGTTCGTCGGCAAAGGGGGCAAACGCCTCACCCGCCAACGCGTGTGGCAGCTGGTGCGGGCGGCTACTCCTCCCGGCAGTCGCAAGGCCAGCCCGCATATGCTGCGTCATAGCTGCGCCACCCACATGGTGGAAAACGGCGCCGATCTGCGCACCGTGCAAACCTTGCTAGGCCATGCTGACATTTCGACTACGCAGGTCTACACCCACGTTGCTCTCGATCGTTTGAAGTCGGTGTACAGCCAACATCATCCTCGTGCGCAAAGAAAACAGAATGGCTGAGACAAAGAATGTGACGCTGCGAGGGCCCGTAGAAAAGGCGACCCTGCACTTTTTGCAGTCGCTACGCGAGAAGAACGCCTCGGTGAACACTATTACCGCCTACCGCAAGGACCTGGCGAAGTTTTCCGGGTATGCAGGAGATCTCGACTGGAAAGAGATCGACCACGTCTTCATCCGCGGCTTCCTTTCTAAGCTTTACGAAGACGGACTGAGCAAGACCTCGGTCGCACGCGCCTTGGCGGCGCTGCGGTCCCTCTATCGCTGGATGGCGCGGGAAGGCAAGCTGAAATTCGAGCAGAATCCCGCAGCGTTGGTATCTACACCCAAGCTTCCCAAAGTCCTTCCTCGCGTTCCGACGATCGAGGAGATGAACTCCGCCTTCGACGGCCCTATGCCTGAGCAGGCCAGCTTCCCCGAACGCGATCGCGTGATCTTCGAGCTGCTCTACGGTTGCGGTATTCGCAACTCGGAGCTGGTGGGGATCCGTCTCGACGATATTGCCTGGTCGAATGAAGCCATTCTCATCCGCGGCAAGGGGAAAAAGGAGCGGTACGTCCCCTTCGGCGAGAATGCACGAGACGCTCTCGCCGCATATCTCAGGAAACGCCAGGAGATCCTGAATACCACGAAGAAGAAAACAGCTACGCTGCTGCTGAACCGGCGCGGCGGTCCGCTGACCACGCGCAGCGTCGGACGCATCGTGAAGGCCATAGCTGTCGCCAAAGGAATGTCCCCGGACGTGCACCCTCATACCCTGCGACACGCCTTTGGCACTCACATGTTGGAAGAAGGCGCCGATCTGCGCGCTATCCAGGAGCTGCTCGGCCACGAGCGATTGGCCACCACCCAACGCTACACCCAGCTCTCGGTGCAGCAGGTGATGAAGGTCTACGACAAGACGCATCCGCGCGCAAAATAGCAACAGCTGTTCAGAAATCCTGCCGCTCTCGATTTTGAGGCCACATTGGCTGACCGCCTTCACACCAAGAGCATCACAACTCCAAGTCCCAAAATTTCACACGGAGGAGTGCGAATGCAAACCGGAAGAGAATTTTTTATCCACGGACTCACCGACATATACGACGCAGAGCAGCAGCTGGTGGAGGCGCTGGCAGAGCTGGCGCAGGATTCCAATCAAGGGCAATTGAAGAAGGCCTTCGAATCGCACCAGGCACAGACCGAAAAGCAAGTGCAACGCCTGCAACAAGTTTTTGAGATCCTGGGTGAGCAGCCGGAACAGGCCGAATGCCATGGCATCCGCGGCATCATTCAAGAGAAGAAATCTTTCATGGAAGAGGAGCCCTCGCCTGACCTGATCGACGTCTTCAACGTGGGCGGTGCCATCAAGACAGAACAGTACGAAATTGCTGAATACGAGAGCTTGATCGATCTGGCAGAAGAACTAGGTGAGAACAAGGTCGCCAGGCTTTTGAGTCAGACCCTGAAGGAAGAGCAAGCTACATTGAAAAAAATGCAGCAGTTCGAAAAGAAGATAAAACCGGAGCAGATGGGCGAGGAAGCAGAGGAAGAAACTTCCCGCTCGCGAAGACGGCGCGCAGCTTATAGTGCGCTCCACCGCCGCCGTGCACCGGCAGCATAATATTGGGGCTGCGGTGCCGCGGGGCTGCTCCTCAAGGCGATACAGATGGTTGACCGGCCCGTGTCCCTTGCCTAAAGCATGGGCGCGGGCTATCGCCGTTCGAACGGCGACGTTTTCGACAACACCATGGCATCGTAAAGCTGCTTCCCCAGTGCAAGGTTTGCGGCGAGAGATGTTGCGAACGCGCAGCCTGTGCCGGCGTCGAAGTTGTTCTTGATCCTCTCGAAGCGACTCTCCTGCGATCCGATCCCCTTTCCGTTGCTGATGCTGAGCAGATCCACCGCTTTCTCCAGGTGCCCGCCGGTGATCACCACGTTCTTCGCGCCCAGCTCGTGGAGCTTATTGGCGGCAGCTTTCATCTCGGCCGGATTCGTGACTTTCAGGCCGGTCATCGCGCCAGCTTCATCCACGTTGGGGGTGATCACGTCCGCGAGAGGAAGAAGAGTCTTCACCAGGCTCTGAATGCCTTTGGCATCCAACAACGGCGCTCCCGACGATGATCGGATGATCGGGTCGAGAACTACGTGTTTTAGCTTTGCGGACTTTAGGAATATCCCGACCACCTCAACCAGCTCCGCAGACCCCAGCATGCCGATGCGGACGGCCCAGATCTTGAAGTCGGATGACAGCTCGCGCAGCGTCTCTGTGACCAATCTGCCCGCAACCGGCTCACCTTGCGCACGGAAGCCGTGGATTGGACCGTTAGGGCGGTGATACAGGCGATACCGAAGCATCCATGGGCTGCCAGGGTCTTAATGTCCGCGGTGACACCCGCGCCAGACGAAGGGTCGAATCCTGCAATGCTGAGAACTACCGGAGGGCCAGAAGCCATGGACGCAATTTAGACGAAATTTCTGTATATGCAAGCAATATCGAGAGTTGCACCTTTTTTGGGGCAAAATTTGGCGCTAGAGCCGAGAGTGTAATGCCCCACCCAACTTCGGCACCCGGACATGTCCCATTTCCCCACCAACCCCCAGGACACCCTGTCCATCTAAGTCCTTGGCCCTAAGAGGCTTCATAAGTGCGGCTTTTTTGCAACAACTATTCTTAGGTTAATAACTTAGTTACTTGTCATATCCCCTGTACTTTCATACAATTAAATACGGTCGAATCAGGGGAGGTCGATCCGAACAAGAGCACATTGGCACGCGGAGCAGTTCGCGCAAGGAGCTTTCAAACAATGCGAAGATTGTTCAGTAGCACAGCGATTTTGGCCATCTTGGCGATTTCGCTGGGAGCAGCATCGAATTCCCCCCAGAAAGCAAAAGAATCCAAACCCTATCAGGTTGGCAAGGCCTCCTGGTATGGCAAGCAGTTTCATGGCAGAACCACTGCCAGCGGCGAGCAGTACGACATGTTCCAATTCACCGCCGCACACCGCCAACTCCCTCTAGGCACATGGGTTAAGGTCACAAACGTGCACAATGGCCGCTGGGTCATGGTGCGTGTAAATGATCGTGGTCCGGTGCCGGAATCGCGCATTATCGACCTCTCTTACGGGGCGGCCGAGATGCTTTTTGACGCCAAGGATCGCGGACTGCTCAAAGTCCGCCTCGACATCGTGCAGCCCGAACAGGTGCAGATGGCGCAGAATTTGGCGGGTGGCGAGTAGCACTGATAGACTCGCGGACGGTGCTATGACGCCGCCCGCATCCAAACCTTCCCTTTCCGCTCGCAATCGCCTCATCGTTGCTCTCGACGTTCCCAATGCTGCCGAAGCCCTGAAACTCATTCAGAGTATTGGTGACAGCGCTTCCATCTACAAGATAGGTAAGCAGTTGTTCACGTGCGAAGGGCCGTCGCTCGTGCGTGACTTAGTCAGTTCCGGGCGAAAAGTTTTCCTCGACCTGAAATACCACGACATTCCCAACACGGTTGCTTCGGCCGTTCGGTCCGCAGCTGACCTGAACGTCACTATGCTGACCGTGCATGCCTCAGGCGGCAGCAAGATGCTGCGCGCCGCTGCAGAAGCCGCTGCGCAATCTGCCAGCGAGCCGCTGGTGCTGGCGGTTACCGTACTGACCAGCATGGATGATGAAGACCTTCATGAGATTGGGGTCGCCGGCTCCGCTCAGGATCAGGTGGTCAGGCTGGCAAAGCTCGCGCAGAAGGCTGGGGTTGGTGGGCTGGTAACTTCGCCAAGCGAGCTCAAAGCCCTACGGCAGGCGATTGGGCAGGAGATGAAGATTGTGACTCCGGGCGTCCGCCCAGTAGGCAGCGACAAGGGTGACCAGGCGCGTGTGGCGACCCCGGCAGAAGCCATTGCGAATGGGGCTGACTACATTGTGGTGGGAAGGCCGATCACCGCGGCGCCGAATCCGGCAGCAGCAGCAAAGGCAATTCTGGCGGAAATCGAAGGTTAGTCATTGGTCATTGGTCGTTCGTCTTTGGCCCACCGTTCGTCAGGGCAATGACCCATCCGCAAACTGAAAACAAAAAGGCGCAGCCTTGAGCTGCGCCTTGATCA
>CAVQGF010000060.1:0-106367 GCA_963711965.1 uncultured Acidobacteriota bacterium | reverse complement strand
AGTGGATGCAAAATGTTGCCGTAGTGAATGGTGTCCATAACTTCGCGACTCGCCCAAAAACGCAGTAGCGGGAATCCGCCGCCGATGGATTTGGCCAAGCAAACCATGTCTGGCTTGATCTTGAAATATTTGCCACCACCGCCGCGGCCGAGTTTGCGCCGGTTTCACTTCGTCAAAGATGAGGAGCGCGCCGTGCTGGTAGAGCCGCCGCAAACCCTCCAAAAACGCTCCCGGCATGCAGTCGCCGATTTCATTGGCACCGGTTCCAGGATCAATGCCGCGACCTGACCTTTGTTCTTTTCGAAAGCGCGCTCAACACTGGGGAGGTCGTTAAAGGTTCGACGAGAGTGTTTTGCAACCGCTCAATCCGGCGCTGGCCGGAACCTGGTTCGGCTCACTCGCGCTTCCCCACTTCTCGGGTTTAGGCTTCACGCTGACCATGGCCGTATCCTGCACGCCGTGGAGCAGCCTTCGAATTTGATCACCTTGTCTCGTCCGGTGAAGCCGCGCGCCAATGGCGTGCATGGTGCTTCGGTGCCGCTATCGCGAAACGAACGTTCTCTATCGGATAGCGCTTGATGATCTCTTCGGCGAATTCGCGCTCCATCTCGTGCGGCATGCCATACATGGTGCCGCGCTTGAGCTGCTCCTCACGGCTTTCACTGTGACACGATGCGCGTGCCCGGCCATGATGGCACCGAAGCAGAGTGCGAAATCGATGTAGTCGTTGCCATCGAGATCACGAGACGGGTCCCCTGCGCTTCGGAGATAAATAGGGATAGGGCTCGTAGCTGCGGAAATTACTGGAAGCACCGGCGGCATGAACGGCCACGATTTCTTCAGGGCAGCGCTCGACTTCGGAGTACGTTTTTCGTAGACCTCTACTTCTTTCTTCAAGGCGGAATACATTTGAAACCTTTGGCTTTAGGGCGGAGGCGCGATGGCCTCCGCCGGCGGAATCAACAACGATTCGGTACCCGGGCGGGCCCGGATCGAACGAATACTTCACTCAAATTGTATCTGGCGCGGCGATCTCGCGCGCTTTACCTTGCCGAAATCCGTGCCGTCGGTGATATTGCCATCCGGGTTCAGGAACTGCGTGGTATTGAACAGGTTGAAGAACTCCGCCCGGAACTCAATAGCCTGGCTCTCCTTGATCTTAGTGATTTCTGGATGGAAAAGTCGAAGTTCTTGATCCCTGCGCCGCAGCAGATGGGCCGCTTCGCGGTACCCAGCGTCCCGAAGGCCCCACTGGTGAAGGTGTTTGGGTCGAAGCATACAATCGGGCACACAATCGTTCCCAAACGCCGGACCGGTTCCATTCGCGCAGAAGCTGTTGTGCCTGGGATCGGCGGTGTGGAAAGCGGCAACTTGATCCGGCTTGCCCGGCAGTTCGAAGTCGAAGCTGTTCATCAGTTCGTTATCGTCCGCTGACAAGATGCGGATCGGAAATCCGCTCTGCAAGGTGGTTATCCCAGAAATCGCCCATCCGTTCAACAGCGTACCTTTCGCTCCGTCGTAGTGCGGCACAGGAATGTCCCACAGATAGCTGAGCACAAAGCGGTGGCGGGTATCGAAGAGCGATAGTGACCGGTTGCAGCTATTGCAGATGGGGTTGAGAATTTGCTCGAACGTGGAGGCATCATCTTCCGAACGACTCAAGGTATATGCGGCAAGGAATTGCAGACCCTTGCTGAAACGTTTTTCCAATTGCACCTGGAGGGCGTTGTAGGTGGAGTTGGAACCGGTTTCCTGCGAGAAGATGCTGGAGAATACAGGGATGCCGTCTACGGGACAGCCTGCTCCGGTAGTGGGTTCGCAGAAAGGCGACGAATATTTTCGCAAGCCGACGAGGTTTACGTCATTGGCCAGTACCGTGCCTCCGGGTATAAAGGGCACCGAGCCATACGGCAGATTGAGACCTTGAGGGGCGATCTGGGTCCCGGCGGGAATCAGAAATGAGGAGTCCGCAAAGAACTGGCCGCAGTCAAAGGATGCATCGCCGCTCGAGACCGATGTGGCGTGGAGGTCCAAACAGGTTTGCGGATTGCCGAAGTTCAGGTCTTTTGTTGCTAGCAGGTGACGGCCTTGCGACCCCACGTACCCGATCTGTAGCGCCAAGTCCTTCTTGAGCTCACGCTGAATATTGAAGTTGTATTGAATCGTGTATTGCGCGTTCTGATGTTTGGGAACGTTTCCAAAGAGAAGAATGGGACGGAACGTCGACCAGTCAGTGGCAGTGCCCGGCGTAGGGCTAAGAAAACCGTTAAAGGGGTTCGGACTCACGCCGGAGTTATTGCCGACCGTACAGGGCGCGGTACAACTTTGGAGCGCGAATGGCGCCTGGAAGTAATCTTCAGAGATGAGCGAGCTACCACCGAAAGGCGGCTGCGCGCCTAATTGCTCGAGCACCAATTGCTCGATGGGATTGTAGAAGACACCGAAGCCGGCACGGACACTCGTCTTCCCGGCGCCGCCGGTCAACCAGTTGTCCTTCCAATCAGGGCTCCAGGCAATGCCAACACGAGGCGCAAAGGCCGTGTAGACAGTCGAAGACATGCCGGCCGGAACGCCAGCGTCGCCGGGGACGACGAGTCCCAGGGGGAAGATCGCCTGGGCCGCACCACCAGGATTACAGTCGGCTCCTCCGTAGTTGGCGATCTGATTCGGATCGCTGAGCGTGCAGGGATATTGGGTGGTTGCTTGTCCGGGCCGGAACGCCTGGACGCGCTTGTTCAAATCTTTGAACGGAGTATTGATCTCGTAACGCAAGCCGTAGTTGACCGTGAGGTTCGGCTTCAGCTTCCAGCTGTCCTGAGCAAACAAGTAGATGGAATTCGTCCGATACCGGCTGGCCTGGGCTGAACCTTGCAAAAACGAATCTGGCAGACCCAATAGGTAATTGCCGAACACAGGTTTGCCGCGCCCAGATCGTTCTCGCCACCACCAAAGTACGAGAAGTCGCCATTAGGATCGAAGAACAATGTCTGGTCGAAATGCTGCATGCGGAAGTCCACGCCGAACTTGGCGGTGTGCTTTCCGAAGATGCGGGTGTAGTTATCACTCCATTGGTAGGTGTTCCCTGTCTGCGGGATCTCACCTTCAAAGTTGTTGCCGATAGTGAATCCGCCGGAAACGCTGATGAACGGGACGCCCTCGCGCGCCGCACCGAGATTTGGCGTAATGCCCAGCTTCGGGTCGTTGGTGAAGACAGTGGGCGTGTCGGTCTGGCCGTTGAAACAGTTCGCCACACCGATGGTGGTGCAGGAATCGGTGACTAGATTTGTCTTCTTGGGATGAAAGAACTCGCCCTGCGAATTGCGGAAATAGGTAAATCGGAATTCATTCACCGTTTGCGGGCTGATGGTCCAGATATGGCTGAGGTTCACCTGCTGCGAACGGGTAGCCGTGGCGGCGCCGAAGCCAGGAAGAACGTTCGGGCTGAAAGACTCAAAGTGCGAGAACGGAACATCGTCGTTGCCGTCATTGAAATAGTAATAAGCATTGAATTGATGATTCTGGTTGAAGTTGTGATCGTACTTGATGGTGAACTGATTTGCATCGCTGCGCCCGTTGGGGACATCCTGAAAAATGCTGCTACCCCGATTGGCGTGTGGGACGTAAGCATTGAGGAGATCCGCAGCGACTGGGTCTAAGCAATTTTGCGGGATGATATTTCCTGGGAAGAGCGTGCTATAAGCGTCTCCGGCGGTTGCGCCAAGTCCACATCGAGCATTCAATATCTGCGCGAGTGTGTCATCGGTCAATACTCCGGTGAACGGATCCGTTTGCGAGAAATTACCGATGCGCTCGAGATCGGTCGGAACGACTACGGGATCAGAAGTTTGTCCCTGAACCTGACGCTTCCCCTCATAAGACAGAAAAAAGAAGGATTTGTCTTTCTTGATAGGCCCCCCCAATGTTCCGCCAAAGTCGTTCTGTTTCAGGTCAGGGCGCCGAATATCAAAGTAGCCGCGCGCATTCAGACCTTGATTGCGGAAGAATTCAAAGAGGCTTCCATGCAATTTATTGGTGCCGGATTTTGTGACCACGTTGATCACGGAACCCGAGTTGCGTCCGTACTCGGCGTCGAACGTGTTGGTGATTACGCGGAATTCCTGAATAGCATCGGGGGAGGGTTGAACGCCGGGAGCATTGACAAACAAGTCGTTGCTCTCGCCGCCGTTCACGCTGAAGTTGTTGGCACGTCCGCGCGCACCATTGACCGAAACGGCGCCGCTGCTATTGCTGCCATAGAACAGGTCGGAGCCTCCGATGGATGTGACTCCTGGCTGGATCTGCAGCAGTTGATAAGTATCACGCGATTCCAGCGGAAGGCCT
Organism: uncultured Acidobacteriota bacterium; assembly: GCA_963711965.1. Taxonomy (GTDB): domain Bacteria; phylum Acidobacteriota; class Terriglobia; order Terriglobales; family Acidobacteriaceae; genus CAVQGF01. The sequence continues at coordinate 102,026 of CAVQGF010000060.1, read as the reverse complement.
GTAACGGTTTTGGCGTCAACGGCCGTTCCCAGTTGAGAGCTGGATGTATCTACCAGCGGCGCTTCGCCCGTCACGTTGACAACTTCGTTCGCGCCACCCAGCTGCATGGCGATCGCGAGATTCAACACCTGGTTCAACTCCAGGCGCACGTCTTTACGGACGTATTTCTTGAAGCTGCCGTGATCGACGGTGACGGTGTACACGCCGACGGGGAGCTGCAAAACCGAAAAATCGCCAGTCCCGGTGGACTCCGAGTTGTAGCTCACCCCGGTGGCTTGGTTGGTGAGGGTGACCTTGGCGCCGGGAACGACGGCCCCGGAAGAATCAGTGACGCTGCCGATGACGCGGCCGCCAGTCGATTGGGCTTGCATGAAGCTCACTGCGAACAGAATTCCGAGGGCAAGAAGCGAGCGGAGAAACGACCTGGACATGGAGACCTCGCAAACGCGATTTTTGTTTTGTCGGGCCCTAGCTAAGGGATTGCACTTCCAGAATACCTTGCTATAATCGCGCAAAGTTATTGAAAGCTGCTGCAATTGTCAAGGAAATAGTTTGCTTAAGCGCAAGCCAAAACGCTCTGGCCCGGCGACGCAATATCACAAGATCGGCGAGGTTGCGCGCATGGTCGGCATGTCAGCGACGATGCTTCGATCGTGGGAACGGCTGGGGCTGATCCATCCAGTGCGCACCGACAGCAGTTACCGGCTTTACACCTCTGACGATGTGACGCGGCTCAAACAAGCGAGATACTTACGGAAAGTTCGTGGCCTGAATGCTGTCGCCATCGCCGCGCAGCTTGGGACAAAGCGCAACGGTTCGCAACGGAAAGTGGCCACTGTGGCGTTGCATGATTCCATCGGCCCGAGGCTCCGCCAGGAAAGATTGAGCAAGAAAAAATCTTTGGCCGAGGTGGCCAAGGCTTCAGATATCTCAGTTGGGTTCTTGAGTGCGATCGAACGCTCCAACATGAGCGCATCAGTCGGGACCTTGCGCAGGCTCGCCCGGTTCTATGGGATGAATGTCCTCGATCTATTCGAACATGAGGATTCCACTCATCCGGTGGTTCGCAAGAACGAACGCAAAGCACTCTCCGGAGGCGCCGGCGTGAACATGGAACTACTGGCACGCGGACACACCGTGCTCGAACCGCATTTGTTCCGCGTCGCTCCGGGAAGCGGGAGCGGGAGCGCGTATTCCCACGAGGGAGAAGAATTCATGTACCTCATGCAGGGCGAATTAGATATTCGACTGGGCGGTGAAGATTATCGGTTGCAGGCGGGCGACAGCATGAATTTTCAAAGCTCGACTCCGCATGAGTGGCGCAATCCTGGAAAAAAGGAAACAGTGATCTTATGGGTCAATACCCCGCCAACTTTCACGATCGCCGCTCGCGTCGGAAAGATCGCAGCCGTCTTGCTGTTTGCCGTCTGCGGTGCACATGCTCAGACCGGAGCGAAGGCAGCGGACGCAATCGTGACCCACGCTCACGTTTACACGATGGATGCCAAGCAGCCGTGGGCGGAGGCAGTGGCGATTCGGCAGCACCGGATCGTGGCGGTGGGAACAACTAGCGAGATGGAGAGTTGGCGAGGGCCGCGCACGCAGATCATCGACGCACAGATCATCTAGTTCTTCCAGGTTTTTGACAGCCACATCCATTTCATGGAAGGCGCACTCAGCCTGGAGAAGGTAAATGTCGACGACACCAAGAATGTTGCCGAGATCCACAGAAGGTGAAGGCATTCGCGGCTGCGCATCCGAAAGACGCCTGGGTATTGGGGCGCGGTTGGAGATTCCGGAATTTCCCGGGGGTATGCCCGATAAAAAATATTTGACGAAGTCGTTGCGGATCGTCCTGTCTATATTGAAGGATTCGACGGTCACACAGGATGGGCCAACAGCAAAGCACTGGAGCGTTCAGGGATCACGAAGACCACGCCGAATCCGGTAAACGGTGAGATCGTTCGCGACCCGAAGACCGGTGAAGCCACTGGGGCGCTGAAAGAAGATGCCGCCAACATTGTTGTTCGACATTTGCCTGCGCCAAGCCGCGCCGAACGAGTTGCCGCGCTGAAGAAGGCGATCGCCTGGGCGAACAGTAGGCTGACTCGTCGCGTGGGATGCGGTAACGATACCGCCGCCACCAGCGATTACCTGTTCATGGACATCTGCGGCAGATGCAGAAGAGCGGCGATCTTACGCTCCGCTTTTTTAATAGTTACTACGTGGACCCGAAAGGCCTCGGGCCAGTCGATTGGAAGACGATCCGCACCCTGCGAAAACAATACCCCGCATCGAAAGTCAGCCAATCGTCAGATGCGGGGTATTGTTTTCGCAGGGTGCGGATCGTCTTCCAATCGACTGGCCCGAGGCCTTTCGGGTCCACGTAGTAACTATTAGAAAAGCGGAGCGTAAGATCGCCGCTCTTCTGCATCTGCCGCAAGATGTCCATGAACAGGTAATCGCTGGTGGCGGCGGTATCGTTACCGCATCCCACGACACGAGTCAGGCCTACACTGTTCGCCCAGGCGATCGCCTTCTTCAGCGCGGCAACGCGTTCGGCGCGGCTTGGCGCAGGCAAATGTCGAACAACAATGTTGGCGGCATCTTCTTTCAGCGCCCCAGTGGCTTCACCGGTCTTCGGGTCGCGAACGATCTCACCGTTTACCGGATTCGGCGTGGTCTTCGTGATCCCTGAACGCTCCAGTGCTTTGCTGTTGGCCCATCCTGTGTGACCGTCGAATCCTTCAATATAGACAGGACGATCCGCAACGACTTCGTCCAAATATTTTTTATCGGGCATACCCCCGGGAAATTCCGGATAGCTCCAACCGCGCCCCAATACCCAGGCGTCTTTCGGATGCGCAGCCGCGAATGCCTTCACCTTCTGCTGGATCTCGGCAACATTCTTGGTGTCGTCGACATTTACCTTCTCCAGGCTGAGTGCGCCTTCCATGAAATGGATGTGGCTGTCATAAAAACCTGGAAGAACTAGATGATCTTGTGCGTCGATGATCTGCGTGCGCGGCCCTCGCCAACTCTCCATCTCGCTAGTTGTTCCCACCGCCACGATCCGGTGCTGCCGAATCGCCACTGCCTCCGCCCACGGCTGCTTGGCATCCATCGTGTAAACGTGAGCGTGGGTCACGATTGCGTCCGCTGCCTTCGCTCCGGTCTGAGCATGTGCACCGCAGACGGCAAACAGCAAGACGGCTGCGATCTTTCCGACGCGAGCGGCGATCGTTAGAAAGTTGGCGGGGTATTGACCCATAAGATCACTGTTTCCTTTTTTCCAGGATTGCGCCACTCATGCGGAGTCGAGCTTTGAAAATTCATGCTGTCGCCCGCCTGCAACCGATAATCTTCACCGCCCAGTCGAATATCCAATTCGCCCTGCATGAGGTACATGAATTCTTCTCCCTCGTGGGAATACGCGCTCCCGCTCCCGCTTCCCGGAGCGACGCGAAACAAATGCGGTTCGAGCACGGTGTGTCCGCGTGCCAGTAGTTCCATGTTCACGCCGGCGCCTCCGGAGAGTGCTTTGCGCTCGTTCTTGCGAACCACCGGATGAGTGGAATCCTCATGTTCGAATAGATCGAGGACATTCATCCCATAGAACCGGGCGAGCCTGCGCAAGGTCCCGACTGATGCGCTCATGTTGGAGCGTTCGATCGCACTCAAGAACCCAACTGAGATATCTGAAGCCTTGGCCACCTCGGCCAAAGATTTTTTCTTGCTCAATCTTTCCTGGCGGAGCCTCGGGCCGATGGAATCATGCAACGCCACAGTGGCCACTTTCCGTTGCGAACCGTTGCGCTTTGTCCCAAGCTGCGCGGCGATGGCGACAGCATTCAGGCCACGAACTTTCCGTAAGTATCGCGCTTGCTTGAGCCGCGTCACATCGTCAGAGGTGTAAAGCCGGTAACTGCTGTCGGTGCGCACTGGATGGATCAGCCCCAGCCGTTCCCACGATCGAAGCATCGTCGCTGACATGCCGACCATGCGCGCAACCTCGCCGATCTTGTGATATTGCGTCGCCGGGCCAGAGCGTTTTGGCTTGCGCTTAAGCAAACTATTTCCTTGACAATTGCAGCAGCTTTCAATAACTTTGCGCGATTATAGCAAGGTATTCTGGAAGTGCAATCCCTTAGCTAGGGCCCGACAAAACAAAAATCGCGATTGCGAGGTCTCCATGTCCAGGTCGTTTCTCCGCTCGCTTCTTGCCCTCGGAATTCTGTTCGCAGTGAGCTTCATGCAAGCCCAATCGACTGGCGGCCGCATCATCGGCAGCGTCACTGATTCTTCCGGGGCCGTCGTTCCCGGCGCCAAGATCACCCTGACCAACCAAGCCACCGGGGTGAGCTACAACTCGGAGTCCACCGGGACTGGCGATTTTTCGGTTCTGCAGCTCCCTGTCGGCGTGTACACCGTCACCGTCGATCACGGCAGCTTCAAGAAATACGTCCGGAAAGGCGTGCGCCTGGAATTGAACCAGGTGCTGAATCTCGCGATCGCCATGCAGCTGGGTGGCGCGAACGAAGTTGTCAACGTGACCGGCGAAGCGCCGCTGGTGGATACATCCAGCACGCAACTTGGTACGGCGATTGACGCCAAGACCGTTACAGGCCTTCCGCTGGGTCGCGCGACACCTATCAACTTTTGCAGATCCAGCCAGGCGTCACTTCCACCGGCGGCGCCGACTTTTCTACGGCAGCGATACAGCGGCGCCGTTTCTGTCAATGGCGGCCGCGGCCGCGCCAACAACTTCAACGTGAACGGCGGCGACGGCAACGACCTCTTTGTCAACGCGCCCGGCGTTCAGCCCTCCCCCGATGCCATTCAGGAATTCCGCGTCATCACCAACACCTTCGACGCCGAGTACGGACGCAACTCCGGTTCCGTGATCAACGTTGTCACCAAATCCGGCACCAATGCCTGGCACGGCAGCCTCTTTGAGTTCTTCCGCAACAGGGTCTGAATGCGAAGGGATACTTTGATATTCGGCGCCCTGACCTGAAACAGAACGACTTTGGCGGAACATTGGGGGGGCCTATCAGGAAAGACAAATCCTTCTTTTTTCTGTCTTATGAGGGGAAGCGTCAGGTTCAGGGACAAACTTCTGATCCCGGAGTCGTTCCGACCGATCTCGAGCGCATCGGTAATTTCTCGCAAACGGATCCGTTCACCGGAGTATTGACCGATGACACACTCGCGCAGATATTGAATGCTCGATGTGGACTTGGCGCAACCGCCGGAGACGCTTATAGCACGCTCTTCCCAGGAAATATCATCCCGCAAAATTGCTTAGACCCAGTCGCTGCGGATCTCCTCAATGCTTACGTCCCACACGCCGAATCTGGGTAGCAGCATTTTTCAGGATGTCCCCAACGGGCGCAGCGACGAAAATCAGTTCACCATCAAGTACGATCACAACTTCAACCAGAATCATCAATTGAATGCGTATCACTATTTCAATGACGGCACGCCGACGGCCCGTTCTCACACTTCGAATCTTTCAGCCCGAACGTTCTTCCTGGCTTCGGCACCGAGACGACTACGCCGTTCGCAGCAGATGAACTTCAGCCATATCTGGACCATCAACCCGCAAGATGGTGAATGAAGTCCGATTTACGCATTTCCGCTTTCGCAGGGAAAGTTCTTGCATCCCAAGAAGACAAGTCTAGTCACCGATTCCTGTACCACCATGGTGTGGCGAACTGTTTCACCGGCCGACCGATACGCCCAGGTCTTCGACCAACGACCCGAAGCTCGGCATTACGCCGAATCTGGGTCCGACGCGTGAAGGGCTCCCGTTCATCAGCGTCGCCGGCGGATTCACTATCGGCAACAACTTCGAAGGTGAGATCCCGCAGACAGGGAACAGCTATCAATGGGCCGACAACCTAACCCGCATCTTCGGAAAGCACACCGTGAAGTTCGGCGTGGACTTCCGCATGCAGCGTTTCGACCAGACGCTGTTCTTCGATCCTAATGGCGACTTCGCGTACTTTACCGGCGGCGTGAACGATCTGCGAGCGCGGCAAACCAGTTCGACAACTATCTACTGGGTCTCCCCGATTCGTTCCTGCAAGGTTCCGCCCAGACCAGTCGTATCCGGACGAACTCCCTGCACCTGTTTGCTCAGGACTCCTGGAAGCTCAAACCGAACCTCACGGTCAACTACGGCTTGCGCTGCGAGATGAATTCCCCGTTTAAAGACATGAACAAGCGCGTCCAGACGTTCCGGCCTGGACAAGCAACAACCGTTTATCCGTGCTCGCTCAGCGATCCGAATCAGATCGCCAACTACGGAGGAGCCGACTCTATCCTGTTCGTGCGGCCCAGACGATTTTCCCCCTTGGGTTGGTGGTCCCGGGCGACGCTGGCGTTCCCGCCGGAATGTCGTCGACACCTCTACAGGCCTTTGCGCCCCGTATTGGAATTGCCTGGAGCCCCGATTGGAAGGACAACTAGTTGACCGGCGGCGCCGGAGAGCCCAGTATCCGTGCCGGCTTCGGCGTCTTCTATAATCCGATCGAGCAGCTGGTGCTCGAGCAATTGGGCGCGCAGCCGCCGTTCGGAGGTAGCACACTCGTTTCAGAAGATTGTTCCAGACACCATTCGCGCTCCAAATTTACGCGCCCTGCACGGTTGGCCGTAACTCCGGCGTGATCCGAACCCCTTTAACGGATTTCTTCGCCGCTCCCCCGGCACTGCCACCGACTGGGCGAAGTTCCGTCCGATCCTGCCCTTCGGACAAGTTCCCAAACATTTGAACGCACAATACACGATTCAATACAACTTCAATGTTGAGCGCGATCTCACGAAGGACTTGGCGCTTCAGATCGGCTACGTGGGTTCGCAAGGCCGTCGTCTGCTGGCTACGCACGACCTAAACTTCGGCAACGCGGAAACCTGTTTCGACCTCCGCCCATCGTCCCTTGCGGCGATGCGTCCTTTGACTGCGGCCAGTACTTTGCTGACTCCTCATTCGTGATTCCGACCGGTACGCCGATCGGCCCTCACGGTCTCAAGCTGCCCTACGGCTCGGTGCCCTTTATTCCCGGAGGCACGGTCTTGGCCAATGACGTAAACCTCGTCGGCCTGCGAAAATTTTCGTCGCCTTTCTGCGATCCTACTACCGGAGCGGGCTGTCCCACCGACGGTATCCCGGTTTTCTCCAGCATCTTCTCGCAAGAAACCGCTCGCCAAGTCCAGCTACAACGGATTGCAGGCGTCTTTCGAAAAACGCCTGTCAGCACGGATCGCAGTTCCTCGCTGCTTACACCTTCAGCAAGGCTGAGGACACTGCATCCAGCTTCGAACAGATCCTGAACCCGCTTCTGCGCTCGTTGTAATATCGCGCCACTCTCACTCTTCGACGCGCGGCACCGCTTTGTGCTCAGCTATCTACTGGGAGCTGCCTGATCCAGAAATACGACGGCGCGAAAGCGCTTCGCCGTTCAACGGATGGGCGCTTTCGGGCATCACCACCTTGCAAAGCGGTTTCCCGATCCGCATCCTTTCAGCAGGACGATCAGGAACTGGAGAACAGCTTCGACTTCGAGCTTCCTGGCAAGCCGGACCTAGTTGACCGCTTTCCACTCCGCCTTCCCAGGCACGACAGCTTCCGCGCGATACCCTTCCCGCGCCTGGGAACAATTGGTGCTATCTGTGCTTCGATCCCAACTCCTTCACCGAATGCGGCGCTCGGCACGCTTGGGTACAGCGAAACGGACCATCTGCTGCGGCCCCAGCTATCAAGAACTTCGACTTTGTCGGTCCAAAAAGATCACGAAGTTGAACGAGCGTCTGAACTATGCAGTTCCGCGCCGAGTTCTTCAACCTTTTCAACACCACCCAGTTCCTGAACCCGGACGGCAACTTCTCCGACGGCACGGATTTCGGCAAGGTAAAGCGCGCGAGATCGCCGCGCCAGATACAATTTGCATTGAAGTATTCATTTCTAATCCGGGCTCGCCCGGCGCACCAAATCGTTGTTTATTCTGCCGGCGGAGGCCATCGCGCCTCCGCCCTAAAGCCAAAGGTTCCACCATGTATTCCGCATTACAGAAAGAAATCCAGATCTACGAAAAACGCACGCCGAAGTCGAGCGCCGCGCTGAAAAAATCCTGGCCCTTCATGCCGCTGGGTGTCTCAAGCAACTTCCGCAGCTACGAGCCCTATCCGCTATTTATCTCCGAAGCGCAAGGAACCCGCCTGCGCGATCTCGATGGCAACGACTACATCGATTTCGCACTCTGCTTCGGCGCCATCATGGCCGGGCACGCTCATCCAGCCGTGGTGAAAGCCGTGCAGGAGCAGCTCAAGCGCGGCACCATGTACGGCATGCCGCACGAGATGGAGCGCGAGCTCGCCGAAGAGATCATCAAGCGCTATCCGGTAGAGAACGTCCGTTTCAGCGAACAGCGGCACCGAAGCCACCATGCACGCCATTCGTTTGGCGCGCGGCTTTACCGGACGAGACAAGATCGATTAAATTCGAAGGCTGCTACCACGGCGTGCACGATGCCGCCATGGTCAGCGTGAAGCCTAAGCCCGAGAAGTGGGGAAGCGCGAGCGAGCCGAACCAGGTTCCGGCCAGCGCCGGATTGAGCGGTTGGCAAAACACTCTGGTCGCAACCTTTAACGACCTCCCCAGTGTTGAGCGCGCTTTCGAAAAGAACAAAGGTCAGGTCGCGGCATTCATCCTGGAACCGGTGCCAATGAATATCGGCGTCTGCATGCCGGAAGCGGGCTTTCTGGAGGGTTTGCGGCAGCTCTGCACCAAGCACGGCGCGCTCCTCATCTTTGACGAAGTGAAGACCGGCGCTAAACTCGGCCGCGGCGGTGCGTGCGAATATTTCAAGATCAAGCCAGACATGGTTTGCTTGGCCAAATCCATCGGCGGCGGATTCCCGCTGGCTGCGTTTGGGGCGAGTCGCGAAGTTATGGACACCATCGCTACGGGCAAGGTGTTCCATGCCGGTACCTACAATACGAATCCGCTGGTGATGGCGGCAGGCTTGGCGACTCTGCGGGAGGTGCTGACGCCGGAGAGCTATCAGCACATCGACAAGCTGAGCAAACGCCTGGTGGATGGCTGCAGCGCGGTGATCAAGAAATCTGGCTTGACCGCCTACGCCATTGGCGTGGTCGCGAACGGCGCAGTGATGTTCTATCCGAAGGAAGTGAAGAACCACCGTGACTGGGCTGCCATCGACATCGACTTGTGGCGCCATTACTGGTTCGCGATGGTCAATCGCGGAGTGATGCCGCAACCGCATTACTGGGACGAGCAATGGACCATCTCCGTTGCGCATACCGAGAAGGATGTTGATCGCCACGTACAGATATTTGCGGAAGTGGCGCCCGACCTCGCCGTTGCGCAGCAGGAGCGTAGCCAGGTGGCGGTCGCACACTGAGGGCAAATGGAGAACCCGTCCACGCAGCCTGGTGCAGCGCCGAGCCTCAAGCGGGTGCTCGGCCGCGTGGATCTGGTTCTACTGTTCGTGGTCGCCGTCGCCAACTTGAATGTGGTCCCTTCGATCGCTTCAGGCGGCGCGGTCACAGTATGGCTTTGGCTGTTGGCGCTGGTTTTCTTTTTCTGGCCGCAGGGCATCGCCGTCATCGAGCTTTCGCAGCGCTTTCCCGGCGAAGGGGGAGTGTATCTGTGGTCGAAGAAATATTTCGGCGACTTCCATGGATTCCTCTCCGGCTGGTGCTACTGGACCAACAACGTCTTTTACGTGCCCACAGTGCTTCTATATCTGGTCGGAACTGCGCTGTTCGTTCTCGGCCCCAAAAAGGCGTGGTGCTGGCGAACAACCCCCAGGTCACTTTTTTCGCCGGCCTCATGGCACTTGGACTCGTGCTCCTGCTGAATATTTTGGGACTCGGAGTCGGGAAGTGGGTCAATAATCTCGGCGGCATCGGGACCTCGATCGCCGCAGTGGTGCTGATCGGATTGGGGATCACGGTTGCGCTCACTCACGGGGTCCCGGTCCGGGCGCATGATTTCGCACCGAAGCTGGGCGATTGGCGGCTTATCGCCTCCTTCGGATACATCTGCTTCGGGCTGGTCGGCTTGGAATTGGCTTCGGTCATGGGAGACGAGATTCGCGATCCCCAGAAAGAATTGCCTCCCGCGGTCGCGATGGGTGGCGTGATCAGCGGACTGCTTTAACATCGGCGCCACGCTCACGCTCTTGATCGCTGTACCGAAGGAGAGCATTGGAGTTTTGCAAGGAGTACTGCAGGCAGTCGATGCTATGGCGCACCAGGTCGGCATTCCCTGGATCATCGTGCCCGTCACGCTGATCTTGAGCATTTCGATCGCGGGGATCGCGTCTGCGTGGTTCGCAGGATCGGCGCGCATTCCGTTCGTGGCGGGGCTCGATCATTATATGCCCGCAGTTTTTGGCAGAGTTCACCCACGCACGGGAGCCCCTTGGGTGGTGATGCTGGTCTCTGCAATGCTCTCTGCGGGGTTTTGGGGACTGAGCGTTCTCGGTAGCACAGCAGTAAAGGATTCGTTCAAGCTTTTGCTGGCGCTCGCTACGGTTTTGCAGTTGGTCCCGTTCGTTTACGTTTATGCCGCATTGCTTAAGATTGCATTCGGTGCCGGGGCCCCGGCGCGCTACGGACGGCGCACCTTGAAGCTCGCCGGTGTGAGTGGTTTAACTACAACGCTGATCGGTATGGCGGTGGCCTTTGTGCCTCCAGCGGAGATACAAGGTGTGAAGTCCGTTCTGAAGTTTGAGGGGCAGATGGCTTTTGGGACTTTGTTTTTTATTGTGACGGCCGCGCTGTTGTTTTTTGTTTACGGAAAGCGGAAGCACGCCGACTCAGCGGTGGCAAGCGTCTGAGAGAATTGTTATAGAGGAGTCAAAAGTTTGGCGACCGGAATCAAAACGAACGTGAAGACCTACGAGCTGTTCATCGATGGCAAGTGGCAAGCCAGCGCCAAAGGGAAGACCTACGAGGTCATCGATCCCTCCACCGAAGAGGTGATCGCGCATGCTCCCGACGCCACCGCTGAAGACGTGGACCGAGCAGCGAAAGCCGCCCGGCGCGCATTCGAATCCGGCCCCTGGGCGAGCATGACCGCGCAAGACCGCGGCCGCGTGCTCTTCCGCCTGGCGGAGAAAATCCGCAGCGAGATCCTCGCCTCGCCGAGCTGGAAGCTCGCAACGGCGGCAAGCCGATCGTCGAAGCAGAATTCGACATCAACGATGTTGCCACGTGCTTCGAATATTATGGCGGCCTTGCCACCAAGATCCAGGGACAGGTGAATCCGGTTCCCGATAACGCATTGAGTCTTTCCTTGCGAGAGCCGGTCGGAGTCGCGGGGCAGATCATCCCCTGGAATTATCCGCTGCTGATGGCTGCCTGGAAGCTTGCCCCGGCGCTTGCCGCGGGATGCACTTGCGTGCTCAAGCCCGCAGAACAGACACCGCTCACAGTCCTGGAAATAGCCAACTGGTTCGAAGAAGTTGGACTTCCGCCGGGGGTCGTGAACATCATCACCGGCTTCGGCGAAAGCGCGGGCGCGCCGATTGTGAGTCACCCCGAGATCAATAAGATCGCCTTCACCGGAAGCGGCAGCGTTGGAAAAATCGATTCTTCGAGCTGCCGCCGAGAACGTGAAGCGCGTAACGCTAGAGCTTGGCGGCAAGTCCCCGAACATCTTCTTCGCCGACGCAGATTTCGAGAACGCCATCGACGGCGCACTGTTCGGCGTCTTCATCAATCAAGGCGAAGTTTGCTCTGCCGGCAGCCGCATCCTGGTCGAGAAAAGGATCTACAGCAAGTTTGTAGACGCAATGGTCGAAAAAGCAAAGAAGATCAAGCTCGGACCTCCACTTGAACGCGACACCAAGATGGGCCCCTTGGTCTCCAAAGAACAATTCGATCGCGTGCTGCAATACCAGGAGATCGGAAAGAAAGAAGCCAAGCTCGGCTCCGGTGGCGGCCGGGCCAAGGCGTTCAGCAAAGGCTATTACGTCGAGCCCACCATCTTCTACGACGTCGATAACTCCGCGCGCATTGCTCGCGAAGAGATTTTCGGTCCGGTCGCTGCGGTGATCCCGTTTGAGAGCGAAGCCGACGCGCTGCGCATCGCCAACGATTCTCCATTACGGGCTCGCCGCCGCCGTCTGGTCGCGCGACATCTTCAAAGCCATGCGCATGGTCAAGGCGTTACGCGCCGGGATCGTCTGGGTGAACCACATGCAGCCCACTTATGTGGAAGCGCCGTGGGGTGGCTACAAGCAGTCAGGCTTCGGACGCGAGCTCGGGCCGTGGGGACTCGAGGAATATCTCGAGACCAAGCAGGTGCACATCAATCTGAACGAACAGCCGATCGGCTGGTACTGAGAAACGTACTGAGGAACGAAGTGGACGATTCAGATCAAAACCGCCATGCCCGGGCCGCGCTCGCAGGCAGCTCATGCAGCGGCGTCAGCAGGCGGTCGCGCGCGGTGTCTTTCATGCGACGCCGATCTTCGCGGCGCGCGCCGAAGGCGCGATCGTGGAAGACGTGGACGGCAACCGCTTCATCGACCTCGCCGGCGGAATCGGATGCTCGCAACGTTGGACATCGTGCGCGCTCCGCGTGATGAAGCGTATTCAAGCTCAACTTGAGCGGTATATGCACACCTGCTTCAGCGTCGCGCCGTATGAGCCTTACATCGCGCTCGCGGAAAAACTCAATCAGCTCGTGCCCGGCAAATTTCCCAAGAAAACGTTTCTCGCGAACAGCGGCGCGGAAGCGGTAGAGAACGCCATCAAGATCGCGCGCGCCTACACCAAGCGCCCGGCGATCATCTGCTTTGACGATGCCTTCCACGGCCGCACCTTGATGGCCATGACGCTCACCAGCAAGACGCATCCTTACAAAGCCGGCTTCGAGCCGTTCATGAGCGACGTTTACCGGCTTCCGTACGCGTACTGCTATCGCTGCGCCTACGGGATTGAAGTATCCCGTCCTGCCGCACAAGTGCGCGCATGCTCTCGAAGACGCGTTCAAGCGCGTCGTCGCAGCCGAATCCGTGGCGGCTGTGATCGTTGAGCCGGTGCTGGGCGAAGGCGGCTTCATGGCGCCGCCCAAAGAGTTTTTCCACGAGCTGATCGCGATTTGCCGCAAGCACGGCATCCTCTTTATTGCCGACGAGGTGCAGACCGGCATCGGACGCACCGGCACGCTCTTCGCTTGCGAGCAGTACGGCATCGAGCCCGACCTGCTCGTCGCAGCGAAATCGCTTGGCGGCGGACTCCCGATCGCCAGCGTCACCGGACGCGCCGAGATCATGGACGCTCCCGGCGTCGGCGCCATCGGCGGCACCTTCGGCGGAAATCCAGTCGCCTGCGAAGCTGCTCTTGCCGTGCTCGACATCATCGAAAGAGAAGAATCTTTGCGCACGTGCCTCGCAGATCGGGCGATCGCTTCGTCGCTCGCGCAAAAAAATGGCAGCTGCGGTTTCCCATGGTCGGGACCATCCACGGCATGGGTGCGATGCGCGCCATCGAGCTTGTCCGCTCGAAAGAAACTTCGCTACAGCCCGCCGACAAAGAGACGCAGCAGATCGTCAAATATTGTTATGAGCATGGCGTGATCACCATCTCCGCCGGTACCTACGGAAATGTCATCCGTCTGCTCATGCCCCTGGTGATCAGCAACGAGCAATTCGACGAAGCCATGGATGTTCTTGAAGCCGCGCTGCATTCCGTGAGTTCACGGCGAGGAGTGCGCCGTGCCCGATAGCGAAAAGGTGGCCCATGCCTGAAGTGGCCGAACGTCGTGCAGAGCCGCGGACTACTTCATTGACGGCCGCTGGATCGAGGATGGCGCCACCATCGAGATCAAGTCTCCATACGATGGAAGCCGCGTAGGCATTGTGTCCCTCGCTGGACCGAGGCCAGATCGAAGCCGCGATCGCCGCTTCAGGTCCACGCGTTTGAGATCAGTCGCAAACTGCCCGCTATTCAAGCGGCAAGAATATCTTGCGGACAGTCTCGGTCGACAATCGCACAGATAGGCGCGAGCAGTTCGCGCGCACCATGGCCCTCGAGGCAGGCAAGCCCATCAAGACCGCGCGCGCCGAAGTCGATCGTGCTGTTTTCACATTCTCTGTCGCCGCGGAAGAAGCCGGGCGGATCGGTGGCGAGTACATCCCGCTCGATCTTCAGGAATTCACTGCTGGCCGCTGGGGGATAGTGCGGCGATTTCCAGTCGGCCCTATTGCTGCCATCACGCCATTTAATTTTCCGTTGAATCTGGTCGCGCACAAGCTGGCCCCCGCAATCGCTTGCGGCTGCACCGTTGTGCTCAAACCGGCTCCGCAGACTCCGCTCAGCGCACTCATGCTGGCGGAAGTTGTTCATGAAGCCGGCTGGCCCGCAGGCGGACTGAACGTGATTCCTACCACGAACGAAGACGCGGCGCTGATCGTCTCCGACGATCGCCTGAAGATGCTGAGCTTTACCGGCAGCTCCGCCGTTGGTTGGAAACTGAAAGCTAACTCGAGAAAGAAGAAAGTAACGCTTGAGCTTGGCGGAAATGCCGCCGCCATCATCCACGGCGATGCCAATCTTGACTACGCCGCCGAGCGTTGCGCTGTTGCAGGATTCTCCTACGCGGGTCAAAGCTGCATCTCGGTGCAGCGCATTCTTGTTCACAAGCCGGTCTTCGACTCGTTCCTGAGCAAGTTCATCGACCGCGCAAAGAAACTCAAGACAGGCGATCCTCTCGACGAGTCCACCGATATCGGTCCGCTGATCCGCGAGTCTGATGCCGAGCGCGCGGAGAAGCTGGATCAAGGAGGCGGTCGCAGCCGGCGCCAAACTCGTTCTCGGCGGCGGACGCAAAGGTTCGATCCTAGAGCCCGACCATCCTTACTAATACGCGTGCCGAAATGAAGGTGAATTGCGAAGAGGTGTTTGCGCCGGTGAAGACTGTCGAGCCGTACGAAGATTTCAGCGATGCGCTCACGCGAGTCAATCAGCCTCGCCTTATGGCTTGCAGGCCGGCCTGTTCACCAATGATGCGCGCTCGATCTTCCGTGCCTTCAATGAGCTCGAAGTCGGAGGACTGATTGTGGGCGATGTCCCTACCTTCCGCATCGATCACATGCCGTACGGCGGCATAAAGGATTCCGGACTGGGCAGGGAAGGACTGCGCTACGCGATCGAAGAGATGACCGAGCCGAAGCTCCTGGCCCTGAATCTTCGCTAAATGGCATGCAGTAGAATGGTTGTTCAAATCTAAAGCCCGCTCAGCGGGCGGTGAAATCTGAGGGAGACCATGGGCGTCTCCGTTTCGACTCGAGTCTCCCGGCTCGGCAACTACTACGCAGGCGCGTGGCACGCATCCGCGGCTTCTGAATTCCTTCCCGTCATCGATCCTGCAACTGAAGGTTTGCTCGCCGAAGTGCCTATGTCTTCAGAATCCGAAGCTGCGGCGGTGATCGAAGCTGCGGCTGCCGCATTTCCGGAATGGCGGCGCACTCCTCCTGAAGATCGCATTCAATACCTGTTCAAGCTGAAGGACCTGCTGGAACGCAATCTGGAAGATCTCGCCCGGCAGATCACGCTTGAAAACGGCAAGACGTTGGCGGAAGCTCGCGCCGAAATCCGCCGCGGAATCGAGAACGTTGAAGTAGCCTGCGGGATTCCGACCCTGATGCAGGGCTTCAACCTGGAAGACGTTGCTCGCGGCATCGACGAGATCATGATCCGCCAGCCGTTAGGCGTCGTCGCTGCCATCACCCCATTCAATTTTCCGGCGATGATCCCGTTATGGTTTCTCCCGTACGCCATCGCCTGCGGAAACACGTTCATTCTTAAGCCCTCGGAAAAAGTGCCGCTCGCCATGCAGCGGCTGTTTCAATTGATCGAAGAGCTGCACTTGCCCGGGGGCGTCCTCAATCTGCTCAATGGCGGCAAGCAGGCGGTGGACACATTACTCTCGCATCCCACGGTCCGTGGGATCAGTTTTGTTGGTTCAACCCCTGTTGCCAAATACATCTACGCTGAGGGCGCACGGCACGGTAAACGCGTGCAATGCCAAGGTGGTGCTAAGAACCATGTCGTCGTAATGCCCGATGCGGATATGGAGTCCAGCACGCAAGTCATCGTCGACAGTGCCTTCGGATGCGCCGGTCAGCGATGCCTGGCGGTGTCGGTCGCGATTGCGGTCGGCGATGCCCACGGCCCCTTCCGTGATTCTGTTTCGAATGCTGCCGCAAAGATCAAGACAGGACCGGGAACCGATGACGGTGTGCAGATGGGCCCGGTGATCAATCAGCAGAGTAAACAACGCATCGAGAAACTCATCGGTAAAGGTGTGAACGACGGAGCTAAAGCAGTCCTTGATGGCCGCGGCGCGAAAGGTAACTTCGTAAAGCCGACTATCCTCGATGGCCTGCCGTCGACCAGTGATCTGGTCGGCACAGAGATATTTGGACCTGTCCTTAGCGTGACGCAAGCGTCTACCCTCGACGAAGCCATCAAAATCCTTTCGAGCAGCGCATACGGCAATGCCGCTTCCATCTTCACCACCAGCGGCGCAGCCGCGCGGAAGTTCCGTTATGACGCACCGGCAGGGAACATCGGGCGTGAACATCGGCGTTGCCGCCCCAATGGCGTACTTCCCATTCAGCGGATGGAAAGATAGTTTTCTCGGCGTCCTGCACGGGCAAGGACGCGATGCCGTGGAGTTTTACACCGAAAAGAAAGTTGTGATCGAGCGCTGGCCTAAGGAATGGTCGCGAAAGTTCTAAAAACAGGTGGACCAATGAAGCGTGATGAGATCGTCCGCAAGCAAAAGGAATTCATTTTTCCGTGCGTTTCGACCTATTACTCCGACCCGCTCCCCATGGAGCGCGGCGAGATGCAGCACGTGTGGGACGTCGATGGCAAAAAGTATCTCGACTTCTTCGGCGGCATCGTCACAGTAAGCCTTGGGCATTGCAATCCGCGTGTCACCGAAAAGGCCAAGGCGCAGATGGACAAGCTGCAGCATGTCTCCACCTGCTTCCCCACCGAGCCCATGGTCGCGCTCGCCGAAAAACTCGCCAGCATTGCCCCCGGCAAGATCAAGAAATCCTTCTTCACCAATAGCGGAACTGAAGCGAACGAGACTGCCGTCCAGACAGCGCGCATGCACACGGGCAACTTCGAGATCGTTGCCTTGCGCCACGGCTACTCCGGCCGTTCGTCACTCACCCGCGGTCTGACCGGAATGAACGCATGGCGGCGGGGCACGATTGAGATTGGCATCGTGCACACCATGAACCCTTATTGCTATCGCTGCCCGCTCGGGCTCAAGTACCCGAGTTGCGACATTGCGTGCGCCAAGGACCTGGAGCAGGTCATCCAGACTTCCACCTCCGGCAAGATCGCCGGCATCCTCGCGGAGCCCATACAAGGAGTAGCTGGATTTGTCACGCCGCCCAAGGAATACTTCAAGCTCGTCTTTAACATCGTCAAACAGTACGGAGGCGACTTCATCTCCGACGAAGTGCAGACTGGCTGGGGGCGCACCGGCAAGAAGTGGTTCGGCATCGAGCACTGGGAGGTCGAGCCCGACATCATCACTTCAGCCAAGAGTTTGGGTAACGGCCATCCCGTCGGGCTGACCATGGCGAAGCCCGAGATCGCGGATTCGTTCCAAGGCCTCACCATCTCCACCTTTGGTGGTAATCCGGTGACATCGGTCACCGCCAAAGCCGTCATCGACATCATTGAAGAAGACGATCTCCGCACGAATGCTCAGGTGGTCGGCGCCTACTTCCGGGAAAAGCTGCTGGAGTTGCAGGAGAAGCACGAACTCATCGGAGACGTGCGCGGCATGGGGCTGATGCAGGCGATTGAATTGGTGAAGGATCGGAAAACGAAAGAACCAGCAACTGCCGAAACGGCAATGATGCTCGAGGCAGCGCGTGATCGCGGCTTGTTAATAGGACGTGGCGGAATGTTGGGGAATGTCATCCGCATGTCGCCGCCTCTAAATATTGCGAAAGCAGATGTTGATGAAGCTTTTAAGATTCTCGACCGTTCGCTCGAAGCTGTAAGCGAATCCAGGCTCAGTGCGGCGAGTGTTTGAACCCAAGTCGGCCCGAACTGAATCTATCGCTACATGGAGCTTAGCCAGACCGATTCCTCCATCTGTAACTGTTGCAAACACTTCCGAGTAAATCACCATCCAAGTGGCAGGCCTATGCACGAGAAGACAAGCCTGTTGTGGTTTTCGAAAGTATTAACGCTCATTGTCGCCGGGCAATTCGTTCTACCGGCCGCGGCGCAGAGCACCATCAGCTCTTTCCCGACCTCCGCGCCCGCAGCGGCGCAAAACGGCGCTAGTCCGATTCCCGCGCAGTCCCCGTTCCTTGGCGGAGCATCTTCCGGCAAAGTCGCGGATCAGCGGATCGCCCTCACTTTGCGCGATGCTATCGATCGCGGGCTTCGCTATAACCTAGGACTTGTCCTCAGTGGCATCTCCAGCCGCTCAGCCCGTGCGCAACGCTTGCGTTCTCTGAGCGAACTACTGCCCCACATTGCCGCCCGAGTCGGTGAGACGGACCAGCAGATCAACCTTGCAGCGTTTGGCTTCCCGGTGCCGGCCGGGACCAACCCGATCATCGGGCCGTTCAACGTCTTCGACGCGCGCGGCACATTGACGGAATCATTGGATCTTCACTTCTGGAAAAATTATCGCGCAGCTTCCGAAGAAGTTCATGCGCAGCAATTGGGCGAGCGCAACGCCCGCGAGACTGTAGTCCTCGTCGTCGCCGATCTATATCTTGAAGGTCTGGCAAATCAGGCACGCGTGAAGTCCGCACAGGCGCAACTCACCACGGCAGAGACGGTCTATCGACAGACGCTCGACCTTAAGAACAGCGGAGTTGCCGCCGGCATCGACGTCCTGCGCGCGCAGGTGAACCAGCAATCGCGGCAGCAGCGCCTGGTAGCGGTGGAGAACGACTACACCAAGCAGAAGCTCACCCTGGCGCGCGCCATTGGACTGCCTCCCGGACAGCAATTTGACTTTGCCGACGCCATGCCGAACCCAACGGTCCCGCCGGTCACTCTGGAAAAGGCTTTGGCGGATGCTTTCCAAAACCGGTTTGACTATCAGCAGTCGAGGTCACTCGTACGCGCGGCCGAGACTTCTCGGACCGGAGCGGTCTTACAGCGCGCCCCGTCACTGCATTTCGATGGTGACTACGGCACCATTGGGAACACGCCCGCGAGTGCTCATCCCACCTATACCGCCGCGTTCTCGTTGCGCCTGCCGATATTCGAAGGCGGCAAGATCCAAGCTGATGTGCAACAGGCGGATGCAGTTCTTGCTCAGCGCCAGGCGGAGTTAGACGATCTTCGCGCTCGCATCGACCAGGAAGTCCGCACGGCGTTCCTTGATCTCGACGCATCCGCGCGAGAAGTGCAGGTAGCGCAGAGTTCAGTGCAGCTTGCTGGACAGCAATTGGAGCAAGCTCGGGATCGTTTCCGCGCCGGCGTTTCCGGCAGTTTAGAAGTAGTGGAATCGCAGCAGGCAGTGGCTGGCGCAGAAGAAGATCTTATATCCAGCATGTATGCCTACAACCTGGCGAAGGCAGCGCTAGCGCGTGCCACCGGGCTGGCGGAGAAATCGGCGAATGACTTTTTGGGAGGACGATGATGGCGGACTTGGAAGTTGTGCCGCGTGTCGAGGAGAGTGAGGAACCGCGCACCATGCGGGCCCGGGGGTACTTGAAACGCAACCCGCGCGCGAAATGGATCGCTGCTGCGGCGATCGCTCTTCTGTTGGTTGGTGGCCTTCTGATATGGAGACACTTTGCCGTCCGTGAGTCCACCGACGACGCGCAAATCGAAGGCGACATCATACCTATCAGTGCGCGCGTGGGTGGCACCGTGCAGCGCGTGATGTTTGAAGACAACCAATATGTCGAAAAGGGAACCATTCTCGCTCAGTTGGACCCAACAGACTACAAAGTCGAATTGGATAAGGCCTCAGCTGATCTAGCCGACGCTGAAGCGAGCGCCCAGTCTGCCAAAGCCAATATCCCCATAACCAGCACGACTGCTTCCTCACAACTGGAGACCGCGCACGCCAACCTCGTCGGGGCCCAAAGAGATGTTGAAGCCGCAAATGCCCGCGTGCAAGAAGCACAGGCGAACTATCAAAAAGCCGCTGCCGACCTTCAGCGATACACGCAGTTGGTGCAAAAAGATGAAGTGCCGCGCCAACAGTACGACACCGCAGTCGCGGCAGAAGCAGCCGCGCGTGCGACGCTCGATTCTGCGCGGGCCGCCGTGGCCGTCAACGAATCAAAAGTGTTACAGGCGCAGGCGCAGCTTCGCTCTGCAGGCACCGTGCCGGAGCAGATCTCGGTCACCAGGGGCCGCGCAGGAAGTGCGGCTGCATCCGTCCAGCAGAAGGCAGCTGCCTTAGAGCAGGCACGACTTAATCTCGAATACACCACGGTGCGTGCTCCGGTGAGCGGGATCGTCAGCAAAAAATCCGTACAACCAGGCCAGGTGATACAGCCCGGCCAGCCAATGGTCGCGCTGGTGCCCGTCCAGAACATGTGGGTAGTTGCCAACTTCAAGGAGACGCAGCTTAAGAAGATGCGGCCTGGCCAAGCCGCGACTATTCACGTTGACGCTTACGGTCGCGATTACAACGGGCACGTTGACAGCTTTGGCGGAGCTACGGCCGCCCGCTTTAGTCTGCTGCCGCCCGAGAATGCGACCGGCAATTACGTAAAAGTAGTGCAACGGGTGCCCATCAAGATCGTCTTTGAAAAAGATCAGGATCCTGAACATATGTTGCGGCCAGGCATGTCGGTGACTCCGACGGTGATCACAAAATGAACCCGGTACGCATCATTACGGTTTCTTCGCTTTACGGTGGCGGCGGTCCTGAAGTTGCTGAGCGCATCGCGAAATCTCTGGCTTGGAATCTGCTCGACCACGAATTGCTGAAGAAGATCGCGGCGCGCGCCAATGTCGATGAAAAGGTTGCAGCAAAGTACGACCAGCACGTCGACCCATGGTTCAACCGCCTGGTTAAAGCTCTTTGGAGAGGCGGCTTCGATCGAGGTGCGGGCGGCTCTGGTGAAGGACTGATGGACTGCGAAGGGATGCTCGAGTTCACCCGCAACGCGATGCATGAGGCAGCCGACATTGGCAATTGCGTCATCATGGGCCGTGGTGGGCAGTGCATCCTTCGGGAGCGCAAAGACGCCTTCCACATTTTCCTTTACGCTCCCACCGAATATCGCGCTCGCCGCTTGCAGAAGACTGAGGGTGGCGATCTGGCCCACGCGATGCAATTGGCCGAGCGCGTCGACAAGGAACGCGTCGGCTACATTCGCCGTTACTTTGGTGAGAATTGGTTCGACCCTGCGCTCTATGACCTGATGCTCGATTCCAGCATCAGCGACGATGCGGTTGCTGCTGTCGTGCTCTGCGCCGTGCGCGGCAGAACGGGTGGAAAATAGTTCGTGGCCAGCCCAGCCATTCCCGTACGCGCGATCAATCCCTGGCTCGTCGCCTCCGCCGTCATGATCAGCACCTTTATGGAGGTGCTCGACACCACGGTCGTCAACGTTTCCTTGCCTCACATCGCCGGCAGTTTGTCTGCGACTCCAGACGAAGCCACCTGGGCGCTCACTTCTTATCTTGTCGCGAACGCCATCATCTTGCCGATGACCGGATGGCTAGCGAACCGTTTCGGGCGCAAGCGCCTGCTCATGGCCTCGGTCACTGGATTTACGCTCGCATCTTTTTTTTGTGGTTTAGCGCCCAACCTTCCTCTTCTCATTATTTTTCGTGTCATTCAAGGCGCCACCGGCGGAGGCCTGCAGCCGCTCTCGCAAGCCATCCTGCTGGAAGTGTTTCCCCCGGAAGAGCGTGGCAAGGCGATGGCGTTCTGGGCGCTCGGCATCGTGGTTGCGCCGATGCTGGGCCCTGTCCTCGGCGGCTGGCTCACCGATAGTTACAGTTGGCGGTGGGTCTTCTATATCAATGTCCCTATCGGCATCATCGCTCTTTTGATGACGCACACGTTTGTCTTCGATCCCGCATACATCAAGCGCCGCGCGGGTGGCGTGGACTATTGGGGCATGGGCCTGCTGGTGGTCGGCATCGGAGCGTTGCAGATCATGCTCGACAAAGGCCAGGAAGAAGATTGGTTCTCATCGCGCTTTATCGTGACACTCGCTGTGCTCGCGACGGTTGGACTGGTCGGCTTCCTCTTGCGCGAATTCAATACCGAGCACCCCATCGTGGATCTGCGTGTATTCCGCTATCGCACGTATTCGGCGGGAGTATTCCTGATGACCGTGCTCGGATTCGTGCTATACGGCAGCACCGTGCTTGTACCGCTCATGCTCCAGACCTTGCTTGGATATCCTGCCGTGAAAGCAGGGATCGTGATGCTGCCACGCGGGCTCGGCTCATTCCTCGCTATGCCGCTGGTCGGTTTACTGATGAGCAAGATCGAGCCGCGTCGACTACTTGGATCTGGGATCATCATCGCCAGCCTAAGCTTCTGGAAATTTTCCCACCTCAGCTTAGACGCAGGCTATTGGGACTTCTTCATTCCTTTGATCGTCCAGGGCGCGGCGATGGGGCTGCTCTTCGTTCCCCTCACTACGATCACCAACGATCCCATTCCAAAAGAAGAGATCGGTAACGCTACCAGCCTGTTCAATCTCATGCGCAACATCGGAGCGAGCATTGGGATCGCCAGCGTGACCACGATCCTGTCGCGACATCAGCAGAGTCACATCAACATCTTGGGTTCGCACATAACTTCCTTCGATGAGACGACGAAAAGGATGATCGATTCTCTCACTGCGGCTTTCATAGCCGCAGGCAGCGATCCTGCAACCGCACTGCGTCAAGCCTATGCCGCGATATCCGGAATGGTTGATCGACAAGCCTCCATGCTCGCCTACAATGACGCCTTCCGCTTCATGATGATCGGCTTCATGTGCATGCTGCCACTCATCTTCATCATGAAGAAGCCGCAGCACAAGGGCGGCACGGCAGCGATGCACTAATAAAAATGGGGCGCTTGTAGCGCCCCAAGGATTGGTTCATGTTGCATCTATTCCTGATCGACTGCGGACTCAGCCGCATCCGGATTCACCTCTAGCTTCAACTCCGGAATATTTGCCGACTTCAATTGTTGATTGATCGCAGCAAGGTCGGTTGCCTTGATCTGGTTCCAGTTTGTCAAGTGTGGCGCGATTTCCTTCTCAACCGCAGCTGTCGTTGATAGCTGTGCTGCGGTAGGCGCTGCATCAGCATCTTTGGCTACAGAATCGTTGCCGCTCACGGCGCCGTAGAGGGAAAAGACATCCCCGTTCATATCCTTTAAGCCCCGCACCGAGGTTCGTGCCGGCTTCTCCGGTCCATCCAGCAGTGCGGCGAGTTTGGCGTCCAAACTCTTCAGCGCGTCGCCTGTACCGCCGCTCGCCTGAGCAGAGAGCTTCTTGATCTGCTTTCGTACTGACTCAGCCTGCAGCACTGCCTCCGAACTCTGCGATAGATCGTTCGCTAACCGGGTCTCCAAAGCAAACTTCTGTTGCAGCGCGAGGGGCGTGGCCTTTACCCGAGGGTCTAGCTTGACGGTGAGCGGAACAGTGGAAGCTTGTCCGTTCACCGTGAGTTTGACTGTGTACTGTCCCGGTAGCGCGCTCGGACCCAGCGGATTTCGCGGCGCATCGTGCGGCGTAGAAGAGATCGGATACTCATGTTGGGTCGAAACGGGCGAGGGATAGTGCAGATCCCACACCCAGCGATGCGCCCCTTCGCTGGTGGCTAATGTTCTCGCCTCCGGCATCCAGTACAGAGGGATGTACTGTTTGTTCAGTTGCTCCTGTGTGACCCCCGGCTTGTCGGTGCTGGAGAATCGCCGCACCGATTTACCTGCCGCATCCATCACATCGAGAGTGACGGCACCGGAGGGAGCCTGTGGAAGCGCATACTCGATCACCGCGCCACTCGGCGGATTGTTCGCGGTAGGTTCGTCCGGCGGCAGAGGCGTGTCAGGGTAAGTGCTGCGTTTCACGCGGTATGCAACCGCTGGCTTGAACAGCTGTACGCTGCTGGATGCGCCGTTCAGCTGCCGCAGCCGCGAGATGTCATCCAAGATCCAGAACGAGCGGCCGTGGGTTGCAACGATCAAGTCGTTTTCGTGGATCCATAAGTCCCGCATCGAAGTCTTCGGCAGGTTCAGCTGCAACGATTGCCAGTGATCGCCATCATCGAATGACGTCCATACGGCATTCTCGGTACCGGCGAACAACAGACCTTTTCGGACTAGGTCTTCGCGAATTGTATTGACCGGCGAATCCGGCAGGCCAGCAACGATCGCTTGCCACGTTTTGCCGCCATCGTGCGTGCGATACATATAAGGATGCAGATCGTCGACCCGGAATCGGCTGACCGACGCGTACGCAGTCATGTCATCGAAGCGCGAAGCTTCTAGTTGCGTCACCTTGCTCCAGCCACTGAGTTGAGGTGGAGTGATGTCATTCCAGTTCTTGCCGCCATCGCGCGTGATCCAGATCATGCCATCATCCGTGCCCGCCCAGATGGTATTGATATTTTTGTGCGATAACGCCAGCGAGTAAATTGCGCCACGCTGCTTTGCTGCTTTTGCATCTTTCGCCGCCATGGAGCCCAGGCTCCGCGGAATTTCTGAATTTTTCCGCGCGAGGTCGGCGCTGATGGTCTCCCACATTTGCCCACCGTTCGTGGTCTTGAACAGATAGTTCGAGGCGTAAAACATTGTGTGCGGATCGAGCGGAGAGAACATGATGGGTTCTGTTCGCTCCGTCCTATATTTTTCTCCACGCAGAGGGATCGGAGAAACATTCTGGATCTGTCCGGTGGTAAGGTCCAATCGTGAGACCTCATTTCGCCCGGCGCCGTAGATGATATTTGCATTCAGCGGATCGGGCGCGACGTAGCCGTACTCAATGACTCCCGCCGGATGCCAATCCCAGTGTGTGATCTGGCCGTAGTTGCCGCGGCTCTTGATGCACAGCGATCCGCTTTCTTGCTGGCCAGCGCAAACTTTGTAGGGAAACTCATTGGTGGTTATCGCGTGATAGAGCTGAGCAGTGGGCTGGTTGTACCAGGTGCTCCACGTTTCGCCTCCATTCACAGTGACGATGGCGCCCTGGTCAGCGACCAGCAGGATGATGTTCGGGTCGTTCGGATTGATCCACAGGTTCTGGTAATCATCTCCGCCCGGAGCGCCGCGGATACTCTTCCATGTCTTTCCGCCATCGGTCGACTTCACCGTGACGATACTCGCGCTGTAAACCACATCAGCATTCTTCGGATCCACTTTGACCATGGGGAGGTCGCCACCGCCGATCTTCATCGCCGGCCATCCTTGGTCGGTAGCCTTGGTCCAGCTCTGGCCGCTATCGTCTGATCGATAAAAGCCAAGACCTTTCCCGAACCGTAGGAGTTCTTTTCTGTTGTCGAAAAAACGACGTACACGCGGCTCGGCTGACTGGGCGCGAGCGCAATGTGCGCCTGAACAAGATCATTCGGCAATCCCTGAGTCAGCTTGTTCCAGGTGCTGCCACCGTCGGTAGATTTGAACAGTCCGCCGCCTGTGCTTTCGTAGGAGTTGCTGTCTTCCCACGGACCCAGGCGTGCTTCCCATAGGGATGCATAGACCACCTGCGCGTTCGAAGGGTCGATAAGGACGTCGGCGCCCCCCGTGTTCGCATCTTTATATAGGACCTTCTGCCAGCTCTTCCCCCCGTCAGTCGAGCGAAAGATTCCGCGTTGTTCGTTCGGGCCATAGGGGTGGCCCATTACAGCAGCAAACACGCGGTCGGGATTCTTCGGATCCACTGCCAGTGCGGGGATCTGCTGCCCATCCTCTAGGCCGAGATGCGTCCAAGTCTTTCCTGCATCACTGGAGCGATAGATCCCATTTCCGATCGACAGGTCAGGACGATGAAGCCCTTCGCCGCTGGCAACGTAAACGATGTTGGGGTCAGAAGGTGCTACGGCGATATCGCCGATCGATTGCGTCGGCTGCGAATCGAAGATCGAGTTCCAAGTCCTACCGTAATCATTCGATCTCCACACGCCACCGTTCGTCGCCCCAATGTAAAAGACATTGGGCTGCGATGGCACCCCCACCGCTGCGCGCGTGCGTCCGCCCCGGAACGGGCCGATCATCCGCCAACTCAAATCTTGAAACATTTTGTCGGGGACTTGCGGAGCCGTAGCCTGCTGAGCAAATACTCCGGTCAAGAGGGAAGCGAGGAGGCAGATCGATGCGAGAACGAAGCGCGGAAGTCGGTTCACGTAGTCATCTCCAGTCAAACGGTCAGCGGGTCAGGATAAATCAAATCGCGGCCGGATACGAGTTGGAGACAAGAAAACGGGGAAGGCTTTCGCCCTCCCCGGTAAAAGAATCCTAGCTGCAGCTAGAACTCGAAACGGACCCCGAAGCGTGCGTAGAACGGACGCTGGTAGCCGGGGTTGATGTTCACGCCACCGCCGATGGGCTTCAGGAAATCAGCGTTGACGATTCCCAGGGAAACCTGCGCGCGCTGGTCTACACGAAGCTGCGTGCGCATATCGGTGAGGTTGAACAGGTCTGCCGCCAAGCGGATCTTGGTGCCTTCCGTGATCCGGATCGGATAGTCAGCGTGTAAGTCAATCTGACCCCAATTCTTGGTGCGGCCCAGGGCTCCACGTGCTACAGGGCAGCTCGTGGTGGTTCCGTCGGCGCAGAAAGGGACCTCGCCAGCATTCTGGTATACCGGGTGGGCATACAGGTTGCTGATCGGGGTGCCAGTGTGGAATTGCGCGCCGGTACCAAGCGTGAGGCCCTTCATGAAGTGGTTGCCGAACATGTAGCTCACGTAGCCATTCACGGTGTGGCGGACATCCTGGTTCAGCGGTCCAGCTACAAATTGCTGTCCCAGTGCGCGAACTCGCCACGGGTGAAGTCAAACAACGAGCTGATGTTCGGATCGGATTGGCCGTTGTCGTTGCGGAACGAACCTTCGTAGTTGCCGACAAGCTTGGCAATACGGTAGTTCGTGCGCAGCTGCCAGTTTTTGGAGAACGACTTGTTCACTTCGAACTCCATCGACTTGTAAATGCGCACCGGGTTTACGAATCCGTCGGGAACTCCGTCGGGATGCGGATCGCCGGCCGTGAAGCCATTGGAATAGACGCCCGGAGTGATGCAAGTGGCGTCATTACCAGCAGCATTGGTGGCGATGTTGCCGTTTGCATCAGTGAGTTGGCCCGAATCGTGCGGAACTACGCCGAGCGGGCAGCTACCGCCGCCAGCCACGCTGTAGTCGTTCTGGATCGGGTTGGTGAAGAAGTCACTATTTACCCCAGGGTTGCCGATCATGTATTGCTGCGTGAGGCCGGCGATGGAGGCTTCCGGCGAGAGGGCTGCCAGGTCTTCGATGATGCGCTTGATCCTGCGATCCTGATAGCGCGCACTGAAGATGACGCCTGAATTGCCGAATTCATGTTCAAAGCCGACCACGTATTCGTCCAGGTACTCCATCGGGTACCAGGAGCGAATGCGACCGAGCTCTGAGCAGCGACTCACCCAGCGGTCCGCCGGACACCAAGTGGGCTGCGTCAAACGTCGGTGCAGCCAGGGTTCCGTCGGGGTTAACAACTACGTGACCAGCGCCGTCGGTAGTCGGGATCCACTGCAGTGTCGCCTGTCTTTCTCGGCAGACAAGGAACGGATCGCGATGTCTAAAGGCAAGGCCTCATTATAGCGGCCGAAATTCGCGAAGATCTTG
This sequence comes from uncultured Acidobacteriota bacterium, assembly GCA_963711965.1. Taxonomy (GTDB): domain Bacteria; phylum Acidobacteriota; class Terriglobia; order Terriglobales; family Acidobacteriaceae; genus CAVQGF01. The sequence goes on along the minus strand of CAVQGF010000060.1, from coordinate 74,196 downwards.
GTCTTACGATTGCCCCAAGGATCCACGGCTGATTCCGACGCGCGGTGACCAGTTGTCCGTAAACGTATAGGCAGCATTCACGCCGGCTACCTTTTGTTGCTCCCAGCGTAAGCCTGCTGTCACTGTCACGTATTTGTTGATCGACCAGCTGTCCTGGGCGAACAACGTGTGATAGTCAGACTGCGTTTTGAAAACCGGGTTGCCGAATTCGCCGCGAACCTGGCGAAGCACGACAGCCGTGGTCCCATCGAGGCAACCGTCTAGGCCAGGGATGACCATAGTGGCAGCTTCGGCACCGCCGGTGCAGCCGGCAGCACTCGCGCCATTTCCGCGCAAGCGGAGTTGGAACTGACCATCGACAGGGTTGTTAAGCAGATCGGATTCCAGCGCTGCTTGGTCCGGCTGCGTGGAGTCCAACCCATAAACCGCATCTGTAGTTGCTCCTGCTTCGTCCGTTGTCGGCGCGTTATAGCGAGGTCCGGTGCGGGCCTTGGTGCCGTTATAGTGGTTGCGGGCAAAGCTATACCCAATACCCACGTTGTGTTCCCCTAGGAAGCGGAACGTCTTGGAGGTATCCAGGTTGAAGCCGTAATTGTCACCCTGCGTATTCTCGTAATATCCGAGGCCCTGAGAGAACTCATTGCCACGGATGATGTTGTTCGGGTCTGAGCAAGGAGGCGTGATTGCCGAAGCGATGTTGCAAGGGAAGCGCTGCGTCAGATCCTGGACAAGATACGTGTCAGGCTGAAGCGCCGTGTCGCTTAGGTTATTGTGGCCCCAGGTGAATGAACCGTTGACGAGCCAGCTCGGGGTCATGATCCCGTTGTAGCGGACCACAAGATTCCGAGTTCCAAATTGCAATTTGTCGTCGCCGGTGTGGTTGGAGATCGCCAAAGTGCCGTTCGGATCAAAGTTGGCCGTAGGTCGGGTCGCCGAAGATCGACGTCTCGAATTGGTGTTTGTCGCTCGCCTTCCATGTCAACTTGCCAGCATAGCTGTACACGCGTTGCGAGATGTCGTCGTTTCCGAGGAATGATGGGTATGTTGCAGCCGCACCATTCGTTCCCAGGTACAACGGGTTTCGGAATTGCGCGAACTGGTTTTGTGTGCTGTTCCATTGGGGGTTGAATGACCCGAAGAAGAACAGCTTGTCTTTGAATCCCGGGACGTGTCCGCCGACCTCAGCGTCCAGGTCATAGTTGGACTGGTGCAGCCGTTTGCCTACCAGGTTGAACTGTTCGCCGGCACCACCCGCCTGAAAATCGTCGACTTGCGCGCGTGTTGCTTCAAAGGACGAAGGTGCGAATAGCCGCCCACAGATCCGTGGAATTGATTTCCACCCGACTTCGTAACAATCTGCACGATGCCGCCGGTGGATTTTCCATACTGTGCTTCAAATCCGCCGGTCTTCACCTGTACTTCTTTTACGAAAGACAGGTTGATACCGGTAGCCAAAGGGCCATAGACACGCGAATACACACCGATGCCGCCGAAGCCGCCATCAGTGATGTTCACGCCGTCTGCGACGTAGAGGTTTTCGAGGCCGCTGCCACCCGCGATTGACGGGTTGGATGCGCCGGTGCCGCCGCCAGCGGTGACGCCAGGCGAGGCATAAAACAAGCCGGTAACGCCGCGAGCCACTGGGACGGATTGATAGAACGTGTCCGTGAGGTTGGCCGCAACTGCAGTTGAAGTCACATCGACGGTCACCGCACTGCTGGTAACCTCAACGACTTCAGTTTGCTGTCCGGCTACCATGCCAACGCGAACGTTGGAGGTCTTACCGGTAACGACTTCGACGCCCTTGACGTCTGCCGTTTTAAAGCTGCCCTTTTCAACCTTCAGCGAATAAAAACCTGGGCTGAGCAAGGGGAAGAGAAACTGTCCATCCTGGTTCGTCGTGTCGGACTTGGTGCCCGTCGGACCGGTGATGGAGACCTTCGCGCCGGTGACTACCGCGCCCGAAGAGTCGACTACGCTGCCAGCAAGATTGCCGCGAACCGACGATTCCGCCGATCCCTGAGCAAATGCCGGCACCGTAAATGCCGTGAGCAGCGCCAGAACTGCTAAGGCTGCTACTATTTTTTTGGTCATTTTCGATTCCTTTCAGAGTGTGAGTCTCGCCCTCTCCTGTCTGCGGACGAAGACTCTGGTGGTGCGATATCGAGAATGACCGCTACATGCGATATTCGGCTGCTGGTTTGCGACGAGCAGAGTGCTTGGCGGGACGAAGTGCACGGGAGTGCGCTAGTCGCGGAAGGCGGTTTTGCGACCGGATTTGGATGTTTTTTGGTGACAAACGGACAAATCGGCCGAGGCTCGGGCGCTGCCTATTCAACCATAGGAAAGCGATTTAAAAGGAGTCGCGCAGCAGCTCTAGTAACCTCGGTCGGTATCCCCGGCTTAGGCGCAGCGGCGTTCCATCGCGCATGACGATGTCGTATTCGCCGCTAGGCAGCGGCTTCATCTCTTTAACGTGGTCCAGGTTCACGATGGTAGAGCGGTGCACTCTAACGAACCGGTCCGATTCCAGCTTCTTTTCAAAGGAATTCATCGTTTCGCGCACCAGGTGTGATTCCTTGCCAATGTGCAGGCGCACGTAATCTTTCTCGGCCTCTACCCACTCGATCTTCTCCGGATGCAGAAACAACATCCGCGGCCCCGACTTGATGACCAGCCGATGCGACGGTGAATTCTTGACCCGCAAAGCGCGCAACAGGCGCTCTTTCAACTCTGCTTCCGTCACCGGGCGCGTCGCGTCTTGCTCGTCTCTTTCGTCGTGATCGTTCGCAGGTCCGTCCTGAGAAAGCAAATCCATGGCAAGCTCCACGAGGAAATCTCTTGCTGTCTCAGACGTACGCGGCTTGGAAGGGTTGAGTTCCATACTTCAATTCATAGTGACGAAATGCGTGTGACGAAATGCGCTCTTATTAAGATTGCGCTAAAAACTGGCGGAGCTTGTCTCTGTATGTACGGCTCAAGCTCAATTCTGTGCCGTCTCGCAGAGTGACAACGTATTCGCCTTTGAACCAGGGCTGCACCTCCTTGATCCGTTCGATGTTCACAATGGTCGAGCGATGAATGCGAAGGAATTTTTCGGGGTCTAATCGCGCTTCAAAAGCATTCATGGTCTCGCGGATCAAATAGGTGTCTTTGCCGACGTGCAGGCTGAGATAGTTGCCCGCGGCCTCCGCATAGTCCACTTCGCGAGTCTTGAGAAACACGACTCTGCCATCAGACTTGATCACCAGCCGGTCCATGGCCTTACGTTCAGGGCTCACGTCCTGCAGCAGGGCCATCATGCGCTCGGTCATGTTGTTCGAGCTGCCACGATTCAAATGGTCCTTTACTCGTTGCACAGCGCGTTGGAAGCGGCGTTCGTCGTAGGGCTTGAGAAGGTAATCGAGAGCGTTTTCGTCAAATGCACGCAGCGCATATTTGTCGTATGCGGTTACGAAGATGACTGCCGGCATATTGCGCGCGCCGATCGCTTCGATGACGCCGAAGCCGTCTACCTCCGGCATCTGCACATCCAGAAAAACCAGATCAGGACGCGCTTTTCGTATCGCTTCAACCGCTTCGCGCCGTTGCGGCACTCCCCCGCGATCTGAAATTCCTGGTCTGACCCCAGCAATTGCCGCGCAGCCGGTCTCGGGCCAGCGGTTCGTCATCAACGATAAGAGTTTGGATACTCATGCGCTCTTGATCTCCTCGATGATCTGGAATTCCTCTTCCCAGAGGCGCTCCGGGACTTCCAGCGTCACCAAGGCGCCTCCTCCGGGTGCGTTGCCGATCTCGAGACGGTGAGACTCGCCGTAGAGTTGGCGAAGCCGTGCGCGCGTATTGCCGAGCCCTAGTCCACCTTTGGGTTTTCCGTTTCCATTTCCATTCCCGTTGCCGTTGCAGGCAGCGGGGAAGCCGGGTGCGTTTATCTCGAACCGTGATACGCACCACACCATCGAGGCGCTTACTTTCGATGTGGATCGTGCCCGGGCCTGAACTTTTCGCGATCCCATGCCGGATCGAATTTTCAACCAGTGGCTGCAATAGCATGTTGGGAACCATTGCGTCGAGCGTCTCGGGATCGATGTCCATCGTCACCGAGAGCCTGTCCTGGAATCTCACCTGTTCGATGTGAAGATAGCTACGGACGAACTCAACCTCATTCTTCAGCGGCACCTCTTCTAAGCTACATTTTCCAGGGACATGCGCAGAAGGTGCTCAAGCGCGAAAGCATGCTTTCAGCTGCGCGCACGTTCTGATGCATCAGCGCCGGAGATTGGGTTCAGCGTGTTAAAGAGGAAATGAGGTTGAAGTTGCAGCTTCAACATCTCCAGCTGGGTGCGTGCCAATTGGCTTTCAAGTTGGGACGTCTTGACCTCGCGGTCGCGTACCCGCTCGTAATACATCCAGACGTGGGCGATGGCGACCAATGTGCCGTAAGTATCAAATGCATCCTGATTCAATGCCCACAAAGTTAAGGTCGTCCAATAGCGCAGCGTGATGGGCATGATCTCTTTGGGATTCAATGGCTGTTCCAGCAAGATCATCCACGCCGCGTGACCGGCGGTGAAAACGACCGCCGCCAGGATATGAAGGGGAAGGGTGCGCTTCCAGGTGTCGCGACCGATAGGGAATCGTCGTGAAAAAGCAAGAATGCAGGGAGCCAGGAATGCCACATAAGAAAAGGAGATGAAAACATTGCCCAGCATGGGCAAGAAGCGGTAGTGATATTCCGAGGGCTTAAGGGCAGTTGCGTTGTAAGAGGCGGTAGAAACAATGAGCGCGATAAGCGCGATCAGCGGAAAACTGATCGCCCAAATGCGCCACGGTGCTCGCGCAAGATTCCTTGCCAAAGTCTTGTTCAATCCACAACCGAAGGCGAAGTCTCGCCACCTATCAGTCTACCCGTCTACTAGACGTAGCCAAACCCGTTTCGTCACCGCCCATTAGCATTCTGTCGCGGATGCCCGGATCAGCAGACCGGTGTCCCCAATCCCGTTTCCAGATAGGCCTTTAAGCTCTTGCCCGCCAGCCGCGCCCAGGTCGCACTCCAGCGCTTGAAACATGCGCACTGCGATTTCCAGCCGTCGTGCCTGAAAGTCACATCGGTGCCGCCCTTTTCGTTGCGAGCGATCTGGAATCGCACCGTCGTCCCGAAGCATTCGTCTTTTACTGCGTCGCCTTGCGGCATGCACTTCCACTCGATCATTTCCCCGGACTTCAATGTTTCGACCACCATCGCGCATTGGTGAGGAAGCGAACCCAGCTGCAATCTCCCTCCGATCCATTTCTCTACCTGAGAATCCGCAGACCACCATTTCATGAAGTGATGCTGCTCGGTGAGAGCGAGATAGGCCAGCGAGGGTTCCGCCTTGATGCTGAAGCGGTGCGCGATTTGATTGTTGCTGATCATGCCATGCATAGTGCACGGCTGCTTCCAGTGTGGTTGCAGGTGAGCGATTTGGCTAATCCTGTGACGAATAGCAGTTTCGGAGGGACGAAAAAGCCGATATTTGGGACTGCATACGTTTCCCTGCGCTTCCCAGACGACCCACCCTGTCGTGGGATTTGGGGAGTATCTATGAAAACCAATAATTTGCTACCAAAAATAGGGCGCGCGCCGATTCCCGGTACGCAGCACGGCATGAACAGCGCCTGACCATTCCTTGCGGATTTTTCTATCTAGAGCGAAGCTGCCATTCTGCCGCTGAAAGAAACGGGCGAAGCATATTCCACTTGGATGACTTGGCGCTGCATTGGTCGTCGCGATTTGACCGCACCGGAAGCGGTTGTTAGTATCGAAGTGCGGGGTGGAGCAGTCTGGTAGCTCGTTGGGCTCATAACCCAAAGGTCGCTGGTTCAAATCCAGCCCCCGCAACCAAAAGCTTGGACTGTTGTAGCTGCAGGATCGCACCGACGCGATCCTTTTCGTTTTCCAGCCTAAAGTAAGCCCACCGACCCTTCGCGACTGCCGATTTTGTATCCAGAGCGGCATCTCCCTCATCTGTAACCGTTACCGCCCCTCCGCGCTATAGTCCCGCGGTTACGGTAGACTCGCACGCAAGTCCCCACACAGGAGAGCGCAATGCCTGAATTACAGCAAAGCTATGCTGATCACGGACGCACCGACCCCGCTTTTCACTTTTTTCTGGTCCCGATATCCGCCCTCACCATCATCGTTGCTCTGGTCAATGTCGTCCGGCATCCAGGGTTCAATTCTGCCTGGCTGGTACTCGTATCGATAGCGGCCGGTGTAGCGCTGTTCAAGATGCGCCTCTACTCGTTGAAGGTGCAAGACCGGGTCATTCGCCTCGAGGAACGGTTTCGATTGCAACAACTGCTTGCTGAACCGCTTCGTTCGCGCATCGCCGAACTTACGGTGGGACAACTGGTTGCGCTGCGCTTCGCTTCTGACGCCGAGCTTCCAGCCCTTGTCACTCGTGCCCTCAATGAAAAACTTTCGAAGGACGATCTGAAAAAGTCGGTGACCGCGTGGCGACCGGACTTCTTCCGCGTCTAAGGACAAATTGGCTGAACAGATCAAAAAGAAAAAGTTTTTCGATCGGCTGAGCGCCGCGTGGCCGGAAGTGTGGGCGCTGGTGCGCCCGCGCATGGGCCTGCTGGTCGGTGGATTTTTCCTGATGGTGATCAACCGCGTGGCCGGACTGGTCCTTCCATGGTCCCCGAAGGTGCTAGTCGATGAAGTGATCAACAAGCATCGTTCTGATCTGCTGACCTGGTTAATCGTGGGTGTGCTAGCTGCAACAGCTTTGCAAGGAATCACTTCATTTGCATTGACGCAACTGCTTTCTAAAGCGGGGCAGCGTGCCATTGCCGAGCTTCGCCGCAAAGTTCAGGCCCACATCGGCAGGCTTCCCGTCGCCTACTACGATTCCAACAAGACCGGCGCGCTGGTCTCGCGCATCATGACCGACGTCGAAGGAGTCCGCAATCTCATCGGTACTGGGCTGGTTGAATTTGCCGGCGGCTTATTGACTGCGGCAATGGCGCTGGTCTGGCTCTTTCACATCAGCCGCACCATGACGGCGCTGGCCTTCGGATTCTTGATCGTGTTCGGCCTGGCGGCGAGCAAAGCCTTCGGAACTATTCGTCCGATATTCCGTGAGCGCGGCAAGATCAACGCTGAAGTCACCGGGCGGTTGACGGAGTCTCTCGGCGGTGTTCGCGTTGTGAAGGGTTATCACGCCGAGAGCAGGGAAGAGGATGTTTTCGCCGGCGGCGTGAAGCGATTGCTCGACAATGTTCTGAAAACGCTTACCGCGACTTCGATCCTCGGTCTTTCTTCCAGCGTCTTGGTCGGAGTGGTCGGCAGCGTGGTGATGTTTTTCGGTGCACGGCAAGTTCTCGCTGGAACAATGTCGCTGGGCCAATATTTTTCCTACACCGCATTCCTTGCGTTCCTGGTAGCTCCCATGTTCCAGATCGTTTCTATCGGAACGCAGTTGACGGAAGCGCTTGCCGGCCTGGAGCGGACGCGCGAGATCCTGTCGCAATCGCAGGAAGACAAAGATCCACGTCGCACCGTTTCGCTCGGAACGCTGACCGGTGACCTTGTTTTCGACGATGTGACGTTCGCCTACAATCCGGGGCGCAATGTGCTGGACAAAGTATCGTTCCACGCTCCGCCGGGAACTGTGACCGCGCTAGTCGGCCCGTCTGGTTCAGGCAAATCCACCATCATCGGATTGATCGCCGCATTCAACGTACCGCTCTCCGGCCGCGTATTGATCGACGGCATGGATCTGTCTACGGTCCGGCTCGACTCCTACCGCACGCAGCTCGGGGTCGTGCTGCAGGATTCGTTCTTGTTTGACGGGACCATCCGCGAAAACGTGGCTTTCTCGCGCCCGAATGCGACTGAGCAACAAATCTTAGAAGCGTGCCGCATCGCGCGCGTCGACGAATTTGCCGAGTCCTTCGAAAACAAATACGACACTATCGTCGGCGAACGCGGCGTGAAACTTTCCGGCGGACAGCGCCAGCGCATATCTATTGCGCGCGCAATCCTCGCTGATCCGCGCATTCTTATTCTTGACGAAGCCACATCCAGCCTTGATTCCGAGTCCGAGGCGCTGATCCAGCAGGGCCTCGCATACCTGATGCAGGGCCGCACGACTTTTGTTATCGCTCATAGGCTATCCACCATTCGACGCGCCGACCAAATACTCGTCGTCGAGACTGGCCGGATCATCGAACGCGGAACTCACGAGGAACTTTACGCGCAGGGCGGCCGATATTTCGACCTTTACACCAAGCAGCAGGGGGTCGAATCCAATCTGTTCCTTGCTCCAGGCGAGGGAGACGTCGTTCCCGAGCACGAGCAGAATGGAAACTCCAAAGGCCCGGCCGATCCAGACCCAGTGCGCCTTATTCGCGGCCAAGGCTGATAAAGTGGAGCAATAAGCTGGGCATCCGCATCTCTTCTATCTATAGGCATGAATCCTTCCAATGGCTCTGCGGCGGTGCGCGCCGAAAATCTTACCCGCCACTACCGCATGGGCGAATCCCTGATCCGGGCCGTTGACGGCGTCTCACTTGAGATTGCTTCCGGCGAATTTGCGGCGCTGCTGGGTAGCTCGGGCTCGGGCAAATCTTCGCTACTGAACCTGATCGCCGGTTTGGACCGTCCAACTTCAGGCACCATGAATGTTGCCGGCAGCGACCTTGCACGACTTTCGCGGGAGGAATTGGCCCGCTATCGACGCCACACGGTCGGTATCGTCTTTCAGTCCTTCAATCTGATACCCACGATGTCGGTCCTGGAAAACGTGGAGCTGCCGCTGCGGTTTGCTGAGGTCGACCCTTCGCAGCGGAGAGCGCAATCGAATGAAGCGCTCGAGCGTGTCGGCCTTGCCGCTCGTCTGCAACATCGACCGACAGAACTGTCGGGCGGGGAACAGCAACGTGTCGCGATCGCGCGGGCGTTAGTGAATCGCCCGAAAGTCTTGCTCGCCGATGAACCGACCGGAAATCTTGACAGCAAGACAGGCAAAGAAGTTCTGGATCTGTTGCAAGGCTTGAATCGAAGCATAGATCTTACCGTGATCATGGTCACGCACGAACGCGATTTGGCCGATCGCTATGCCGGCCGCCAGATATTCCTCGCCGACGGCAAAGTTGTAGCCGACGAGAAGAAAGGATTGCGGGCTTGAGATTCAACGACGTCACCGATCTAGCCACTCGCAATCTGCGCGAGGCAATGCTACGCAATTCGCTCACGACGATTGGTATCGCGGTAGGTGTGGCTTCGCTCGTAGCTATGTTGTCGCTCGGCATCGGCCTGCAGCAGATGGCAAATTCGCGCCTGCAGAAATCCGGCCTCTTCGATACCGTCGTTGTGACCTCCCGCCGCGACCTGCGCTCCTTCAGCCGCGAGCAGGAAAACACTGGTCCTGCAGCCAGCGAGAGCCGCGCGCTTGACGACGTCGCACGTGCCGACATCGCACGCGTGCCGAACGTAATCGAAGTCACGCCCGACATTCGTTTCATCACCGAACTCCGCTACGACGAGAAGCCGCACCTGACCATGGTCGCCGGTATGCCGCTCAGCGACCGCACCAATGACGTCTTCGAGAACATGCTGGGGAGTTTCTTTTCCTCCGCCTCCGCTCCCGAGATCATCTTGCAAAAGCGATTCGCCGAAGAACTGCTCGGAATCTCGCCATCGCCCAATGCGCCTGAAACCGATCCCGCGAGACTGAAGCCGCTGATCGGCAAAGAGATTACGCTCCATTATGCGGAGCGCATTTATGGTGCGGATTCGGCAGCCGGCAAGCAGGCGGAAGGCGCGGGGGTGAATTTCTCCATCATTCCACACGACAAGACACTGAGCATCGTGGGCATCGCAGTCGAAGATCCGGAGGGCATGCGCGGCGCAACTCGTGGACGCGCGTTCATCCCGCAGGCACTCGCGGAAAGCCTGCACATCATGTTGCCTTCCGATCTGCGCGAGAGCATGCGCAGCTTCACCAGCAAGCCTGCTTATTCGAGCTTGGGGGTAAAGGTGACGAGCGCCTCGAAGGTCCAGGGCGTGCAGGACGCAATCCGCAAGATGGGTTTCAACACTTTTTCCATCCTTGACGCCACCAAGAGCCTGCGCCGCTTTTTTGCAGTGCTCGACATCTTTCTCGGGATTTTTGGCAGCCTCGCTCTGGTGATCGCTTCGCTCGGCATCATCAACACGTTGTTGATGGCCATCCTGGAGCGCCGCCGCGAGATCGGCATTATGAAGGCCATTGGCGCGAGCGATCGTGACGTTCAGGTCATCTTCTTCTCTGAAGCAGCCGTCATGGGGCTCGTGGGGGGAGTGCTCGGCGTCACGCTGGGATGGGCACTCGGACGCGCAATCAATCTGGGAACTAATTTTTATCTGAAGCAGCTGGAGATGCCGCCGGAGAATCTTTGGTCTTCGCCGTGGTGGTTGTTGGCCGGTGCTGTTCTGTTCGCTATTGTCGTCAGCATTCTCTCCGGCCTCTTTCCCGCAGCGCGCGCCGCGAAACTCGATCCGGTGGAGGCACTGCGCTACGAATGAGCCTGCATCGATCCGCTTCTGTAGTGATCCTCTCCGCCGTTGCGTTTGCCTCGCAAGCATTCGCACAGAGCCGAGCCGAATGCGGCTCTATGCCAAGCAAGATATTGAACCACCGAGTCGCGTACTGCGCGCTTCTTCCTCCCAGCTTTGATAGCTCAGCTCCGAAGCCGGGACAGAGAGCGAAGGCGCGACGCTTTCCTGTCCTTTATTTCCTGCACGGCCGCGGCGACAACGAACAAAGCTTGATCAACAGTGGCGCATGGAGTCTGATCGAGGACTTACGTCATCAGAAAAAAATCGGCGAATTTGTCATCGTGACTCCCGCAGGGGGCAACAGCTTTTATGTCAACTCAGCGAACGGCAAGGTCCGGTACAGTGATTTTTTCCTGCAGGAGTTCATGCCATTCATCGAGCGCAAGTACCGCATTGAGAAGTCGCGGGACGCGCGAGGTATCGATGGCATGTCCATGGGCGGATATGGCGCACTGCGGTTCGGCTTCGCTCATCCGGAGCTGTTCGGCTCAGTGAGTGCTCATAGCGCCGCGCTGCTTTCCGGGCCCACAAAAACTCTAAATTCCGCCATTCGCGCCGGAGAGCCACAAGCACTCATGCTGGCTAGTGTCTTCGGCAATCCCATCGACGTTGACCATTGGGAGAAGAACAATCCCTTCGCCATCGCCACAAAAAGTCCGGCTGCGCTCCGCAAGATTCACATCTACTTCGATTGCGGCGACCATGATGATTTCGGATTCGATCGCGGCGCCAGCGCACTTGACCAGTTACTGACGAAGCAGAAGATCCCACACGAGTTTCATCTTTACCCCGGCGGCCACGACATCGCGTACTTCCTAAGTCATATTTCCGCAAGCATCGAATTCCACTCCAAGAATTTCGCGGCAGCGACCCGCTGAGGTCTAGAACATATCGGTGAAGCTGGAAGTTGACGATGAAGCTCCGGGATAAGTCGCGATCCCAAGCGCTTTCAGCACCGTCCGCAACGCACTTTGGTGCTGGTATAACACCGTCGATCTGTAACCATGCTTAACCTTCGGACCGATCACCACCATGGCTGCGTGACCACCACCGTGAGCAGTGTCAGACGAACTCGACTCGTCGAAGACGATCATTAACAGCCCGTCGCCACCCGACTGGAAGGGCGCAGTCGCAAGCAGCGGCGCGATGTTGGTCTTCAGCCAATTATCTGCGGTCGAGAGCGAGCAGTCGTGTGCGTCATTGCATTTGTTGGGAACGACGAACGAGAAATCGGGCAATTGGTTGGCGTCGCGGTCGCTCTTAAATTGTTGGAACGAGACCAGGTTCTGACGCTGGTTGCTGCTATTCACTACTTCTGCAAGATAAGCGAACGGATTGTGATGCTTGCAATACGGAGACTTATCGCCTCCCACATATCCCGTCGAAGGTAGGTTCTCTGCATACGCCTTCCACGTCTTGCCAGCCGTGATGATCCGGCGCACGATGTTGTCGTAGGAAACGGTCCCGCTATAGCCGTCACTATTGCTGATGATCTTTCCCGTGGTCAGCATGAAGTAGTTGCCGATCGAAGGGTGAGTGTTCGCGTAGTAATTCGTTGCGAGGCTGTATTTCTTCGCCAGCGAATTCAGATATGGCATCGACGAGCTGCCGATCACACTGGAATAGGAATGGTTCTCTTCCAGAACCATGACCACGTGCTTGGAGGCAGGTATTTGTGCGAACGCCGCGGCTGCGCTGGCAAGAATAAGAAGACAGGTTAGAGATCTTTGTCTAAGGGGATTCATCCATAGAGGCTAAAGATTCATCTACAAACCCTCAATCGGTTATACAACTGATGTCAGACCTAGGTGAGTTTCCGTACTTCTATCGCTCTCTGCCGGGAAATAGGAACTGCAGAAATGGCCCCACGCGCTGTGCCCACGATGTTTCGCTGTGTGTTGCTCCCGGGATTTCCAGGTAAGCCAGATCGTCGCCGACGCGCCATCCTTTATTAGCCATAGCGTCGCGCAGCATCTCGGTGTCTTCGAGCGCCATGCCGCCTTCTTCCGTGCCCATATCGAGCCAAATCTTCAAGCTGGGTTTATTTGGAAGCTGCTGGATCTCACGCAGGATCACTTTGTTGTCCCACCAGACGGAGGGCGAGAGGATGGCGAGCTTTCCGAATATCTGCGGATACTTCAACCCAAGGTGCAGGGTGACCAACCCTCCCAGCGACGATCCACCGAGTCCGGTGTTCTCGGCGCCATCCAGCGTGCGGTAATTACTCTCGATGAACGGTTTGATCTCTTCCACCAGCATTCGTCCGTACAAATTCGCTTTGCCGCCGCCAAGTTTCGCATCGGCTGTGGGCGTGTATTCGTGGATGCGCTGCTCGCCTGTGTTGTAGATGCCCACGATGATCAGCGGTTCGATGGCGCTGCGCTCGATCAGCTCTTCGGCAGTGTCGTCGAGACGCCATTCGTTGCCCCCGAATGCGGTGGAGGGGTCAAACAGATTTTGGCCGTCGTGCATGTAAAGCACCGGATAACGCTTTTGTGCATTGGTGTCGTATCCCGGCGGCACATAGACGATCAACGTCCGCGCTGGCTCCAGGAACTGCGATCGAAACTTCCGGTGCAGCCGCAGCTCTGGCGCGACGACCGCGCTTCCGCTCATGCGGTGGAACAAATTCCGCATGCCGGAACCCATTCGGCGCCACATCTTCTTCTTGGGTCGGTTTATAGGTTCAGTGGGCAAAGTAGGGGTCATCGGTTGTGACTTCTGCTATGAGAGTATATTGTCTCGCTAAAGTGACACATTACTGATGCAGCGCGAACATCATAAGTGGTACTCGGAACACTTGGGCCGCGAGATGGAAATGCTCGTCTTCGGCCACGCCGGCACGCCCGTGCTCGTTTTTCCCACGTCGATGGGGAAATATTTCGAGTATGAAGATCGCGGCATGGTCGCCGAGCTCAGTCACAAACTCGAAGACGGCGTGATGCAGCTTTATTGCGTGGATAGTGTCGATGAAGAGGCGCTGTACAACAACAACGTTCATCCCCGCGTTCGCATGGCGCGCCACATCCAGTACGAGGACTACATCAGGCACGAAGTTCTGGCCCTGATCGCGAAGAAGAATCCCGGGCAGCGCATCATGACTCACGGATGCAGCTTCGGCGCCTATCATGCGATGAACTTCGCGTTGCGCTATCCCGAGCCAGTCATGGGTGCCATCACCATGGGGGGTGCCTTCGACATTAAGCGCTTTCTCGACGGCTACTACGACGAGGACTGCTACTTTCACAATCCGCCTGACTATATCAAGAATCTCAGCGACCCCTGGTACTTGCATCGCTACTGCGAAAACAAGTACATCATGGTCACCGGCGAGCATGATATGTGCTGGGACAAGAACGAGGAATTCGCCGCCATACTGCGCTCCAAGGGCATCCCCCATCACCTGTTTGTCTGGGGTGAGGGCAGCGGCCATGACTGGAATTGGTGGCTCAAAATGGCAAACGCTTACCTGCCCTGAGCCGGTTTTGTCCCGCGGCGCCCATCATTTAGACTTATGAAGCTCGTTGCACCCATCGCGTTAAACAGCCCTTTAATATCGGAGACGTCGTGAAGAAGATCGGCATCATCTTTGGCATGGAAAATACTTTTCCTGGCGCTTTCGTGGAGCGGGTAAATTCCATGAACCTGCCGGACATCAAGGCGGAGTTCGTTCAGATCGGCGGGGTCAAAATGGCCGATCCCGAGCGGCTACGCCGTGATCGTCGATCGCATCTCGCACGACATCCCGTTCTACCGCGCCTATCTGAAGAACGCCGCGCTTAGCGGGACCGTGGTCATCAACAATCCATTCTGGTGGAGCGCCGACGACAAATTTTTCAATTACGCGCTTGCGACCAAGCTCGGCGTAGCGATTCCGCCCACCGTCATCCTGCCGCATAAGGAACATCCGGCGGGTACCACCGACCGCTCCATGCGCAACCTGACCTTCCCCATGAATTGGGAAGAAGTATTCGATTACATCGGCTTCCCGGCTTTTCTAAAGCCATTCGACGGAGGAGGATGGAAAGACGTATACAAGGTCGATTCGCCGAACGAGTTTTTCGCGGCTTACGATCAAAGTAGCGACCTCTGCATGACGCTGCAGCGCGGCGTGAAGTTCAAGGAATATTTCCGCTGCTATGTCGTCGGGCAGGACAAAGTCCACATCATGCAGTATGACCCCAGCCTTCCCATGCATGAGCGCTACGTGAAGAATGCGCCGCCGGTCGATGCGCGCCTGATCGAGCGCGTAGAAAAAGATTGCATCACCCTCTGCCGTGCGCTCGGCTACGACCTGAACACGGTCGAGTTCGCTTGCGAAGACGGCATCCCGTACGCTATCGACTTCATGAATCCTGCGCCTGACGCGGACTATCACTCTGTTGGTGCCGAGAATTTTACCTGGATCGTGAACGCAGTCGCTGATCTTGCGGTGAAATATGCGCAGCAGGGAAGCTCGCACGCCGAGTATCGCTGGAGCTCGTTCTTGAACGGCGCGACTGCTCCAAAAGCACCAGCCAAGCGATCCGCCTCAGCGAAATCGGCAAGCCCGAAGAGCAAAGCGGCAAAGTAGTTTCGCGCATTATTTGTTTTTGTACTTGTTGTTGCGTTCGATTCGCTACAAGCTAAGAGCTAACAGCTAGAAGCTTTCTCATGAAACCCACATTCACTATCGGGATCGAAGAGGAGTACCAGACCATCGATCCCATCACGCGCGATCTGCGCTCGCACATCCATTCCGAGATCATTGCTAAGGGCAAGCTGCGGATGGAAGAGCGCATCAAGGCGGAGATGCATCAATCGGTGGTGGAAGTGGGGACCGGCGTCTGCAAGAACATCAAAGACGCGAAGGCTGAAGTCCGTCAGCTGCGGCACCGAGATGGTGAAGCTGGCACACGAGAATGGGCTGATGCTCGCTGCCGGCGCTACTCATCCTTTCGCCGATTGGCGAGCCCAGGAGATTTATCCCGACGAGCGTTATCACCAGGTCGTCGAGGATATGCAGCTGGTCGCGCGTGCCAACCTGATTTTTGGATTGCACGTGCACGTCGGCATGGAAGACCGCGAGACTACCATCCACCTGATGAATTCGATGCGCTACTTCCTGCCGCATCTGCTGGCGCTTTCTGCGAATTCGCCGTTTTGGTTGGGAATGAATACCGGGCTGAAATCCTATCGCTGTAAAGTTTTCGACAAGTTTCCCCGGACCAATATTCCCGACACGTTTACCGGTTGGAGCGATTTCGAGAACTTCGTCAACCTGCTGATCCGCACCAAGTGCATCGACAACGCCAAGAAGATATGGTGGGACATCCGTCCGCACCCGTTCTTCAACACGCTCGAGATTCGCATTTGCGACATCCCGCTGCGGTTGGACGAAACGATCGCGCTCGCCGCGCTGATTCAGGCGACCGTAGTGAAGCTATACAAGCTGCACGCGCGCAATCAGAGTTTTCGTCAGTACAGCCGCGCTCTTATCATGGAAAATAAGTGGCGCGCCGCGCGATACGGCATTAGTGGCAAGCTCATCGACTTCGGCAAGGAGTGTGAGGTCAGCGAACGCGACCTGATCCTCGAGTACCTGGAATTTGTCGACGATGTGGTCGATGAACTCGACAGCAGGGAAGAGGTCGCCTACGTTCATAGCATGTTGCAGCACGGCACCGGCGCTGACCGCCAGTTGCGCGTATTTCAGGAAACCGGCGACTTAAAGCGGGTTGTCGATTACATGGTGCTCGAGACCCAGGCCGGATTAATGGAAACCAGCAAGACGCCTTTGAAGATCGCCCAATAGGAGAATGACTCTGCAGAATATTTCGGCTCCCACTGCGTTGAACCTCGTAGATTTCGATCCCGAGTACTCCATTGGGGCGCGCAACGCGGTCCGCGTTTGTCTGAACATTCAGCCATCGGAAAAAGTAACGGTTATCACCGACTCGTTTACCCGCGAAATCGCGGCAAGCTTGGTGCGCGAGATTGAAGCGGTGGGTGCGTCATACAACGCATTCGTACTAGAAGAGCTGGCCAATCGGCCACTGAAGGAATTGCCCGCCGAGATCCTTGCCGACATGGAAACCAGCGACGTCAGCATCTTTGCCGTCAAGGTTCAGCCGGGTGAGTTGAAATCGCGCATGCAGATGACGGACGTGGTAAATCGACGTCGCATGCGTCACGCCCACATGGTGAACATCAACCGCCAGATCATGCTGGAAGGTATGCGCGCAGATTTTCACAAGGTCGATCGCATCAGCTCGAAGGTCCTCGAACTGGTACGCAATGCCAAACGCATCACCGCCAAGACTTCGGCGGGAACCGATCTGATCGCCGATTTGAATCCCGATCTACAAATGGCTTAAGACCAGCGGGCTGATCAGCCGCGACAAATGGGGCAATCTGCCGGGAGGCGAAGTTTTCACCACTCCCGGCGAGGTGAACGGGACTTTCGTGATCGATGGCGTGGTTGGCGATTATCTCTGTGCCAAGTTCGGGGACCTGCGTCACCAGCCACTCACCATCAAGATGAAAGCCAATCGGCTTACCGAGGCTTTCAGCGAGAACAAAGAGTTAGAGCAGGATTTCTGGAATTACACCCATACCGACGAGAACAGCGACCGCGTGGGCGAATTCGCTATCGGCACCAATATCGAAATTAAGGACGTGATCGGCGAGATCCTGCAAGACGAAAAGTTTCCTGGCATTCACATCGCCTTCGGAAATCCTTACGGCGAGCACACCGGCGCCAAATGGTATTCATCCACGCATATCGACGTTGTCGGAACTAAGTTCGACATTTGGGTCGATGACACTCAGATCATGCGGGCCGGAAAGTTTCTGATCGAAGCCTAGCGAATGATCCCCCAGCTCCGGCAGCGCTTCAACGCGAACTTCACCTCGAAAAAGTATCAAGAGTTCTTGCAGTCGCTGAATGGCCGCTGCCGCACGGAGATCCACTTCCGCGTCTGCGAGACCCCGGCTTTCTTTCCTGAATCGCTCATCAACACCATGGCTCGCTATGGCGAGGAGCTGATGCAGCAGCTCATGACGAACACCGATTACCGCCGTGAATCTAACAAGTCCATTCCCGCAAAGTGGAATGTCCCTAATGAAAATGCTACGCCCTTGTTCGTATCAATCGACTTTGGGTTAGTGCGCGATCAAGTTGGTAAAGTGCACCCCAAGCTCGTGGAACTACAGGCGTTTCCCACGCTTTACGCATACCAGGCCGTCGTCGGGCAGCAATACAAAGAATCGTTCGACCTGCCGAGCAGACTAAAAGTCCTCTGCGGCGACATCAACCTCGATTCGTACCGCCAGCTTCTGCGAGAGGTGATTGTGGCGGATCACGATCCCGAGAACGTTGTTCTGCTGGAGATCGACCCCGAAGAGCAGAAGACGGTGCCAGATTTTCGCGTCACTGAAGACTGGTTGAAGATTGCGACCGTCAATATTCGAGACGTCGTGAAACGCGGCAAGAAGCTCTATTACTCGAAGGCAGGAAAGTCGGTTCGCATCGAGCGCATCTACAACCGCACCATCGTCGACGAGCTGGAGCGCAAGCAGATCAGTCTTTCCTTCGACTACCGCGACGAACTCGAGGTCGAGTGGGCCGGTCACCCCAACTGGTATTTCCGGGTCAGTAAATTCTCTATCCCTTATCTGCGACACGAATGTGTGCCCAAGACCTGGTTCCTCGATCAAATGGACTCAATGCCAGCCGATCGCGAGAACTACCTGCTAAAGCCCCTCTACTCCTTTGCAGGCTCCGGAATAGTCTTCGGCCCGACCGGCGACCATGTCGCCGCCATTCCGGCGAACGAGCGCCACGACTACATCCTGCAGGAGCGATTGGCCTTCGCTCCGGTGATCGACACCCCCCACGGAGGAACCCAGGCAGAGGTCCGCATCATGTATATATGGCCTGAAGGCGGGAAGATGACACCGGTAATGGCTTTGGTCCGTATGGGCCGCGGCAAGATGATGGGCGTTGACCATAATCGCAACCTGGAGTGGGTGGGCGGGTCGGCTGCGCTCATAGAATCCTAAGCATTTCCACAGGGCACCTTCGGCCCGCAGGATTACGAAACTTCAAAACCGATTTAGGGATGGTTTTTGTACCGCAAGCGTTAATACCACCATAAGTTGTGGTGCACTTGATTACCCAACACAAGTGCTGGGCAAATTTCCATCCTAGTTACCAAGGTCTACACCCCAAATATCCAAGAAAACCGGAAGAAAACCAAAGTTCCCGCTTGACATAGGTGGTAGTAACGCTGATATAACTCACGCCACAGTAACCCCCCCGAGAAAGCAATAAAGATTCCTCGCAGCTCCGGCCAAAGTGCTATCTCCCGCCGCAAGCGAGAGCGTGATTTTGTGGAAAGGGCTTAGGTTCTTATGGCCGATTCGCGTGAAGTGATGAATATCCGCCAGGCTTCGCAGTACCTCGGCGTGAGCCCGGACACGCTTTACAAGTACGTCTACGAGGAAAAGATCCCTGCTTTCAAGCTGGGGAACCGCTGGAAGTTCAAGAAGACCATCCTGGACTCTTGGATGGAGCGCAAGAGCACCATCGGCGAAAGACAGCGGCAAGAAGAAACCGCAGGACGCGGGCCGCAGCGGCGCAAAGGCAGACATTTGACGGTTTAAGCATAGTCGTAAAAGGCGGAGCATGTTCGGATTAGGTGGAGCAAAGATCAATCGTCGGATTAGACATCGGTTCCAGCAGCATCAAGGCTGTGGAACTGAAGAAGTCCAACGGGCGAGATCGAAGTGGCGGCACATGGGCGTGGAGCCCCTGGGTTCTGACATCGTGGTTGACTCCATGATCGTCGACTCCGGCAGCGTTTCCAGCGCTATCGCAAAGATTTTCACCGAAAAAGATCAAGTCGAAAGCGGTCGCGACCTCGGTCAGCGGTCACTCGGTGATCGTGAAAAAGATCCCGATGCAGACCATGGACCGATGCGGAGCTCGCGGAGCAGATCCAGACCGAAGCCGCGCAGCACATCCCGTTCGATATCGCTGACGTCAACATCGACTATCAGATCCTTTCGGAAGACGACCGGCGAGCCGCAGATGGACGTGCTGCTGGTGGCGGTGAAGAAAGACAAGATCCTGAATTACACGAACGTGCTGTCGCTGGCAGGCAAGTCGCCGGCGATCGTGGACATCGACGCTTTCGCGCTGCAGAACTGCTACGAGTACAACTACGAGCCGGCGCCAGGCACCACGGTCGCACTGTTGAACCTCGGCGCCAGCGTGATGAACATCAACATCGTAAAGGGCACCACGCCGCTGTTCACTCGCGACGTCAGCGTCGGCGGCAACCAGTACACCGATTCCCTGCAGAAGGAACTCGACCTCGGCTTCGAAGACGCAGAAGCCCTGAAATTGGGCCAGCGCGTGGGCACGGTCAGCGAAGATGCCAAGCTGCCCATCCTGCAGCAGGTGACCGAGATCATCGTCCTGGAGATCCAGAAGACTTTTGACTTCTTCCGCGCCACGGCAGCGCGGCGAACACATCGAGCGTATTTACCTGGCCGGTGGATCTTCAAAAGTCCCCGGCTTGATCGAGGCTTTGCGGCAGGAATTCTCGCTTCCGGTGGAAGTGCTGAATCCCTTCCAGCGCATCTCGCGCAGCGAACGTAAGCGTATCGGAACCGGATTTCGTGAAAAACACGCGGGACAACTCGCGGTAGCAGTGGGATTGGCCCTGAGGAGTTTCGAGCAATGATAAAGATCAACCTACTCGGAGTACCGAAGCCGAAGCGCGGCAAGCGCTCAGGTGGCAGCGCTGCACCCGAAATGGGTGGCGGCGGCGAGGGTATGAATCCTCTTATCCCGCTGGTCCTGGCAGCATTGGTTTGCGCCAGCGGCGTTTATTACCTTTACAACCAGCAAGTGAAGCGGGCGGACAAGATCGCCGCGGATAAAATAAGTGCTCGCTGAACGGGAGAATCGATCTCTGGCTGAAGTCAAGGCTACATTCGAGCGCAACAAGCAGCGCGAAGCCGACAACTATCGCCGTCGGGTGGAAGTTATCGATCAACTACGTCAGGCCAAGGCCAGTCAGGGGTAGTTAGCTTGCTCACTTTTGTCGGCGATACAGTCAACTCCACCGACGCTGTCTGGCTGGGCAAGCTTACGGATGATCGTGGAGGGATCAAGATCGAAGGCACTGCGCTGAACGTGCACGCAGTGGCGAACTTGATGAATAACCTTCAGAAGACCGGATACTTCAAGACGGTCGAAATGACGAGTCGATCCAAGACGATAAGCACGCGACTACCGGTGACATCCCGGCGTTTAATTTCCAGATCACGTGCGAAGTGAACAAGGCAACGGCGCCGGCAACATCGGCGCAGAAATCGTAAGACGGGACGGTACGTATGGCCGGATTTAGTGAAATGCCGAAAAGCGCGCAGTTCGGGATCATCGCTGGTGGTCTGCGCCATCCTGATTCGTTGCGGTTAGTTCTGCATGGTCAAGCCGCGAAAGATGGACCAGAATGATGCCAGGCGCAAATCGCGCTGACTCAGTTGCAAGACGAGAACAAGAAGCTGCGCGAGTATCAGCCCAAGCTCGACGAGCTGAATCGCCAGATGGCCAGCCTGCAACAGCAGCTCGCTATCCAGCAGAAGATCGTGCCGGACCAAAAGGAAGCTGACAAGTTCCTTCATCTGGTGCAGGACACGGCGCAGAGCGCGGGTGTTGAAGTCCGTCGCTATACCGCCGGTGGCGTGAACACCAAGGAGTTCTACACTGAGGTCCCTTCGACATCGATATCGATGGCCAGTTCTACTCGGTCTGAACTTCTTCGAGCGTGTAAACAAGCTCGAACGCATCATTAATATCAGCAATATGAAGTTGTCAACCACTGCCAAGCCGGGCGACGCGAAGGTGAAGAAGACGTTCAAATATTCGCCTTCGGAGAGCGTGGTCTCCAGCTTCACCGCAACCACGTTCTTTAGCCACGACGCACCGGCAGCGAGTGCCCCGGCGAAAGCCGGAGCGCCGGCGCGGTAAGGGTAGACATAGAATGAATGTGACCAAGACAATCTCGATTGTGATGCTAACGGCAGCGATGGCCTGGGCGCAGCGGCCTACGGCCGAAACCAGGAGCTAAGCCGCGATCTCGCGCCGACGAAACCGGCCACGGCAGCGGGCAGAACCGGCCACAAAGCCGGCTTCGCAGATGGCCCCTCCGCGACCAAAACTGCGAGCTGCCACCGCGGAAGTGACGACCGCTAAAGGGCGAAGGCCCCGCGCAGCACTAAGAATGCAACGGCCGATGACCGACAGCCGCGAAGACGACTTCGACGAAGGCTCCAGCGGCTGCGAAAGCTTCGAAACCGGTAAAACCGCCGCTGCCGCCCAAGGTATCGGCCAAGCCACGATCACCCGACGCACCGTGCAGAGCCTTACCAGGCCATCGCAAGCGAGATCCCTTTGTCAGCGTGATCGTCGCTCGCAAGATTCAGCAGCGCGGCATGCACTGGCGGAAAGCGCTGCCTCCTGGTCGATCAGCTCGCGTTGCGCGGTATCGTGCGCACCCCTACCAAATGGATCGCGCTGGTGGAGAACCCGGCGAGCAAGACCTATTACTTTACGAAAATGACCCCATCTTCAACGCCGTTGTGGTTCGCATCACCGGTGATTCGGTGGTCTTCCGCGAGACCGTCAGGATGCCTTGGGCCATTCCACGGAGCGCGAAGTCGTGAAGCGCGTGAACGCTCCGGCGATATAACGGAATTTAGTGATTCCGGCGAATGCCGGATTGGAGTACGAAAGCAGTCAAGACAAATCGGGCCGAACCCAGGGGCAGTAACCGCCGCAAGGCGGAGGGCTAATTCTTAAGCGGCAGGGTCATGCCGCACACGCAAGACGGACTTTTCCGGGCGTGAGGAGAGATCGAGATGAAGCTAAAGCAACTGCTGGGTATTCTCTTGCTGACCATGGTGTGCACCACGTGGCGGCGGCAGCCGGAACGCAACTGACGCAGGTCAGCGCCAAGCACGATGGCGATGCCACCCTGGTCAATATCCAGGCCACCGGTTCCTTCACGCATACCGAGTATCGTCCATCAGAAAACCTTCTGCTCGTTGACATGACGGGAGTCTCTGCCTGCAAGCTTGGCGCGAAGACGCACTTGCTTGAACGCAGCCAACGTGGTCGGCTACCGCGTGCTCGAGTACAAGGCGAGCAGTGGCGCGCACATCGCGCGCCTTGAGCTCACCATGGCGAAGAGCACCGGCGTTAGCGTCTCAGAGGGTGACATGCTTTATTGGTCAAAGTCACTGGGACGCTCGGCGAAGAGAAGCCGTCAGCGCAGCCCGTTCCAGCGCCTGCTCGCGCGAAGGGATGCCGCAAAACTCCCAGCGTCAAGAATCTCTCGGTGGTCCATGGAAAAACGGCATGCAGGTCGAGATACTCGCCTCCCGCCGCTGACGCGCGCAGGCCATGAAGCTCTCGTCGCCTGATCGCGTCGTGTTGGATCTGCCGAATACGATCCCTACGGAAAGCGCGACATCTCGTGAACGGAAGCACATCAAAGCCGGTCGCATGGCTCGCTTCCAGGTTGCAGCCACCGGTGACCCCGCATTGTGGTCGACTTGGCCGCGATCAGGACTACGAAGTTGGTCCCGGCCGGAAACAAGATCATCTTGAAGCTGCATGACGCGAAGGC
This sequence comes from uncultured Acidobacteriota bacterium, assembly GCA_963711965.1. Classification (GTDB taxonomy): domain Bacteria; phylum Acidobacteriota; class Terriglobia; order Terriglobales; family Acidobacteriaceae; genus CAVQGF01. The sequence goes on along the minus strand of CAVQGF010000060.1, from coordinate 50,925 downwards.
TCGCACAGTCCGCGCCGGCTACTGCGGCGCCGGTGACCGTTGCGGCCACCACCGCCCCAGCGGCGGTTCCTGAGAAACCGCGTCGGCGACTACGGAAAAGGCTCCTGCTCCAGTCAAGAATGAGTTAGTGGTTCTGGCGGCTCCGATCGTCAAGACTGAGCCCAAGGTCGATCTCTTCGGTGCGCGCGGCCGACGCAGCTTCGAAATTCTACGCACAGCCGACGCAGTCAGAAATGGCCCCGGCCTCTAGCGCATGCATTGAATAGCGCGCAGCCAGTCAATTTCCTGATTCCGCAACAGGCAGCTCCGGCCACCCCGTCGACCGGCGAAGCGCTACACCGGCGAGCCCATCTCGGTGAACCTGAAAGATGTCGATCTGAAAGACTTTTTCCGCCTGATCCACGAGATCAGCGGCTTGAACGTCGTTCTCGATCCGGGAGTCTCCGGCAACCTGACTATCGTTCTTGATGACGTGCCGTGGGACCAGGCACTCGACATCGTTCTCGTCGAACAACAATCTTGACCGTCAACTTGACGGTAACGTTCTCCGTATAGCTCGCGTCGAGACCATTCGCAAAGAAGCTGAAGCCAAGCGCGCCCAACTGGACGCAGTGGCCTTGGCTGTTCCGAAAGTCACCGTCACCCGCTTCCTGAGCTATGCGAAGTCAGAAGACGTGGTGCCTACGCTGAAGAAATTCATTTCAGCGCGTGGCGAGATCATCGCTGATAAACGCACCAACTCGCTGATCATCGAAGACATCCCGAGCACCATCCCGCGCGTTGACGATCTGCTGACGAAGCTTGACCGCAAGACGCCGGAGGTCGAGATCGAAGCTCGCGTGGTTGCCGCGACCCGCAACTTTGCTCGCGACATCGGCACGCAGATCGGATTTGGCTGGGGCAATAGCACTGCTGCGGTAGGCGGCGCCAGCGCCGTGGGTACCTCACCGCTACAGGCGAACACTGGTGCACCCCAGTACATCGTGAGCGGTACCGGCAGCGGATCGACCGCAATTCCGCTCTTCTCGAACCTGGCGGCTAACGGTCCCACTAGCGGCCTAAGCTTCATCAACGCTTCCAATGCGTACGTCTGGACGTGATCTTGACGTTGGCCGATCGCGAGGTTTATTGAAGATTCTTTCTCGTCCGCGCATCGTCACCCAGAACAATATTCAAGCGGTGGTTCGACAGGGCGTGAAGATCCCGGTCGTGACCTCCGCGCAGTTGGGTGGTCCTCCGACAGTCACCTACGTGGACGCATTCCTGCGCCTCACCGTGACCCCGCAGATCACCTCGGAATCCACCATCTTCCTGAACGTCGATGTCGAAAACACTTCGCCTGACTTCAGCCGCACCATCTCAGGTAACCCGACGTTGCTCACACAACAGGCCACCACGCAAGTGCTGGTGACCGATGGCGGAACCGTAGTCCTGGGTGGCGTTATTAAGCACCCAGAACCGGTCAACCTTCGTCAGGTGCCGCTGCTTGGCGAGATATCCCGCTGCTTGGCAACTTGTTCAAGAACCGCGCCGTCAGCACCGAAACGCAAGAGCTGATCTTCTTCATCACTCCGAAGATCATCACTACATAACCAGACCAGATACTAGGACGAAGCCCCCGGTTACGATCGGGGGCTTCCTATTTCTATGGCAATGGACTTCAAGGCAAGGATCCGGTCGCTTCAGGAGTCGCTAGCGAAGCATCGCGTCGATGCGATGCTCCTGACCCATATGCCCAACGTGCGCTATCTCTGCGGCTTCACGGGCAAGCTCCGGCGCGCTGCTGGTAGGCCCCAAAACAGCCGAGTTACACACTGACGGGCGCTATACCATCCAAGCAAAAGAAGAGGCCCACGGGGCGCAGGTACGCATTGCGCGAGGTAACGCTGCCGTCGCGGCAATATCAAAGCCAGCCCGCCGCAATACGACCATTGGGATCGAATCCGACCACATCACCGTGGCTCAGCGCAGCTCGTTCGCGAAAGCCGCTCCGAAGGCGCGGCTGAAACCGCTTGCTGGGGTTCTCGAACGCGCTCGCATGATCAAGCAGCCGGAGGAGGTGCTGCAGTTGAAAGCGGCCGTCATGCTGGCTTCGGGGTTGTTTGAGGTTCTGCTGCACGGCATCAAGCCTGGCGTGGCCGAGAGCCATGTCGCTGCCGAGCTGGAGTACGTGGCCCGCCGCTCTGGTGCGCAAGGGATGTCCTTTGAGACCATAGTCGCCTCGGGCCCTCGCTCGGCCATGCCACATGGGGTGGCGTCCGAGCAGGCCATCCCCCCGAGCGGCTTCGTAGTCCTAGATTACGGTGTTATACTCGCTGGTTATTGTTCCGACATGACCCGCACCGTGCATGTGGGTCCTCCAGGACGCAAACAGCGAAACCTCTATCAGGCGGTTTTGGAAGCGCAGCTGGCAGCAATTGATGTGGTCAAGCCGGGAAGTCCAAGCAGGCAAAGTGGACCAGGCAGCACGGAAAGTGCTACAAAGAGCTGGATTTGCCTCTTACTTTACCCACTCCACAGGGCACGGAGTGGGACTTGAGATACATGAACCTCCCCGGCTCGGTAAAGGTCAAACTGAGCTATTGAGGCCTGGGATGGTCATTACCATCGAACCTGGCGCCTATGTTCCCGGTTTGGGCGGAGTCAGGATCGAAGACATGGTTTTGGTGACCGAGACGGGCTGTCAGGTTCTTAACGCCCACCTCAAAAGAGCTGGTGATCCTTTAAGATACGGCTGAAGAGTACCCGCAGACCGCATGAATCAAAAAGAACTCAAAGACCTGATCGACTTTCTGGTCGAAAAGGACATCACCGAATTTGAGCTCGAACGCGGCGACCTCAAGGTTCGCGTAAAACGTGGCGCCGAGCCGGAGTCGTGCATTCCTGCTGCATCTGCGCCGGTCAGCATGGCCATGCCGACTGCATGCTATCCGTCCATCCGCTGCTCCTGCCGCGGCGCGCCATCCACCCCCGCTGCGGCTCCTGCTGAACCAGCCGAAGAAGCTGGTCTGCACATCGTTAAGTCTCCCATCGTGGGCACCTACTATGAAGCTCCTTCGCCCGGTTCGCCGCCGTTCATCAAGGTGGGGGACGAAGTGTCGGCCGGGCAGGTGCTCTGCATCGTAGAAGCGATGAAGCTCATGAACGAGATCGAGTCCGACGTTGCCGGCGAAGTTGTGAAGATCTTGGTCACCAATAACCAGCCGATCGAGTATGGCCAGTCGCTGTTCGCCATCCGGCCCCGATAATGTTCAAGAAGATCCTCATCGCTAATCGCGGGGAGATCGCCTTGCGCGTCATCTGCGCATGCAAAGAGCTGGGCATCAAAACCGTCGCCGTCTATAGCGAAGCCGACCGCAACTCTCTGCACGTCCGCTTCGCCGACGAAGCCATCTGCATCGGCCCGCCTCGCTCCGCCGAAAGCTATCTGAATATCCCCGCCGTTATTAGCGCGGCGGAGATCTGCAACGTCGATGCCATTCATCCCGGCTACGGTCTGCTGAGCGAGAACGCTAATTTCGCCGAAGTCTGCGAGACCAGCCACGTCAAGTTCATCGGCCCTTCGCCGGAAGTCATCCGCCTGATGGGTGAAAAAGAAAAAGCACGCATGGCGATGAAGAAGGCGGGTGTGCCGATCCTTCCCGGTTCGGAAGGCGTCATCCAGAATGTCGAAGAAGCGCAGGAATGGGCCAAGCAGATCGGCTATCCGGTGATCGTGAAGGCCTCTGCCGGCGGCGGCGGCCGCGGCATGCGCGTGATCCGAGCAGAGGACGAGCTGCCTAACCTCTTCAATGCTGCCCAGACCGAAGCCGCTAACGCCTTCGGCAACGGCGATCTTTACATGGAGAAGTTCATCGAGCAGCCCCGCCATATCGAGTTTCAGATCATGGGCGATGCTTACGGGAACGTCGTCAGCTTCGGCGAGCGTGAATGCTAGCATCCAGCGGCGCCACCAGAAACTTGCTGGAAGAATCACCTTCCTCCAGGTCACCCCTGAACTCCGCGACGAGATCGGCAAGAAGCTTGATCTCGACATTGAGCGAGATCGGCTACGTGACTGCGGGAACGGTCGAGTTCCTCATGGACGAAGACCGCAGCCTTCACTTTATCGAGATGAACACGCGCATCCAGGTGGAACATCCCGTCACCGAGATGGTTACCGGCATAGACCTTGTGAAATCGCAAATCCTGGTCGCCGCTGGCGAGCGCATGGACAACGTGCTTCCCAAGAAGATCGAGATGCAGGGCCACGCGATCGAGTGCCGCATCAACGCCGAGCACCCGGAGAAGTTCACTCCGTCTGCCGGCAAGATCACTGCCTTTCACGCGCCTGGTGGAACCGGCGTCCGCGTCGACAGCGCTGCCTATGCCGAAGGCGTCATCCCGCCTTACTACGACTCGCTCATTGCCAAGCTCATCACCCACGGTAAAGACCGCGCCGAAGCTATTTCGCGTATGAAACGAGCGCTCGAGATGTTCATTGTGCAGGGGATTCAAACGTCCATCCCGCTGCACCGGCTGATCGTTGCTGACGAGGACTTCCAGGCCGGCCGCTTCGACACCAAATTCATGGAGCGCTTTCTCGCGCGCCGTCACGAGCACACCGCCGAACGGAGTGCGCTCGGCGTTTGACCGCTATGCTGCCCCGCCTTTATCCCATCGTGGATGCGGCTAACTTCTCCACTTCGCATGAGCTTTTTGGATTCTCGAAAGAACTGGTCGCGGGCGGAGCTACGCTGATCCAATATCGCAATAAGCAGGGAAGTGCGCGCGAAGTCCTCAGCCAGGCGCGCCAGCTCCGCACATTATTGGGAAACAAGACAAAACTGATCATGAATGACCGCGCCGATCTTTGTCTCTCGGCCGGCTTTGATGGCGTTCACGTCGGACAAGACGATCTCTCTCCTGAGGCCGCACGCATCCTCGTCAAAGAACGGAAATGGATCGGAGTTTCTACCCACAACCGTGCAGCAAGCGGTGGAAACCGATTCAACTTCAGCGGATTACGTCGCTATCGGTCCTATCTTTGCCACGCAGACCAAAGAGCACCCCGACCCGGTCGTCGGGTTAGAAAGGCTCGAGAGAAATTCGCCGCATTACCCGCAAACCGCTGGTTGCCATCGGCGGAATCACACTCGCGAACTGTCGCTCCGTGATCGATGCAGGCGCTGATTCGCTGGCCGTTATCTCCGCCCTTCTGGCGTCACCCGCCAAAACAGTAGAGGATTTTATTCGCGTTTTAATGTAAAAAGAATAATTGCTTTTATGGACTCCCAAGCCACTCAGCCCGCGCAAAATACCGAACTCGTCAAGGGGCTCGGACTCACCAGCGCCACTACTTTGGTGATGGGTTCCATGATCGGCTCAGGCATCTTTATTGTTTCCGCGGATATCGCGCGCATGACCGATTCTCCCGCCCTGCTGATTGCCGCCTGGCTACTGACGGGTTTCCTGACCATTGTCGGCGCGCTGTGTTACGGCGAGCTTGCAGCAATGATGCCCAAAGCGGGCGGTCAATATGTTTTCTTGCGCGAGGCCCTCGGACCCTTCTGGGGATTCTTATACGGCTGGACTCTGTTCCTGGTGATTCAGACCGGCACCATCGCCGCAGTGGGCGTCGCCTTCGGGAAATTCCTCGGCTACTTTTTCCCTGGGGTCTCGGCCGACAATTGGATCCTTCACATTCCCTCGTTTCACATCGGCAGCTTGGCCTTTGATCAGGTCGGACTGACCACCCAGAGCTTGGCCGGCATTGTGATCGTCCTGCTGCTTACCTTCATCAATGTCTTTGGCGTCCGCACCGGGGCCATCGTGCAAAACATCTTTACCGTCGCAAAGGTCGGTTCGCTGGCGCTGCTGATCATCGCCGCGCGTATTTGTCGGAGCCAACGCTCAGGCGATGAGCGCAGAATTTCGGCGATTTCTGGCGGAACGCATCGCTTGAGTGCGTGCCATCCATCGAAATGCCGGCGGCCGGGATCGCTCTCGTGAGAACATCTGATTGTGATCGCTGTAGCGCAGACCGGGTCTTTGTTCTCCGCCGACGCCTGGAATAATGTCACCTTCACTGCTGCGGAGGTGAAAAACCCCAGCCGCAACCTGCCGCTTGCCTTGGCGCTGGGCACCGGCATCGTGATCACGCTCTACATCGCCGTCGAACTTCGTCTACTTGATGGTGTTGCCACTACACGGTGACAATTCGGATTCTCCGATATGGCTCGCGGGATCCAGTACGCCAATCAGGACCGCGTCGGTACCGCGGTCATGTTGCAGATGTTCGGGGCAACCGGCGCCGCGATCATGGCGGTCGCCATCCTGGTCTCGACCTTCGGCTGCAATAACGGACTCATCCTGTCGGGTGCGCGTGTCTATTACGCTATGGCCAAGGACAAGTCTGTTCTTCAAATCCGTGGGGAACTCGCATCCTACTTACAAGACACCCGTCATGGCCTTGGTCTTTCAGGCCATTTGGACCTGTATACTTTGTGTATCGGGACGTATAGCAATCTGCTGGACTACATTGTTTTCGCCGTCCTTATCTTCTATATCCTCACGATTTTTAGCTTGTTCGTCCTCCGAAAGCAGCGTCCTGAAGCAGAACGCCCCTACAAGGCCTTCGGGTATCCTGTACTTCCGGCGATCTATATCCTGCTGGCGCTATTCATCGATATAGTATTGTTGCGCTACAAGACCCAGTACTCCATGGCGGGCCTGGTGATCGTGCTGCTCGGCGTTCCGGTTTACTTCATTTGGTCCGCAGCTACAGAGGGAAACCGTCTCCAACTATCCTAACTTAGGAGATTCGAATGGCCAATCTGTTGGCGACAAAACCGCTCGATCGCTGATGCACGAGGCTAGCGAGCAAAGTGAACACAGCCTTAAACGTGCTTTGGGCCCGAGTAACCTGGTGACGCTTGGATATTGGCGCCATCATTGGTGCTGGCATCTTTGTTCTCACCGGCAGCCGCGGCGGCCCAGTATGCCGGCCCGGCGATCATGCTTTCGTACGTCTTTGCCGGGATCGGCTGCGCGTTTGCCGGGCTCTGTTATGCCGAATTTGCGTCCCTGATCCCCATCGCGGGTTCGGCATACACTTATGGCTATGCAACGCTAGGGGAGATTTTTGCCTGGATCATCGGCTGGGACCTGATTCTGGAATACGCATTCGGGGCCGCGACTGTCGCTTCGGGATGGAGCTGCACTCTGGTCGCTTTTCTGCAGGATTACGGCATCAGTCTGCCTCCTCAGATCTGTGATATCTCCGGGTGCGATTTGGGTCCTTTTCAGGACCGGTGGAGCCGCGGAGATAGCACTCGATGTTTTGGATTCCTTGAAGGTCGACTGGCACGTGCCCTTCAGCATGCCACGGCCGTCTTCAACTTGGTCGCGTTTCTGGCCATCATCGCTGTCACCGTGCGATCCTGATCGTTGGCATTAAGGAATCCGCGAATTTCAATACCGCCGTCGTCTTCGTGAAGCTGTTCGCGGTTCTCACCTTTATCGCAGTTGCCGGGGCGTTTGTATCTGAAACATCCCGATGTCGCGCGCCAGAATTGGAGCCTGTTCATTCCTCCGAACTCGGGTAATTCGGGTCGTATGGATGGTCGGGAGTCCTGCGCGGTGCCGGCGTCGTCTTCTTCGCTTACATCGGTTTTGACGCTGTTTCGACCGCTGCTCAGGAGGCCAGAACCCCCAGAAAGACATGCCCAAGGGCATCTTGGGTTCTTTGATCGTTTGTACCGTCCTTTACATTTTGGTCTCGGGGTTGTTGACCGCTGCTGTCCACTACTCGCGGCTCAACATCGGCGCCCCTGTCTCGCTGGCCATCCGCGAGACCGGAATCAAGTGGGGAAGTTATGTGGTGAATGCAGGTGCTCTAGCGGGCTTAAGCACCGTGATGCTCGTCATGCTGCTCGGCCAATCGCGCGTGTTCTATTCCATGTCGCGGGATGGATCTGCTTTGGAAGTGGGCTTGCGACATTCATCCCCGTTTTCGTACCCCTTGGAAATCTACCGCTATCGTCGGTTTCTGTGTAGCGGTGGTGGGTTCCCTGGTTCCCATCGGAGAGTTGGGGCAATTGGTCAGCATTGGTACCCTTCTCGCGTTTGTCATCGTCTGCGCGGGCGTGTGGATGCTCAGGGGGAAACGTCCCGACTTACATCGCCCGTTCAAAACTCCATGGGTACCCTTCGTCCCCATCATGGGCATTGTAGTTTCGCTTGCCCTCATGCTCGGGTTGAATTCTCTGACCTGGCTGCGGTTAGTCATTTGGCTGCTGTTAGGCATGGTGATTTACTTCAGCTATAGCCGCAAGCACAGCAAGGTGCAACAAGCTCTGGCAAAAGTTCCGGTTGCGAGCGATTAACCGGATCCGAAGCTTACAATCAGGCCCTGCTGCGAAGTCTTTGCGGCGGGGCTTTTGTTTTACAATCAGCCCCTCGTCGAAAGCGAACCCTATTTGTGATCCCATGAAGATCGTGACCTCTGCGGAAATGCGTGAGATCGACCGGCTCACCGCTGAAAAGTTCGGTGTGCCCACGCGCGTGCTGATGGAAAATGCCGGCACCGCTGTCGCCGACTACATTCTTGAGCACTATCCCGACGCCCAATCCATCGGCGTGATTTGTGGCAAAGGGAACAATGGCGGCGACGGTTTCGTCGTCGCTCGCAAGCTTCACGAAGAGGGACGAATCGTCTCCGTCCTGCTTCTCGCCGACTCCAAAGACCTCAGCGGCGATGCTGCGGAAATGTTTCGCCTGTTGCCCGTGCCTGCGATTACGGCCAGGTCCGAATCCGACCTCGAGCAGGCAGCCATGCAAACCGTCTTCGCCTCCGACCTACTGGTCGATGCGATTTTGGGTTCTGGGTTCCGTCCCCCATTGAGCGGACTTCCCAAACACGCCATTCAATTGATGCATGCTGCCGCCTTGGGACTCGATCCTGAATCTGGCATATCCCGGGCCGTCATCTCTGTCGACGTGCCGTCCGGAGTCGATGCTGATTCCGATCGCGGTGGTGTTGAATCTGCCAGCGATCGAGCGCCCTCCGCCGCCCTTGTCACCTTTACCGCACCGCGGCGCGCGCATCTGGGCGCGGCTCTTTCCGCAGGGCCGACTCTCATCACCCAGCTAGGAAGTCCCGTCGCGGCCATCCAATCGTCGCTCAATATACATGCGATCACCGCCGCCGACATCGAACCCGTGATCGCGCGGCGTGCACCCGATTCGCATAAGGGATCCTTCGGACATGTGCTCGTCATTGGTGGCTCGCTGGGAAAATCTGGCGCGCCGGCGATGGCTGCAATGGCGACCCTTCGCACCGGTACAGGCTTAGTCACGGTGGCGACGCCTCGCTCCGTTCTTCCCTCCGTTGCGGGATACGCTCCCGAATTGATGACCGAGCCGCTCCCGGAGACATCAGAAGGTACGATCGCGCTCGACGCTCTCGGTAGGTTAGAAGAGATTGAGGAGAACAAGAGTGTGGTCGCGGTCGGCCCTGGACTCTCCCGTCACCCTGATTCAGCCGAGTTTGTTCGTCTGCTCGCCGCCAAGTGTCGCCTTCCGCTCATCATTGACGCCGATGGTCTCAACGCCTTCGAGGGAAAGATCGAAGAACTTCACGGACGTAATCGTCCTCTCATCATTACGCCGCACCCTGGCGAGATGTCGCGTCTCACCGGACTCTCCGTCCCCAAAGTTCAACAGGACCGCGTGAAAGTAGCGCGCGAGTTTGCGTCCGCTCACTACTGCATCGTTGTATTAAAAGGTCATCACACCGTTGTGGCTGATCCCGCGGGAAGCGTATGGGTCAACACAACCGGCAATCCCGGCATGGCAACCGGAGGCACTGGGGACATCTTGACCGGCATGATCGCGGGTCTGGTTGCACAGGCAGTCAGCGGCAATAACAAGAGTGACCACACCAAGTTAATGTTGCATGTAGTGGCGGCAGTCTACCTTCACGGCCTTGCCGGGGACCTCACTCGAGACCGTTTGGGTGAGCACTCGCTGATCGCTACCGATCTCTTAAAATTTCTTCCTGATGCATTTCGCGTAATTCCTACGCTTGCTCACGAGCGCTTTGTCAGGTTGGGATGATGGGGAACTCTCCTGCTGAATACCTGACCCACTCCGCTGAGGAAACAATCGCTGTCGGCCGGCAACTTGTCGCTCCTCTGCAGCCGCCCAAAATCGTCATTTTGGCCGGCGATTTAGGTGCTGGTAAGACTACTATTATCAAAGGTATAGCGGAAGGCTTTAAAGTTGAATCACAGGGAAATGTGACCAGCCCAACGTTTACCTTGGTCCACGAATATCGCGGCCCGGCGGCAACCATCTACCACATCGACCTCTACCGCGTGGATTCACAACGACAATTGGAAACGCTTGGCATCGACGACCTGCGCGACGAACGCAGCTTGATCCTTCTTGAGTGGGGAGAAAAATTCGAGCGCTTCCGCAACGAAGCCGACGCCGAGATAAAAATTGAACGTCTCGGTGAAAACGATCGCAGGATCATTTTCAGCGCCAGGTGAATTGGTGGAAGGTGATTTTCCAGAAACGAAAAACAAGAAACGAGCAACGGGTTCTAAAACCCCATGATGTTGTAACCGCAGTCCACGTAGATGGTCTCGCCGGTGACGCCAGCTCCGCCATCTGACGACAGGAAAACCGCGGTATCGGCTACCTCATTCACATCTACATTGCGTTGCAAGGGAGCGCGCTCGGCGTGCGTCTTCATCATATCGCTCAATCCGGAGATGCCGCGCGCCGCCAGCGTCTTGATCGGGCCGGCGGAGATGGCATTCACTCGTACCTTTTGTTTTCCCAGATCGTACGCAAGATACCTGACCGAGCACTCCAGCGCCGCTTTGGCTACGCCCATTACGTTGTAGTGCGGGACCACGCGTTCGGCGCCGTAGTAAGTAAGCGTGACGACGCTTCCACCTTCAGTCATCAACGGTGCTGCGCCGCGGCTTACCGCAATCAGGGAATAGCAACTCACATCCAGGGCGATGCGAAATCCTTCGCGCGTGGTCTGCGCAAAATCGTTCTTCAATTCATCGGCCGGAGCAAACGCGACGCTGTGCACCACGGTGTGGAGCGTCCCATATTTCTCCTTTAGGGTTGCGAATAGGGAAGAGATCTGCTGGTCGCTCGAGACGTCGCACATAAACGCCTCGGCACCGGGGAGTGATTTGATCAGGTCGTCCGCTTCTTCTTTCAGGCGTTCATTTTGGTAAGTGATCGCCAGCGTGGCGCCGGCAGCCTGTAGCCTTTGCGCGATCGCCCACGCGATGCTGCGCTTGTTTGCAACTCCAAACACCACGGCGGTCCGGCCCTGCATCGCATTCGACATTCTTGTCATCCTCGCAGAATTGAAAAGGATATCAAATGCGCCGCATCAGGCCCGGGCCTCCTCGGAGCTTGGCTCGGTTGGACTTGCGACCGCCACTTGGACCGGAGCTTGCGGCACAGGCATGTCGATAGGCCAGATCGAGGTCACGAACGACGTCGCAAAGACTGCTGCGATCATGGCAAACGATGCTGTCAAGCTATAGGTATGGGCAACGTAAGCCACCGATACTCCTAGCACTAATTGCATCATGAGCCCGGCGAAATAGAAGGTGTTCTGTACGCGCCCCATGAAGTGCGGAGCTACGGATTCCATCAGCGTGCTCGACAAAGCAACGCCACCCGCACCGCGCGCCGAACCGATGATCCAGTAAGTGACGACGGCTATGGGAACGACCTGCGTGTAAGGCGCAAAAAAGAGTCCGGCACCCATCACCGCCATGCACAATGCCACGGCCGGACGAGGCCCCATCTTGCGAACCATCCACGGTGTGTATAGCGTGCTGAGGAATGCTCCTACGCCCCATCCGGCGTACATCCAGCCAAAGCCGCTGGCGCCCGCGTGCAAGATGCGGTCACTTAAAGGTGCGGTGATCACTTGCTGCGTCAGCATGCCGCCTAGAAACAATGCCCAACTGATCCCGACAAACTTCAGGAACTTGTTCCCCTGGATGAGGGCGATCCCTTCGCGCATCTCGTGTGTGAAGTGCGCCAGCGCACCTTCGGCTTTCGCAGCGGCAGCTTCCGCTGAAAGTTCCGGACGCGCAACCACTTGCTTTCCGCTGCGCACCGCAAAGTAACAAAGGAACGAAGCCACATAGGTGGCAAAGTCGATCAGCAATACTCCGCCAATCCCAACGTGGTTGTAGATGAACCCGACCAGCGCGCCGGCGATCAACCAGCCGCCTTGCACACCCGCCATCAGAAATGTATTCGAGTGGACGAATTCAGCTTGCGGCGTCAGCTCTTGGATCAGCGCAGTGATGCTCGGCCAGAACATCCAGAATCCCGCCGCCACTACCACGTTCATGGCGTAAACCTGCCACAGGTGCAGGGAGGCTGGATGAAAGATTGCGATCAGCGCCACCACCAGGATCACTAGGCCGCGCCCCGCATCCAGCAGCATGACGATATGCCGTCGATCTTCTCGATCGATCAACACTCCGCTGAAGGGAAGCACCACCATCGCGGGAAGCGTCGTCAGTACCAACAGCCAGCCGAGCGAGATTTCCGAGTGGGTCTTCTGCAGCACGTACCAGGTCACGCCAGCGGAATTCATGCCGCTGCCGAACATGGAGATCATGTTGGCGAGGAACACGAATCGTAGCGGACGGTGCTGCAGTATCTTGCGCATGGAGTTATTTCAGAGTACTCGATTTTGATGTGGATCGAGTCCCGCGGATGCTTTTTCCGGATTGTGCCATAATCCGAACCAGAATGGTCTCGCGAGCGGCACGGTTCCTGTCGATTTTTGTGATTCTGCTGGTCGCGAGCGTGCTCGTTGTTATTGCTGCCGAGAAGCGCCAGCAGCGCCCTGTGACGTCGGCATATTTCTCCGGCAATGAGGTTCAGATTCAGCCAGTCATCGAGCCAGGCTCGCGGTTGTTCTCGTACGGCCCGTGGCTCCTTGGTTCGATCGTCCATGACGACAAGGCGAGCGACCACCGCTTCAACCTTTACGTGATCGCTCCCGGGTCGCAACATGAGCTTCCTGTGCCGGCAGACGAATTCAACCACTCTGTTTTGATCAACTCTGCGGACGAGGAAGCAGACAAGACTCAGGAATTCGACGTTTTCTGGGTCACCGTTCTCGATCCGGAATTCAGTCAGGAGATTCGCAGCGAGCGTGAACTGCTGCTGCTGGGCCAGGCGTACTTTCTGCCACGCGACTTGTACGACGTCGAAGATGCTCCCGGACACACTCTGCTGCGCCAGTTGGGTATCGGTTCGGTGAGCGCTCTTGCGAGATTTCGTCGCGCCGACGGCGCATTGCCACGTGCCATTCTGCTTTCCGCTGGGGCGGCGGTGAAGATGAAAGTCGCTCCACCGCCACCCGCGGAATAGCTCTAAGCCGCTTTCTTCAACTGGTCACGCAGCAGCTTCACGCGATCGTGCGCCGCGCGCACTGACTCGGCCTGGCGCTGAACCACTTCCTTGATATTCGCCGGAAGGGAAGCGTTGATCGCCTTCTCATATGCTCGCTTTGCCGCATCTTCACCCTGTTCTACTGATTCCAGGATGGTGTGGTCTCCACCTCCGAGCGCCACCTTCGCATCGATCCACTTACGGTGCATTGCCCCGGCTACCGAACCGGTGCGATCGGGGTCAGACTCGCCGAAGTCTCGTATAAGCTGCTCCAGCTCTCCCGCAAAACGCGCACGTTCCAGGCTCTGTTCCTGGAAAAATGAGCGTATTCCTGAGTCGGTGACGTGCTCTGCAGCGTCGCGGTAGCCGTTCTGACCGTCACGGTCGTTTTCAATAAGGTCCTGCAAATGTCTCGAACGTCATTCTGATTAGCCATAGTTTCTCCTCAATTCAGTAGCTTGAGTTCCGTTGGATGGCAGCGCTGTCACACAGGTTTGCAACCGCGTCCACCTTTCGGGCAGGAACCTAGGCGGCTTAGTTGTCTCGAGTATCAGTCCAATAGCGTGATGCGATTCCCAACGCTGATCAGGGCAACATTCCGTAGACGGTGAGCTTGGTCGCAGTGCCTACGAAAACTTTTCCATTCGCTACCGTCGGCACAGCAAACTTGATCGACGTTCCCGGCAGGTCGCGGCTTCCTGCCTGGTTGCTGCTGTAGAGCTCCGTAGCGACGTTTGAGGCCTGGTTGGCGTGCAACACCGCATTCGCCCCTGATATGCGCTGCAAAGTCCACACGATACCATTCGAACTTCCATTTGCTGAGACCGTTGGCGTTGCTCCCGGGAATGAGTAGGTGACTGCGGCCTTTGCCGTGGGCGACGTCGGCAGCAGGTTGTTGCTCATATGGAAGGCCTTGAGCACGTCATTCGCGGCCACCAGGTAGAACGTGCTGTTCAGCACTCCGGGTGTACTGAAAACTCCGTTTCCGACAGCAAACGATTGGACGATCTGGCTATCGCTTGTGGTCTGGTGCCGGCCGAGATTGTTGTGGTCGAGAACGTAGAGCTTTCCGTTTTTCCCTCCCGATACGATCAGGCCGCCCGGGTGGGCTGAGGTCTGTCCCGGCACCAAAACCGCACCGGTGGATCCCAGGTCTTTGTCATTGAGTTTGCAGAGTCTGTTCGTCGAACGGAGTGAAGTAATCGTTGACCACGCCACCGGAAGTTAATTTCATGACGGAGTCGCCATAGTCGTGCCCGCCACTATCTGCATTGAAGCTGCCGTTGCCGGACACGACGAATGCATAGGTCCCATCCGCGGCCGGAGCAGAGGCCCCCATCCACACCCCGCCTTTGCCATCTTTGCTGGTGTCGTTGTGCACGTCCGGCGTCGTGCAGATTATGAATCGCTGTGCCAGGGTTGCCGCGTCGTATCCGATCACCCAGCCGTGAAATCCGTTGCGATCGAGGTGAAGCGCGAAAGCCACGTAGAGTACGCCATTCGAAAGGGCGAGGCCCGCTCGCTGGATCGCGTAACGGGAGGCTGTGCTGTCGAAGGGGATCATCCCGTTCACACTTCCGAATCCCACACCGGGAGCTGACCCAGTGACCTGAACCGGTCCGCCCAATTTTTCTGCGCCAGTGGCGGTATCAAGGGCGTGCAGACGATGGACGTAAGCACCGTTCTCCAGCGTCTTCGCGACCACGTAGAGAGTCTTGCCGGTCCCATCGATGGTGGGCGTTCCGGTGATCCCGATCTCGGGCGTGATATTCGTCTCGGGGATTGAAGAGCTCTGTGCCGTAGTTATTCCATTCGCCGAGTCGATGAAGCTGCGCTTCCAGATCGGCGAGGTGCTCTTGCCATCAGCGTCGAAGGCGTAGACGCTGTCGTGCTCCGTTGCGACGAACACTACATTGCGCGGCCCGCGATTCGGGATGGTTAAGTTCGCAACATAGAGTGGCTGCGCATAGATCTGCCCATCAACCGTGCGCGAAAAAAGCTTTCCAAAAAGCGAGGACCTTACGTTTGAAGTCGTAAGTACCACCTCTTTACTGTTGAGTCCATTGCGCGAATTGTTGTTATGCCAGGTGTAGAGACCGGAATAGTTGGTCATTATCACTTTGCGGTCGCACTCTTGGTAGTGTTTGCGAGACTTGTGGCACGTACCGTGTGCGTCCCGAGAGAGTGTGGCGGAGTGTAAAGGCCCGCGGTCGAGATCGTGCCAACCGTGCTGTTGCCCCCCGTGACTCCATCCACCGTCCAGCGAACCGACTTATTGGTGGTGTTGCTCACAGTCGCGGTGAACTGCTGAGTTTGTGTAAAGGTCAGTCCGGCAGTCTTCGGGTGCACAACGATCGACACTTGTGCTGCTGCGCTCGCCGTTAGTGCGAGTGAGACGACGAGGGAAATGAGGGTTTTAGGCATGGGCAGGCTTCTTCCGGATTGGAAGGTGCTGCTTAATGGCCGGTTGGCCGAGGATGGCCCGTCCTGTCACAATCCAAGCATTTTCACCGGGGCTTCGCGCGTCTTTGAGTATTCTTAGGAGTACCAAGTACTAGGTACCAGATACTGTCTTCTCACTGCCCATCCGGCCACCTGAAGCAGACTTCTGTAACTATTCCCAGGAGCGCGAACGTCGTACCATCGCGGCATGGCCACCCAGATCGGACATCAGAGCACCCACAGCTTCGCCGCCGAACGGCGCTGGCCCCGCTTCAAGCTCGACGTACCCGTTCGCATCGTCACTCATCGTGACAGCAAGACGTTGATCGTGAATGGACGCGGCAACGAGGTGAGCGAGGGCGGTATGGCGATTTTCGTTGGAATGGAAGCCAAGCTGGGCGAGAGCCTTTGGGTGGAATTCACCCCGCCGTATTCGAGCGAACCGCTGCGCGTCCCGCCGTAGTACGCAATCGCTCCGGCTATCGCTATGGCGTCGAATTCGACGCCCAGAATGTGGAAGAGAATGAAAAGGTCGCGCGCCTGCGCGAATTACTGCGCTTCGCCTCCGGCGGCAGAACGATCTAAAACGGGAGCGATTTCCAAGCAGACAGCTCACGAGCAGAGAATTTAAGGGGGTTTCCTACCTCCTGCGAATTACTTCTGCCTCCTGAAGCTGGAGGCCCCGCCCAGAATCGAACTGGGATTGCCGGTTTAGGAAACCGGTGCACTATCCATTTGTGCTACGGGGCCGTCGAATCCCATCATAACAAGGAGTTTTGCTCCCTCGGAACGCCCTTGATGGCGATGGTTCCCAGGCCGCTGCCTCTTTTGCGAAGCAGGGTATAATTGACCTCTGTTCCCATGAGTACTGAGCAGATCAAAGCGGACGTCCGGTTCTCTATCGTTGTGCCATTTCACAACGAGGAAGAGAACGTCACCGAGCTCTATGACCGCCTGAAAAACGTCATGGAATCCACCGGCGAGACCTTTGAAATGGTCTTCGTCGATGACGGCAGCCGCGACCTCACCTTCGTCCATCTGCAGGAGATTGCCGCCGTTGACCGGCGCGTGGTCGTAGTCAAGCTTCGCCGCAACTTCGGTCAGACTCCCGCTCTTGCCGCGGGTTTCGACAATGCGTGTGGCGAATATGTGATCGCCATGGACGGCGACCTGCAACACGATCCCAACGACATTCCGCTCTTCCTCGAAAAATTGGAGGAAGGCTACGACATTGTCAGCGGCTGGCGTAAGCAACGCATCGACAACTTCGTAATGCGCCGCATTCCTTCCCGCATCGCTAACTGGCTGATGGCGAAACTTAGCGGTGTTGATATTCACGACTTTGGCACTACATTCAAAGCTTATCGCCGCGAATTGATCGAGCAAGTTCCGCTCTATGGTGAGCTGCACCGCTTTATTCCGGCACTCGCGTCGTGGCATGGCGCCACCATCTGCGAGATTCCCATTAAGAACATCAACCGCGAGCGCGGAGTTTCGCACTACGGTATCGGACGCACCTTCCGCGTCTTCTTCGACCTCCTTACCATCCGCTTCCTTCTGCGTTATCTCTCTCGTCCCTTGCATTTCTTTGGGACGTTTGGGATGCTGAGCGTGTTGCTGGGTGGCGGGCTCGGGACTTTCCTGGCCGCAGAGAAATTTCTCTATCACTTCGACATCATGACTGCCCACGGCCCACTCATGATGTTCGCTGCCGTGCTCATTCTGGCGGGAGTGCAATTGGTTGCGCTAGGTTTGCTGGGAGAGATGCAGGTCCGTCACTACTACGAGCCTTCCAAGCGCGTGCCCTATTCGGTGGACCGCGTCGTTCGTGCCGAAGTCAATATTTCCAAAGAAAAAGAATAATTTTGAGGCTCGCCCCAGAAGACTAGGCGTTAACCACGGCTCCGCGATACCACGCGATCGTCTTCTTCAATCCATCTTCAAAGCTCACCAGCGGCATGTACCCAAAGGCTTTTTTCGCAAGCCCAATGTCTGCGAACGAATGCTTAATATCGCCGGCGCGCTCGCTTGCATAGATTGGCTTCACATCCGTCCCCATCAGCCGATTTAACGAATCAACCATCTGATTCAGTGTGACCTGTCCGCCACAGGCAATGTTGAACGCTTTTCCGCAAACATTTTCCGCTGGCGCCGTGCATGCAAGAAGATTAGCCGAGACGGCATTGTCGATATAAGTAAAGTCGCGGCTCTGAGTACCGTCACCGAAGATGGTGGGCTGCTTGCCGTGCAGCATTGATGTAATGAATCTGGCCATCACCGCTGAGTACTGAGAGTCGGCATCCTGACGCGGCCCAAAGATATTGAAGTAGCGCAACGACACCGTCTCCAGTCCATACACCCGCCAGAAGGCCTGCATATAGAATTCGCCGGCAAGTTTAGTCACTGCATAGGGCGACATGGGATTCGGAAACATGTCTTCGCGCTTGGGCAGTGTAGGCGTGTCGCCGTAGGCAGATGACGACGCCGCAAAGATCACTCGTACCCTCTTTTTGGTGCGTTCCGCTTCCGCCCGAGCCGCCAGTAAGACGTTCAGCGTGCCTTCCACATTGTTGCTGTTGGTGTTGCCCGGGTCGGTGACGGAGCGAGGAACCGATCCGAGGGCGGCCTCGTGCAAAATGAAGTCGATGTCACGATAAGCGTCTGCCATGGCCGCGGCATCCAGAATGTCGACTTCCCTGAAGTCGAGCTTGTTCAATCCGGCGAGGTTCTCTTTTTCCCGGTAATCAGGTTGTCCACGCCGCGCACCATGTGCCCATCCTCGATCAGGCGATGGGCCAGCGCCGAGCCGATGAAGCCGGCGACGCCAGTAATGAGGTACTTCGCCATGTGCCTTCGAAGATACCATGTACTGCCACGCACCTCCGGCAGGCCTACTGCGCAGGTATCATCTTCAGTCGGACTATGACCAGAGCCACACAATCAGAACTGCGCCTTGCCCGCCGCATGAGCCGCCTGGGCACGGAGACTGCCTTCGAGGTACTGGCGAAGGCGCGCGGCTCGGCCAAGGGACGCGATATCGTCCACCTCGAGATCGGCGAGCCTGACTTCGACACGCCCGGAACGTGGTCGACGCCGGGGTAGAGGCCCTCGCAAGGTGCTGGACGCATTACGGCCCGTCTGCCGGCCTTCCCAGATTCGCCAGGCCATTGCGATGAGGTCAGCCAGTCCCGTGGCGTGAAGGTTATCCAGCGACGAGGTTGTCGTAGTCCCGGGCGGTAAGCCAATTATTTTCTTCACATTCTGGCACTGCTAGAAGAGGGAGATGAGGTCATCTACCCCGATCCAGGCTTTCCGATCTACGAGTCCATGATCGATTTTGTGGGCGGCAGCGCGGTTCCGGTTCGCTGCGGGAAGAGACGGATTTCGGACTGGACGTTGATGAATTCGCCTCACAGATCACCGATCGTACCAGGCTTATCATCTTAATTCTCCGCAGAACCCCACCGGCGGCATTGACCGATAAAGGATGTCCAGCGACTGGCGAGCGTCATCGGAGACCGCGATATCATGGTCCTCTCCGACGAGATTTACAGCCGACTGATCTTCGAGGGTAAGCATTATCGATTATGTCTGTAGACGGATGAGGACCGACATTCTGCTCGATGGTTTTTCTAAGACCTATGCAATGACGGGATGGCGAATGGGATACGGTGTGATGCGGGCCGACCTCGCTACCCACATGATCGCGGCTGATGACCAACTCGAATTCCTGCACCGCCAGCTTTACCCAGATTGCTGGGATCGAGGCCCTGAGCGGAGACCAATCTTCGGTCGACACGATGAGCACCGAGTTGTCGGCGGCGGGATGTCTTCTACACCCGAGTGAACAAGATCAAAGGCTTTTCCTGCTCGAACCGAAAGGTGCATTCTATGTTTCCTAACATCAGGAGACGGGCTGGACATCGAAGAAAATTGCGGATGCGTTGCTCGACGAAGCGGGCGTGGCGGGTTTCTCGGGTACCGCTTTCGGCGATTTCGGCGAAGGCTATTTTCGTTTCAGCGTCGCTAATTCCCTTGAGAACATCGAGAAGGCCCTTGATCGCGTGGGCGATTGGGCCAAGAAAAATCTTTAGCAATGAGCACCAAGCGCGTCTTCGCCACCTGCGACATCGGCGACTCCATCGAGCTGTTGCGTAAGCGCGGCTATGAAGTTGAGGTCTACCCCGGACCCGAAGCGCCGCCAAAATCTCTGATCATTGAAAAAGTGAAGTCCGGCGTCGACGGACTGATCACCACGCTGCGCGATAAGATCGACGCTGAATCTTCGAAGCAGGGAAGGGAAAGCTCAAAGTCGTCGCCCAGATCGCCGTCGGCTTTGACAATATCAATCGCGCCGACGCGAACCGTTACAAGGTCCCATTCACCAACACTGTAGACGTCCTCACCGAAGCTACCGCAGAATTCGCTTTTTTCATGCTGGAGCGCTCGCACGCAAGCTGTGGGCCAGTGAGCACCTTGTTCGCGAAAACAAATGGGGTTCGTGGCATCCTATCTTCCATTTCTGGGCGATGAAGTCACCGGGAAAACCGTCGCTGTGATCGGAACCGGACGGATCGGCCTCGCGCTCATCAAAAAGTGCACCGGCTTCGATATGAACATCCTGGGCTACGACCCGGCGTACCAGAACCAGATTCGTCTCGAAGATGCAGGCCATCATGGACGCGCGCGTCTCAGCAGGTTTGCAGAAGAAGACAATCATCAAATACGTGTCGTTCGATGAATGTCTCCAACAATCCGATTACGTCAGCGTGCACGTGCCGCTTCTTCGTGAAGGCGAGAGCGATACCCCCACCTACCATCTCTTCAATGAGAAAAACCTTCGCAAGATGAAGCCGAGCGCGTACCTTGTGAATACTTCGCGTGGTCCTGTCGTGGATGAAGCTGCACTTTACAAAGCATTGAAGGAAAAATGGATCGGCGGTGCCGCGCTTGACGTCTTCGAGACAGAGCCGCTTCCTGCAGATTCGCCTTTGCGCGATCCGGCGATCGCGGACCGCTGCCGCCTTCTGCATCACTTTGCGAGCGGAGCCAAGCTCACCCGCCTCTCCACCGACCCCAACGTCGGCATGGCTGGCCGCTGCGCGCAAGGTCTGATCGATGTGCTCAAAACAACTACGATGGCGACATCAAGAAAATGCCGTACGTTGTGAACAAAGAAGCTTTCTAAAATAAAAAAGGGCGGGCCGAAGCCCGCCTGTGTTGCGCGATCCACTTGCCTATCGGCCAGCGGCTGCGCCTTTCTTGTGGCCCTTCACTTCCAGCTCGTTCACGACCTGCTCGAACGTTCGGGACTGAAGCGGCGATTTTCTCGGCCTGCTCGCGCTGCCCGGCGTTATCAACATCGCCCTTCAGCGTGACTACACCGTTATCGACATCGGAATTGATGTGCTGCTTATCCATGCCGTTTTGGGTGAATGCAGCTTTTAAATTGTCCTTGATGCCGCTGTCCAGGTTCTTGTCGATTTTTTTCGGCTTCGCCTTCCATGCCTTCCGGCTGGACAGCGATCTGGTTGGCGACGATCATGCCCGGCGCTGCCGCTTTGGCATCATCTCGCCTTGGATTTTTCTTCTTCCGACTTGACCTTGCCGTCGAGCGTGATCACGCCCTTGTCGCGGTCTTCATCGACCTTCACGTCCTTGAAGCCATCGCGGTCCAGGGCTGAGCTGACAGCGTCTTTGAAGAAGGATTATTCGCCCGGTTCTTGGACATCGCCAGATTCCGAGGCAAAGTACCAGGGCGGTGATTACTGCCAACATCGTCTTTACTCGCATACACACTCCTCATCTCGTATTCGGGGACAGCATGGACTGAGATGCCTCACCCCCAGAGCGGGAGGGCTGCGAGTTGCTGCCAAGAAATATTGAAAAGCGGAGTTGCTGCCGGATTATTTTGCTATGCGCCTGAAGCGACCATAGCCTGAAAGAGCTTCAGCCCATCCGCCGAGCCCAGCAGCTTTCGCTTGATCGGTCAGGATGCGGCATCATGCCGAGCACGTTGCGGCCTTCGCTGCAGATGCCGGCGATGTTATCGAGCGAGCCATTCGGATTAGCGGCCGCCGTATCCGCCTTCAGGAGTCGCATAGCGGAAGGCGATGCGATCTTGCGCTTGAGTTCGCGCCAGTGTCTATCGTCGCAGAAGTAGTTGCCTTCCATGTGCCGATGGGGATCTTCAGCACCTGGCCTCTTAGTGCGTGGGTGAAGGGCGAGTCAGTGGTCTCGTCGCGCAGATAGACCTGCTTGCAAATGTATTTCAGGCCGGCATTGCGCATCAGCGCGCCGGGGAGCAATCCGGCTTCACAGAGGATCTGGAAGCCGTTGCAGATTCCGAGGACCATCCACCTGCGTCGGCAAATCCTTGACGGCCTTCATAGCCGGAGCAAATGCGGCGATGGCGCCGGTGCGCAGATAGTCCCCATAGGCAAATCCGCCCGGGACGAGATGGCGTCGCTATTCTCCAGATTCTCAGTCTCGTGCCAGATCATGCTGCACGGCTGCTTGGCGACTCCGCCACCACGTTGTAAGTATCGTGGTCGCAATTCGAGCCCGGGAAGACGATAACGCCAAATTTCATCCGGAGAGTGCTCCTTGATTAAGTTTAGCATCCGAAATCAAGCCCTTACTTCGGCCTCCACGCGATCGTACTTCGGCCTTGGAATCCTGCTATGGTGCATCTAAGAATGAGAATGCCCGACCATCCCATAATCCATCACGCCCGCACCACCGGTTCGGCACTCAAGAACTGGTTCATTGCGCAGTGTTATGACGCGCTGGCGGTCGCCAGCCTTTGGCTGGTCGGTCTGTTGCTCATAGGCGTTCCGCTCGCTCCCTTTTGGGCCTTCCTGGGCGGGGCATTTCAGTTTGTCCCCAATCTAGGCGCGATCCTGGGTTTGATCGGACCCGCGCTGGCGATATTTTTCTCCGACATCGATCATCTCCGATGGGAGCCGTTCTTCGAGCTACTGGTTCTCTACGCTGCTATAGCCGTCGTCGATGGCCTGTGGCTTCAGCCCTACATCATGAAGCGCACGGTGAAGGTTCCGATCTGGGCCTCGATCCTCGCGCCGATTGTCCTCGGCATCATCATTCCGTTCTGGGAAGTTTTGCTTGCTCCGCCGCTCTTGGCCGTGCTTTACACCTACCGCCGCAAGAACCAACGCGCACTCGACGACTCCATCAAAACGCCGCCTGCAGCCCCGGACCAACTCCCGGGTCCCGGCTAGGAATCCAGCCACACCCGCTGCTATAATCTGCTGTTGTTTCCTGCGCGCGGCGCAGTCCGGTGCGCCCGTAAGCGGCTCAAAACGCAGCCGCAAGCATCTCAGAATCCAAGCGAGGTATTTCAATGTCCGGCCATAGCAAATGGGCGACAATCAAGCATAAAAAGGGCGCACTCGACGCCAAGCGCGGCAAGATCTTCACCCGTCTCATCAAGGAAATCACGATTGCAGCGAAGTCGGGCGGAGATGCCGAAAAGAACCCACGTCTGCGCACCGCCGTTGCCGCCGCCAAGGCTGAGAACATGCCCTCAGACAACATCAAGCGGGCCATCCAGCGCGGCACGGGCGAGCTTCCCGGCGTCAGCTACGAAGAGATCACCTTTGAAGGTTACGGGCCTGGCGGCGTCGCCATCCTGGTAGAAGTCTCCACTGACAATCGCAACCGCACAGTCAGCGAAATCCGCCATGCCTTCGGTAAGAATGGCGGGAACCTTGGCGAAGCCGGTTCGGTCGCATGGATGTTCAAGAAAAAGGGGTCGATCGTTGTGCCCAAGTCCTCTGCCAAAGAAGATGATCTGATGAACATCATCCTCGAAGCGGGGGGAGAAGACCTGCGCGACGATGGCGAGAGTTTCGAGATCATCACCGATCCAGCAGCGTTCGAGCCGGTTGTTGAAGCGGTTAAGAAGGCCGGCATCACTCCGGATTCAGCGAATGTGGCGTTGCTGCCGGACAACTACATCAAGCTCGAAGGATTCTGCGGCCAGCCAGATGATCCGCCTGATGGAAGCGCTGGAAGATTTCGACGACACGCAAAACGTCTACTCAAACTTCGACATCGA
Source organism: uncultured Acidobacteriota bacterium (assembly GCA_963711965.1). Lineage (GTDB taxonomy): Bacteria > Acidobacteriota > Terriglobia > Terriglobales > Acidobacteriaceae > CAVQGF01. The sequence goes on along the minus strand of CAVQGF010000060.1, from coordinate 26,963 downwards.
CGAGAAGCAGCTAGCCGAAGTCGCGTCATAGTTGATCGCGTAGCACGGCCGCCCCGGCCGTGCGATTTTTGGGGTTTGAGAAAGTGCCGACCCTCGAGTCGGCACTTTCTATTTCTAGTAGCCACTGACCACTGACCACTGATAGATTCTTCCTTCACCCAAACGGAGAATCTGGCCGATGAAGCTGCTCGTGACCCTCGTGCTGTTGGTGTGCTCCGCTACCGCTCAAAACCTTCCCTCCAAATCGCTCGGCAGCCAACCTTGGGACCTCGGGCTGTTTGCCGGCTTTGCCACCGATGCCGACGGCCGCTATCCCACCCAGTTCAACTTCCTGATGGTAGGCGGACGCATTGGCAAAGTGCTCACGCCCGAGATGGGCAAGGGCTGGGCGCGCGGCAATTTCGAATGGGCAGCCGACATTATTCCGGTGAATCCTGTTTTTCACGGTGACAGCGCCTTCGGCGCCCACGATGGCGTGACGTATGGATTCGGCGCCAATCCAGTCGTGCTCAAATGGAATTTCACCCGCGGAAAAAAAATCGCACCATTCGCCGAGATCTCCGGCGGCTTCCTGGCCACCTCGCGCGATTTTCCCGTGACTGGCTCTTCCAGCTTCAATTTCGTGACCGGCGGCGGCGCTGGCTTTCACTACTTCCTTAAGCCCAAGCGGGCAGTAACCTTTACAGGCAAGGTTTTCCATCTTTCGAACGCCAGTATTGGTGACCGCAACCCCGGCATCAACTCCGGTCTGCAATTCACTATCGGCTACAACTGGTTCAAGTAACGTCTTGTCCCGGCGGATTGGAGGAATTCGTGAAGCCCTCGTTGTTTTATAGAATTGCGTCAGTTGTGCTGGTGCTCTTTGCTGCTGGCCATACTTTCGGATTCCGCCAGACCGATCCGTTGTGGGGCGTAGACGCCGTGGTCACTTCGATGAAGACCGTCCACTTCAGCTTCCAAGGATTCAATCGCACTTACTGGGATTTCTTTCTCGGCTTTGGCTTTTTTGTAACAGCGTTCCTGCTTTTCTCCGCGGTGCTCAGCTGGCAGCTCGCCTCGATGAAGCCGGACTTTTTGTCGCAGACCCCGCTCATTCGCTGGTCATTCGCGCTCTGCTACGTTGCAATTGCGGTCCTCACATGGCGATACGTTTTCATCATCCCCGGTGTCATGGCAACCCTGGTAGCCGTCTGCTTGCTGGTTGCTGCTTGGCTGCCTGTGCGTCCCACAACCAGTCCCTAGCCAAGCACGGCAGGGAATCGGTATCCTTGATGTCTCATGCCCACACTGGTCGAGTGCGTACCCAATTTTTCCGAAGGCCGTGACAAAGCCAAAGTCGACGCTATCGTCGAAGCCATGAAGATGCCGGGCGTCTACTTGCTCGACCGTGAGATGGATTCTGACCACAACCGGTGTGTCATAACTCTGGTTGGTGACCGCGAGTCTATCGGGGAGGCTGCTATCCGCGGCGTCGGCAAGGCCGCAGAGTTGATCGATCTGACGCAGCACACCGGCGCGCATCCCCGCATGGGCGCGGCTGACGTGGTGCCATTTATTCCCATCGAAGGCGTCACGCTCGAAGATTGTGTCGCAATCTCGCGCAAAGTCGGCGAAGAGATTTGGAAGCGATATCAGATTCCTGTCTATTTCTACGAAGCCGCAGCACAGATCCCCGAGCGACAGAATCTTGAGAACATCCGTCGCGGACAATTTGAAGGTATCCGAGCCGAGATCGGCACCAACCCTGCGCGCAAGCCTGATGTCGGTGAGACTCGTGTGCATCCCACCGCCGGTACGACGGTCGTGGGGGCCCGTAAGTTCCTGGTCGCCTACAACGTCTTTCTCAACACGCCCGATGTCGAGATAGCGAAGAAGATCGCCAAGGCCGTTCGCTTTTCCTCCGGCGGATTGCGTTTCGTAAAAGGCGCCGGCTTTCTGGTTCGCGGACAAGCCCAGGTTTCGATGAACCTTACGGATGCGGATCAGACTCCCGTCGCCCGTGTCTTCGAATACGTGAAGCGTGAGGCGGCCCGCTATGGCGCAGCGCCGATGTCGAGCGAGATCGTCGGACTGATCCCCAAGAAAGCCATTGAAGATGCCGCGGAATGGTTCCTACAGGTTGAGAATTTCGATTCATCGCTCATACTTGAGAATCGACTGGCAGCAGTGATGAGCGGCAAGATGGCCGTTGGTGGATTGCGCGCCGGCATCGAGCCATTCGTCGAGGCCCTGGCTGCCCCGACTGCTACGCCAGGAGGCGGCAGCGCCTCCGCAGCCGCCGGTGCAATGGCCGCAGCTCTTGGCCACATGGTCGCATCGATGTCGCGCGGCAAGAAGGCATATCTACAGTACGAGCCTGAACTAAGCGACGCCATCGCGCGTCTTTCAGTCTTACGTGAAGAATTGAAAGCTGCCGTCGATGCCGACGCGCAGTCGTATAACGACGTGGTGAAAGCCTACAAAGCCGCAAAGGAATCGAATGATGGCTCTGGCGCTATCAACGCGGCTTTAAGAAACGCCACCAGCATCCCGCTCGACGTGGCTGAGAAGTCCAAGCAGGTGGCAGCGCTGATCGAAACTCTCAAGCCGATCACCAACCCCAAAATGGCGTCAGATCTTACCGTGGGCGCCGCTCTCGCCAAGGCCGCCATTACGGGCGCACTTGCCAATGTGGAGATCAACCTTGAGTCGCTGGAAGACGCCAAGTTCGTTGCAGACGTCAAGAAGAAAGCCGCCACCCTCGCTGGCTGAAACAGCGATATACTGTGTCCAACCCAAGCTGCTGAATCTGGCATCTTGTCTTTGTAAGCCCGCACTTATCGAGGTCGCATGAAACGCTTCATTTTGTTGGTTGTCCTGCTGGTTTTCCCGGCCGTTTTTGCTTCTGCCGCTGCGCTGGGCACGTCCGCGCGCGCCGTGATTCCTTCGGAAGTCCAGCAGATCATCTCCGTCGATTATCGCGCATTGCGAAATTCTCCTACGGCGCTGTCGCTGAAGGAGCGTGTTCTTCCCGACAATCTTGAAGCAGTTCGAGACCGCGCTCCAGTCCGCCGGCGTGGAATTAAATGATGTCGACCAGCTCACCTTTGCCCTTTTTCGCACGGAAAAGAACGGGCTAAAAGTGATCGGAGTCGCCAATGGCCAGTTCTCTCCAAAGGCCGTGCTGGCAAAATTCAAGAAGCAGAAAGTCGCCGGACAGAAGTACAAGCTCGCGCACGTTTTTCCGCTGAGCGGGATGCAGATGGCCTTCCTCGATGACTACACCATGCTCTTCGGCGACATGCCCGCGATCAAAGCAGCGCTCGATGCGCGCAACGGCGATGCTGCCGTCCCTGAGTTCCAACGGCAAAGTCAGCGACCTGATCGGCGCTGTCGAAAGTGGCCCTATCTGGAGCGTCCTCGATGATAAAGGTTCACAGAATATGCTTGCGCTCCGCCCTCGGCGACGTGAGCAAGCTCGCCGACTACGACATGGTGAAGAAGCGGCTGATCGGATCGCGCTACCAAATGGATTTCAATGACGGCGTCAACTTCGACCTCGACGTCATCACCTCCGACAATATGACCGCCGCCACCCTCTCCTCCATGCTGCAGCTCGGTAAACGATTGAAAGAAACCAATGCCACTGGGCGTCGAGAAGCTCGCGATCGAGAGTATGGCCGTGGATTCCGACAGCAACCAGCTCAAGATCCACTTCAAGACCGACGACAAAAAGTTCGAGACGCTGCTGCGCTCCGACCTGTTCGCCTCAGTCTCACGCTAAGCTATCAAGAAGCTAAAGGACGGGAGAAGGTAACATCCTTCCACCCTTTTGTTCCTTCAGGCAGGCACGCATCCGCATCTAGATGCGGTCTCGCCTTTCAGTCCTTGCGCTTCTTCGGGATATCGCCTTTGAAAACGTAAACCTCCCAGCGAAATCCGCTCGGGTCCTCGTGCCCAGACCTTGTCCTGTAGCGCGCTGCAGCAGGTGCTGCCCATCTCGTCCTCCGTCTTGAATCCGGCGGCGTTGAGACGCGTTTTTGTGGTGGTCACTTCCGCGAGCGATCGGAACGCGGATACCCATGTGGCTCAGTCCCTGCAGGCAGCAGTGGTCCCTTTCTTGTATTGCGAGGTTGACTGCAGGAAATTGTGCGTCGAACTTTGCGTAGCCCGGGCGTAGCTTTGTCGGCTTCATGTCGAAGAGGGCGGAATAGAAGCGGATCGACTCTTCCATGTTCTTCACGTCGAGCGAAACGTGGAGTTTTAAGCTGGAGGCTTTGAGAGCATCCGGCATTATGGTTTGAGGTGCGGTGGAAGCGGTTGTCATCGTCGTTCTCCTTGTAGATAGATAAATATCAATATACCGAGATAAAAAAAGGTCACACCTCATCGCGCAGGGAATTCAGTGCCTCGCGCAAGTTCTTTTCGTTGCGGCGGTACCACATCCATTGGCCGATCTTCTCCGACTCCACAAGTCCCGCTTTGGTCAAAATCTTCATGTGATGGGAAATGGTCGGCTGGGAAAGGTCCACCTTGGCTTCAATGTCACAGGCGCACATGCCGACGGATTTCTCTATAGAGCAGCATCCTTTTTCTTTCAGAAGCGAAAGGATGCGGCGGCGGGTCGGATCGGCGATCGCGGAAAGCACGGTGTTGAGTTCTGTCCCCATAGACAGTCATCAATATACAATGTGCATAGATGGATGTCAATATAGACCTATTCAGAGATTCTACCGGTCGATCTATTGGGTAGAATCGCAGTCAGAGCCCATATGTTCGAAGGCAATGAACGCAAACAACGCGAGCACGAAATGAAAGAGGCCGGACGCCTGCCGCCCGGCCAGGCGCTCACCTTGAAGTGGCCGGTGCTGCACTACGGCTCAGTCCCGGGCTTCGACCCCGCCACATGGGACTTCAAGGTCGGAGGTCTCGTGGAAGTTCCGCGCAAGCTGACTTGGGGAGAGTTCAACCGCCTTCCGCGCATGAAGGTCACGCGCGATTTCCACTGTGTGACCCGCTGGAGCCGCTTCGACAATTTGTGGGAAGGCGTCGCCTTCCGCGAGATCATCAAGCTCGCGCATCCGAAGCCCGATGCCTCGCACGTGCTTGTCCATGCCGAGCAGGATTTCACCGCCAACGTGCCTCTTGCCGATCTGGACCGCGACGACGTCCTCTTCGCGACTCATCACGATGACAAGCCGCTCGATCCCGACCACGGGTATCCCCTGCGGCTGGTGGTGCCGCACCTTTATGCCTGGAAGTCGGTGAAGTGGGTGCGTGGGATCGAGTTCCTCGACCACGATGTGCCTGGGTTCTGGGAGCGCAATGGATACCACATGTACGGCGATCCATTCAAAGAGCAGCGCTTCGATACCGACTGAAGCTACTTCTTAAGGATCGCGTTATATCCATCTCCGGAAAGTCGCGCGCGCATGGTTTCGGCTTCCTTCTGACTCAGGAACGGTCCTACCTGCACGTGAAATAAAGAATCGGAGGCCGCGCTCGCCAGGAAGACTGGGTATTCTTTCTTGCGCAGTGCGCCCAGCAATGCCTCGGCATCTTCCTGGTGGCGCACCGCAGCTACTTGAACAGTGAAAGAGCCACCTTGCGCAATCGCGCCTTTTGATTCGCTCTTGCCCTTGGTTTGTTCAACTGATTGTTTCGCAGTAGCCGCTGGCTCGGTTTCCTGCACCACCGGCTCAGGGGCGACGGGGTCAGGGGTAATCTCCAATGCCGCCGCTGGCTTTTCCTTCGGAGGCACTACTGACGCAGGGACCACTGGCACCTGCGCCGCAACCGCTTGCTGATTGAGCGCGGCGGAGTGGCCCATGTGATAGCCGGCGCCAAAAAATAATCCCGCGAGCAGCACCACGCCGAAAAACAGGCTGAGTGCCTTGGGGATGCTGAAGGTGCTCTCTTCATAACCGTATATGTCGCCCTGATCTGCGGCGCCGCCGAACATCTCAGAGTGCTTTGCCATGCTGCTAGTGTGCGGCTGTTTTCATTTTCCCGCTAGTCCATTTTTGGGTACGCGGGTAGTCACTTTCTAGGTGCCTCGATGCGATCAAAAAAGCCTCGCCGCGGCGGGGCTCATGTCTTCGTTAGCGATCACTTAGCAACATTCTTTTCGATCAACTTGGCGAATCCAGCCACGATGTCGATTGGCAACGGGAAAACGATGGTCGTATTCTTCTCTACGCCGATCTCGGTGAGCGTCTGCAGGTAACGCAGTTGCATGGTGGTGGGCTCGGTCGCCAGCACATGCGCGGCTTCAGCCAGGCGCTGCGCGGCGCTGAACTCGCCCTCGGCGTGGATGATCTTGGCGCGCTTTTCGCGTTCCGCCTCGGCCTGCTTGGCCATGGCGCGCAACATAGATTCGGGAAGATCGACCTGCTTCACTTCCACACTGACAACCTTCACTCCCCACGGCTCTGTACGCTCGTCGAGAATGGCTTGCAGGCGAGCGTTCAACTTGTCGCGATGAGCCAGCAACTCGTCAAGCTCCACTTCGCCCAGCACCGACCGCAAGCTGGTCTGCGCGAACAGCGAAGTCTGATAGCGGTAATTCGAGACTTCGTTGACCGCCTTGTTCGGGTCGACCACCCGCAAAGTGATGACTGCATTCACCTTCAGCGTCACGTTGTCGCGTGTGATGATGTCCTGCGGCGGAACTTCGAGCGCTTCCTGTTGCAGGGTTACGCGCGCCATTGTGTCAAAGGGGCGGAAGACTACGATGATCCCCGGTCCCTTGGCCCGTTCTAATAGGTGACCGAAACGAAAAATCACTCCGCGCTCATATTCCCGAAGGATGGTGATAGCGCTTAGCAGATAAATCACTACAACAAATATCGCGAAACCAAGAAGCCCAATACCAGGCATGACTCTCTCCATTCGAAGCTGTGCGCGGATTGTATATGATAGGCGGCTGTTGCAGCCGAGTCTACGAATTCTGTGGAGTCGAGCTCGCCGCTGGCTCGACATCCAGCGTCAATCCCTCAACGGCTTTCACGCGGATCTTTTCGCCACTATGAATGGGCACCGGGGAGACTGCGTTCCATAACTCTCCGTGAACAAACACCTTGCCTTCCGGCGTAAGTTCCGACCGCGCCACTCCGATCAACCCGATCATTCCTTCTTTTCCTGTGGTCACTTTTGCGGCTCGGGCGCGCATGGCAAGCGTGGTCAGGAACACGGTGATTAATCCAAAGGGAAGCGCCACTCCTACGGCGGTCTTCCAATTGATTCGCATCTCGGGAATGGGACCATCCACCAGCAGCATCGCCCCGATGATCATGCACACAATGCCGCCGATGCCCAATGCGCCGTGACTTTGGAATTTGGCCTCGAGCGCAAAGAAAATGAACGCCAGCAAGATCAGGGCCGCTGCCGAATATCGAATCGGAAGTAAGTGCATGGCGAACAGCGCGAGCAGAATGCAGATGCCTCCTACGACCCCCGGTACAATCGCCCCCGGATGATTGAATTCGGTATACACCGCCATGATTCCGACAATGAACAGAATGAATGCAAGATTCGGGTCGAGCAGGCTCGAGAGCACGCGCTGCTTGAGCGACATGTCCAGCGTCACGATGTGGTCGCTCGCGGTGTGCAGGGTGATCTTAGCTCCATCAAAGCGCGTGACAGTGCGGCCGTCGATCTGCTTGAGAAGATCGGCGTCGTCTTTCGCGATCACATCGATGATGTTCTGCTTCAAGGCTTCCTCATCGGTGTATGAGAGCGACTTGCGAACGGCATTCTCCGCCGCTTCCACGTTGCGTCCGCGTTTGGAAACATACGAGCGGATGAAGGCTGCAGAATCGTTCTCCACCTTCTCCTTCATCACGTCGTCCATCTTGTAGCCAGGTATCACGGGGTGCGCAGCGCCAGTATTCGTGCCCGGCGCCATAGCCGCAATGTCTGCAGATTGCAGGATGAAGAAGCCTGCCGAGGCCGCCCAGCCTCCCGGCCGCACATAAACGATCACCGGTACTTTCGAAGCGAGGAATCTTGTCCACGATCGATCGCGTGGAAAAATCGTAAAGCCCGCCTGGAGTCTTGAGTTCGATGATCACTGCGTCCGCATGCTTCTCTTCGGCGGTGGCGATAGCGCGCGCGATGTAGTCTTCGCTGACTGGTTGGATGGTGTCATCGATGTCGATCCTGTAGACGTCAGCGGCTGCGGCGAACCCGCACAGGCAGAACATCAGCAGACTTGCAAGTATCGATCTCATCAGACCCTCCATCATTCCGCCGGACGCGATTGCCCCAGCCGCGCGTCGATCGTCTTCTTTAGGGCACTCGCTGCGTCGTTCTTGGGCTCCAGCGTCAACGCCTGCAGCACACTGGACGAGGCAGTATCAGGCTTATTCTCTCGCATATCGAGGCGCGCCAGCACAAGGTAGGCATCCGCAGTCGGTTTCAACTTGATTGAAGTCCGCGCTTCTGCCCGCGCGGCTTCCACAGTGGAGGCGGACGGGGCGCTCGCCGAACGCGTCTCCAGGCTCTCCGCCAGGCCCGTGTGACCTTCGGCCAGCGAGGCATCCTGTGAGATCGCGTCCCGAAATTCCTTCTCTGCCTCGAGCACGAAGCCTTGGCTCAGCATCTGCTGACCCCGGCCCACGTGAAAGCGCGCATGGGTCTCTGCATCCGCATGGGCCATCCGCTCTTCGTTCGCATTGCGGATCTGCCACTCCATCTGGCGGAAGGAGTTTTCATCGTAGTTGGTCTTGATGCGTTCCAAGGGGAGCTTCGGAGTCGCCGAAGACGAAGTAGCCGTCAACGTCTCAAGTAGCGATTTGGCCTCCTGGTCGGAAGCTTGCAGCGCAAGCGCCTCCTTCAGATGTTTTGTGGCGTCGGCTGAATTCCCGCCTCGCAGAAGTGCAACCGCAAGATTGAAGTGGTAGTCAGACTCTTTCGGATCATCTTTGACCGCTCTCATGAAAAACTCGAGGCCATTGCGCTTGCCCCGGCGCGCGATCGCGACCCCTCGATTGTTGGTGACTTCGGCCAGCGGCAACAGCGACGCAACGTACGCAAATGCACTTTCAGCTCGATCCAAGTCATTGGAGTAGAACGCTGCGAGGCCCACATAGAAATTTGCTTCCAGAGATGCTGGGTCTGAAATGTTGACTCGGGTTAACACATTCGCCGCCGCCGGGTAGTCTCGCGCCTCGTATAACGCTTTGCCCAATTCCAGCAATGCCAGCGCGTAGTTAGGGTTCATCCGCACCGCTTCCCGTAATCGCGAAAGTTTCTCGTCTTTTGTAGAAGCGGTGATGCCGCGGATGTAATTCTCGAATGCGTCCAGCCGGATCGGCGGCCAGGACGCGATGAAATCGTTGCGCGAAGTGGTGAGCGCCGGCGACGACGACCGCTGCAGGTCCCATGTAAGCGCCGTCATGATGTCGATCACCTTCGTCAGCGGGCCGGATTCCACTTGCTCCGTTGAAAGTTGCAGCGTCCGCATATTCAACGATCGTGCACGCGCAGAGAAAGTCGCGCCGTCGTAGTCAAACGAGCCGATAACGATCTCGTCCACATCCATCTGCTCGGCGATCCGATACAGCGTGGCGCGCGAAAGTTTCGCATTCGCAGGGACCCCTAATCGCTCGAATGCGTAGTCGCGGCTCTCTCGTGATACTGCGAATTGATTTGCCGAGCCGAGCCGCTGGCTCAGGACTTCAGGAAATGCTTCGCCCATCCAATCGAGGCCGGGAGCATGCGAGCGGTTTTCAAAGGGAAGCACCATCAAGGTATCGCCCCCGCTCTCCGTCTGCGCGATGCAGTGGCCCATAGCGCAGAAGAAAAAGACCGCGACCGCAAAATATTTTTGAACGGCTGGCATTGCAGCGATTATACGAGCGGTGCAGCTCAACCTAGCGCCGCAAGTTAACTGAAGGTTGTTGATTTTGAGTCTGACACTTGGTTCCATAAAACAGATATAAAACACGGCAAAACAGGTAAGAAGCAAGCAGTTGATTTTTGATTTGCAAGGTGTATATTCCGATTCGCCGCTACCCGTCAAAAGCAACATTTTCATGAAACGCACCTGGCGCATTGCGCCGATCGTGGTCGGACTCGTACTGGCGGCATCCATTGGATTCGTACTTTGGGAGGCGCGACACGCTCTTCAACAGTCTGCGGCAGAAGTCGCCGCCCTTTCCGGTATCAAATTCCAAGCCATCAGTCTTGAGCGCGTTGTGCCTGCAGGCGTCGAATCTCTTGCCGCCCCGGCGGGTTTCACCGATGCCGTGGCATTCGCCGGTAACCTGTATCTTTCCAGTCCGGCTGGGATATTTGCTCTACGGGCCAGATGGCGCTCTGAAGAAAAGCTATCGCGTAGGGCTTGAGCTGCCCGCCGCACCGGTGGTTGCGATGGCAACCGGCATCACCGGAGCACAGGAGATGGAGCTCTGGATCGCGACTAGCGGCGCAGGATTGCTGCGCTTCGACGGCAACCGCTTCACCCAGTTCCTTGCCGACGACACAGCCGCTCGATCGCTCACCACGCTCCTGCCGCTGTCCACCGGACGGCTGCTGCTCGGCACCGAAAAGCGCGGAGTTCTGCAGTTTTCGACGGGAAGCGCATCGCGAGATTCAACGATTCGCTTGGCGACTTGCATGTGACCGCGCTTGCCGGTAACGAGTCCGAGATTCTGGATCGGCACACTCGATCGCGGCGTGCTGCGCTGGCACGCCGGACAGGCCGACGCGATATAGCGAAGAGAATGGCATGCCAGACAAACAGGTGCTTTCGTCTGCTATCCGCGGTAACAGAACATTCGTCGGGACCGCGAACGGCATCGCCGAGATCGAGGACGGCAAGATTTCGCGCACGTTTGCGCCCGGGCGCATTTGCCCAAGACCATGCTGCTCGCAAGGCGACCATCTGCTGGTCGGCACCATGGAGCAGGGAACGCTCGACGTTTTCTTGAACGGCTCTCGCGCTGCTTCGGTTCGGCCGCGTCGCCGCGGCCCATGCCGGAACAGGTTGATCATCTCCTCGCGATCGAGAACAAGATCTACGCACTCGCCAATGACGGCCTCTACGTGAGCACGCAACGTGGCCCGCGGTTGGAAGCGCTTCTTAGCAGCAAGGCACGGTCCTGAGCCGACGCAACATTTCGGCGCTATCGGTGGCTCCCGGCGGCAAGCTATGGGTCGGATATTTCGACCGCGGACTCGATGTGGTGGACCGGCCACTCAGAGACAGCATCCACGCCGAAAACGACCGCCTCTTCTGCATCAACCGCATCGTGCAGGACCCAGCGCACAGGACCTTGACGCTGGTTGCCACCGCGAACGGCCTTGTCGTAATGGATTCAGCTCGGGCACACTCAGCAAGTTCTCACCAAACAAGACGGCCTTATTGCGGACCATGTCACCGACGTAGCGCTCTTACCGAACTCCAAGGGATCGTCGCTCAGCGCGATGGCGATTGCCACTCCTGCTGGTCTCACCTTCCTCGACTCCACCGGCGCCCGGAGCCTTTACGCGTTTCATGGCCTGGTGAACAACCATGCTTACGCGCTCGGCGTTTCCGACGACGCAGCAAATCAACAGCTCATGGTCGGAACGCTTGGCGGATTGTCGGTGCTGCAAGGTGGAGTTGTGCGCGCCAGCTACACCACCGCCAACTCCGGACTCAAGCACAACTGGATCACCGCGCTCGCTCCCGTGGATGACGAATGGTTCGCAGGCACCTACGGCGCAGGCGTGCTGAGAGATGACGATCACGGCAACTGGGAGATCTTCGCCGACATGCCCTCGGAATCGTCGTGAACCCGAACGCGCTGCTGGTGACGCCGTCGCATGTCTTTGCCGGGACTCTTGGGCGCGGCTTTGGGTCTTCGATCGCGAGCGCCAGCGCTGGATGCGCCGTCGATCGCGGGTCTGCCGTCGCTGAACGTGACCGCGCTGGCCACGAAAGACGGAAGCTTGTTCGTCGGCACCGACAACGGTCTGGTGCGGTTGTGCGAACGGAAAACAGATTTTGTTTTTGATGTGGAAGAGGAAAGTTTGCTGCACCAGTAAGTTCGATGATAGACTCTGAAAGCAATTCGCGGCTGTTGTTTGTTCTGCCTTTGGTAGCATCACTTCGCATTCGGGGACGCCGGCGTGCTGATGCCCACGCGGCCACACTCAGCCCGATGCGTCCGTCCTCTCGCTGGAGGAGATGCAGATCGATATCCGCATTGACAACGGAGATGCGCGTGTCTTCGTCCGCGAGATCTTCGCGAATCACACCGGTGGGATCCAGGAAGGGAACTACGTCTTCGCGCTGCCCAGCCGCGCCACTATCTCCGATTTTGCCGTTTGGGACGGACTCACGCGCATCCCCGCCGTCATCCTGGAACGTAAACGCGCCGAAGAGATCTACAACCAGCTCACCGCGCAAAAGATCGATCCCGGGACTCTTGCAACAAGGCGAGCGCGGCGCTGAAGAGGCCCGCCACTCCGCCGCGTTCAGCGCGAAATCTTCCCCATCCCGGCGCATGGACCAAGCGCATGGAGATCGAATACCACGAGAGCATTCCCGTCGAGAACCTGAAGTCGCTCTTCGCTATCCCTTGCGGCCCGACGCTTATCACGGCCTTACCGCGCGCAAGATGACAGTCCACTTCGAGCTGACCTCGGCGCACCCCATCAAGCAATTCGAAGTGCTCAGCAAGACGCTGCCTTGAAGATTGAAAAACAAGATGAGCATTCGGTGGTCGGAAGTTTCAGCGGCGAGAACGTCGCCTTCACCGAAGATTTCACCGTCCGCTACACGCTCGACGGTGCGAAAGCAGATTCGCTGCAAGTCATCACCCACCGCGATCCGAATTCAGGCACACCCTCGCCCGATGAGATGGCGCCTGTGCGGTCGACCAATGAGCCTGGATTCTTCGAAGCAGAAGCGCTTCTCGGCATGGGGTCGCAGACCGCGGCTGGCTTCCGCTAACGCCCGCCGGCGGGCCGCGTACCATCATCGCACTCTTCGACAATTCGCTCTCGATGCAATGGGAGAAGCTGGAGCGCAGCTATCAGGCGCTGGAAAGCATCCTGCACTCGCTCCGTCCGACCGATCATTTCAATCTGTTGCTCTTCAATTCCGAAGTATCAAAGTTTCTCGCCGCACCCGTCGCCGGCGACCCGGCGACGGTGCAGAAAGCGCTGGACTTCATCCGCGCCAGCCGTTTACGCGGCGGCACCAACCTGGAACTCGCGCTGCAGAACGGGCTGGACCAGAGCAAAGGCGCAGCGGAGAAACTTATCTTGTTACTCCTGAGCGACGGCGGCCGACTCGCGGAACCATCAGCAGCGGCAAACTGACGCCTGGTACGCGAAGACAATGGGCGGCGCTGCCGGAAGTGCATCGCCCGCGCACTTACATCTTTGCCGTGGGCGACGATGCTAACCTGCAACTTCTCCGCATGCTGGCGCGCAACGAAGGCGTGCTGGAAAACGTGCGCTCCACCGAACCGATCGAGTTCAAGATGCAGACCTTCCTCTCGAAGATCGGGCGCAGCCCGGTCGCGCCAGTTGCATCTTAGCGCCACGCCCGAGGAGTGTCTTCGACATGATCTATGCGCTGCAGGACAACGCCTTCGCGGGATCGATGGCATCGTGGGTGGCCAGTACAAGTCTCCACAGGCCGAAAGCCGAGTTCGACGTTCGCGGCGTTCGTGAAGGCGCAGTCGTGAATATGAATGCCGAGCGTCGCCACTGCCAGCGACCAGCACGGACCATCCGCAACTTCCGCGCTTGTGGGCGCGGGCCCGTGTCGATGCGCTGCTGGAAAAGATCGAGCGTGACGGCGAAGACCGCACCACCATCGACGAGATCATCCGGCTGGCGCGCAAATACAAGTTCGTTACTCCGTACACCTCGTTCCTCGCTGTTCCGCGGTCGCTGCTGCGTCCGCGCGTCATCCGCCCCGGCGACCCCGTGCTGCGAGTCAAGACAGACGAAGCCATCGTCTCCGTGGTCGCCATGTTTCCGTTCGGACTGGTAAAGAAACTTCGCTATCTGCCCGATGAAGACATTTGGCAAACGCGCTTTCTCGCTCCCACCGACATGAACGACGGCACCTACGACGTCCGCATGGTGCTGCGCGACAAGAACGGCGACGTCTACCGCGAGAACAAGAGCTTTGTCATCGCCAGCAAGCCGCCGCTAGTGAAGTGCGGCTCGACAAGACGCAGTTCCGTCCCGGCCAGGCCATTCGCATGCGCGTGGGCGCAAGTGAGCTGACGCGCACGGTTATCGCCCGCATGCCCGGAGTCGATGCGGTGCTATTGCACTGGAACCCGGACGCCGGCTCGAACATGGGTGAGCTTGCTCGTCCCCGATCGAACCCTGCCCGGCCAGTACAAGTCTGACGGTCACCGCTGAAGACATTGCGCACAACATCGGCAGCCAGGAGGTGTCCATTGAAATCCTCCCGTAATCGCTATCTTCTTACTCGCAATTTTCGGAATGCTTGTCTGGCCCTCTCTGCGCGAGGCGAACTCGGCAAATGGATCCAGACTCTCGAGGCCAAGAGCAGCGCCGAGCAATCCTTCTTCCGCGCCATGTGGACGCCGGGCGGAAGCGTCTTCAGCTTGCGCCCTCCGCGAGAGGTGCGTCCCGAGCTGGAAAAAGCCGTAGCCGCTGCTCCAGCGAATGCCGATCTGCTCTCGCTGCAGGCGATGGAAGACGAGCAGCAACTCGATTTCACAGCGGCCGAGACGCATTGGAAGAAATATGCCGAGCTGAACAAAAACCGCGCCGCAGGATACTCGGCGCTCGCTGATTTCTACGGACGCCGTCTGCGGCCGCAGGAACAAATTGCCGCGCTGGATGAAGTTGCCAAGCAGCCTGCCACGGCCCAGGAAAAACTCTTGAGCGCCGCCGAGCAGGGTTCATGGCGGGCGTTCACGCGCATCTTTGAGGTGATCCAGGCGCATGCCTTGCCGGGAACAATCTCGCGCGAGCAGTACAAGCTGTGGATGGCGCGCTACCCGAAGGAGCAGTACGCCTACAGCAGCTATTTCAACTTCCTGCTCGACCAGAAGGACTTCAGCTCGGCACAGCAATTCATCGCCGACTACCAGAAAGCTTTCCCAGACGACGAATCTTTTCGTCAAGGCCCGCGCGACCATCGCCTACCGTCAGGGTGCGATCGAAAAGGTCTGGCCGAATACGACCGCAACTTCCAGCCGCTTTGGCCGGCGGAGTTGGTGCAGAACTATTTCGACCTGCTCAAGCAGACGCGCTCGCTGAAGAACATTCCTGGACGCCACACGCGCGCGTCGATCGCGAAACGCCCTGACGAGCCCGACCCCGCCGTCCGCCTCTTCTATTACTACCAGCAGCAAGGGAAGCTCGATGGCGCTCAAGCGCCCTGGCCGACTTCCGCGTGCGCCGCGAAGCCGACAAGGTTCCGTGGAAGTCGAGCGAGCTGTACACGCTCGCCAAACTCTCCGAAGGAGTCCAGGACTACGACGAGGCCGCGCGCTATTACTATGCGCTCTATAACTCTCAGGGCGATAGAGGCGCGACCCAGAAGGCGCTCGCCGGCATCGTCAACATCCTGCTGACAGCGCCCGAGCAGCCTATCCGCATCGGCGCCGCCGATCTCTCCATCTACAGCGACATCGCACGCATGGTCGCTACCCCGGATTCCTGAACGGCATTCTCTCGCTGATTCTGAACACCACCGGCCCGAAGTATGAGCTCGCGAATCAGGAAGCGGCTGCAGTCCCATACTTCCATCGGGCGGAAGCTTCGCAGCTTTTGACGCTGCTTGATTCGAAGTTTCCCAACGCGCCGCAACGCGCCGAGCTTCACGCCAAACTGCTGCGACCCTACAACCACGACGGTGAGACCGATGTCTCGATCCGCGAAGCCAAGGCTTACCTGGCCGATTTTCCCCAACGGACAAGACCGCTCCACGCGTCGCTCTGTTGCTCGCCGACGGTACGCCCGCAAGGAGATGACCAGCGAAGAGTTTGCGACCTACGACGATCTGCTGAAGGAACTCGCTGCCCAGTCCGATAACGTCCCCTGGCGCGAAATACGCGCTCGGTGCTCACAATGACGAATCCACCGAGCAGGCGCAGTTCACGCCCTATCAGCGCAACTGCACCCACGCGGCGGCGGCGACCCGACAACGCCGAACAGAACCGAGCCCACAGATCAAGGCGAAGGCGAAGGCGAGACAGACCTGACAATTCGGACCGCCACCCGCCGACTGCCAGGGAGATTGGCTCGGCGCAAACACATCCGCGAGGGCGTCTTCTCGGTCCAGCAAGGCCCGAAGATCGCTTATGGTCCGCGCTCGCCGGAATATGCCCGCGTTCTCGATCGCTACATCGCCCTGTCTTGATCTCTATAAAGAAGATCACCAGGCGCTCGCCCTCTACCGGCGCGAGCTCGACCGCAACCCCGACGACCCGGGACTCTACGAGCGCACCGGCAGAATTTCTCGACCAGAACAAAGTGACGGCCGAGCTGGAAGAGACCTACAAACGCGCGATACAGCGCTTTAGCGATCGCACCTGGCACCACAAGCTTGCCCGCTGGTACTTGCGCGAGAAGCGCCAGTCGGATTACGAACGTCTAACTCGCGAGGTGACAGACGTCTTCTCCGGCACCGCTCGAACGGTATTTCGAAGAGGCGGGCCCCGACGAGCAGTTCCTATCGCTGCGCCTGAACGAGTTCGCTAATCAGAGTTTCCCCACGACCTCGTCTTCGTACGAATCTGCTGGAGCTCTATCGTCCGTACCCCCATAATAAGACCGCCGACCCGGTGAAATGGGAGGCGCTGCTTCGCCAGCATTGGTATTACGACGACGCACTTCGCAGCGACTTCTTCAGTTCCTTTCCCGCAGCGGTAAGCTGAATCTCGAATTGCAATCTGCCCGCGGTGAAGAACGAAGCCTCTCCGCAAGGGAAGCTGATCGATCTGGTCACATAGCCCTGCCGCTGCCGCTTCTTGGCGGAGGGCGAGACCTGGCGTTCGCACTTCGAGCAGGCAGCTCCGGTTTTCAACAGCTCGCCGCGGTGTTCCCTGGGGACATCGATCTCGATCGTCGTGCCTCCAGCATTTTGCGTTCGCTGGCTCCTTTCGCACCCGAAGGACCGCGACGCGCCGTTGCCATCGAGGTGAATCTCGCAAAGCTCGAACCTGGAACCGCGACACGCTCGCACGGATCGGCGACATTTACGCTGACGCTGATCTTTACGAAAAGGCCAGCCCCTATTGGAAGCAGATGGTGACCACCGAGCCGGGTAAAGCGGAGAGCTATCTCGAATCCGCCACTGTCTTCTGGGATTACTACATGTTCGACGACGCGGAGCGCACTCTTCGAGGATGCGCGCCGCAAAGTCGGCAATTCAGCTCTTTATTCCTGGGAGATGGGCGCCATCTATGAGGGAGAGCGCAACTTCGACAAGGCGGTCCCGGAATACGTGCGCGGGGCCATCGGCGCGATTGGCGAGCCGCCCGATCCTTCTTGCACCGGGCTCTGTATCCAAGGCGAGTATCTGACCTTCCGCCCCGCGAATTTTGCTCTGTCACAATCCCGACTGCTTCAGTTGCCGACGCGGCCGGCACAAAGGCAACGCGTTGAGCAAGCTACGCTGGCGCGCATCAATGGCGATAATCCCGGAGATTGAAGCCGTGCGATTTCCGCATTGCGGTTTTGCAGGCGCAAAACCGGCGCGACGATATTGAGAAGCTTCTGGATGGAATTGTCACACGTGCGACCTCTTTCGATCTCCTTGACGACATTCAGGCCATCGCGCAACAACAGAAGTTGGAGAAAGTTCGCGAGCACGCGCTGGAGAAAGAAGCCACGCTCACCAGCGATCCCGTGGAGCGCTTGCGGCTTCGCTTCGACCTGGTGCGCCTCTACGAAAGCAATAAAGAGACCGACGCGGCCCAGCATAATCTCGACGCCATCTACAAAGAGCGGCCGAATGTTCTGGGCGTTATTAGGACCGTGGTTGATTTCTACTGGCGCAACAAGATGCAGCCTCAAGCGCTCGATGTGGTTGAGCGCAGCATCGCGATTGCTCAACCGCCCTACAAATCGCAATTCATGTACGAGGCTGCGACCAAAGCCGATCAACTCGGCCAATATGAGAAGTCACGCAAGTACCTGACGACTCTCCTGCAGGAGTCACCCTACGATTCGAGCTATTTGGCCGCGATGGCGGATACCTATGCTCGCCAGGGCGATGACCGGGGCCTCAGTGGCTTCTACGCGCAGAAGATCCAGCTCCTCCGTCAGGCGAAAGACCTCAACGACGACGCAAAGAAATCGCAGATCGCGGCGCTCCGTCGCGGACTGATCCCGGCGCTCACTCGTCTGAAGGATTACGCCGGCGCGGTCGATCAATATATCGAGATCATCAATCGCTTTCCGGAAGACGCGCAGGTAGTGTCCGAGGCGGCGCTATACGCGCAAGATCATGACCGTCGTCTGCAACTCAGCGACTACTACGTCAAGACGGCAGCATCTTCTCCACGCGGTTATATGTGGCCGATGGTGCAGGCACGCATTTACACCAGCTATGAAGATTTTCCGGCTGCCATCGAGTCCTACGGTCGCGCCGTTGCCATTCGTCCTGATCGCACCGAGTTCTATCAGGCGCGCGCGACGCTCGAAGAACGGCTGCTGAAATTTGACGATGCCGTTCGCGACTACGAGAAGATCTATGAGCTGGATTATCACAACGAACGATGGATGTTGCAGATCGCTGAAGTCCGTGCCCGCCAGGGCCAGATCGATGCTGTCATCTCGGCATTGCAAAAAGCGCTGATCGAAGGGCGTCCTGAACGGGCAGAAAACAGCTTCGAAGTCGCCCGCCGTCTGGAAGATTGGAACTTGCTGCCTGAGGCGCGCAAGTTTGCTGAGCAGGGCATGCAGCAGGCTGGCGACGATCTGCTGGCGGAATCGCAATACGAGGCTGGAGCGCAGACCTACGCTCGCATCCTGACCCGGCAACGTGATCACGCCGTGGCTTTCAATCGGCTCCGTGCGGCTTACAAGGCAGTGCTCGCAAGGACCACACCTAAAGTCGAGCACCAGACCGGAACTTCAGGGCAGACCATAGCCGAGCTGGGTCGCGAAGCCACCGACCGGCTCAATGCGAGTGCTCGCTCCAATCTGGAGCAAGCGTTGCGGCAGGTCGCTCTCAGCGTTGACAAGTACTACACCCCGGAGGAGCGGAACGCGTTTGCGACTTTCTTGATCGCGCAGCGGCCTACGATGTCGCTGCGGGAGACCGAAGATTTGCTGATCCCGGTTGCGCAAAATGCGGGGCTGGCAGAGCTCGAAGTCCGTTGGCGGAGCGAAGTAGCTCTGCGTCGCGCGCAAGCTAACAATCCTAATAACAACATTTATTACTCACCACAACTGGCACGGATCACAGAACTGCAGCGTCGACGGATGAAGTATCTCGAGTTGGGTGGCTTCTTTGAGCGCTATAACAATCTTCTGCCGGCGACCCATCGTTCCATTGATGTCGCTGCAGAGGCATACCGCTCGGCTGAAAACCCTGATGCCGAGTTGCGTGTACTCGCCTCGCAGTACCCGCGCATCTCCGGCGACCTCACCAATCGTTATTTCGATCTCTTAATGGCGCGCCAGCCGCTGACTCTGGTGGCATACGCCGGTGACTGCACAGGTCAATGCACCGCGGCTGCGAACTACGCCGTTGCCAGCGGTGATATGACGCTTGCCTTACAAGCCGTCGAGGCGAATGGCAAGTCCCGCACTCCGGTGTGGAACAAGGCATACACCGCGCTCACCGGTCTCTACTACTCCTCGCCCGCTCCCAATATCAATGGTGCGTTCCAATCATCACTTGGGACAGGAACCATCGGCGAGCGGCTCGGCAAGCCCATTGATCGCAATGAGCAACTCGCCGGCGATACTTGGTATTACTACGGCTCACGTTACGGTGAATATCTTTCGGTGACTAAGTTAGGAGATCCGGAAGATTACTTGCCGTCGCTGCTCGAGGATCGTCCTGGAAATCCGCAGGCCTATTTCGATCTCGCGCGCTTCTACGAGGATCGTGGCGACTCCGTCCGCGCCATCGCCGATTACGAACACACGCTCGACCTGGAACCATCCCGTTCCAGCGCTCAGAATCGCATGGCAATCGTATTGTGGAAGCAGGGAAAGAAGCCCGAAGCGGTTGCGCATTGGAAGTCGGCGATCGCAATCCTGAATTCTCAAATGAACAGCTCGCAGGTGCCGGAAACTTTCTGGACCAACGTGCGCTTGGTGATCAACGAACTCAGCACGCGCAAGCTGATCCCGGATATGCGTCAGGACGTTGATGGCCTGCTTCGCGCATATCTGAAGCGCAATGGCGCTTATCGCGCGCTGCCACTATTGCGCGCGGGGTACGATTCGGCCGGCGATCCCGCTGCCGGAGTGGCATGGCTGCTCGACATGGCCACCGCCACCGACAACCAAACCGACCTGCTGACTCAACTGGTCAATTCCGGTTGGATCCCCGCCGAGCAACGCGAGCCGATCTTCACTCGCATCCTCGAGTTGGTTTCCGCAGACGCAGCCAAGGCACAGGGAAATGCTGCCAAGGAATATCAGCAATCCATCGTGCGCGATTGGCAGTTGCACTGGATCGAGAACCTCATCACTACCAAACAGTATCAACGTTCACAACAGGTTTTGGATGGTTTGATGAGCCAAAGCTCCGACGAGCAGAAGCAGCAGCTTGTTCCCGTGCAGATCCGTTTGGCTGCACTCACCAATGCTCTTGATCCGCTTCTCGATTCTTATCGCGGCGATACTTCCAAGATGCCTTCGACTGAAGTCTTGCGAGCCGCCGCCAGCGCATTGATGTCAGCCGGCAACAAGGCGTCTGCGCAAAAAATATTGGAGATCGTGTTCAACCGTGAGATCGAGGAGCACAATCTGAACGCTGCCAATCTCCTGGGACTAGCGGAGATCCGGCTTGATCGCAATGATCTCGCCGGCGCCATGACACTGCTTCGTCGTATGACGCTGGTCATCGGCGAGCCATTCCAGAATCATGAAGCTGCAGCCGCGCTGCTGGAGCGCAAAGGACACAGTGCGGAAGCGGCCCAATTCCGCGCCGAACTCGCCAAGGCGGTTCCTTGGGACCTCGCTGCCAAGGAGCGTCTTGCTGAAAGCGAGATCTCCGGAGGATCGGAGCAGTTCGCTGGCCTCAAGGACCTCTCCGATGTGGCGAGCTCTTCGATGGCGCCTTATGCTGTTCGCGTTACCAGCGCAAAGGCGTTTGCGCGATTGCGCGGAACTGCTGAGGCTGCGTTCAAGGGTGGCAGCGGCGAACTCGATCTGCTGAGTTCGAAGCAATCACCGGACGCGCTCGCAGCGGAGAAGCCGTTCTACTTCGAGGCGCGACTTAAAGCCGCCAGTGCGAGCACCGATCCAGAAGTCCGCATCCGGCTCTTGCGCAGTGCGCTCGAGTTTTTTCCGATTTTGGATTCGGCGCGTCCGCCGCTGTTCCGCGCCGCGATGCAGCAAAATAAATATCAGCTAGCGGTCTCAGCGATGGAGCCGTTGACCGAGACCGGCACACTTGCCTGCCGTGAGCCCCTCGCAATCATCGGGGGTAGAGCCTGAGACCGGTGATGCTTCAGGCACTCCGAATGCGCTTGGTATCTCTCAAGCTGATCGCGCGCAAATCCTCGCGGGTCTCGCACGCGCTCTCGAAAAACTTGAACGTTACGATCAGGCGGTGACGCATTACCAGCAAGCTATCCGGGTGGAGAAGACTGCGGCGACCAAGGCAGACCTGCGCAAGAGTCTCGACGCTGTGCGCACTATCCTGAACCGGCGCAAACTCAACCTTACCCGTCAGCCGATGGTTCGTCCGGAGTTGGAGCAGGTCAACGTAGTTCGTCCGCGGATGCAAGTGTCCAAAAAGTTGCACGAACCGTTCCGGCAAAGACGAAGCCACTTGCCCCAGCGCAGGGCGCCAGGGGGACGCAATGAAACGCAAAATCATCATCGCCGTTGTGTGCGCAACCGTGGTTCTTGCCGCAGCCGCGGCCGCGGCCGTCTTTCTGCAAGTTGCCGGCCCATCAGGAACCGATTCGCGACCATTGGCGCAAATGTTTCCAGCCAGCCCATTGCTTTACGTCGAGGCCAAGGACTTTGGTTCTTTGCTGAAGGATTGGAATACCTCGCCGGAAAAACAATCGTGGCTGAAGAGCGACAATTATCAGGTCTTCTCGCGCTCCAAGCTATTCCTGCGTCTTAAACACGATCAAGGAGAATTCGCAAAAGCCGCCGGATTCCCGCCCGACATGGCGATGCTCGACCAGGTCGCTGGTTCCGAGTCTGGCTTTGCTGTTTACGACATTGGAAAGCTCGAGTTTCTGTACGTGACGCGCATGCCCGAAGCTCACGCCACTGAAAGTATCCTGTGGCAGAAACGCGGCGACTACCAGCCGCGCAAAGTTGGGGAGAGCTCTTACTACGTACGGGTCGAACCGGAATCGCAGCGCACCGTCGCGTTCGCTGTCTCGGGCGATTATCTTTTATTGTCCACGCGCGAAGATCTGCTGGCCGGAGCGCTGACTCTGCTAGGAGGAAAAGGTACGAATCCACTCTCCGGCGAGGGTTGGTATACCAAGGCTGTGGCGGCCGCTGCTAAGCCGGGTGACCTGCGCATGGTCCTGAACCTCGATGCGATCGTCGCCACGCCGCAGTTCAATTCCTACTGGATCCAGGAGAACGTGGCCGAGATCAAGGGCAGATACTCTGCGGCGGTCTCCGATCTGTTTCGTACCCCGAGTGAATACCGCGAGGAACGTGTTCTGCTGCTTAAGGATTCATCGCATGCGGATTCCGCTTCGGATCCGGCTTTGGAGGCAGCAGTCGGCCAAGCGTTGCGATTGGTTCCTGCGGACGCAGGTTTCTACGAGAGCTGGGCAAAGCCTTCGCCCGATGAGCTGATGCAGGCCATTTCAACCGAGATCCTTGCGCCGCATTTCGGCCCTCGCCCAGTTTCCAAGCTTGCACCGACCGTCTCCATCTCCGAAGGATCGGTGGGCAGCGAATCTGACTTGGAGGTTCGCATCGACGAGCCGCAGCCCGCGGCACCGGTCAGCAAGCAGGAGAACCCGCTGAAGACTCTGCTGGTTGCCAGCGACGCTTCCGCCTTGCTGAAGATGAAGGACACTCAGCCGACGCAGATGGCGTCTTTGTGCAAACTCGTTCTGCAGTTGCAGTGGTCGCGAAGAATGCCTGGGATGGCGACGCGGTCCGCGCCGTGCTGCAGAAGTCGATCGAAAACATGACCAGTTCGCGTCTCGGCGCCACCTGGGCTCCCCGCAAATTAGGTGCTGCGACCTACTATGAGCTCGACGGATTGCGTCGCTCTCCGTCTTCACCGACAAGAACCTCTTCGTGATCTCGAACTCGCCCAGAAATGTTGCAATCGCTTCTCGCCCGATCTTTCCAAGCAGTCGGAGAAAGGAGCATGGTACGCGTCACGTTTGCGAGCATGGACGCGAAAGAGGCAAGTTCATGAAGATCATGCGCTCAATCGAAGGTACCGGCGGTGAATGCCGCTGAAATCCGGAACACGGCAACGACAGCACACGTCAGCCGAAGTTCTTCTGCGACAACATTGGCAGCCTCAGTCGCACCCTCACCCGCGTTGATAGCGAGTCCATCGAGGTGCACAGCACAGGCGATCGCGAAGTACAGACAGTCCGCTACCACTGCGCGGAATGAAACACTGCTTCCAGCATTGGTGGCCGCTGCTGCTGGCGTGCAGCGCGTTTTCTTGCTTTGCTCAAGCGCCTCTCAGTCACCAGTCCGCGGCTTTGCTGTTGGAGCGCCGCTTCCCGCAGCCCGAGATCGAATACATCCTGCTCGATGCGCGCTCGGGTGATGTGCTTTCTTCGCGATGGGATGGCGCGGACAAACCTGCGCCGCTCGGCTCACTCGTGAAGCCATTCACCGCCCTCGCCTACGGCGAAGAACACAACTTCCTTTTTCCCGAATTTGAATGCCATGGGAAGAGCGACCGTTGCTGGTTGCCGCGCGGTCACGGTCATCTAGGACTGGTGCAGGCGGTGGCGCAGTCTTGCAATGCGTATTTTCTTTCGCTGTCATCAGGGTTGAACCCTGCTTCGGTCGCTGCGGTTTTGCGCCGCTACTCGATTTACGACGTCGGCGAAAAAGTCTCGCCGGAATCTCTGGTGGGTTTTGGTTCAGCCTGGAAGATATCTCCATTACGCATGCTGCGAGCCTATGTAGAGATGGCTCGCCGTCGCGATCAGCCCGGCGTCGCCCAGGTGATTCAGGGGATGCAAATCTCCGAATCCTCCGGTACCGGCGCCGGCGTCGGCTCTGCCTTAAAAAAGAATGGTTCGAGTGCACTGACCAAGACCGGCACCGCTCCCTGCGTGCATGGCGCAAAAAGCGAACTCAACGGAGACGACGATCATCATGGGAGTTTTGCCGGTGACGGATACGTGGTTGCGCTTTATCCCGCCGTCGACCCACAATTAGCTCTCATGGTGCGTTTGCACAGCGCTCCTGGATCCAAGGCTGCCGAGGTAGCCGGGAAAATGATCCGTACCATCGCCGATGGAAAATAAACTCCTGCGTCGTCTTTTCATCTTCCTGTTGTGTGTAGTGTCATGCGGCGGCGCTCAGGTCGCGCCGAGTACTCTGGATTTCGGCGTCTTCTCACTGTTCAAACCGAAGCATCTGCTTGTGCGTCCCGCCAAGAACCAAACCGTGTTGCTTACCATGAGCAAGACTAGCGTTGCTCTCGATTCCGAATTTGAAGTCTCATCCGGCAGGGAAGGCCTGCGAATAGTTGCCAACGGGCACAGCTATCGGGCTGAGTCATTGCTTGTCACTGCTCGTAATGGTGGGGCGACTGACTTCGTCCTCGCAGTCCCGGGAAAGATTGAACGGAAATTTCGCGGCACCTTGCTCGTTGCTCAAAAAGGCGGCGTGATCGTCCCCGTCGTGACCATCGATCGCGAGTTGGCTGTTGCTTCCGCCGTAAAAGCCGAAGCACCGCCCGGCGCGCCTATGGAAGCGCTAAAGGCGCAAGCTGTGGTCGCGCGTTCCTTCTATTTGGGAAGTCGGGATCGGCACCACAATTTCGATTTTTGCGACACCACCCATTGCCAGCTTTTGAAGGAGCCGCCTGCGACCTCTGATCCGGCAGCTGTAGCCGCTCAGCAGACCCGCGGCATCACCCTTCATTACCGGGGACAATCGTGGCGGCGATGTTTTCAGCGAGTTGCGGAGGCCGCACCCGCACTCTGGAAGAAGTTGGCATCGTCTCGGGTGATTATCCTTACTACGCGGCGGAAGACGCGTACTGCGAGCGCAAAGCGAAGCGCTGGACTGCTCGGCTGGATAGCCGCGAGGCGCGAGCCTTGTCGCAGAGTCACTCCGAGCATGATCGCTTGGCGTTGGGTCGAAAGATAGGATGGAATGTCGTTCCAGGGAGTAACTATGTCACGCAAAATGATGGTGATAAAGTTATCTTTGAAGGTAGAGGTTCAGGTCACGGATTAGGCCTCTGTCAGCAGGGTGCCAGCGCGATGGCCCGCGACGGCGCCACGTTTCGCGAGATTCTCGCACATTATTTTCCGAACACCACCATCGCTGACTAGCTTGGCTCGCCGCCAACGTGATGCTAACCTAACTCTGTGGACGCGGGAGTAGTTCAGTGGTAGAACGTCAGCTTCCCAAGCTGAATGTCGCCGGTTCGATCCCGGTCTCCCGCTCCAAATTTTGTTGGCCGTTCTGTGCGCTTCACCGATTGCAACCTGTGTCTGCGATCAGACTTCAAAAGTTAGTTCCTGGCTCCGCTTGATTTGAAAGAGACCGCAAAGAGCAAAATGAGCAAGAAGATTCTAGTGACTGGCGGTGCCGGGTTCATCGGCTCACATCTTGTCGATGCGCTTCTCGCAAAAGGACATCAGGTCCGCGTGCTCGATGCGCTTGTCCCGCAAGTGCACGCCGGCGATGCGCCGCAATTCCTTGACCCAAAAGCTGAATTCCTTCGCGGCGATATCTGCGACCGTGCGCTGATACAAAAAGCACTCGAGGGCGTGAACGTCGTTTTTCATCAGGCGGCGGAAGTGGGTGTGGGCCAGTCCATGTACGAGATGGAGCGCTACGTTCGCGCCAACACCTTGGGCACCTCCATCCTTCTTGAAGAGATCGTCGCTCGCCGCAACCAGGTCGAGAAGCTTGTGGTTGCATCTTCGATGTCGGTTTACGGTGAGGGTGCCTACATCTGCCCCAAATGTGGCGCGCAGAGTCCACAGTTGCGCAGCTCCGAACAATTGGCCAAGCACGATTGGGAACTTCACTGCCAGACTTGTGCCGCTAAGCTGAAACCCGCGCCGACCAGTGAGGAGAAGCCCATTTACCCCACGTCCGTGTATGCGATTTCCAAGCAGGATCAGGAGCAGCTTTGCCTGGTCGTGGGCCGCAGCTATGGCGTTCCCACCGTCGCGCTTCGTTATTTCAATGTATATGGAACGCGCCAGGCGCTTTCGAATCCTTATACCGGGATTTGTGCGATTTTTTCTTCGCGGCTGCTGAACGATCAGCCGCCGCTCGTGTTTGAAGACGGAGAGCAGACGCGCGATTTCGTCCACGTCTCTGACATTGTTCAGGCAAATCTGCTCGCGATGGAAACTAATCGGGGCGATTTTGAAATGATGAATGTCGGCACCGGCACGCCGACCTCCGTCAACGAGATCGGAAAAATGCTCGCCAATGGACTCGGCAAGAAGATTAAGGCACAAGCTGTCGGAAAATTTCGTGAAGGCGACATTCGCCACTGCGTGGCCGATATCACCAAGGCCGGTAAGCTGCTCGGCTACAAGCCGAAGGTGACCCTGCAACAGGGGATCCCGGAGTTATTGGCTTGGGTCGGCCAGCAGCGTGCCATCGACCACACAGCCCAAGCCACCCAGGAACTTGCTGCGCGCAACTTG
>CAVQGF010000059.1:0-72930 GCA_963711965.1 uncultured Acidobacteriota bacterium | reverse complement strand
TCCTGTTGCCGCTTGCGTTTGCCTGAGCCGATCTTTGTACGCGCGCGTGTCTGTGAACTTCAGCGGATCGGTAGAAGCAAGATTGAAATCGAAGACTTGGTAGAAATCGTCGCGATCGGTTCCGGGCTCGCCACCGTCGAGCAGCAGTGCCAGCCGGTCGTGCGAATCGATGCGGAAGTGGCGCTCGCACTTTGTGCAGACGTTCCAGTTGGCGTCGAGGTCCTTCTTCCAGATGACCTGGCGACAATCGTCGCACTTCACCCACAGTCCTTCGGTGCGGACCCGCTTCTCCGCAGTCGCCTCGATCTCGTTATTTTCGCGCTTGAACCAGGACATAGGAGCGTTTCTCGTTTCTCGTTCTTGGTTTCTCGGGAAACGAGCAACCAGAAACGGGAAACCTATTCAGTATTCGATCCCGCGTTGCGCCAAGACGCCCTTCTCGTAGGCGTGCTTCACTTGCTTCATCTCGGTCACCGTATCGGCGATCTCGATAATGGACGCGTGCGCGTTGCGTCCGGTCAATATTATATGCACCTGCTCTGGTTTGGCCTTTAAAGCCGCCACCACTTTCGCCGGGTCGAGCATTTTGTAGCCGATGGCGTAATTGATCTCGTCGAGGATGATCAAATCCCAATCCCCGGATTGGATCGCCTTCTCCGCTTCGCTCCACGCCTCCTCCACCAGGCGGACATCTTCAGGATCCGTCTCCGCACCGCCGACCTTCACGAAGCCGCGGCCCATCTGCTTCATCACCCAATTGCCTCCGAACGATTTCACGGCATCGAGCTCGCCGTAGTGCCACGAGCCTTTGAGGAATTGCAGCATCAGGACCTTCATGCCATTCCCGACCGCGCGCAAAGCCGTGCCCATCGCGGCGGTGGTCTTGCCCTTGCCGGGACCGGTGTTCACGATGATGAGGCCTTTGCGCTCGTCAGCCATTGTTGGGGAGGGCTACTTGTGCCCCGCGTGGTAGGGATGTCCCTTTAAGATTGTAAATGCCCGATACAGCTGCTCCAGCAGCACCACCCGGGCGAGCTCATGGCTCAGGGTCATCTTGCCGAAGGAGACCACCAGATCGGCGGCGTCGCGCGTGGACTGCGCGAATCCGTCTGCCGGACCGATAGCAAAGATAACGTTCTGCGCGCCCCGCTCCTGCTGCGCGCTCAGCAACTCGGCAAATTCTTCCGAGGTGAATTGCCGCCCGCGCTGATCGAGCAGGACGAGTATCGGGCGGGTGCGTGCCGCAAGCTTCTCCATCAGCGCGATCAGCGCATCTTCGCTCGGCAGCTCATGCGCGTCAGAGGGGATGTAGCGCGCCATGCGCTTCAGGTATTCCCCCGTCAACGAGGCGATGGCGGCTTCCTTGGTTTTACCGATCCAGCAGACTTTCAGCTTCACATACAAGGATTAACATACGAGGCCTCTCCGCGCCTAAAGCGGAGTAAGATTCTCCGCTCATGGACTTCCTTCGCGAGCACCTCATCGTCATCGTGATCGGCGTTTTTATCGCTTGGACGATCCTCCAATTATTGTTTCGCATGAGAGGGCTCATCACCGTCAACGATCCCGAGAAGATGCAGATATTAGCCGGGCGGCAGGCACTCAGCGACTCAGAATTCCACGGCACCTACTATGGAGACACGGAGCAGACTCTGGTCACAGCCGCGCGCTTCCTCTTTGCAAACCGCGCGCGTGTGCCGCACAAACTACTGCTTCCCACCGACCGGCTGGCCGATTTCGGGATTCAGGAACTCGGCGACATGGTAATGAGCACGGTAAAGAAAGCTCAGGAACAAAAGCAGATGCCGCCATTGCCGGTCGAAAAGATCGACACTCTCGACGACATGATCAAACTGGAGCGTTGGATGTTAGAGAATCGTGCCGCCATGCAGGCTCACTGATCCAACTTGTACTTCTTCCGCTTCTCCAGAAGATTTTTGCGGCTGATGCCGAGCACGTCCGCCGCCTTCGACTTTTTGCCGCGCGTGTGATCAAGAACGGCGGCGATGTGTTCGCGCTCGATTTCTTCCAAACTCTTCATGCCATGTGGCTTTTCAGGACGCGTGACACTCGCGGGCAGGTCATCCACGCCGATTTCAGCGGTGCGCGCGTGTACCAGGCAGCGTTCAATGATATTGCGCAGCTCGCGGACGTTTCCCGGAAACGCGTACGTCTCCAGCGCCGCAAGCGCGGCTTCGGAAAAGTGTTTTGGCTCGCGCTCTGGTGCTGTGAGTTGCGATAACAGGTGATGGATCAGCGGACGGATGTCGGCAGCACGCTCGCGCAACGGCGGAACTGTTAACGGGATGACATTCAGTCGATAAAAAAGGTCTTCGCGAAAGGTGCGGCGTGCGACTGCTTGCTCCAGGTCAGTATTTGAGAGGGCGATGATGCGCGCCTTCACTTCGATTCCCGTCGCGGAACTTCCGCCCAAGCGATGGAAGCGTTTGTCCTCGATCACGCGCAACAACTTCGCCTGCATTGTGGGGGTCAGAGCGCTGACTTCGTCCAGAACGATGGTTCCGTTGCCGGCAAGCTCAAGACGCCCGCGCTTCAGGTGGGTGGCGCCGGTGAATGCGCCGGGCTCGTAGCCGAACAGTTCGCTCTCCATCAGCTCGTGCGGCAGGCTGGCACAGTCGATCTTGACCAGTGGATCTTCAGCAGTAAGATCGGTCCCGAGATAATGAATGACGGCCGCGAGGAGGTCTTTGCCGACGCCGCTCTCGCCGCGAATCAGAACGGTGGAACGCGAAGCGGCGATTTTCTGCGCGTGTTCGAAAAGCTCGAGCGATTCGGGATCAACCGCTACCCAGGTGGGCAGCGGCTTCGATTTGGCTGGTTCGGGCTGCACGGCGCGACCGAAGTTACTTCTTCTTGCGCGCCTTTACAACCCTGCTCTTCGAAACCGCCTTCTTGCGCGCTGGAGCTTTGCGGGCGGCCTTCCGCACCGGTGAGGCCTTCTTCGCCGCAGCCGCAGGTTTCGCTTTGCCCACCATCAGCTGCTCGGGACGCACCTTCTCCGCCGACTTCCACAGCCGCTCCAGGTCGTAATACTTACGCGACTGCTCGTTGAAGATGTGGACGACAAAATCGACGTAATCGAGCAGCACCCACTCTGCCTGCTGGTAGCCTTCGATGTGAGTGACGCGCTGGCCGATCTTCTCGAGCTGGTCCTGCACCTCGTCGGCAATGGTCTGTATCTGGCGCGGATTCGAGCCCGAGCAGACGAGGAAATAGTCGGTAAAGCCGCTGGAAGATTTATCCAGCTTCAGTAGCGAAATGTCGGTGGCTTTTTTTTCTTCCGCCGCCTTGAACGCGGCAACGACTTGCTTCTGGATCTCTTTCTTACTCATTCACCCTCTGTAGATTCCTGTCTTATTTATATATTCGGCGACGCTGGGACTCACATATTTATTCAGCGCACGTTCGGACGCAGCAGCTTTGCGGACGGCAGTTCCCGAGACGTTCACGTTGACCTTGTCCAGCAGATGCAAGTGGATACCTGCGTGCATGAACTCTCCCCGCGCGGCGCTTTTGGCAAAAGGCTTCATCACGTGTGGCGGCGGCTGCAATGACGTAGGCAGCGCTCTGGCGACATCCGCCAGTGAAAATCCCGGCCGCGAGGCGACGATGAAATCGCAAAACCGCAAAACATCCTCCGGGCGGTGCCACTTGGCCACATCCATGAATGCATCGATGCCCATGAGAAAGAAAAGGCGATCGCTCTTCTTCAATCCTTTAGACAACCGCTCCAAGGTATTGATGGTGTAGCTGGAGCTGTGCTCGCCCTTTTCCTGATTCATCTCGAGCTCGATCGCGGACGGGATGAATCGCTTGTCAGCTGCGTCACGGATTCCGAGCGCGACCATCGCGTAGCGGTCCCAGTAGGGAGTAATGGCTTGCGAGCGCTTGTGCGGCGGAACGGCGGAAACCGCGAACAGCACTCGCTTTAGATCGAAGCGATCGGCTGCCGCGCGCGCGATAGCAACATGACCTTTGTGGATCGGATCGAAAGTGCCGCCGAACAAACAGACGTTCACGCGGCTTCCGCCTTGCGGGCATCCTGCACCATCTTGCCCATCGCGTACTTCAGCTTATCCACGCCCTCGCCGGTCACGGCGGAAATGGCATGGAGCGGCAGGCGCTTCTTCTTGCAGAAATTCTCCAGGCGCGTCAGTTTATTTTCCCACTTGGCGGCTCGCGGAGCCTTCTTCGCGGCAACCGATCGAGCGCTCGTCTTCGCCGATTTCTTTCGTTTTTTCAGCTTTCGTCTGATGCGACTTTGGCGCTTCTGCGGGCGCGCTCTTTTGCAGCGCGTCGATCTTGGACGCAACCACGATCATTGGCTTCTTCTCGAGCCCGGCGCCGAACTCGCGAGCTCGTCCATGATGACTTCGAAATCCTTCACCGGATCAGGGCGCCCGCTCGATTCCGACACATCGACTACGTGCACCAGCATGCGCGTGCGCTCAATATGACGCAGGAACTGCATACCGAGTCCGGCGCCTTTGTGCGCGCCTTCGATCAGCCCGGGAATATCGGCCACCACGAAGCTGTAGTGTTTGGGATCGCTGATATCGCCGATCGAAACGACGCCCAGATTCGGTTCGAGAGTAGTGAATGGATAATCCGCGATCTTCGGCTTGGCCGCGCTGATGCGGGAAATCAATGTCGACTTGCCTACGTTGGGATATCCCACAATACCCACATCGGCGAGCAGCTTCAGTTCTAATCTGAGATGGCGCTCTTCGCCTTGGCGTCCCGGTTCATGCTCGCGCGGAGCCTGGTGAGTGGAGTTGCGAAGTGCTGGTTGCCGCGTCCGCCGCGTCCGCCGTGCGCGACGATCACGCGCTCGTTCGGCTGCGAAAAATCATGGACCAGCTCGCCGCTCTCGAAGTCATAAACGCTGGTGCCGACCGGGACCTTCAGAACGACGTCGTACCCGGCCTGGCCGGTGCAGTTGGAGCCTTCACCGTGGCGTCCGCGCTGCGCGTTGTGCTCGGGATTGAAGCGGAAGTGGACGAGCGTGTTGTGCGCCTGGCTCGACTCCATGATGACGTCGCCGCCGCGCCCGCCGTCGCCGCCGCTGGGGCCGCCCCGCGGGACGAACTTCTCCCTGCGGAAGGCGACGCAACCGTTGCCGCCGTCGCCGGCCTTGATGCGGATTTTTGCTTCATCAATGAACATCTGACCAATTAACCCAGAACAGTTCACCCGGAAAAAAATAGTTCCAGTAATCCAGTTGCCAAGAAAAGAAAATGCCTCGCAACGCGAGGCATAGTTTCCTATCTTGTCAGACGCGCAGTCTCTCGATGGCAACCGGCAACTGGAAACTTATGCTTGCGCCGGCTCGATCATCACGAAGCGGCCGGACTTGCCCTTGTCGATGAACTTGATGGTGCCGGTGATCTTGGCGAACAAGGTGTCGTCTTTACCGCGGCCCACGTTCAGGCCCGGCTTGATGCGGGTGCCGCGCTGACGCACGATGATGCTGCCGCCGGGGACGAGTTGTCCGCCGAATGCCTTCACTCCAAGCCGCTGTGCATTAGAGTCGCGGCCGTTTTTAGAACTTCCTAATCCTTTTTTATGTGCCATTGCAATCCAGTTCTCAGTGGTCAGCAATTAGCCAGTGGCCAATAAATTTTGGCGCGTTACTTCTTCTTCGAACTCGTCTTCTTAGCTGCGTGCGCCTTGGCCTTGGTCGCTTTCTTGGCGACTTTGCCCGAGCCTGACGCGCGCGAACGTTTTACGTGCGACGCGCCGCTTTCGGCCTTGGCTTTGTGAACGCCCAGTGCCGGGACCGAGGCTTTTTCGCCGTTGAACTCGATGCCGGTGATGCGGACGGCGGTGAACTGCTGGCGATGTCCGATCAGCTTCTTGTACTGCTTCTTGCGCTTGAACTTGAAGACCAGGATCTTGTCGCCGCGTCCCTCTTCCATCACCTCACCGGAGACGCGGGCGCCCTTGGTGTTGGTGGAAAAGTTGTCGCCGCCAATAGCCAAGATGTCGGCAAACTCGATCTCGCCCTCGCTGTGGGGCGTCTTCTCGACCTTGATCACGTCGCCGGGGGCGACACGGTATTGCTTGCCGCCGGAGCGGATGACTGCGTACATAGAAGTCTCCAAATATCCACCGCGCGTGGCCTTAAAACAGCAAAACTTTGGCGCGGGAGCCCAGGTTCAGGGCTGCATTGATGCGAGGTGCTTCCTTGTGAGGATGGGCACTACAGGCAAACTCAATGATTATAACGAGTTCTCAGGAAACCGGTCAAGCGAGCGGCGGTTGGTCAGCTGGCCTTTTCCGTGTCGTCTTCATCGGCAGCTGCCGCAAGTATCTGCGAGTCCGTCATCTCGGGGATCGCATTCAGAACCACGGAGAAACGGTCCACGGTGACTGCACGTAGCAGGTCATAGACCACGTCATTACCGCATTTGGAGCAGGGTGGGAATGGATTGCCGCGCAGCAGCGTGACTTCATGGGGAAGCCGGTGCTCGCTGTGGCTCACGCGATAGATGCCGCTGTGCGGCACCGTTGCGCCCGTCTTATAAGCTTCCGCCATGGCTTCTCGCAGCAGGGTCTCTGGATCATTGGACTTCGACTTGACTAGGTGAATCCCTCGTTGCTGGCGCTTCTTTCTTAAAGCCATGCTAGGGCCGATCTGGACGCATTGTGGGCGCGATGAGTGAGATACACGGCCAGATGACGGGTTATGACGCTGGTTGCCGGACGCGGGTTGTCTCCAGAGTCTGTATTTTATTGATTACCAACTAGTTACCTGTGGAAAGCCGATGGATGTATTCGCGCAACACTGGGCGCTCGCTTTGCGGAGCCAGCGCTTCGGCCATCCGATATTGCTCGATGGCCTCCCGCTTCCGGCCAGCCTGCACCAGCGCGCGGCCCAGAGTTAGCCGGTATTCCATGCTGCCGGGAAAGTGCTCCACCGCGATCTGCAGCGGCGGCACCGCCGAAGTCGCATCCGCTTTCGTCAGCCGGCATAGGCCTAGCATGTAATTCGCCTCCGCGGATTGCGGTTGCAATGCGAGCGCCCGCGCAAACATATCTTCAGCCGCCTGGCGTTCACCCATATCGCAGCGCGTGTAGGCGAGCACCATCATCCCGGCAAGCGCGCGCGGCTGTTGCAGCACACTGGCTTCGAGCAATGGTACCGCTTCCGTATAACGTTTCTGGCGCGCCAGCTCCTGCCCGTCCAAAACTTTTGCCAGATACGCGCCCGGCGAAACTTGCTCTGCCCGCGCGAAGAGAGCAGCGTCGTTACTCCAAAATTTTTGTTGATGAAATGTGAGCGCGGCGTAAGAAATCACCAGCGCCGCGAGCAGTGCATTGCGAAGTCCGGGCTTCGGAATCTTTCGCCATGCGTATCCCGCCAAAAGCGCGAATCCGAAGAGTGGGACGTAAAGATAACGGTCATGGCTGAGGTCGACATTGCGGAATAGCGGCAGCGTGAGCAGCGGAACCGCAAGATGCACCGGTATCCAAAGCAGCCCGATCGCCACTGCGGTAGCGCGCGTCTTTCTCCACACCCACACTGCGGCAGCAAGCAGCGCGGTCAACAGCAGCAGCGGCAGCCAGAAGCGCGGGCTTGAGAGCGAGGCGACGTAAGGAGTGTCGTAGACCACGGCCAGCGGCCACGGTGCGAACACGTGCTGAAGATACAGCCACGCCACGGAAGGCATCGTTGTAAGCGCCGTCGGGATATCCGTTCTAAGCTCGGTCGGCGAGACGTGCGCGAGCACCAATTTGCGTACGACCAAATAGGTTCCTGCGATGATCGCGTACGGTGCTTCCGCGGCGAGCGCCGCGATCCAGCGGGGCGCCCTCTCATCTCTAGGCAGATAGCCCCACGCCAAGACAACGATCATCAAAGGCGCAATGATCGCGGTCTCTTTGGTCAGCAGGGCAAGAGCGAACATCAGCCAGCTGAGCAGAAGGTCACGGTTGGCGGATCTGCTGTCGTTGCTCCTGAGAAAAAACAGATAACACGCGAAGATGAAGATGGCGGCCAGCGATTCGTTCGCCGCCGAAGGCCATGCCACCGACTCCACCTGCAACGGATGCAGAAGGAAGATCGCCGCAGCGACCAGCGCGGCTTGAGAGTCTCCACCTAGAGACGGGGCATGCCCCGTCTCAGAGCCGCGAAGGAGTTGGCGGACGAGCAAATAAGCCAACGCCGTTGCACCCAGGTGCAGCAGGACCGAAGTCGCATGCCAGCCCACCGGGTTCAATCCGAAAAGAAAATGGTTCAACCGCAGCCACACTAGCAGCAGCGGACGGTAATAGCTCGCGCTCTGTATCCCCGCCCAAAGCTGCTCGGTGAAATACGAAGGAAGGTAACTCCACGCTGCGATGCGCGGGTTCTTTACGATCTGAATGATGTCGTCGTAAACGAAGTTTGACCACAACGAGCGCGCATAGAGCAGCCCGCCGCAAGCCAGTAGCAGGAAAAGCATCTGGCGTGGATGAACGCTGGAGCGAGTGGGGGCGGCCGATCGCGGAGCGGCGCTCTTCAACATGCTGCGTGAGTATAGCGGGGGCTAATGTGCTTTTGGACTGCCTTCGGCGGGTTTTGCCTTTGATTTGAGCATCACCCCTTGCGCGACTGCCATCAATGCAGTCGCCTTCAGCTCCGGTGTGGCCTCATCGCTTACCCAAGCCAGCGCAGCCGCTTCTCCCAGATCGGCGGTTTGAGGACGCGCGATCATATATAACATTCTGCTTCGATCCTGTTTTCGCGCCATAGTGGCCGCTTGGAGCGCGCCAGTGTAATCCTTGGCCTCCACATAGGCTTGGATCAATCCATCCAACGAAAACGCCCCGAAGATAGAATCCTTCGCACTTACGCCGTCCTGCGCAGTCTTGCGCGCCTCTGCCCATTTTCCGGCACGACCCTGCAGCAACGCCATGGTGCTGCCAGCTTGCGCATAGTGTGAGGTATCGAGCCCGTGTTTCTCACTGTCATATTTGCTACGCGAAGCCAAGGCTTGGCGATAGGAGCGCTCGGCGCCGGCTGTATCGCCGGCTTTCTTCTGCGCCTTCAGCAAGGCGCTCAGCGCCTGGAACTTGCTGTCGTCGTCGGGCATGGTCGCAATGGTAAGCAGCGCACCCGCAATGTCGCCGGAATCCGCTTGCGCGGTAGCAATAGTTCCTTGTGCGGCGCCCCTGGCGTCGAACGGCGCAAACCAGTCACTTTCTTCCATTTTCTTGGGGACCGGTAACGAGGATGCCAGGTTCACAGCCTCGGGGATCTTGCCCGCATCCACCAGTGCATTGACGAAGAGGTAGGTTCCGAAATCTTTGTTGGCGGGTGCGAGCTTGTCGAAGATGGCCTGCGCGCTGGGCATATCGCCACGCCTGACGTGGGCTTGCATGATCTCCATTAGCGCATAGCTTCGCTTCCATTCATTCTCGATCTTGGCGGCGGTCGCGGTCGCTGCTTTCACGTCGCCTGCACTCGCTTGGGCTTCCGCCAACTTCTCTAAGACTTCAGACCGGCGCGGCTTGTCTTCATCATCGATGGTCACATCGCTAAAGAGCGGTAATAGGGTTTGAACGCCAGCCGCATCTCCCACTTCAGCGCGCGCTATCGCCACCGACTGCACAACCTCCGAGCCGCCTTGCTTGGCTTCAGGTGCGTAGGTCAGCTCCAGTAGTTTGGCCCGGCTCAGTGCCTCGTCAAAGGATTTGCGTGCGCCTACGACATCGCCTGCGCGCCATTGCTCCTGGCCCAGATCGTTCAGGAGCTGCATCCGGCTATATTCATGATCTTTTTCTGGTGCGGGAAGTTGGGCGATCAACGACGCGGCCTGCTGCAAGATTGCGACCGCCTGCTTATTCACCGCCGGCTGCGACGCCGCAGGTGGCTTATTGGGCAGGGGCTTTTTGGTTTTCGCTTGTCCCCACGCGAAGGTGCAGAACATGCAGACGAATAGTGCGAGGCTGATCCGGCGCATCGGAAGCTCCTGGAAACTCTTCAATTGTGGGGAAGGCGGCTAAGCGTAGCACAAGTGGCCAACAGGCCACTACTCGGAAGCCACGACTGCTTGCGCTTGCGCGTGCCGCCGCGCCTGGATCTCGATGTAAACGTTTATCAATGACAGCGCGGCCGGCGTGACTCCCGGAATGCGCGAGGCCTGCGCGATGGTGCGTGGACGCACGCGGGTGAGCTTTTCGTGCATCTCGCGCGAGAGCCCGCTCACGTTCTTGTAGTCGAACCACTCCGGAATGTTGCGCTGCTCGGCCTTCTTCAGCCGCTCGATCGAGCGCTGCTGTTGCTGCAGGTATCCCGCGTACTTGATCTCGGTCTCGACGGATTTGTACTCGAGGAAGTTTCCGGTTTCCAGTTTCCAGTTTCCAGACTCGCGCAGGATCGGGAACAGATGCTCGATCGTCACTTCGGGACGCTTGAGCAGTTGAGCCAATGTGTTGCCAACTGCGGATGGAAGCACTTCCTTGAAGGTCATCCCGAGCGAGCGTTCTTTGCGAGTCGAGGGATCTCGCATTTGTACTTTCCTCTTGCAAAGTCGACGACAGCTTCTCCACCATGTCTGCCGAAGCGCGCGTCTTCTCCAAATAGTCCCTCAGCTCCCGCATCCGCTCCTGCTTCGCCAGATGGTCCGACCACGCAGCATCGTCGATCAATCCCACTCGTCGCCCGTGCGGCGTCAGCCTGCGGTCGGCGTTGTCGATGCGCAGATGCAAACGGAACTCGGCGCGTGAGGTAAACATGCGATACGGCTCGTTCGTTCCCTTGGAGATCAGATCGTCGATCAGGATGGCGGTATACGCCTCGGTGCGATCGAGGATGAGCGGCGGCTCGCCCTTCACCTTCAGTGCGGCGTTGATGCCGGCCATCAGCCCCTGGCATGCGGCCTCTTCATATCCCGATGTCCCGTTGATCTGTCCGGCGAGATAGAGCCCGGCGATCTTCTTCACCTCGAGCGTGCGCTCGAGTTCAGTCGGATCGATGGCGTCGTACTCGATGGCGTAACCGGGGCGCAGCATCTCCGCGTTCTCGAGTCCCGGGAATCGACTTGATCATCGCCAGCTGCACGTCGATGGGCATCGAGGTGCGACATGCCGTTGACGTAGATCTCGTGCGTGTTCAGCCCCTCGGGCTCGAGGAAGAGCTGGTGCTGCAGCTTGTCGGGAAACTTGACGATCTTGTCTTCGATGCTGACGGGCAGTAGCGCGGCCCGATGGATTGGATCTGCCCGCGAGTACATCGGCGAGCGATGCACGTTCTCCGCGATGATGCGGTGCGTCTCCGCCGTGGTGTAAGCGATGTAGCACGGCACCTGCTTGTCGTGATGCGCGACTTTCTTCGTGCGGAAGCTGAACGGCGTGGGATCGGCGTCGCCGGGCTGCGATTCGAACTTCGACCAGTCGATGGTGCGTCCATCGAGACGCGGCGGCGTTCCGGTCTTCAGGCGCATGCCGCGCAGCCCGAGCAGCTTTGAGCGATTCGCCCAGCAGAACTGCGATGGCGGCTCGCCGCTAGCGCCCCGCAGGATAGTGTCTGCTCGCCGCAGTGGATCAGTCCGTTGAGAAATGTTCCGGTGGTGATGATGACGGCCTGCGCGCCGACAGTGCGGCCGTCGCGCAGCTTGATGCCGACTGCGCGCCTGCGCGTCTGGCGCCAGTTCTCGATTGTCGGTTGCTCGGTTCTCAGTCGTCGGCGCTCGTCACAGGCCGAGAACTGATAACCGAAACCGACGAACTCCGACAATCAGTCCGCCACTTCCGCCTGCTTGATGAACAGGTTCGGCTGCGACTCCAGCACCTCGCGCATCTTCAGGCGGTATTGCTGCTTGTCGCATTGCGCCCGCGGCGACCACACCGCCGGGCCGCGCGAGGTATTGAGCAGGCGGAACTGTATGCCGACCGCGTCGGTGACTTCGCCCATGATGCCGCCCAGCGCGTCGACTTCGCGGACCAGGTGTCCCTTGGCAATGCCGCCGACGGCGGGATTGCACGACATCTGCGCGATCAGGTCCACGTTCAGCGTGAACAGCGCGGTGCGCAGGCCCATGCGCGCGGAAGCCATCGCGGCCTCGCACCCGGCATGGCCGGCGCCGACGACGACCACGTCGTATTGTTCCGGAGAATTCAATTCACTCTCGCTATTGGCCTAGCTATAGCATAGGCAAATGCTGTGTCTATTTCAGCTGTCCGCCGTGCCGAGCGAAGCCGAGGGACCCAGGCGCGGCACCGCCTTAGGCGCTGTGTTACAAAAGATGCGCCGCATGATCGATTTCATCCGCGAGTTCAAGTTCGGACGCCCTCAGCAGATCGCGGCGCTGCTACTGCTGGCTTTCATCGCGCTGGTAACTTCTTTCGAACTCACCCACGTGCGCTTCCATGCCGTCGGCATCTCCGTCGAAGGCGGACCGATGCGATTCAACGTCCAAGGACAAATCCTTTTTCTGATCGGGAGTCTCCTAAATCTGTTGCGACTACCTTTGCAGGCGAAGCTGTACCTCATCGGTCTCGCCTTCGGCCTCTCCCTCGCCGGTGCCCTCTGGTGGGTCACTCGTCGCTTGTACAACGACGAGGGCGGTTATGTAGCGCTCGCCATGTTCTGCTTCTCACTCCCCTTCATTATTACAGCGCGGTCGCCAATAACGACGTCATCGCCGCCTGGGGACTTTACGGACTCATCTACACGGCCATCGGCGTTGCCCATACGTTGTATGCGCCGCCGCGGAAGTGGCGTCCGCGCATCGTGCTTCTCGGCACCGCACTCGGTGTGACTGCCGGCGCATATTTCGCGGCCGCAATGGTTGGACTGATCCTTGCCGCCGCCTTCATGCTCTACCTCGCGCCCGGCCGCCGAAAAGCGAGTTTGGCGATACTCGGAACCGCTTGCCTGATCGCGCTGCTGTGGTTGTTTGTCTTTTATGGATTTGATATTCACGCCCTCGTGCAGGCGCTCGGCACACCCGAAGCTTGGGCCATCGGCCTTCGCCACACCGGCGCTGTGGTGCCAGGGTTGCAGTGGTGGCTCATGCAGCTGCTGTTCGTCATCGCGCTGATCACTTACATCGCCTGGAAGCGGACGCGCTACTTTGGGAACACGGCGCCGCTGATCGCGTGCTTTGTTTTGCACCTCGTCGGGCACGATGGCGCGCAGGCGGCGATCTGGGCGCTCCCTTTCGTCTTCACTTTCATCGGTGGAATTTTCGCCGACCTACTTGAGACCAGCGGACGGAAAGTCGTTGCGTGGTCGCTGGGCACCGCTTTAGCCGGTTATGCCGCGCTTGCGATAGCGGCAGTTCTCGTTGTTCCCAGGTGAATCTACCAACATGGAAAGGCATCTAAACAGACAGAAGGGGAGTATCATCTACTCATCTATGCGGCGCATCATCGGCATCGCGGTTCTTGCCCTGGGGCTAAGTGCTTTGCTGCAAGCCCAAGTACGCATCCCGGGCGCCATCAATACCAATGGAAGCTGCTGTGCTATCGGAATGCGTGGTCCCAGCGTTCCGGCCAACAGCCATCGTCTTTTTGTCTCCGTCACCGGAAATCAGGGAACACGCGACTTCCGCCACGATGGCATGCGTCACGATGCCTTCCGCCACGACGGCCACCGCGATCACTTTAGAAATAACGTGGGCGGGTTCGGCTACGGCGGCGGCTATCTCTACAACCCTTACGGGTACTACGACTCGCAGACGGAAGAGTCGCAGCCCGCGGCCACCAATTACGAGCAGCCGGTCGATGATTCCGGTCCCGGCCTCACCGTCTTTGAGCGGCGCCGTGACTATCAGTTGATCGGCGATTCGCCCGAGTATCAGCGCCAGCAGCACGACTACACCGATGCACGCGAAGACGGCAGTCGCGCCGAGACCAACGGTAAGACCGCCGAGAATAGAGACGAACACGAGCCTGCGCCGGTTGCCGCTCCGGGAAGAAGTCGTGAGCACCATCCTGATCTTCCGCGACGGCAGCCATCGCGAGATCAAAAATTATGCGCTCATGGGTACCAGCATCTACGATCTTGCCGTAAAGCCAGGCCAGGGACGCATGAAGATCCTCCTGGCCGACCTCGACGTTCCGCAACCATCGCCGCCAACGACCAGCGCGGCATCGAGTTCAAGGTTCCCAAGCAGTAGGAATCCCCGGTTTCCCAATCCCTCTCATCTGTCATCCTGAGCGCCTGCTTTTAGCGCGAAGGACCCCGCGTCTGGTGCTCCTGAAAACCATCGTTTAATAGTTGGCTCAAAATGTCCGCTCATCGGCTCGCCGCAGTGTAGAATCATCCCTGCTTTTCTCGTAAAGTGACATCATTCCCGAGGAGGGAACAAGAACATGCTCAACTCCAAAGATGTCCCAATCGGTCAGTCCGCTCTGCTGGTCGTCGACGCCCAGGATTCCTTTAAGGTCGACGCCAATAAGTGGGAGCGCCGCAACAATCGCGACTTCGAAAAAAATGTTGGCCGTTTGATCGACGCCTACCGCGAAGCCAAGCTGCCCGTGATCTTCTTCATCCACACCGATGAAGACCCGGCTTTGGCACCGACCACCCCATGTTCAAGCTGATGGACGAGATCCAGCCCCGCTCGACCGAGCCTGTCATCCAGAAAAACACGCGCAACGTATTCACCAGCACCGGACTTT
The DNA here is from genome assembly GCA_963711965.1 of uncultured Acidobacteriota bacterium. Classification (GTDB taxonomy): domain Bacteria; phylum Acidobacteriota; class Terriglobia; order Terriglobales; family Acidobacteriaceae; genus CAVQGF01. Next base: position 58,296 of record CAVQGF010000059.1, on the reverse strand, counting down.
CCGCACTGCTGCTGGAAAAAGGCGTGCGCAAGATCGCTATCACCGGCATCCAGATGGAGCAATGTTGCGACACCACGGCGCGCGTCGCCGCCGACCTCGGCTACGCGGTTGATTTCGTTATCGACGGCACCATGACCTTTCCCATCCCCAACTGGGACAAACCCGGCGAAGAGCTCGGCGTCGACGCTATCCGCGAGCGCACCGAATACGCGCTGCGCAAGCGCTTTGCCCGCATCACTACTGTGGCACAGCTGGAAGCAGAATTGAAGGAGCGTTCCAAACGAGCCGCAGCGTAATCTTCGTTTACATCCCGCAGACCGGAGTGCTCGATATTGCTGGGCCCATTCAGGCCTTCGATGAGGCGCGGCAGCTCGGCGCCGATTATGTCATTCGCCATTGCGCGACTCCGCCGACCGTTGCGAGCGCGCAGGGTGTGACCTTGCTGGCCTCGAGCCTCTGCCCGATGTGCAAGCGGGCGACGTGGTGATTGTTCCCGGCTATCCGGTGCGCAAGCTCGGCCCGCCCCGCGGGCTCGGTCCATGGCTCAAGCGAGCGCTTGATGCTGGAGCGCAGGTGTGCTCGGTGTGCACCGGCGCCTTTGTCCTCGGCGAAGCCGGACTGCTCGACGGACGCCGCTGCACCACCCACTGGAAGCGTGTGGAAGAGATGCAGAAGAAGTATCCGCGCGCGAAAGTGATGAGCGATCGTCTATTCGTGCAGGACGGGCGCATCACCACCAGCGCCGGAGTCGCCTCCGGCATCGACATGGCGCTGGACCTAATCGAGCAGCACCACGGCCCTCGCATGGCGGCCCGAGTGGCCCGCGAGCTGGTCGTTTATCTGCGCCGCGATGGACACCAGCGCCAAGAGAGTGTTTATCTCGACCACCGCACTCACCTGCATCCCGGCATTCACGCCGTGCAGGATTGGTTCATCGCCAATCCCAGGCAGCCGGCGCGATTGCCGGACTTGGCAAGGCTCGCCCACATGAGTCCGCGCAACTTGACGCGAGTGTTTCGCCAAGCCACCGGAATATCCATCCACGAATACCGCACCCGCTTGCGGCTGGAGCAAGTGCGCAGCTTGTTGAACAATCCCGAGCTCACACTTGAGGCCATCGCCGAGCGCTGCGGCTTCGCGGGAGCACGGCAACTGCGCCGCGTTTGGAAGGCAGCATTCGGGAATGCTCCGGCTACTGCACGACGAGCTGCCGCCCGATCGTCTCGCTGAGGCTCAAGTCATTTACAATCCGCGCGTGGAATCCATCCGCGCGCCGCGTCCTTATCCTTCTTTCGATAGCCGAACTGCTGGCGATGTCCCTATGGTTCACCGGGACAGCGGTGCTTCCGCAGCTTTCACTCCTTTGGGCAAGCGGGATCGCGGTCTCATCATGGCTGACCATCGCGGTGCAGCTCGGCTTCGTCGCCGGCGCGCTGATAATCTCGATTCTTAATCTCTCCGACATCTTTCGCCCCACGCGCGTCTTCGTCGTCTGCGCGCTAGCCGCAGCGGCAGTGAATGCCGCTTTCGTGCCAGCGTCGGAGCGGCACGCGATTCCGCTTGCTATCTCGCTTCGCATGTTGACGGGAGCGTTCCTCGCGGGCACGTATCCCACCGGAATGAAGATCCTCGCGGGATGGTTTCGCGAAGGCCGCGGACTGGCGCTCGGCGTGATGGTCGGCGCGCTGGCGGTGGGCTCGGCGTCGCCGCACGCGGTGAACGCCTTCGGCGGAATGCGCTGGCAATCGGTAGTGTTGGCGAGCAGCGCGATGGCGGTGGCCGCAGCCTTGATCGCGGCAGTGTCGGTGCGCGAAGGTCCCTACGCCGCGCCACAGCCCCCTTCGACTACCACAAGATCGGCGACTCCTTCCGCAACCGCAAGCTGCGCCTCGCCAACCTCGGATACCTCGGGCACATGTGGGAGCTGTACGCCATGTGGGCGTGGATCGCGGTGATCTTCACAGGTCCCCTGGTTGTGCATTCGTACGGCGCAGGGAAGCCGGCCTACTTCCTTGGGGCCGCGGGCTCCACTCCGCCTTGGGTGCGCACCTCCGAGCTCATCGCTTTTTGCGTGATCGCACTCGGCGCAGTCGGATGCGTCTGGGCCGGGCGCGTGAGCGACCGCGTCGGAGCGACGGTCCGGCAGCGCGCGCGCGTCACCATCATCAGCATGGCCGTCAGCGGCGCCTGCTGCGTGCTCGCCGCCATCTTCTTCAATCATTTTTACGCGCTGCTGGTCATCACGATGATCTGGGGTGTAGCCATTGTCGCCGATTCGGCGCAGTTCTCCGCTATCGTCAGCGAGGTCAGCGACCCGAATTACGTCGGCACTGCGTTGACCATGCAGACTGCTTTGGGATTCCTGCTGACTGCGTTTTCCATCCGCGCCATCGCCTGGATAGGAAGTACTTATGGATGGCGCTGGGCCGTGGCGAGCATGGCGATCGGGCCGCTGTTCGGAATAGTTTGCATGATGGGGTTAATGCGAAGCCCGAAGGAAAGTTCGATTGTGTGATTGTGTGAAGGACGAAGATACAAGACTTTGCGCCCTCGGCCACCATCTTCGCGTACTCTGCGGTTTAGAGCTTTTATAACACCGAGAACGCGAAACCTTTGCGGAGCACGCAGAGAAAAACTTCACACAATCGACCTTCGCACAATCGTACTTGAGAATTTTTACCTTTTTGAGAAGTCTGCAACCCCCACCCGCACCAGCGTGCTGTGCTTCTTGGGGTTTTTAGGATCCCGTGTCTCCGACCACGCGCCGAAAACTTTGTCACCGTACGCGGCGATGCCGGTGTAGTCGCCGATGAACTGGTCGCCACCTTCGAAGCCATCGTTCGTCCACGCATAATTCGCGAAGGTCTTGCCGCCGTCGGTCGAGCGCGCAAGCGTCATTGTCATCTTCTTGTTCTTGGGATCATTGCGGCGGTCATAAAAGATCACATTCGCCGCGCCGCTCACCGGGTCGACAGCGAGCCACTGGAAGAACTGATCGGTGCCATCGTGAATAGGATTGGTGCTCACGCGCACCGGTGCGCTCCATGTGCCGCCCTGATCGGACGAGGTCGACGCGAAGACGTCGATATCACCAGTGCGGTAGTCGCTCCAAGTCAGGAATAGCAGGCCATTGCGCGGATCGATTGCGAGCTGCGGGAAGCCGTTGCCGCGCGAGCTGCCGGGAATGGGAAAATACGGCGCGGGATGTTCCATGATCGTCCGCGAAGGAGCGAACGTCTTCCCGCCGTCGTGCGATGTAGTGAAGGCGATGTTGTTGGCATCAGCCCAGGTGGCGTAAAGAGTCCCGTCCGTCGCGACCGCTGCGGTGAAGCCTTCGACCGAACCGTTGTCGTCGCGCGGAAGGCCTTCATGCGTGCTGATCTCGATGGGGGCAGACCACGTTTGCCCACTATCCGACGAGCGCGAAAACAAAATGATCGTCTTGGTCAGGCTGAATTCCGTCCAGCCGATGTAGATGTTGCCGCGATACGGGCTCTGCGTTGTGTCAGCGACCATGCCGGGTTTGTCTTCAAACGGAATCCCAGGCGCGGTGGGATTCTCTTTCACCGCATGTTCCTGCTGGTCCCAGGTCTTCCCACCGTCGGCAGAGCGGCGCGTGAATAATCCGTTGCGCGTGGCGTTGTGCGCCCAGTAATTCTCTGTTCCTAGCTTGTCGAAGCCGAGATACGCGACCACCGCCGCGCCCTTCGCGTCATAAACGATCGCCACGTCGCCCGACACTTTGAAATTCTTCGAGGCCGTGTCTTTCGCCGTCGTCCACGTCGCGCCGCCGTCCTCGGAATAAGCGACGCTGGTGTTCACCTGCCAGGCAGCGACGAGCTGCTGCGGGGTCGCAGGATTCACCGCGATTGCCGGCTCATTGAAATATCCCTTGGGCGTTAGGTCGATCACCCGCGAGCCCGGAGGCTGCGACAGGTTGGATTGGGCGAACGCGAGTGTTGAGCAGACGAGGGCGCAAACTAACAAAGCATTTTTCATAAGTGAGTGATAGACGTTCAGACGGCTCCGCCGCGAGCCTCGAGCTGCATATAAAGCTCTTTCATCCTGGCTTCGAGCAGGTTGCGGATGGAGAGCATGCCCAACAGGCATCCATCGCGGTCGAGCACTGGCAAGTGGCGGATGTGGTGGCCGAGCATCGTCTCCAGTGCTTCCTGCTCAGGAGTGTTCTCGTTGGCGGAGAGAACGGGTGACGTCATCAGCTCGGCGACAGGAACGGTTTCGGGATCGCGTCCGCTGAGCGCAAGTTTTTTCATCACGTCGCGCTCGGAGAAGACGCCGACGACTTTATCTTCGCCATCGACTACGGCGACCGCGCCCACGCCCTTCTTCAGCATCATGCGGATCGAATCGGCGGCCGAGGCCTGCAGATGCACCGTCGCGGGCTGGCCTTCGCACATGGCGAGAATGCTCATAAGGTGGGGCAATTATGCGCCCCGAGCCGAGCAAGCTCAAGCCGCTATCGTCCACGATGGCTTCCGCTTCAACCTCCACCAGCATCTTGGGGTCGATAAGCGCGCGCACCTCGACCATGCTGGTGGCCGGCCGGATGTCCTTAAAGAATTCACCGTGAGCACGGCCGACCTGCTCCCAATCGCGCGCGATGTTGACCACGTACATGCGGGTGCGGACCACGTCTTTCATCGTCGCCCCGGCCTTCTTGAGCGCGGATTCGATGTTGCGCAACGTCTGCATGGCTTGTGCGTATGCGTCGCCTTCACCAACGATGGTGCCGCCTTCGCCCGTTGCCGTGGTCCCGGAGACGTGGATGGTGTTGCCGACCTTCACCGCGCGGGAGTAGCCGACCACTGGCTCCCACGGAGTACCACTGGAAATGTTTTGTCGCATGCCGAAGATTGTTGCACAGGTGCTCGTGTGGGCGCGGACGCCCTCGTCCGCACGGCTCCCGATTTCGAAAAATATCTTCAACGGAGGTCATCCCGAGCGAGCCCCGTTGTTTGGCGAGTCGAGGGATCTGCATTTAAGGAAGCAGGAAACACTGCGCGCACGGGGACGTGCGCGTACACCATCGAAAACGGGCTTCGCAATCGCTCGCCACGAGTGCTAACAATCTTCATCCGCACCTCACTTCGCACTTGCGCTGGATAACCAAAGTAGCCACAATCGGCGTCAAACGAAGTACCCCTGCTTGAGAAAAGTTTGGGCCACCACCCCAGAGGTGAGGCGGCGGCCGGTAGAACAAACGAGGTGACGGGCATGGGTAATGTTTCGGAGAGCCATCCGCTGCAACAGCTGTTCACGGAACTTGTGAACCGCAACTACGAAGAAGCGCTCGGACGCAACGACAACGAGCTCAACTCCTACGTCGCCGGCATGCTGTGCGAGTTCTGCGACGCCGAACAACTCTTCAAGATACGCAACGCGCAAGGGCGTCCGCTGCATGACGTGGGCGAGATGCTGCTCGAGTCCGACCCCGTTTACGGCGACGCACCTTCGTTCGACCGCGAGCGCCAGGTGCGCAAGCACATCGGCGACATGGCGCTATTCTTCACCGGCATGTTCCCGGAGAGCATCAACCACCAGCGGCTGCGGCGTGCCCGCATCGAAAACTTCATCGATTTCATGAAAGCCGGCAAGGAGAGCTATTACATCGTCTCTAAATTCGAATTCTTCGAGTACGCGAAAGTCGCGCCGCTATTCGGGCGCCTGGCGGAGAATTTCGAAGCCTGCGTCCACGGACTGAATCTTGTCCGCGGCGACCTGCAGGACATGCAGCACCCTATCATCGGCCGCTACAAGGAGCGGCGCGACGACATCGTGATGTGAACGTTACGCCTTCCGATAGAAGCTCAGCACCGCGTCACCCTGCTTCAACTTCCTGAATCTCACCAGCGCCCCAACCTGGTCGCCGGGATCGAAGCGCTTGCTGTGCTCGGCAATCACGAAAGTTTGCGAGCCGATCATCTGTGACTGCGATAAAAACCCGAGCGCGTTCTCGTACTCCTCTTCTTCGGCGTAGGGCGGATCGAGAAGACAAACGTCGCACGCGATCGCCTGCGAGTCCAGTCGTCGCAACCCAGCATCAGCGTCGCGCTCCACGATCTCCCAGCCGGATTCGATTTTGAGAGCAGAAAGGTTTTTGCGGATCACCGCGACCGCTTTCTTCGACGACTCCACGAAATAAACTTGGCGCGCGCCGCGGCTGAGCGCTTCGATTCCGACTGCTCCGCTGCCCGCATAAACATCCAGCCACACCGTGTCTTCGATGGGTCGCGCGGCCGCGACCACGTTGAAGAGCGTCTCCCGCAGCTTGTCCGATGTCGGACGCACGTCATTCCCTTCAACGGTCTGTATCTGGTGGCTGCGATATTTTCCAGCGATTATCCGCATCGAATACTAGGAGTCAGCAGCTAGAGGCTAGCGGCTCTGCTTCAGAAGTACAATATCCTTCAGAACATATGGGCACCTGGTCCATTCCGGCGGGGCAGATCTTCGGCGTCAACCTGCGCATCCACTTCAGCTTCATACTCCTGCTGCTTTATCTCTGGACCATCGATCCACAGACCACCGCCAACGGCGGCGCGCGCGGACTCGCCATGGTCGGACTGCTGTTTGTTTCTGTAGTGCTGCACGAGGTTGGACATCTTTGGATGTCCGCCCGGAGCGGCACGAAGGTTCGTGCCGTCGTTCTGTTTCCTATTGGCGGGCTTACCGTCTCCGACCCCGGAACCGCCTTCCTGCAGCGCAGCGCGAACGCTAATCTCGCCCGCGACGTTCGCATCGCACTCGCCGGTCCGCTCGCCAGCTTGATTGTGGCTGGCATTTCGGCAATTGTCATCGCCAACACACTTCCCCAAGCGCACGTCCTGCAGCATCCGTATGTTTCCGTCACAAATCTTCCCCGTACTTTTGTTTGGATGAACTTCTTTCTTGCCGGCTTCAACCTTCTGCCGGCTTATCCGCTCGATGGCGGCCGTATCGTGCGCTCGATGTTCGCCCGCACCACGGACTTCGTCACCGCGACCCGCCGCGCGGTCACCGTTGGGCACGGCTTCGCCATCCTCTTCATCTTCGCAGGAATGGTCTGGAACAACTGGCTGATGCTGGCAGGCCTGTTGCTGTTCATCGCAGCACAACTCGAGGAGCGCTCGGTCTTATTCCAATCAACACTCGAGAGCATGCGCATGGAAGAGGTCATGCTGACGGATTTCGCCACGCTCTCCCCGGCGGATACGCTGGAAGACGCGCTCTCGAAAGCCGTCCACACTTTGCAGGATGATTTTCCCGTTATCCGCGGCACCGACATGGTGGGCGTCGTGACCAAGCAGAAGATCATGGACGCGCTGCGCGGAGACGGCAACGCTTACGTGCAGTCCATCATGGACCGCGCCTACGAGACCACCAACAAGAAGGAATCGCTCGCGACCGCCTTCAGCAAGTTCACCCAGCGCGGGATGACAATTCTTCCGGTGGTGGATGACGAGCGGCTGGTAGGAATCGTCACGCTGCAGAACCTGATGCACTCCATCGGCGTCCTCGCCGAGAGTAAGAAGATGAAGCGCGACAGCGACGACCGGGCTGGAGAATTTTAGGTGCTGCTAAATTTTAATCCTCGTCATCCCGAGCGAGCGCCGGTTTTTTGGCGCGAGTCGAGGGACCTTGCGGTTTGCCCCAATCGGCAGCTAGAATCCTTCCACCTGGATTAACAGATTCAATCAAAGCGACCTTCTTTTCCGTCTCCAACGCTTGATCTGCTTCTCGCGATCGATAACCGAGCGAAAGTCGGAATAGGTTTCAAAGTAGACGAGACGAGTGCAATTGTATTTATCGCTGAATCCCTTTCGCTGATGGTTCTTGTGCTCGAAGACGCGCTGTTCCAAATCCGCAGCAGTCCCGGTGTAGATGCTTCGTCGTGAAGCATTGCTCATCATGTAAACGAAGCCGCCGTACTCGCGTCTCATAGATTCCTAAACGCAAGGTCCCTCGACTCGGCCTCGCGCTGCTCGTCCTCGCTCGGGATGACGAAGGTTCTTGGCTGTTGAAGATGTTAGAGCTTCATCGGTTTCGCCAGCGTGATGGCTTCGATCTTGCGCAAGGCGGCGAGGGCCGCATCCGGAACATCTCCATCCACCTGCACCACCGCCAAAGCCTGCCGCTCAGCCCCGGCATCTTCGTGGCGTCCCAGAGCGAAGCTGGCGATGTTGACCTGGTGCTCGCCGAGGATGGTGCCCACCCGGCCGATCACGCCGGGGACGTCGCGATTGCGCAGGAGAATGCAGTGCCCTTCGAGTGGCGCTTCGATGTCGATGTCATCGACAGCGAGCAGGCGCGGCTTACTGCCGTGCAGCACCGCTCCCTTCACGACTTTTTCTTCTGAACTTGTTTTTACGAAAATAGAAAGCACATTGCCGGCGCCGCCGCCCGAAGCCTCCGGCTTTTTTACCTCCAGTACCTTGATGCCACGCTCCTTCGCCAGTGAGGCCGCGTTCACCAGGTTCGCCTTCTCAGCCGGCAGTTGATTGAAAAGCCCCTGGATAGCGGCATTGCGGATCAGGTCTGTCTTCCATTCGGCGATGCGTCCGCTGTAGCGCAAGCTGATCTCTTCCAGATTCCCCTCGATGGCTTGTGCGAGAAACGCACCCAACCGCTCGGCGAGGGAAATGTAAGGAAGCATTTCCGTGTACTCATCATGCGTGACCGAGGGTACGTTCACCGCGTTCTGTATCACGCCGTGCTTCAGATATTCCTTCACCTGAAAGGCGATCTGCATCCCCACCGCTTCCTGAGCTTCGTTGGTCGAGCCACCGATGTGCGGCGTTAGGACGAGCTTGCCGCTTTCAGTGAGCGCACTGAGTGGACACTCTTTAGCGAAAGGTTCCTGACTGAAAACGTCGAGAGCGGCGCAGGCGACGTCGCCTCCCGCCAGCGCCTGTGTGAGCGCGGCGTCCTCGATCAGCTCTCCACGCGCACAATTCACCAGCCGCACCCCCTTCTTCATTTTCTTGAGCGAATCGGCGTTGATCATGCGTGCAGTTTGCGGCGTAAGGGCAACGTGCAGCGAAATGTAATCGGAGGCGGCGTAGAGTTCGTCGAGCGATGCGAGTTTGATGCCTAGATCGCGTGCGACCGATGAAGACACGAAGGGGTCATGCGCCACCAGCTCCATCTCAAAAGCTTTCGCGCGGCGCGCGACTTCGAGGCCGACGCGTCCGAGCCCGACGATGCCGAGCGTCTTGCCGCGCAGCTCGGTGCCTTGCAAAGATTTCTTCTCCCACTTGCCGGCGCGTGTGGTTTGGTCGGCGCGCGAGAGAAAACGCGCCATCGTCAGCATGAGCCCGAGCGTGTGTTCGGCTACGGCGACGGCATTCCCGCCGGGAGTATTCATCACCGCAATGCCGCGTTTTGTTGCCGCATCGATGTCGATGTTGTCCACGCCAACGCCGGCGCGGCCGATCACGCGCAACTTCTGCGCATGCGAGAGCAGCGCCGGGTCCACCTGAACCGCCGAGCGGACCACGAGCGCATCAGCGTCGCGAAGGTGCTCTGCCAGATTGTTCCTGATATCGTCGGCGGTGATCACATTCCAGCCCGGCTCTTCGCGAAAGAGGGCGATGGCGGCGGGCGAAGTCTTCTCGGCGATAACGATCTTCATGCGCGTCCTCGCGCATAAACCACCTGCGCGGCCTTCAACCCGGCGCCCAGCTCGCTGTGCTTCGGCAAGGCGATGCCGGCGAGCACATGCTCGAGCGCGCCGATGATGGCGATGGTGTCAAGGTAGTCGTAGTAGCCGAGGTGCGCGATGCGGATCATCTGCCCCTTCATCTCGCCCTGGCCATTCGCGACAATTGCTCCGAATTGCTCGCGCAATGCCTTCACTAACACGCCTGAGTCGATTCCTTTCGGCGGAACGATCGCGGTCAGTGCCGCGGCTGGCGATTCTGCGGAAAATAGTTCGAGTCCCAGCGCAGTTGCGGCAGCGCGGGTCATTGCGGCGGCCATTTCCGCGTTAGCGATGAGCGCAACGCGCCCCACGGCGAGGTCGCCGCCGGCTTGTGACGCGATGTAGTCCAGTGCGGCCGCGAAGGCAGCGATGAGCGAAGTTGCCGGCGTGAACGCTGACTCGCCTTTAGCTGCCGATTTCCGTTCTTTGCGCAAGTCGAAGTAGTAGCGCGGCGACTTTGCCGACTCCATCGCCTGCCAGGCGCGTTCGCTGACGGAAACGTAAGCCAATCCCGGCGGGATCATGACGGCCTTTTGCGAGCCGCCGATCAGCATGTCGATTCCCCAGCCATCCACCTCGAAGGTCGTCGTGCCGAGGCCTGTGATCGCGTCGACAACCAATAGCGTATTCGGATTCTTCTCGTGAACCGCCTTCGCGATCCCTTGCACGTCGTGACGCGCGCCCGTGGAGCTCTCCGTCGCCTGCATGTAGACGACGCGGGTCTCAGCCGTGATGCGCGCGCGAACGTTCTCCGCCTTTACAGTTTTTCCGTAGGGCGCGTCCACCACATCCACCTTGCATCCGTACGCCTTGGCCAGCCCCGTCCAGCGCTCACCGAATTTTCCGGCAGTGATCACGATCACCTGGTCGCCGGGCGAGGTCAGGTTCGAGACCGCCGCTTCCATCGCGCCGGTGCCGGAAGATGCCAGCACCATTACGTCATTCTTAGTGCCGACAAAAATTTTCAAGTCGGCCAGGAATTTCGAATACAGCGCGCGGAATTCAGCGGTGCGGTGGTGCATTCCGAACGACGCCATCGCTGTTTGTGCGGCGGGCAGAATGGGAGTAGGACCGGGAGTGAACAACCGGGTCTTGCGCAACATGAATGATTCCTTAAGAAGAGAAGGGATTCCGTCCGCCGTCCGCGGACGAAACAACATTATTGCAGATTCACTCGCTGATAGTTCTGCGGGATGGCGTTATCGATGCGTTTGCCATTGAAGAAGAGCACCATGCCCGACTTGGGGTCTTCTTTTCGCGTGACGATGAGGATCCCATCTCCGGACGGTGTCGCCGGCGGCGTTACCCACTGCGTGCTGTTCCAGTTGTACTTGGAATAACGCGCCGCCACGGCGAGCTTGGGGTAGTGAACATCTGAAACGAGCTGATCGTCTGCGAGCACGGCGATGCGCGTCGTCTCCGCTCCGTCGGTAAGGATGTAGGCGACGTCGCGCGGGTTCCCTTTGCCGGAGAAGTCGCCTTCGATCCGGCCCTGCACCTTGATCCCTTGCCCGCGCGCCCAAGCCAGGGTGTCCGCGTCAAAATCGTCAGCCGTGACCAGCCGCCATCCGTCCAGCGGACCAAGCTTCTGCGCGTCGAGCGGAAGCACTCCATCAGGTAGCGAACTCGAGCCGGCCTGCGCTTTCAATTCGGTGAGCGAAGTATCGGGCTTGCGCGATTCGATGACGAAGAATGCCAAGCCTCCCAGCAACGCCACCAGCACCGCGACTTTTCCGAGCACGCTGCTGCCTTCGCGTTCATACGCCTCGATCTTGACTGTCTCAGCGCCGGGCATCGCCTGCAGTTGCAGCGCAAGTTTTCCCATGTTCTGTATGTGGTCCACGATATGAGCTGAAGTGTAAGGAGTCGGTATCACCAACTCGCTCAGTTCGACGAAGCCCTTGCCGATCGCGACGAACGTTTTGCTTGAGCAGGCAAGCTTCGGCAGCAGAGCCGAGACTTGCTTGCCGCCCACAAACATCTTGGCCTGTGCCATGTGGTCGGTCTTGGTGGTGAAGCGGGCGTCGAACATGTCGTCGCCGGTTCGGACCAGGTTTTTTCCTTCGCCAGCCGCCTGCGAGCCCTTGGGAGTAATGGTTAACGTGAAATTCGCCGGTGCCGACATGCGGATGCTCAGGCCCGGCGTGTTCTCGTCGTAGGAGAAGCGCACCTGCACCGGCAGCTTGTCCTGGCTGCCGGAGATGACGAGGTCGTTCCCGTCGCGGAATGCTTCGCCTTTGATGGCGCGCTGTATGCGCTGCGCATCCGCGGCAACGTCGGTGTAGCCGCTGAAGGTCGAGCTCTTGCGGATCATGACGATGATCACGCCAATGGCCACCACCAACACCGCCAACATCACGAAGATAGGGTCAAGACTGGGCATAGGGCGAGGGTCCTGTTTTCCGGAGGTCGTGGCGAATCATATCGTGAACATGCGGGGGATTCAATCAGAGTCTCAGCCAGAGCAGCTTCATTTATATTGGAGGGCGGAACTCCACCTATGACCATCTCCGAGCAGATCGAACAGCATATTAAAGACGCCATGCGCGCCCGGGACGAGCACAAGCTCACCACCCTGCGCATGGTGAAGTCCGCGCTCAAGAGCAAAGAGATCGACAAGCGCTCCCCTCTTGATGAGAAAGAGACACTCGCCACGCTGAGCACGCTCATCAAGCAGCGCAAGGACTCGGTCGAGCAGTTCACCAAGGGAGGCCGCCCGGAGCTGGCGGCGAAGGAAGAAAAAGAGATTGCGCTCATCGAAAGCTACATGCCAAAGGCGGTGAGCGAAGCAGATGTCACCGCGACCGTGAAAGCCGTAATCGCGGAGATGGGCTCGCCCACCATGAAAGACATGGGCGCCGTGATGAAGGCGACCATGGCCAAGTTCGGCGGAGAACGCGTCGACGGAAAAGTGGTCAGCGAAACCGTGAAACGCGAGCTGGCGGGGAAGTAAATGCAGCCTCGAGTCAGAGCATCTCTTATCGCCATCGCAATCCTGTTTGTGCCTTTGCTTCTTCTGTATCCAGTGTTGGAATTCACTGGATTCGGCCCTTGCGGCCCAAGCAACGGATGGGCGCTAGTCGTATGGGCTGCAGCAGCTACTGTTGCGAGCGTCGGGTCGATACGTGTACTAAGGCGTAGCCACGTTAGCGGTCACCGGGATTGGGTCAGCATCATTCGGTTTCCTCTTTGGGTCGCCGCAGGGTTCTTCTTAGCGATTACCGCGTTAATTTTCTTCTTTGCTTTACCTTCTTTCGTCTATGACGTCCTGACCCACATCTGGTGGTTCTTACTGTTCGTTCTCGCCACGCTTTCTGGTGCAGCCGTGTGGTTTTATCTCCGTCTCACGAAAGATCAAAACCTCTGAGTGTGAAATGAAAAAAGTGATCATGAGTACCGATGGGGCCTGCATCGGCAACCCCGGCCCAGGTGGATGGGCGTGCGTGCTGCGCTTTGGCGATCGCGTCGGCGAGCTTTATGGCTGCGACCCCAAGACCACCAACAATCGCATGGAACTTCTGGCCGTCATCCGCGGGCTGGAAGCGCTGAAGGAACCCTCAGAAGTGTCTCTCTCCATCGATTCGCAATACGTGCAGCTGGGAATCAGCGAGTGGATCCACAAATGGAAGCGCAACGGCTGGCGCACCTCCACCAAGAAGGACGTTCTCAACAAAGAACTCTGGATGGAGCTCGATGCCGTCGTCGGCCAGCACAAGATCCGCTGGGAGTGGGTCAAAGGCCATGCGCAGCACGCCGACAACAATCGCTGTGACGAGTTGGCCAATCGCGCCGCCCGCGAGCAGGTCTCGTCAGGCGGCGTGAAGATGGTTTCCTAAGTTATTTCTTGCTCAGCTCCGCGATGCGCTTTTCCGCGCTGGCCTTCACCTGCTTCTTATCGTCCGCTGAAAGATTGCTGTCGCTATCCACCAACGCAATCGCCTTCTGCGAAGCTTCGATCGCGGGCTGCGGCTGCGAATTCATTTTGTATACGTCGCCGAGATCGTCATATGCCTGCGCCGACGTGGGATATTCCTTCGTCATCAGCGTGACCACCTGCACGGCTTCGGCAAGTTTCTTATCCTTCGCGAGCGAACCGGCGGTATTCTCCAGGGCTGCCATATCCATCAGGTCCGATTGCGGATTCAGCTTGCGATCTTCGTGATAAGCGGCCTCAGCTTTGTCCCAACCGGAGTTCACGATCAGCTTTTCGAGGCGCGATTGATTCAGCGGAATGTGCACGCCCGGCTTGATCAGTCCCTTTTCGACCGAGAAGTCGAGCAGCGTGGGATAGAACTGCACGAAGGTGTTCTCCACCGCGGCGTTAGCGGAGTGGCACTTCAGGCAGGCGGTGCTGGAGACGGGGTCAGCCGACTTATCCTTGGCGTCTAAGGCATAGTAGGTCCACTGTTGCGGGCGGCTCGAATCTTTCACTTCAACGTCCCAACCCATGAGCATGTTCTGGTAATGGCCGCCTTTGTTGATGGAGCCGTGGGTTGCGGGCTGCACCATCTCGATAATGAATTGCGTCTTGTCGGGCCACTTGCCTGTCGCCTTGAATTCGCCGTACGACTCCCGGGGCACGAAAACGTTGGTGAACATAGGGTGCGCGCTTACGCCGGTGGAGTAATTCATCCCCAGCCCTGAGGTCAGGAAGAACCAATCGCGGTAATCCGTCGGCATTACCAACTTGCCGTCGGTGGTGTACGTGGGCTGGGTGCCGTTCTTTTCGGCAGCGGTGACTTTCGAATTCTGTGTTGCAAACGCGAGCGCGATCACCAACGCGGCAGCGAATATCAGTAGCTTCTTCATGGGTGCATCCCTCATAGACCGGAAACGTGCTGAACCGGATTGTTTCAGTGACTACCAGACCGCGTCTTGTACAAATGCAACATCTCCGCTACCTATATCGAAACAGCGCCGTCTACACTACAGCTCATCCCATGGCAAAAAAGGCGCAATCCGGCATTGGATTTTACGGCGCGGTCGGTGGCCGGCTTGAAACGGCAGGTGCCACTATGTTCCGCAACGTCCATCAGCAGGCCATGGCGGTCCCTGAGCATGAGCACCCCACGGCATACTTCGCGCTGTTACTGCAGGGCAACTATCGCGAGCCCGGACGCGGGGATGAGATCTACTTCACTCCCTTCACCGTTGCTTACCAGCCCGAGGGCACCCGCCACCGGGGAAAAGTGGAAGCGTGTGGTTGCGACTTCTTTACTGTCGAGGTCAGCCCCCAGGTTTTGCATGAGAATGAAATCGCCAAGCACCTCGTGGCTCCCGTCTTCGAGCGCGATGGTGGCAGATTGTTGTGGCTCACTCTGCAGCTCTATTCCGAATATTGCCGCCAGCAAGAGTGCTGCACGTTAACAGTAGAGAGCTTGCTTTTGGAGTTGTTCGCTGGAGCTGCACGAAGCAGCTCACTCCCCTCCTCCGGCGAACCTTCGCGATGGCGGATCATGCGCGATAAGCTCCACGATGGCTTCCGCGACTCATTACGCGTGAAAGATCTCGCCGACGCTGCTGGCGTTCACCCTGTTCACGCGGCGCGCATCTTCCGCCGCTATTCCGGACGCACCCCCGGCGAGTACCTGCAGAATCTTCGCGTGCAGGCCGCCTGCCGAATGATAGCCGAACGGTCTGACACTCTTTGCAACATCGCCGCGCAGGCCGGCTTCGCCGACCAGAGCCACATGAACCGGACGTTTAGGCGCGTCGCAGGCTCGACTCCCGGCGGCTTTCTCCACCAGCTCCAAACCAGCGGCGCTATCGCCCGCGCATCCACTCGATAAAAGAGTTTAAAGATTTGCGCCGCACGCTCCCACTGGTTTAATTTTCTGCATGGCCAAACCAGTTCCCATCGGCTCCAAGGGCGAAGCGCGCGAGCGGGTCGAGTTCAAGCACACGCTTTCTGCGCACCACGAAAAACTGCCACCGGTGTATTCCACCCCAGACATGATCCGTCTGATGGAGACGGCCGCCTTCCACGCAATCCATCCTTTCTGTGACGAGGGCGAGCTGAATGTGGGCACGCACATCAACATTGAGCATCGCGCGGCTACTGGAATTGGAGCGCAAGTGTTGGCCACGGCTGAGCTGGAATCGTTTGACGGACGCTTCTACTCGCTGCGTGTCACCGCTCACGACGGGTCACAAGAGATAGGCCGTGGCACCGTGGGCCGGGCGGTCATTCATCTGCCGACGTTTATGGCAAAGATGCAAGGGAAGCTCGGCTAGCTCTGCACTTCTTCGATCACCGACTCACCACGCGAGCGATCGCCCATGGTCCACTGCCACTTCTCATGCAGCCGGATGCGCCCATCGGCTAGAACTTCGGGAGTCGAGCGACATTCGCCGGCCATGAACTCCCCGCGCACATTCAAGTGCTGGTAGCGCATGTCGAGCGAATCGTCTTCGTTCACCTTCGCGATCAGAGTCCCCAGGGCAATCTCTCCTCCGCCATAGGCCGCCCACACCACCCGCTCCTGCTGGTGGTAATGGAAGTGAGTTGCGGCGGTGACTTCACCATTGCTGCTGTTCGCCACCGAGCGGAAGACGCGGCCTTCGTAATCGATCGCCATTCAAAGGATTTTTATCACATCGGGTCCGGGCATCTTCACGCCCAGAGCAGCAGAGAGAGGCTCTCTCTGGCGCGGACCTTAAAAAATCCAGAGACTCTGGATTGAGCCCCGAATAGGTGGATTTTGTTGGGCAACGAAGCCGGTGCGCAGCAACTCCCATCTTCCGCGAGATTAAAACTCTCCATCGCATCACTCCTCCCGAATACTTTCCGCCCCGGCGCAAGCCGGGGCGTTTTTTGCCCATTCTCTGACTGGCCTGATTCCCTAAGCCCTATGCCCGAGTGGTCATGGGCCGAACGCCTTATTGATAACCCAACCGCGGACGGCGAAAATCTTAAGACTCTGCCGAGCGTGTTGGTTCTGCGCACACTGACTCTGGGCAAAAGGACATTGATGCCGAACTCCCCCCTCCGTATCGAAAAGAAGGCAGCTCCGCGTCCGCTAAACACGGCGAGTGAGTCGTGGGTCTTGAGTGCTTCGCAGAAGAAGGTGCGTGCCATGGCCGGCGGAGTTGGACTCGCTGTCTTCGGCGGGGCCATGTTGCTCGACAAGCTCGTTCCTCGCCAGAAGCGTCCGCGGCAAATGACCATGGCTTGGAATGCAACCGCCGGCTTCCTCGCGGGATGGTTCGCCATGAAATCCATTGACCGCGAGCGTGAGCGCCGTAAGAACATCGACGAGCGACTGAAGATGATCGGCGACCTCAACCACCACGTGCGTAATGCTCTGCAGAGCATCCAACTCTCCGCCTACTCCACCCATGACCAGGAGATCATCGCCAGTGTCGGTGACTCGGTGCAGCGCATCGAGTGGGCGCTGCGTGAGATCGTCCCCGAACATTAAGCCTTCGCGACGCTCATTTAGAATCCAGTGAGTGTCGCTCCCTTTTCAGATCGCCGCGCGTGACGGAAACGCGCGCACGGGCAAACTCCTGACGCCGCACGGCGAAGTGGAAACGCCTGTCTTCATGCCTGTGGGGACGCTGGCGACCGTAAAAGGGACCTCAAACGAGACACTTGAGCAGCTGAACGCGCAGATCATTCTCGCCAACACCTACCATCTTTATCTGCGGCCCGGGACGGAGCAGATTCGCAAACTCGGTGGACTGCACCGCTTCATGTCGTGGAATCGAGCGATACTCACCGACTCGGGCGGTTTCCAGGTCTTCAGCCTCAACGACTTGCGCAAAGTCAGCGAAGAAGGCGTGAGCTTCCGCTCGCACCTCGACGGTTCCTCTTTATTCCTTTCGCCCGAGACAGCGATAGAGGCGCAGATCGCGCTCGGTGCCGACATCGTCATGAGTTTCGACGAGTGCACCGAATACCCTGCAGACACCACCCGCGCCCGCAACTCTATGGAGATGACGCTGCGCTGGGCGAAGCGCTCGAAAGAATATTTCGAAGCCCATAAGAATTCGGTTCCTTGGGGTTCCACTGGGAACCGAGAGCTGGGAACCGGGAACTCATATTCAACTGGGAACCGGGAACCGGGAACCGGGAACTCAGCGACGCAGTCGCTCTTCGGCATCGTCCAAGGCGGCATGCATCCCGAACTGCGGAAGGAATCCGCCGAACGCACGGTCGAGTTCGGCTTTGACGGTTACGCTCTCGGCGGCTTAAGCGTTGGCGAGCCGCGAGCCGCCACCCGCGAGATGATCGAGGCCACGCTGCCGAATCTTCCAGCCGACCGGCCGCGCTATGTCATGGGCGTCGGCTATCCGGAAGAGATTGTCGGATACGCAGCTCTCGGCGTCGATATGATGGATTGCGTGCTGCCTACTCGCGCCGCTCGTCACGGATTGCTTTTCACCAGCGAAGGGCGCCTCAACATCAAGAACGCCCGGTATGCAGCCGACCAAGGACCTATCGATCCGGCCTGTGACTGCGCTGTCTGCCGCCGCTATACCCGCGCCTACCTGCGGCACCTGTATGCCACCGGTGAAATGCTGGGTCAGGTCCTCAATACGGTCCACAACCTGGCCCATTACCTTGACACTATGCGGCGGGTGCGAGATGCTATCAGGTGTGGAAATCTGCAGACATTCGTGTCTGAGTTCCGCGCGCGGCTTCAGTCGAAAACTTCGGTAGATTCCGCCACTTTTTCCTAAGGAACAAAGCAATCAGTCGTCAGCTATGAGCCGTTGTTATCGATGCACGCTGCGAGGCGTGTCGATTGGCGTGTTCCATGCTCGGCCCTGATTTGCCGGTCGAACGTCCATGATCGCAGCACTCTTATTGCAGTCGGTAGGCGGCAGTAGCGCCATTGTTGGGCTCATGCCCATCATCCTGATGGTGGCTGTTTTCTATTTCCTGCTGCTGGCTCCTCAGCAACGCCGCCAGAAGAAATGGCAGGCCATGGTGAACGAGCTCAAGACCGGCGACAAAGTCATCACCAACGGCGGTCTGCGCGGCACCATCATCTCCATCAAAGACGATGCCGTTCAGTTGCGCGTTCCGCCCGACAATCTTCGGCTGGAAGTTGCGCGCAGCAGCATCGCCAGTGTCGCCAAGCAGGAAGAAGCTGCATAGAGAAGTAGATAGAAATTTTGATCCAAAGGGTTTGATCAGGAAATGCAAAAGAACTTACTCGTAAAGACGATCTTCATCGTTGCAGTGCTGCTGGTCTTTGCCTACGGCATCTTCGGTATTCCCAAGAGCCTGTCGCCGCAAGGACTGAAAGAAGCCATGTTGCAGCGCGTGCACCTCGGGCTCGACCTGAAGGGCGGCACCCACCTCATCCTGCAAGTGATGGTGAATGACGCCATCAACGCCGACAGTGACCGCATGGTCGATCGCGTAAAACAGAAGTTTGCCGGCAAAGTCACCTACGCCGAGATCGTGAAGCCCGATCCGCAGCATCCTGAGACCATCGTGATCAAGGGCGTCTCCCCTGACTCCGTGGGTGCAGCGCGCGACGTGCTGGCCGACGAGACCGAATACGATTCGACCTCAGGCGCCGACAATTCCTTTACCGTCACCATGAAGCCTTCCGTCCAGACGAGCACGAAGACTGCCGCCGTCACCCAGGCCATCGAGACCATCCGCAATCGCATTGACGAGCTGGGCGTGAGCGAGCCGGTGATCCAGGAGCACGGACTCGGCGAAAACCAGATTCTGGTTCAGCTGCCCGGCGTGGATGATCCGGCGCGCGTGAAAGAGATCATTAAGTCCACCGCCATGCTGGAGCTGAAGCAATCTTTCGGCGGTCCGTTTAAGAGCGAAGCCGAGGCAATGCAGAGCAACGGCGGCGTGCTTCCCCCGAACACCATGCTCATCAAGGGCGTGCCTGAGCGCGACAGTGGCGATAGCAGCGATATCTATTACGTGGTCTCGCGCACCTCAGTCGTCTCCGGCCGTGATCTGCGCGGCGCGCAGCCTACCACCGATTCGAATGGACGTCCCGCGGTCAATTTCTTCCTGACCAACGAAGGTGGTAAGCGATTCGCTGCCTTCACCGGCGCTCACATCAACGATTTTCTGGCCATCGTGCTCGACAACAAGGTGCGCAGCGCTCCCAAGATCAACAGCGAGATCTCCGACAGCGGCATCATCGAGGGACGTTTCACCCAGCAGCAGGCCAACGATCTTTCCATGATCTTGCGCTCAGGCGCGCTGCCGGCTGGCATCCGTTATCTCGAAGAACGCACCGTCGGTCCGTCGCTCGGAGCGGATTCGATCCGCCACGGCGTTACGGCGGCCGTCATCGGCATGGTGGTCGTCATGGTCTTTATGTTGGTCTACTACAAGTTCGCCGGTATCAACGCTGACCTGGCGCTCGTCTTGAACCTGGTCATCTTGCTGGGGTTTCTTGGCTTCACCGGCGCAACGCTGACTCTGCCGGGGATTGCGGGCGTGATCCTCACCGTCGGTATGGGTGTCGACTCCAACGTGCTCATCTTCGAGCGTATCCGTGAAGAGCTGCGCGCGGGGAAATCGTCCGCTGCTGCGGTGGATCAAGGCTTCGGACGTGCGTGGATCACCATCGTGGACACCCACATCACGACCATCGTTTCAGCGTTCATCCTGTTCATGTTCGGGACCGGCCCGGTGCGAGGGTTCGCGGTCACGCTGACCTTCGGTCTACTGGCGAACTTGTTCACGGCGGTATTCGTCTCACGCGTGATCTTCGAAGCTGAATTGAAGCGTGCGGCACGCGGTCAGGCACTAAGCATTTAGTAGCGAAATTGGGCTTTAGCCCCGGAGCAACAGCAAACGTGGAATTTTTTAAGAATACCAATATCGATTTCCTCGGCAAGAAGTGGTACTTCCTTGGCTTTTCGCTGATTTTCAGCATCGCCGGGCTTCTCTCCATCTTCTTCTGGCACGGAATCCCGCTGGGCATCGACTTCAAAGGCGGCACCCTGGTCTATGTGCAGTTCCCCAGCGAGAGGCCCGATCTGGGCAAGATCCGCGGGGCGCTTGATGCCGCGGGCTTGAAGGACCCCAGCATCCAGAGCTATGGCCCGCCTGCCAATAACGAAGTGCTGATCAAGCTGGAAGAGAAAGAGACCAGCGAAGCGGCGCTCGACCAGGGCCGCGCGGCCATCCAGAACGCGTTGGCGAAGTCGTTCGATCCGAAATCGTTTGCGATCCGAAGCGTTGAGATCGTGGGCCCGCAGGTGGGAGCTCAGCTCCGGCACCAGGCATTGTTGGCGACTCTTTATTCCTTGCTGGGAATGTTGGTTTACCTGTGGTTCCGCTTTGAGTTGATCTATGGCGTCGCAGCCGTGGTGGCAGTATTCCACGACTCACTCATTACCCTGGGCGCCTTCTCGCTCCTGAATTACGAGATCTCGCTCACCGTGATCGCCGCCATCCTGACCCTGATCGGTTACTCGATGAACGACACAATCGTCATCTTCGACCGCATTCGCGAGAACCTGAAGACGCAGCGCCGAATGCCCTTGTCGCAACTGGTCAATCTGAGCATCAATCAGACCCTAAGCCGGACCATCCTCACCTCCGGCCTCACTTTCCTGACGGTACTCTCCTTATATCTTTTTGGGGGAGAGGTCCTACATGGGTTTTCCTTTGCCCTGGTAGTCGGCATCCTAATCGGTACGTATTCGTCCATCGCCGTGGCAGCGCCGATGTTAGTCGCCTATCAGGAATCCCGTGGAGACAAGTCGCGGGGTGTGCCGGTCTCTATCGAGAGCGGAAGGCGCGAAAAGCAGCGGGCCTAGGACTTGCACGGTATTCAGTGCAATTCATCCCAGAGTTGCTGCACTTAAAGGGGTGGGTCTGATAGCATTATCCGCCCTTAGTACTTGGTAAGGGTCTTAGGGGAGTACGGAACCTCGCAAGGGGCTCCGGTGTCTAAGTGAGTGGGGAACCTACACCGGGAGTGCGCGTATGTTTGAAGACAGCTTAGTAGAATCCGGCGGCAGATTGAAGACTAGGCGCGGGGTAACGACCACCCTGTCGTTCGTCCTGCAGATTGTTGCGCTGGGGATCATGATCTTGATCCCACTGATCTACACCGAAGCTTTGCCCAAGGGTCAATTGACGACCTTTCTCGTGGCGCCACCTCCACCTCCACCACCGCCACCTCCGGCTGCGGTTCAGGCAGTCCACAAAGTGGTTGAGGTGAACGATACAGTGCTGCGCCAGCCCACCAAGATCCCGCAAAAAGTTGCCGTCATTAAAGATGAAGAGCCCCCGCAAGCATCCGCCGGAGTCACGGGCGGCGTTCCGGGAGGCGTTCCGGGTGGCAGCATGGGCGGCGTGATCGGTGGCATTATCGGAAGCGCCAGAAGCATGCCGATCGCCGCTCCTGACCGTGTTCGCGTCTCGTCGGGCGTCGCCAGCGGTAACCTGATCAACAAAGTTCAGCCGCAATATCCGCGCTATCGCGCGCACCAACCGCATCGCGGGCACCGTGGTGCTTCACGCCCTGATCAGCAAGGGCGGCAACATCGAGAATCTGCAGGTAGTCAGTGGTCACCCCATGCTGACGCAGTCGGCATTGGAAGCCGTGCGGCAATGGAAGTACAAGCCGTATCATCCTGAATGGAGAGCCGGTCGAGGTGGAAACCACGATCCAGGTGAATTTCAACCTGGGTGGATAAGATTCAGGGCTGCCCGAAGACACGTATCCGGGCAGCCAACGTAGTACCCGCTGGATGACATCTGAGTGGTGAGCAGCTCCGCCCTCTGCAAGGATTCCGTAAGTTCAGCCTTCGGGACGGCCCCAGCAAAATCAAGTTCTGCGATGAAATAGAAGTCTCTTCTTAATAGGAAGAAAGGATCAACTCAATGTTTGTAGCAAATGTGGCAACGATCGCAATCACCCATCTTTATTCCGCCGCTATCCTTTTTCAGGGCGGAGACGCCAACAGCGCCGGCGTGGATTGGACTAACCCCTACTCGCTTTGGCAGCACATGGGCTTTTTGGCGAAAGCCGTGGTCGTCATCCTGTTCGTCATGTCGGCCTGGTCCATCGGCGTCATGATCGACCGCTACATCGCCTTCAACGCGGCCCGCAAGCAGTCGCGTGCGTTTGCTCCGGCCGTTGCCGGCGCACTGCGCGAAGGCAAGATCGAAGAAGCCATCCGCGTCGCCGAGCGCAACAAGAAGAGCCACTTGGCCAAGGTCGTGACCGCCGGCTTGCAGGAATTCCGTGCGCACAGCGATTCCAACGAGATCCCCGGCGAAGCAGTCGAAGCCTCCAAGCGCGCTCTGGAGCGGGCCGAAGCCATCGTCCACGCCGAACTGAAGCGCGGCCTCGGCGGCTTGGCCACCATCGGCTCGACCGCTCCGTTCGTCGGACTGTTCGGCACCGTGGTCGGCATCTTGAACGCCTTCAGGAAATCCAAGCAGAAGGCCACCGGACTGGGCGCCGTCGCCGGCGGTATCTCGGAAGCGCTGGTGACCACCGCTGTGGGTCTGTTCGTCGCCATCCCGGCCGTCATGATGTTCAACTACTTCACCAGCAAAGTGGAAGCTTTCGACGTCGAGATGGATAACTCCTCCAGCGAGCTGGTGGACTACTTCCTCAAGCGCCGCAGCGGCCGTAAGTAGATCAGCGTGGCGTGTGCTCGCTGCGGCGGGCGCCACCGCACCGGATCGAAGGAACCGTATGGCACTAGCGAAAGAAACGAAGGCAGCAAGGTCAACTCCAACATCAACGTCACGCCCATGGTGGACGTGATGCTGGTGCTGCTGATCATCTTCATGGTCATCACGCCCATGTTGCAGAAAGGCGTGAGCGTGGATATGGCGAAGGCCAATAATCCGCGCCCATGCAGGATGCCGACAAAGAAGATGCGCTGCTGGTCGCCGTCACGCGCGACGGCAAGATTTTCTTCGGCACCGACCAGATGCCAGCGCCGATGCAGCTGACCGACAAGGTGAAAGATAAGCTGGCGAACAAGCACGGACAAGACGGTCTACGTCAAGGCCGACGCGCGCGCCAAGTACGGAACGTGGTGGAAGTGGTGGATAACGTCCGCTCCGCCGGCGTGGACCAGTGGGCTTGCTGACCGAGCAGACGCAAGTCGAACACATCCGACACGACAAGCCACCGAACCGGCAGTAACGGCGGACGCAGTGCTCAGAGGAGAACTTTATGGCAATGGCAATGGGAGGTCAAGGCGGGCCCTACATGCAGACATCAACGTAACACCGCTGATCGACGTGTTGCTGGTGCTGCTGATCATCTTCATGGTGATCACGCCGCTGACCCCGAAAGGGTCTGGACGCGCTGGTTCCGCAGCCGCCGAAAGACAAGGCCAGCAGCCGACAGACGACCGCACCGTCGTGGTGCAGGTGCTCATAGCGGCGCCGGCGACGAGCCGACGCTGAAGATCAATCAGGACGATGCCACGTGGGACAATCTGCAGGGCAGTCTGAACGACATCTTCAAGACCCGCGCCGAAAAAGTCATGTTCGTGAAGGGTGATGACGACCTGCAACTTCGAGGATGTGGCCCAGGTCATCGACATTGCGCACTGCCGCCGGTGTCGACAAGGTCGGACTGATCACTGCGAAGATCGAAAAAGGCGAGTAATGGCAGCAGCGCCAGTTCCGAGTTGCGGGCTGTACAGACGGCAAGCTACCCAGCAGCCCTCGGGCTGCTGGTGCCGCGTTCTACGACTGAGATTCTGTCCATCATTCTCGCGGGACGATTTTATAATTAAGGTGAGACGAATGACGAAACGTTAATGGCCTTGCTGGCGCTTTCCGCGGCCCTGCTGATGAGCACCGGCTGCAACAAGCTGCGGGCCCGCGACCAGCTCAACAAAGGCGTGCAGGCCTACAAGAACAGCGCGCTACGAACAGGCCATCGAGTTTTTCAAGAACGCGGTCAGCTTCGACCCGATCTGCCGTCGCCAAGCTTTATCTGGCTACCGCTTACGCGCAGCAATACGTTCCCGGCGCGGACAGCCCGGAGAACAACAAGATGGGCGAGCAGGCCATCGAGGAGTACAAAGAGGTCCTGCGCCAGCCGAATACCAACGAAGAGAACCGCGTAACTGCAACAAAGGCATCGCTTCCTCTACTTCAACTCGAAGAAATTCGACGAAGCCAAGGAGTACCACAACGAAGGCCTGAAGCTCGATCCGAAGATCCCGAAACCTATTACTCCATCGGCGTGATCGACTGGACGCAGGCCTATCAGCCGCGCCATGGAAGCACGCGCCAAGCTCGGTATCCAGAAGCCGGACGAAGCCGATGAAAGACAAGAAGGTCTGTGCGGCAACTCAAGGAGCAGAACGAGCCCATGGTGAGCGAAGGCATCCAGATGCTGACAAGGCCATGCAGCTGCGCGAGAATTACGACGACGCCATGGCGTACTTGAACCTGCTCTATCGCGAAAAAGCCGACATCGAGTGCGACGACCCCAGCTGCTCGCGCAGGCGGACATCGCCCAAGCAGACGAATGGGTGCAGAAGACGACTCGAGTTCAAGAAGCTGAAAGCCGAGAAAGAAGCCAACAAGGGCGGCGGCGGTATCGTGCTCGACGAGAACAAGAAGTAGCACTCAGCGTTCAGCAATCAGCAGTCAGCAAACCCGGCAAGTAGCCGGGTTTTGCTTTTTTGCGCTTGCGCGCTGTTTCCAGGTACCAAGCGACCAAGTACTAGGTACTTCATTCATTTAGAATCGAATGTTGTTCCAGCAGCGAATGTTCAAGAAGATCCTGATCGCCAACCGCGGAGAGATCGCCGTGCGCGTGATGCGCGCCTGCCGCGAGATGGGTATCGCCTCGGTCGCCGTCTATTCCGACGTGGACCGCGCGGCGCTTGCACGTGCGCAAGGCCGACGAGGCTTATCCCATCGGCCCGGCGGCGGCGTCCGAGTCCTATCTGAACATCGCCAAGATCTCGATGTCGCCAAGCGCTGCGGGCCGACGCCATCCATCCCGGCTACGGATTTCTTTCCGAAAACGCCGCCTTTGCGCGCGCCTGCCGGAAAGCAGGATCGTGTTCATCGGCCCGACGCCGAATCCATGGACTTGATGGGCTCGAAGACCCGCGCGCGCCAGGCCATGGAGAAGGCCGGCGTCCTTCGTGCCCGGCTCTCGCAGGCTGGAATCGACCGTAGACGAGGCCGAAGCAGGTCGCTGCCTCGATCGGCTATCCCGTGATGCTCAAGGCGGCGGCCGGCGGCGGTGGCAAAGGCATGCGGCTGGTGCGCATGCGCCGCGGAACTGCAGTCCGCCTTCGAAGGCGCGCAGCAGCGAGGCGCTGCGGTCGTTCGGCGATGGCGAAGTCTATATCGAAAAGTTCATCGAGAATC
The DNA here is from genome assembly GCA_963711965.1 of uncultured Acidobacteriota bacterium. Taxonomy (GTDB): domain Bacteria; phylum Acidobacteriota; class Terriglobia; order Terriglobales; family Acidobacteriaceae; genus CAVQGF01. The sequence goes on along the minus strand of CAVQGF010000059.1, from coordinate 32,281 downwards.
CCGCGCCACATCGAGATGCAGATCTTCGGCGACGAGCACGGCAACTGCGTCTATCTGGGCGAGCGCGAGTGCTCGGTGCAGCGCCGCCATCAGAAGGTGGTCGAAGAAGCTCCGTCGCCGCTCGTCGATCCCGACATGCGCGCGCCGCATGGGCGAAGTCGCGGTGCGCGTCGGCAAAGCCGCCGGATACTACGAACGCCGGCACTGTCGAGTTCCTCGTCGACCAGCAGCGCAATTTCTATTTCCTCGAGATGAACACGCGCTTGCAAGTGGAGCATCCCGTGACCGAGTTGGTCACGGGACTCGACCTGGTGCACCTGCAGATTCGCATTGCGGCCGGCGAGAAGCTTCCGTTCACGCAGGAAGATGTCAAGCCCCGCGGGCATGCCATCGAGTGCCGCATCTACGCCGAAGATCCGGACAACAATTTCTTCCCGTCGCCCGGCAAGATCACGCGATTGCTCGCGCCTTCCGGACCGGGCATCCGCGCGACAGCGGCATGTACGAAGGCTGGACCGTCCCCATCGACTACGATCCGATGCTCGCGAAGCTCATCGGCTACGGCGCCCACGCGCGAACAGGCCGACCGCCGGCTGCTGCGTGCGCTGAATGAATATTTTGTCGGCGGGATCAGGACGAACCTCGGACTTTTCCGCCGAATCCTGACCGACGAGAATTTATCCAAGGGCGATCTGATACCGGCTTTCTGGATCGCATGCTTTCGGAAAAGGCACCCCAGCGGCGAAAAAGAACGACGAACTTCGCAACGTCGCCGCCATCGCCGCCGCTCTCTTCCAGAGCAATGGCAACGGGACCAGCCGAAGAACGGCACCGCGGTACCCGCCGGCGTCTCCAACTGGAAAAAGCTGGCCCGAGAAGAAGCGCTCCGAGGCTCGGAATGATCTACGAGGTCATTCTCGACGGCACTACCCACCGCGTCGAGATCTCAAGCAGCGAGGACAAGACCGCTTGTCACAGCTCGACGGAAGGAGCTCGCTCCCGGACGTCGCGCGCCCGAGCCGGAAGTGCTTTCCGTCGTGCTCGGAGGACAAGTCGTACGAGATCAAACGCCAGACCACTCCTGCCGGCGACGATCTGCTGATCGGCGATGCGGTCTTCGACGTCGAGGTCCGCGACCCGCGTTCGTTCCGCGCGCGCAAGCGCGGGCTGGCTCGGGGGAAGGTCCGCAGAAGATCACCTCGCCCATGCCGGGCAAATTGTTCGCGTGCTCGCGCCCGAGGGGACGGAAGTCGAAGCCGGGCAGGGTGTAATCGTGATCGAAGCCATGAAGATGCAGAACGAGATGAAGTCGCCGAAAAAAGGAAAGGTGCAGAAGATCCTTGCGACGGAGGGCAGCGCAGTGAATGCCGGCGACGGCCTTGCGATCGTAGAGTGATCACCAAGAAATAAGGCCCGGATCGCTCCGGGCCTTTTCGATTCCGAATCACTTATTTGCTGGTGTTCTTCAGAATGTCCTCAGCAAGATAGTTCTCGATGCGCGCGTCATCGTGCAAAGCCTCGTAATATGCGGCTTTCAGCAGCTGCTCGCGGCGTTGGCGCAATTGCTCACGGATGTTCTGCTGCACGCGGGGATCGGTGATCTCGCGCTGCCCGGCCTGCTCCTTGGCCAGCAACTTGATGATCTGGTATCCGGTGGCCACTTTGCCCGGACCGAGCACCGGCAGCACGTTGCTCATTTGGCCGGGTTGCAGGTTCATGATTGACTGCCCGGGACTGCCCGGCTGCTTTAGTGCCGACTCAGGCCAAAAGCCCATGTCGCCGCCGTTAGAAGCGGTATCCGGATCTTCCGAATAATTCATCGCCACCGTGCCGAAGTCTTCGTTGCTCTCCAGGTTCGAGTGCAGCTGATCGATCTTCTTCTTTGCTTCCGGCTTCGCTTTGCGCCTTGCTGTTCTTCAGATTGCGGACGTTCGGGTTCGGCTGGTTCGTCACCAGGATGCGCGCCAGGTGATATTGCGGCTCGATCAGGTTGAACTCCGCCTTGTGCGCGTTGTAATAATCGGAGATGTCTTTGTCGGAGATGTTGATCTTCGAGTTGATCTCTTTGTTGAACACCTTCTGCACCGTCTCGTTGCGGCGCAATTCATTTTTCAGGTCCTCGACGGTAAGGTTCTTGTCCTTCAGCCGCTTATCGAATTCTTCCTTCGTGTAAGGCGCTTTCAAGTCGTTCAGCTTGGACTCGATCTCTTCGTCCGCTGGCGTTCAGGTTCAGCTTGGCGGCGCGCTGCATCATGATCTCGTCGTCGATCAGCTGGCGCACGATCTGCAACCGCAGGCTATCGGCCTGCTCGGTCTCCGGCGCTACAGGAGCATTGGCGGTCTGGTTCTTGAAGTATTTCTCCACGTCAGAGCGCAGGATCTTTTTGCCGTTGACGGTGGCGAGTGCCTGGTCGCCTTCGCCGCTCTTGCGGCAGCCCCAAACGCCGGCAAGCACGCACAGCACGAGCAATACGGTTATGGCCGAGGCAGACGAGCGTGTGAACAGGGAACGGAATCTCAAGACAAAATCCTCCGGCAGGTGGAAAGGCTAATTATATCAGCTACTTGCGATTGATAGACCCAGCCCGTCCCAGCTTGGTTAAGAGGCTACTTTTTAGCCGGGGCGGCGACATTTGTGGTTCCGGCGGGCGCCTTCTTCTCAGGCGGCGTCTCTGCAGCCGACTTCACCGGTTGGGGCGGCGGCTCGACCCCGGCCGCGGTTAATGCATGGTCGATCACGGTGCGCAAAGCATCCTCCGGCGCCGCGCCTTCAAGGCGTTCGCCGTTGATGAACAAAGTAGGCGTCGAGTTCACCCCCAGCTTGTCACCCTCGGCCATTGAGGCCTTCACGGCCGTGTCATCCTGCTTCTGGATGCACTGCTGCAGTTGGGTCGCATTCACAAAGTATTTGTTGCCGATCTCGCTTGCGGACCTGTCGAGCGCGTCCGTCGATTTCGTTTTGCTGCTGCGGTCGCCATCGATCTTCTTCTGGTCGGCGTGGACCAGGTCTGCGAACTCCCAATAGGCGTTGCCATTCTGCGCTGCCAGGCAATTCGCGTTCACCGCCGCGTGGATCGCCCATGGATGGATCTCATTCAGCGGGTAATCCTTGTAGATGATGCGGATGCGGTCGCCATAAGTCTTCGCCAGATCGGGAAAAAGAGTTTGGTGCATCTTCGAGCAGTAGGGGCACTCGAAGTCATCAAAGCTCACGATCGTTACTTTGGCGTCCTTGTTCCCGCGAATCGGCCGCCCTTTCAGGTCGATCTGCGACATCGGGTCCGGTGAGACGTCGATCTTCAACCAGCGCACCAGCGCGTTGCCGTCTTTCGACAAAAGAAAATCGTTGGTGCGACGACGCTCTCCCTGGCTGAATTCCACATGCAGCATGTCGAAACCGGCCACCTCGCTCGGGTAGCGGTCGCCGATGGTAAGGTCGACCGTGGGAGGCAGGTTGTCGGAATAATAGCTTCGGATGGTGTTCGCGATTCGTCGCGTAAGCTCGGGCGAGATCGGGACTCCCTTAGGCGCGGTGGCGGCAGGAGCAACCGCGGCGGGCGCTGCTGCACGTGGAGTCGCAGGCGCAGCGGTCGATTGTGCGAAGAAAAAGCTCGCGCTCAAAAGCAGGATAGCAGTGACGTACAGCGATCTAAAAGACACTAAAAACCTCAGTATTTATGCGGGAATCGCGCTGCTCAGATTATCTCACGGACTTCTCTTCGGAAGGGCGTCTTCAGCCGCGGCTGCTCGATCTTGTAGTGCGCCGCTAGCCGCTGAGCTTAGAGCCGCAATCTAGAAGATGCGGTCATTGCGCGACAACGACCCGAACGTCCCGATGTTGATCAGTGTGAAATTAAATCGGACCTGGTCCTCCGTCTTTAGCGGTCCCAGGCCGGAGCGGCGATATTCCACGCTGACCCCGCAACAGTCCCAGTTGTAATTGCTTTGCACGCCGCTGGATTGAATGACTCCGCGCGCTCCATCCACAGACGCGGTGACCGCGGCGCTCAGTCCCTTTTTGTCGGGATGACCATAGCCGAGCAGTCCGTGATATTGGCTGAAGCGGTTGGGGGCAGCCGTCGTTCCCGTGAGTGCGATCTCTCCGGGCGCACGCAGGAAGGCGTGTCCGCCATTGAAGAACAGTTCACCGATGCGGTGATTGAAATCCAGCGAGCTGGCATTCAGGCGGCTGGTCACGGGATCGTAATCCAGGCTCCAGCTCATGCTGGTGGTTGGGCCCACATTCACGCGCAGGCGCGAGATCACGGGTGACAAGCTGCGTGGACCGGTGAGAAAAGCGATGCCCGTCAGGTCGGCCGTCGTGGTGAACACGTTGCGCCGGCCGGTGACCAATGCCCCTCCGAAATCTTCATTGATGAAATATTTGTGAGCCAGCTCCCAGCTTACGATCTCGCGCGCAGATTCGCCGCACTCAAAACCATCGCGGATCTTACGGCTGTCTTGTCCCAGGTTGACCGTCTTCGGTACGGCCTCGCAGTGATAGCCCTTGGCGTAGATGCGGTTGATTACGCCGTATTCGAGTTCGCTGGTGTCAGAGAGGATGTCGCGCGAATCGAAGCGGATGACATTCTGGAAGTTGTCGACTCCGTGCACATAACGATAGACGGCTCGTCCTTCGACCGTGTGTTTGATCGTGCGGCCGTGGATTTTTTTATTAAAGATGCGGCTCAATGCCGGCGGACGCACCTCGATCTCAGTGTCGAAATCGTGGCGATTGACGGGTTGGTCGATGGCCGCACCGACGATGCCGCCCGCCGGTTCGAGCCGTTGTGAATAGTAGGTCTCTCTCGCCCCGAACGCGGGACGGAAAGTCCATCCCCGCCATGCGATCGGCAGCGAGACTTCCGGGCGAAGATCTACTCGGCCCACGTAATCAGCGGTCGCGAACAGGGGCTCGCGGCGCGCCAGCCCTCCCGCGTCGACATCGAAGTTCCAATACAAAGGCGTCGCCCCGATACGCCGGTCCACGGTTCCGCCTTCAAGGCTGGGGATATGCAGGATCTGGATGTTGTCGTTGGGCAGCGTGCTTTGAAAGTTCTGGTAGCGTTGCGCGTAAAGATTGAGCGAGTACCCGTTCTGGTTACGCGAAACAAATCCGGTAGAGCGCACCTCCGAGTTCACCACTTCGGTAAAATTTTCGACGAAAGCCAGCCGGAAGACGAACGAGCTCAAATAATCTCCGGCGAGGAGGAAGCGGGTGTTCTTGTCGAAGTGCGCTTCCGACCCCAGCCGGATCTCGCGGCCGCCCTGATCGAAATTCGTGCCGGGTTCACCTTCGTCGAGCACTTGGTAGATACCGACGCCGAAGATCGAGTCTTTCGTCGGGCGCGCTCGAAACGATGAATTGATCCCCCATCCGCGCTTCGAGTAGTACTGCCCGCCCAGCTGCGCATCCATGCTGCGGTTGATGGCCCAATAGACCGAATCGCTGAGCACGGTGCCCTTGCGCGACGAGCTGCCGTAACTCGGTATCAGAATGCCGGACTGCCGCGGCAGCCGTTCCACCGGATGTTCTGCATAGGGGAAATAAAAAATAGGAACGCCGCGCACGCGGAAGATGCTGTTGTAGATCTTGGCTTTGTCCCCTACGTTGAGCACAGCTCTGCCCGCGAAGAAACTCCACTTCGGCTTGGGGAGCTTGCAGGTGGTGATGCTGCCGTGCGTGATGATGTAGCGATCGGGTCCATCACGAGAGACCGTGCGGCCCTTAAATGCCACCGGGTTCGACGAGCTGAATGAGGTCTGCCCGTTCCGGTAGCGCACCCCGATCGTCCCCGAGACTTGTTCGAAGGTGCCCGTCTCGGTGTGCAGGTTGTAATGACCTTGAGTTGCTTCCACGTGGTCGTCGTGCGGGCCGCCGTCGAGCGTGACGTGTCCCGTGGCCGTGACCTCGCTCGTCTTGCTGTCGTAAGTGATTTCATCGCCGCGGAAGATGTAATCGCGGAAGTCGATCTCGCCTTCGCCGTGCAGCAGGAAGAGGTCGCCCTTTTTTTCCTGCTCGCGCGCCTTGATAGTGACTGGTTCGCCTTCGCCGGGGATCGCAGCCGCGCTCGCCTGCGAGGTGCCTTCGGCGGCAGGCGTCTGACTGGTAACGGGCAGCAGCGCCAGAAATAGATGACAACCGACTGCGACCGCGGTTACGATTCGAATGCGGAGATTCATCGCGAACTGGCGAAGGTAGCACGCCGGTAGCTTTGCAAGCAAAGTTCTAGCGACATCGCCGCATGCTCTGGCTGCTCTCACAACCTATCTATGGCCTGTCCGCGTTGCGGTACTGATTGCCATTGTCTGCCCCGTGATACCTCGTCGGGTGCGCACATATCTGTTTTGATCGATCCTGATCATTACGATTCCAGCGAAGAGATTTTCTCCGCGACCCTTTCCGCCCCAGCCGCTGAGGCCGCGACTGCCGTTGCACCAGCCGTTGCGCCTGCGGAAACGTTTTACCGTCCGCAGGATGCCGAGCCGGTATGGCGCGCCGAGGTCAGCTCGCGCGTCAATAACTTCCGCTCGCGCCGTCGACGTCCCGGGACAAGTGCGCACGCCTCCATGCGTTTTGATTTCGACTCCCGCGAAGCTTCATCCGTGCCCATGGCTTCAGCAGAATTGCGCGCACTCCCGCGCTTAGAGCCGGAAGTCGCCAAGATCATCGCGTTCCCAAGGGCCATCCCTGAGCCGGTCGCCGCTGCGGCGGCGGAGGTAATTCCGGCAGAGCCGCGCATCGTCGAGGCGGAAGCGCACGTCGAGGCGCCGCTAGAAGCCGCAGTGACCCATCTGGATGTGCCGGTTGAAGAAGCCGCGATGTCTGAAGCTGAGATCGCGGTCGAGTGGGAGCCTACGCCTGAGATCCACACGCAATACTGGGAACAGTTGCCTGAGCCGCTGGCCGACCCGGTCGAGGATGCCACACTCACTCAAGTCCTCGAAGCTGATCCCGAACTCGCGCTGCCGCAGGTGAGTCCGTTGGCGGATATCGCTCTGGATCGACTCCTGCCCAAGCCGCTGCCAGCCAGACTTTCGATCTCGTCGAAGACGACGTTGCCTTCTCCATCGCGCCCCTCTTTGATCGTGCGGTAGCGGGTGTGATCGACTCATGCGTGTGCAGCGCCGCCAGCGCGCTCTTCCTGGGCGTATTCTTCGCCGCGGCAAAGCCGGAGCTTAATGGGTTGCAGCTCTTCGCCTTCTCTTCAATCCTCAGCTGCCTCTGCTGGACGCTCTATCAGTACATCTTCCTGGTCCACCGCGGTCAGACCTTGGGAATGCAATTCGCTCAGCTCGAGATCAAGACATTCGACGGCGAACCAGCTTGGCCGAGCGAACGCCGCATGCGCGTCCTCGGCTTGGCGCTCTCCTGCGCGTCGCTGGGGCTGGGATTCCTCTGGTCGTTCATCGACGAAGACCGCCTGGGCTGGCACGACCGCATCACCCGCAGTTGTTTGGTGAGGATAGAGCCGAGCTGAGCCGGCTACTCGGCGGTCTTTTCGACAAGATTAAGATTCTTGGTGATTCCTGCGTCTAAGTGGACGTGTTCTGCCTTGCTGTCGTTCGCTTGGGAAAAACAGCGCTTCTGTATGGTTGGAAGATAGTTCGAACCGGGCGGATCGACTCTGGAGACCAGGGGAAGATCAAGTAATCACCGGGCGGAATGCCCTGCACAAGGAACTTGCCTTCGCGATCCGTGAGGCCGCCGACGTAGCGATGGATCTCGTCCCGGGCCTCGGGAACGATATCGATCAGCGCGCCGCCAACAGGTTTGCCCTCTTTGTCTGTGATCGTTCCACTTAAGCGGGCTCCTTCGCTGCTCTCTACCACCTCGAGCACAAGGTTCGTTCCGGGCGCCACCTGGACCCCGCGCTTCAGCAGGTCCTGGCCGTTCGCGGTGATGGATTTTAGGTAGAAATTCGTATAACGATGGTCACTCGATTTGTCGAATGGGAAAACGCGATATGCTCCGGGTTCGACCCCGCTGAACTCGAACTTGCCACTGGAAACTTCTGCTCCTGTTGCGGCGCCAAAGCTTTCTTCGTTGTCGGGCACCAACCGCAGGAAATGATCTGAGACGGAAGACTTGTCGCAACTCCCTTCGCAGCGATACGTGCCGCGAATCGCGGGATAAGCAGCAAGTGCGACGGACACACCGCTAACATCTGCGCCCACGACTGAGATGGGGACCCACGCGCCGAGCCGATGATCACCCTGATATCCGGACGCCTCGATCATGTACTCGCCCGGAGGGACACCCTCGAAGTCGAAATGAGATTTCTCGCCAACGCTTGCAGCACGCTCCTCAAATATCTTGATCAAGTCACGGCTTCTCGGCCGCAGCACAGCGCTCCGCCACGCTTGCTCCTTGCTCAATATGGAGCCTGTCACATGGAAGGTTGGGATTTTTTGGATCGTCAGGTTAGCGCGTACCTCGTCGCCCGCCTGTACCGTGATAGGAGCGGCTGACTGCGGATCGGCAGCACCTGCGTAGAACGTAGGAGCGAAGATCTCGTGCCGCGGATTTTGGACAGCCATGCCGGCGGGCATAGCAGTGTTTTTCTCGTGCGAAGCAATGAAGTACACGCCGGGCAGCAGGTTTCCAAAGCGAAATTCTCCCAGGTCATTCGTCGTGGATGTGAAAGGGGCAAAGGACATATGTCGAACCCCCTCGCGATCGATCCCTCTCGCAATGAGTATCTTCACTCCCAGGACAGGTTCACCGTCCGTGTCCGTTACGCGGCCCACGATGGCCGCTCCGGGAACCAGCTTAAGTTGAATATCGGTGACTTTTTGTCCGAGTGACAGCGTGATCGACGACCCGAAGGTCGATCCGGGCGGACCACCATAGGCTTGTGTGGAAAACCCGTTCTTGCCAGCATGGATAAAATAGCGGCCCGGCAGAATATCTTTGATCTGCCATTGACCAGTCTCGTCCGAAGTAGTCGCAAATCGCTGGCTGGGATTATCGGAGTTGAAAGCCGTGACAATAACGTCTTTCAGAGGCTGTCCGGTGCTGCTTAGGGTTGAACCAGAGATCGAGGTTTGCGATTGCGGAGTCGTTTGCGTCGGTTGCTGCGAGTACAAGCAACCAGATAGCAGCAGTAGGGAGGCGGCGAGGCGGTTCAGCCACATGGGTTGAGAGGGTACTATCGCACCGCTTCTTGAACAAGTAGCTGAACTGAAGAGCCGACGAAACGATTCGTCGGCCCATGCTTCTTAACTGGCCACCGGCAACCGGCTACTGGCAACTTCTTCTTTCGGCACAACCGGCACAGGTGATCCCGACAACAGCGGCCACCCCTTCCTCATCACGTACTCCAGCCATGCGCCCGCGATCTGTGATGTCAGCACTGCCACAATGACCAGAGTGGTGTAGAACGTCGCGTTAATGATGCCCGCGTCGTAGGCGACGCTGGCCAGCACGATGCCCGGACCGCCGCGCGCATTCGTCGCCAGCGCCAGGTTCACGACATCCAAGCCGCGGAATCCGGCCAGCCGCGCTCCGAAGGTGACGGAAAGAATCTTGATGAAGCACGTTGCCGCCAGGAACACCAACAACATCGTGAGCGAGAAGCCTTTTACAAGATCGAGCTTCAAACCTACGATCGCGAAATAGATGGGGATGAAGACGGCGAACGAGACTTTGCGGATCGCGTCGAGCGAATCGTCGAATAGGTGCCGCTTCTTGTGGACCACCGCGAAGCCCGCCAGGAACGCGGCGAAGACCATGCTCACCTGCAGCGCTCCCGCGACCGCACAGTAGCCGAGCAGCACCGCCATCACGTACGCCACAGGCGAAGTACGCGCCAGGATGTTGATGTCCGCCTTGTTGAAGCGCTTCACCGCGCGCGGGATCAGCGTGAGTCCGAGGACGAAGAACGCGATCGTCGCGCCCAGGTGCCATGCCATCTCGCGAGGATGCAGCACAGCCTTGCCGGCCATGGCCGTCGCGATGGCCAGCGCAGCCCACAGAACGATGTCTTCCAGCACCGCCACTCCCAGCACCAGCCGCGCGAAACGGGTGTTCAGGATGTTGAGGTCCGCGAAGATTTTCGAGATCACCGGGATCGATGTCACTGCCACCGCGATGGCCATGATGATGATCAACGAGGCGCGACTCCCGTTCGGCCCTGCGATAGCGGGCGATACCAACCAGGTGCCGAGTGCCAGCGCAAGCACGAAGGGGAGTCCGGTTCCCACCCCGACCAGCCAGCCGACCTGCTTCCGCTCCGAGCGCGTGAACAACTGCTGCGTCTCCGCTCCGGAGAGGAACATGAGCAGCAGCAATCCAAGCCAGTAGATGAAGTTCAGCACCGTCATGTTCTGCTTCACTAGCTCGGCGAACTCCGGGCCGATGGGCGTGCGACCGATCACCGCCGAGCCAAGCAGCACTCCGGCCAAAATCTCGCCGACTACCTTGGGTTGACGGATCCGCACGAATAAGTAGCCCAGCAATTGCGCCAGGCCAACGATCAAAAGCAGAATAAAGATGAGGGAGCTTAACTGGATCTCTGACATGGTTGAGTTTTGCGGCCGATTTCTGCCGCCTTGAGTACGATGTCGCGTGCGGGCGGTGAGTTGTGAGCGGCTGCTCACTAGGCTTTTGTTACCATCACTAGGTGACCGAAGAAAGCCCAGTCCGCGTGCGTTTTGCGCCTTCCCCGACCGGGCATCTGCACGTTGGCAACGCGCGCACCGCGCTCTTCAACTGGCTTTTCGCTCGGCAGCAGGGCGGCACGATGATCCTGCGCATTGAAGACACCGACGTCGAGCGCAGCGAGGCGAAGTACGAAGCGCAGCTATTGCATGATCTGAAGTGGCTGGGCATCGATTGGGACGAAGGGCCCGATGTCGGCGGCGCATTTGCTCCCTATCGCCAATCCGATCGCACCAAGATCTATCAGGAGCATGGCGAGCGGCTGCTCAGCGACGGCAAAGCATACCTTTGCTTCTGCACCGCCGAAGAGCTCGAGGCTGAGAGGCAGAAGGCAATCGCCGAGCATCGTCCGCAGATCTATTCCGGAAAATGCCGCAAGCTCGACACGGCGGAATCGCTGAAGCGGCGCGCTGCGGGCGAACAGGCCGCCATCCGCCTGCATATTCCCGAGCGCCCCATTCGATTTCACGACATCGTGCACGGCGCCGTCGAGTTCCAAAGCGAAGTTGTCAGCGACCCCATCATCATTCGCTCCTCGGGCATGCCGGTGTACAACTACGTCGTGGTCATTGACGATGCGCTGATGAAGATCACGCACGTCATCCGCGGCGACGATCACCTATCGAATACTCCCAAGCAGGTCGCCGTCTACGAAGCGCTGGGATGGCCGGTGCCTGAGTTCGCGCATCTCTCCACCATCCTCGGCCCCGACCGTGAGCGGCTGAGTAAGCGCCACGGTGCAACCTCGGTCGCGAACTTTCGCGAGATGGGCGTGCTGCCCGAGGCGCTGGTGAACTACATGGCGCTGCTCGGCTGGGCGCCCAGCGGCGGCGACCGCGAGATCTTTACGCCGCAGGAGCTGGTAAAGGAATTTCGTTTGGAGCGCGTGACGCCTTCGCCCGCCGTCTTCGACTTCGAGAAGCTGTACTGGCTGAACCGGCACTACATAAAAGAAACTTCGCGCGACAAGATTCTGCAACTCTCCATCCCGGTATTCCAACGCGCTGGATACCTCGAGAATTTGGTGGCACGGGCCGCCTCGCCTGTGCGCGACTGGATAGCGAAACTGCTGGATCTGCTGCTTCCGTCTGTTGACCGCCTCGAGCAACTGCCCGAGCGAGCCGCCTTCATCTTCAACTATGACCCAAAGGCCGCACTCGCCGCTCCCGACAACGCCGAAGTACTTTCCTCGGCGAAGACGCCGGCCGTTATCGGAGCCTTCGCCAAGCGCGTCCCGAAAGATTCGCCGCTGACCGCCGAGCAGTTCAAAGCAATCGTCAACGAAGTGAAGACCGAGAGCGGGGCCAAGGGCAAAGAGCTCTTTCACCCCATCCGCATCGTGGTCACCGGTTCGCACTCCGGCCCAGAGTTCGACAAGCTCATTCCCATCCTCGAAGAGGGAAGCCGCTTGCAGCTTCCGAAGCACGTGCTCAGCGTCTCCGAACGTGTGAAGGCCTTCCAGGATCAGCAACAGCAATCCACAAAATTCGCGTAAGCTGAATTCCTCTGTGAACCTCTGTGCCTCTGCGCCTCTGTGGTAGGTTTTCGTATAATCCTCCCCAATGAATCTTGAGCAAAAACTCGCCGAACTGAAACGTCGCGATTCCGCTGCCGAAGAAGGCGGCGGCAAGGAACGCCGCGAGCGCCAGCACAAAGACGGCAAAATGTCCGCCCGCGAGCGCGTCGAGTTCCTGCTCGACGAAGGCACCTTCGAAGAGACCGACAAGTTGGTCACGCATCGCTGCACCGACTTCGGCATGGAGGAGCAGAAGATCTTCGGCGACGGCTTCGTCACCGGCTACGGACGCATCGAAGGCCGCCTCGTCTTCGTCTTCGCGCAGGACTTCACCGTCTTCGGCGGCTCGCTCTCCGAAGCCAACGCCGGCAAGATCGTCAAGATCATGGACATGGCCATGAAGGTCGGCGCGCCCGTCATCGGGCTGAACGATTCCGGCGGCGCGCGCATTCAGGAAGGCGTCATGTCGCTCGCCGGATACGCCGACATTTTTCTGCGCAACACGCTGGCCAGCGGAGTGATCCCGCAGATCTCCGCCATCATGGGCCCGTGCGCGGGCGGCGCGGTCTATTCGCCGGCGATCACCGACTTCATCGCTGATGGTCGAGAAGACCTCAGCTACATGTTCGTCACCGGGCCGGACGTGATCAAGACCGTGACGCACGAAGAGGTCACCAAAGAAGAGCTTGGCGGCGCGCATGACGCACAACGAGACCTCCGGCGTCGCGCACTTCCTGGCGCACGACGATGCCGAGTGCCTGTCGCTGATCCGCGAGCTGCTGAGCTTTATGCCGTCAAACAATCTCGACGACCCGCCGCGGCGCGAGTGCACCGATCCCGATCGATCGCGAAGACGCAGCGCTCGATACCATCGTTCCCGCGCGAATCGAACCAGCCTTACGACATCAAGGACGTCATCACGCAAAGTCGTCGACGACGGCTATTTCTTCGAGGTGCACGAGCACTACGCGAAGAACATCGTCGTCGGCTTCGCGCGGCTGAATGGACGCTCGGTAGGCATCGTCGCCAACCAGCCGGCGTTTCTCGCGGGCGTGCTCGACATCAACGCCAGCGTGAAGGGCGCGCGCTTCGTGCGCTTCTGCGACGCCTTCAATATCCCGCTCATCACCTTCGAAGATGTCCCAGGATTTCTGCCCGGCACGCAGCAGGAGTACGGCGGCATCATCCGCCACGGCGCGAAGCTGCTCTATCGCCTTCGCCGAAGCCACCGTGCCGAAGATCACGGTCATCACGCGCAAAGCTTACGGCGGCGCGTACTGCGTCATGTCGTCCAAGCACATCCGCACCGACGTGAATTACGCTTGGCCGACGGCTGAGATCGCCGTCATGGGACCGGAAGGCGCGGTCAACATCGTCTACAAGCGCGAATTGGATAAAGCTGCGAAATCCGCCAAATCAGACGCGAAAAAGAGAAGATCATCGCCGCCCTGCGCAGAAAAGACCGACGAGTTCCGCGACCGCTTTGCCAACCCCTACATCGCCGCCGAAAGAGGATACGTGGACGCGGTTATCCGTCCCCGCGAGACCCGCAAGAAGCTTATCGATGCGCTGGAGATGCTCGACACCAAGCGCGACAAGAACCCGCCCAAGAAGCACGGCAACATCCCGCTTTAACCTCTTACCGCTGATTGAACGGACTACGCGGATTAATGGTTCACTTCTCCGTGCCTCTGTGCTTCGTGGTTAATCAAAACTTCTGAGCCGGCATCGGGCAGAACAGCTCGTCACTTCCTCCATCGAAAGCGCGATTACACCCAGCCCCAGGCCACTCCGGCCCTGCGTTTTTTTATTCTTTTTCAGCTTTGATGTGGAAGCTCTTCTCGGCAATCTCCAGGATCCCGCCTTGCGAATCTGGCTTCGCCATTTCGCCCTTCAGGTAGCGCCTCTGCTCGGGCGTGAGTAAATGGACGACCTGGCGGGCAGCCTGTAGCCGGAATTCCGCGGCATCATGGATTGCGCCTTCGATCCCGGCTACCGATTTGTATTCCAAGTCATCCTTGGGGGTCTCGGCAAATAAGGCCTCATCGAACTTGTCGGCGTTCGCCTTGAGCCGGCGCGCGGTGATCTCACCATTTTCTCTGGCTTCAGAAATGATCGCCGTGATCCGCGTTCTCTGCTCGGGCGAAAGCTCGACCAGCCCACCTGGTGAGGTGGCACTCGACGTTTGCGCCGACGGTGTGCCTGCGCTTTTTTCTCGCAGGGCAACATGGCCAACCTCTACTGTGTGCCCAATGTCAATGGTCATTAAGTCTTCGCCAACTTGCAGTGGCCCGGAGTAAGTTTTGCGAGTTGCGTTTATCAGGTCGGCATCATCTGGATAGTGAGAATAGACGGCAAGTCGCGGTTTCACCCGGGTGAATATCTCGCCCGCCTGCGCCGGAGTGGAATGGTGCGCCATGATCGCTTGTGATTGCGCAATGCTGAGGGTTCCTGGGTGTTTTCGGAAACCCTCCGGATCGATCGCCTCGTGGATCAGCACGTCGACTCCCTGGCTATGGCGCACCAGGTTCTCATTCGGCCGCGTATCGCCGGAGATCACGACGGAGTGCCCGGAGTAATCCACGCGATAACCGAACGCCGGCTTCACTGGACCGTGGTCCACCAGGAAAGCTGTCACCTTCACGCCATTCTTTTCGTAGACGACGCCTTCCGAGATGTCATGGCTGATCGCCTTGATGCCCTCGGCGGAGAAGTGCTCGTCCACATCGCGCCGTATATGAATGTCAAACGCGAACGCCTTCTGTAAGTTCTCCATCATGGCGTGCGTACCGGCCGGTCCCCAGATCTCAAGCGGAAATTTGCGTTGTGATCGCGCCGCCCAGGCGCTGAGATACAGATCAGGGATGTCCACGATGTGGTCAGAATGCAGGTGAGTGAGGAAAAGCTTGTCCACCTCACCGATCGGGATCCCGGCCTGAGTCAATCGCAGCGTGGTGCCACGTCCGCAATCGAATAGCAGGCGCTCACCGCCCGCCTCCACCAGCGTGCTCATCTGGTAGCGATTCAGCCGGACCGGCGGGCCCGCAGCTGTACCCAAAAGCGTCACGCGGATGGTCTTGGCCGGCGATTGTGGCTGCGTGACCGGCTGGACTTGAGTTTGAGCGTACCCGACACCCGACAAAAGCAGAAAGGTCGCCGTCAAATAACCTCGCACACGCATAAGCACTCCTTAGACAGCAAGCCAGTGTAGCAACTTCAACGCATACGTCCGCTTACGCGACCCAGCACCTCCCTCTTGACTCTGCTTTCCGCTTGCGACACTCTGGCGCAATGCAATTCGAACCGAACGCATTCGATCCGGTGCTTGCTTCCGGCGAGACCGTGCAATGGACGGGACGTCCGCACTTTGTTCCTTACCTGATCTCCGCTCTGCCGTTCCTTATCTTCGGTTGTCTGTGGGGGGCTTTCGACTTGCAGTTCATCCGCCACATGCCGGCGTCGCAGCTGGGCTTCGCCGTACCATTCTTCGCGCTGCACCTTTTTCCGCTCTGGGGATCGGTCTTGTACATGGTCTGGCTGCTGATCTCTTTTCGCAACGTCGTTTATGCGATAACGAATCAGCGCATCATCCTGCGCAGCGGAGCCTTCGCGCCCACCTTCAAGAGCTACGATTTCAAAGAGATCGATCAGCTCACGGTGAGTTCGGGACCGTTCGAGTCCATGGTGGGAGCGGGCAGCGTCAAGTTCGCGACCGGCAAAACCACCAGCAGGGGCGCGACCATCTTCGCCACCATCCGCGCTGTCGACGGGGCGTACGACGTCTTCAAACAGCTGCGCGAAGCCTGGGAAAAGGGCAGCGGCAATTCGTCCGCCGCCGCAAAGTTTGGCTCTTGATTCAGGTGGCACAGCGGCCTCGCCTGTGATGTAAGCGCGCACGTCCTCGTGCGCGCGGAATCTCGAGGACACACAGTCATACAACCTGCCCATGCTCTGGAGAAGGATTTTGATTCAGGTGGCACAGGCGCCTCGCCTGTGCAGAACTCCCGGAAGAACATCTCACCTCACCGGGTCGTACATCTCCGGCCGCCGTGCGGCGATGCGATCGAATTCGTATTCCCCAGCGAACTTTGACGACCCGGTTCTTGTCCGCCAGCGCCGGATCGATGTCGGCGTACAGGATCGTCTCTTCCGTCGCATCCGCTTCAGCCAGAGTGTGACCTTCACAATCGATGATCTGCGAATGACCCGGCGAAGGTGAATCCACGCTCTTCGCCGACTCGATCCGCCGCCACAACAAAAATGTGGTTTTCCGTGGCGCGCACCTTCGGCGTGTGCTCCCACGAGTCTGACGTGTTCGGCCAGTTGGTGGGGATCGCCAGCAGCTGCGCGCCTTTCAGCTTCACCGCGCGTCCCGACTCAGGAAAGCTGCAGTCGTAGCAGATATTCACACCGAACTTGCAATCCGCCGCCTGAAAGAGTGGGAAAGGAATGTCGCCGAGAGTGTTGAAACGGTCCACGCCGAGATGGAGCAAGTGCATCTTTGCGGAAGACCCCGAGCACCCCGCGGGCGCCGACGATGAGTGCCGAGTTGAACAGATTGTTGCCGTCACGTTCAAGGAAGCCGATGACCGCGGTGAATCCCAGCTCTTTTGCCGCTTGCGCCAGCTGCGCACAGATAGGCCCCGAGATCTCTTCGCCCACCGCCAAGCTTCCTCGCGATCACGATAGCAATAGCCTTGCAACGAACACTCGGGGAAAATGACCAGCTCTGCCTTATTCTGCGCAGCTTCCTTCATCCGCGCGAGAATCGCCTTGAGGTTCTGCTCGGTCTTAGCCGATGCAACATCATCTGTACCGCAGCGACTCTCATGCATTTCGTCCTTCACACAATCGTACTTCGTACTTTCGTTTCAGGCGCGGGATGAATCGTGGTGTTGAATAAATACGGGTCCTGATAATCGGTCGTGTCGCCCGCCTTCTTACCTTTCACCGGTTGCAGGCGCGCGGAAAGCGGCTTGTTCCACTTCGTCGCGAGCACGGCCACGTCGCCATAGATCCGCTCCAGTTGCTCCTGGGAAATGTCGCCGGCGAGCGGAATGGTATCGAGACCGGTGCCGCACACCGCCGAGTAGCCAGCACGGAATCGATGTTGTAGGTTCCTTCCGCCCAACGCTGCGCGAGATTCTTGTCTTCCATCACGGGGACCATCAATCCCGCAGTAGCCCATCTGCTTCGCCGCAACCGCTTTCACCGCAGTTGTGATGATCCGCGCAGCCGTCATGGTTCCGCTGCCGCCGAACTTGGTGCCGCTGTAGGCTTCAATCGCAGTTCCGATAGATACGTCGGCCAGCGGCGCCGGCGTGGGATCGACGCCCATGTACGTCCACTTGGTTTTGGCAGCGACTGCTTTCCCGATGCGATCGGCCACGTCAGCGTGAACATTCAGCGCTTTGGTCAACTCAGCCACGGCAGCATCAATGTTGCCGTGCGTCGCTGAAAGACTTCCTGCACCACGCCCGCACCCTCGAATCCGATAGAGAATTGTTTGCCCGCGCCGTTGTGGTACGAGCCGGGGAAGAACGGCCCGTATGGCTGCAGCATCGCTGTCGCCGTGAAGTTGAAAGTTGCCCTGGCTGCGTGCGCTGTGGTCGGCCACGTACTTCACCAGCGCCGCTGTCTCATGGATGGTCTTCCAATGGATACCGTCGCTCGCACCGATGATGGTGCTGCCTTCGATGTTGGGCAGATCGGAGAGCGCCTGCTCGAGCAGACGGACCGTCTTAGGATCGTCACTATCGCTCATCATTGCCGGGCCGACGTTGGGAAGAAAATTTTCTTTTACCGACAGGTCATCCAGCGACTTCAGGAATGCCAGCGCCTCAGGATCGCCGATTCCATTCACCAGCTGGGCTAGCGGCTGTGTGGTGATGCGCACCGTTTCCACCTCGTACCCCGCGGCTTCGAATTGCTTCTTGGCTTCGCGCAGCACCACCAATGTGTCAGCGATCTGCTGCTGATAAGTCGCGCGGTCAAGCCGTACGAAGGCGGTGACGGCCCGGACCTTCGGCTTTGTCGATTGGGCGAGACAACTGGCTGCTACCAGTAAAACGAGGAACAGGCGCACAAGTCGCTTCATGGGTTTCTCCTGAGGGAGATTAACCTACCACAGCGCCCATGAAGAACATTCGCCCAGGCTGTGTGTTTATACTCTGGCCGATGTAGACGCACGGCTACAACTCTGCATCCAAGTTTTGGAATCTCCCTGGAGGGCAAGAAATGAAGACTTCGAAGAAGCTGCTTGTGGTCGCCGCCATCACCGCGGCCATGGTGATGATCGCGGGATGTCCCACCCAAACAACGGTCGACAAGATCCAGCAAGATCCTCATCACTTCTACAACAAGGAAGTCGGGCTGCGCGGCACGGTCACCGAGTCCTACGGCGCTCTTGGTACGGGCGTCTATCAGTTGGACGATGGCACCGGCAAGATCTGGATCCTCAGCGAGAATTATGGCGTTCCCAGCAAGGGTGCCCAGGTTACCGTGACCGGCACGGTGGTTGACACCATCAGCTTCGCCGGCAAGAGCTTCGCGACTGCCTTGCGCCAAACCCGCCGCCGCGGATAACGCTTCGGGTAGGTACGGGCGCCCTCGCCCGTACCGCACTCAATCCCAAACTGCTGGCCTAATCGCCGAGTGCCCTAGTATCCTAGGGCGCTTATGAGCAAGGTATTGCGGCTGTTCAGGCTGGCCGTTTGGGGCAGCTTTCAGCACGACATCTTCACCATCGCGCGCGCCGCTGCCTATTACTCCATCCTCACCCTGTTTCCCGCGCTCATGATCGTCGCCACTGTGCTGGCCGCGTTCGAACGCACCCGCATCTACCTGATCGAGATCGCCAAGACCATGCACCAGGTCATGCCGCCCGGAACCGCCCGCGGCGCCGATCCGTACTTCCAGGGACAAGCCCACATCCCGCTTCACATCCTGATCTCGGCAAGCGTGATCACGGTGATTTCCGCATCCGGCATCATCGTCAGTTGGATGGAAGGCTTCTGCAAGGCCTACCGCCTGCCCTACACCTGGAACTTCGTGAAACAGCGTGCGATCGCCATCCTTTTAGTGCTCGCGACCTTGGTGCCCATGACCATCGCTACCATCTCAGTCGCATTCGGATACGAGATCGAGCTTTGGGTCATCGTGCACACCATCAAGCCGCTGGGCCCGTTCATCATCATCGTGTGGACTCTCTTACGTTGGATCATCGCCCTGCTCACCACCATCGCGGTGCTCACGCTGATTTATCACTTTGGCATTCCGCGTTGGCAGGCCTGGTACCGGGTGACGCCCGGCGCCACGGTGGCTACGCTCCTCTGGTTTGCTGCCACGGAATTGTTTGGCTGGTACATGGTGAATTTCGCGACCTATAACCTGATCTATGGGCCACTTGGCGCGGCCATCGCGCTGCTGGTCTGGATGTACATCCTCTCGCTGATCGTGCTGCTAGGCGCAGAATTCAACGCCACCATGTATCCGCGCACCGTGAGCGTCCTGCCCGACGCCACACCGGGGCGCCGCGCTGAGGATTTACAATCAAGGGTTAAGCCACTGGAGTCTGCGTGAACAAGATAGTTATGCAAGGTCCGGAAGTAGCGCCCGAGCTGAATCCTGACCACGAACACATCACCCAGCACCGCCGCGCCAAGATCGTCTGCACCATGGGGCCGGCCACTAACAACGAATCCATCATGCGCGACCTGATGCGCGCCGGCATGGACGTTGCCCGCCTCAATTTTTCCCACGGCACTTATCCCGAGCACCAGAAACGTATCGAGATGCTGCGCCGTGCCGCCGAGAAGGAAGACCGTACCATCTGCGTCCTGCAAGATCTGCAGGGCCCGAAGATCCGCACCGGACGCCTGAAATATCGCACTCCGGTCCCGGTCAAGGCAGGCTCGCGCGTGACGATTACGCCCCGCGATATCCCCGGCACCGCGACGACGATTTCTACAACCTTCCAAACCCTGGCCCAGGAAGTGAAGATCGGCGATCGCGCTCCTGCTCTCCGATGGATTGATCGAACTGCGCGTGCATGCCATTCACGGCAACGAGGTGGAATGTGAAGTCCTCAACGGCGGCATGCTCGGCGAGCACAAAGGCATCAACCTTCCCGGCATCGTGTCAGTGTTCCTTCCATGACACCAAAGGACGAAGAAGACCTCGTCTTCGGGATCAAGCACGGTGTCGACATGGTGGCGGCTTCGTTCATTCGCACCGCCGAAGACGTCCGCGCTATCAAGCGCTTTATCGCCGAACACAAGTCCGACGTTCCGCTGATCGCGAAACTCGAAAAGCCGCAGGCCATCGAGCACCTGGAAGAGATCTTCGAAGTCTCTGACGGAGTCATGGTGGCGCGCGGCGATCTTGGCGTTGAGATGCCGCCCGAGCAGGTGCCCATCATCCAGAAGCACATCATCCGGCGCGCAGCAGAGTGGCGCAAGCCGGTCATCACCGCCACGCAGATGCTGGAGTCGATGATCGAGAATCCGCGCCCCACACGCGCCGAGGCCAGCGACGTGGCCAATGCCATCTTCGATGGAACGGACGCCGTCATGCTCTCCGCCGAAACCGCCAGCGGAAAATATCCGCGTGAGGCCGTCGCCATCATGGGTCGCATCGTCACCGAGACCGAGCGCCACATGCGCGATACTTCGGTCGCACATCGCCGCCGCGACCATCGCGCGCTTTCTATCTCCGAAACCATCTGCGAATCAGTGGCGCACGCCGCCCAGGACCTCGAAATGCGTGCCATTGCCGTCTTTACAGAAACAGGAACGACGGCGCGGCTGATCTCGAAATACCGTCCGCAGTGCCGCATCTTTGCGTTTTCGCACCGCGAAGCGGTTTGCAATCGCGCCAATCTTTATTGGGGCGTCCACCCCATCTCCTGCAAGGAATCGCGCAGCGGTGATGACATGGTTCACGATGCCGAAAAACTTTTGCTCAAGATGAACGCCGCGGACTACGGCGACGTGGTCGGCATCGTCGCCGGAACGCAAAAGGCGACCGGCTCTACTAACTTCCTGCGTTTGCACGTCGTCGGTGCCGACGATGGCGCCGGCATAACCCACGCCCAACTCGCCAAGCGCAAAGAGCGCCGCAAGAGTCCGCGCCACAAGCCATTGCCCGAGCGCCGCAAACGCTAATGTAGCCGCGCACGTCCCCGTGCGCTCCGCTGCAAAATAATTGTTGCGCTTCGGCCGATAGCCTGTACACTCTGCATCTTTCGCGATTGCGCGTGGAGGTGCTGGTGCGAAGTGGCACTCCTTGAAAAAGTTTTCCCAAAACAATCTGGAGAAGCAATCAATGCAGCAGCGTTGAAAAGAGTTGAAGAGTTAGAAAAGGCACGCTTCGAACTCTCTCGGACGATGGTGTTCGTTGCTTTTTTCGCCCCACTCGCATTCGTGGCTCTTGGCGCAAGCTATAGAGAGTTACGCCAGTGGATATTTATTGCTTTTGCATCCGCTACGAGTATCGCGGCCGCACTCGTATCTTTCAGAGCGACCAAGCTCTCGTGAAAACTCCACGCGCAATCGCCGCAAAGGTTACCCGAGTGGTGAAACGTCCGCGCCGAGGGAAAAGCGGAGGGGGCTATGCGATTCACTACGTTTTTCTTGCGGCCGATGGATTGGGGTACACAGGTATTTGGTACGCGCAGAACTGGGACGGCCGAAACTATGCGCCGGGAATGTTGGTGCCGGTACTTTACGACGGCTTGAATCCAGGCCGGAACAGTGCGTGGGGCACGCTGTCCTTCTATCGAGTCGTTGCTGCTAGTTGACCCAGCCGCCCTTGCCGTCCCCCTCGGGCTTCTTCTCTTCGTCGGGAACCTCGTGGCCGCGATAGTTTCCGTGCTCGTCGAAGTAGACGGAGCGGTCGTGCTTGCGCATATAGACCTCGAATTTCTTCGCGAGCCGCCGCCGCTTCCAGCGGTGGTAGCCGTTCTTCATGCGCACCATGAACGGCTCGCGTGGGGCGGGAGCGATTCCGAAGCCGCGGTCTGAGAGGCCACGACCGACCCCGGAGCTGGCGAAGGAGCGGGATGCGGCACCGCGTCCCCAGAATTTGATGTAAATGAATCCGGCGAAGAGACCGCCGAGTAGGCCAGCGTTGATAATGGCTCCCGGGCCGCTCAACGAAACCAGCACAGCGATAGCGATGACGATGCCGACCAGATACTTGGCTTTGATCTGGATAGGCAGCGGGAACATCATGAATTCGGTGTCGCCCATCAACATGCCGACAGCGATCAGCAAGCCATAATTGGCGCCGCTGGCGCCGGCGATGAGCTGCAACTGGCTCCCGGGTGCAGCGCCGGAGTAGGCGAGCAGAATGCATCCCGCGGCTGCGCCCAGCAGACAAAGTGCGTAATAGCGGACGAAGCGGCGAGTGCCGAACATTCCTTCCACCAGCGAGCCGACGAACCATATGCCGATCAGGTTTGAGGCCAGATGCATCACCCCGAGATGAATGAACCCGTAGGTGAACGGCTGCCAGACCCAGCCGTGGACCACGGCCGCGGGGACCAGACCTAAAATAGCCGAGGCGGTTGAACCCAAGCCGGGGGATGTGAGCCCGAGCAGTTCCCACGCGATAAAGATGCCCAGATTGATCAGCATCAGCCATTTCACCGCGCCGCGGAACGGCGGAAGGCTG
The DNA here is from genome assembly GCA_963711965.1 of uncultured Acidobacteriota bacterium. Classification (GTDB taxonomy): domain Bacteria; phylum Acidobacteriota; class Terriglobia; order Terriglobales; family Acidobacteriaceae; genus CAVQGF01. Next base: position 9,428 of record CAVQGF010000059.1, on the reverse strand, counting down.
ATTCCCATGTTGTCGGTGCTGCTGTAACGGTTCCTTGGCATGGTCTTTCTGCTGGCTAATTGGATGCAATCATTTAGACGACGATGCCGCGCTATCGAGCGACTGCACCGGTTGCGGTACAACAATGAGCGATTTGTGGCCGCGGCGGTCGACAGAGCGTACGCCGAAGATCACGTTGTCCTTAGAATGCGGCAACGTAGCGCGCGTCACCTCGCCGAAGCTCTCAACATTCTCCCACTCTGGCGAGGTCGTCGGACGCCACAAAACTTCATATCCAGACGCCCCGGGAACTGCGTCCCAAGCGAGCTGGGTCACGTTCTCCAACTCCTTCACCGACATACGAACGTTAGACGGAGCTGCCGGCGCGGAGGCGAGCGAGGCCAGCGTGGCCGCGTTCAGCCGCGCAACGTTGGCCACGTATTCGAAATCCACAAACTTGGGAAGGTCGCCGTACTCTGACGCCGTTTTCGGTGCGCAACGTCTGGTGCTGATGATTGAAATCCTCGCGGTACTCCGTGAAGCGGATGGCAGGGAACCCGGCCTTGTTGAATGAGATGTGGTCACCGCCGCGAAGAAATCGGTCGTAACGGAAGACCAGCTTCGGCGTAAACCGTCCCGCGCCGGCCTGCGGCAGATAAGCCCTCGCGACGATGCGCGCGTAGCGAGCAAGTTGGCGGGAAACGCCATCCTGGTCGTAACCAAACGAGATGAGCCGGTGGCTCTCTTTCTCTGTGGCGGTTGACGGAATACCCTCCGAGAAGACGCGCACGATGGTCGCGTCCTGCTCCTTGTCGCCGGGGGTGCGTGTTGCCGCCGACGATGTCGTTGTTGAGCGCACCCTCGATCTGCCAGCCTTTTTCTGCGCGCCATCTTGGCGAAATGCTCGCTGCCGTAAAGCCCCTGCTCTTCGCCTGCAACCGTCACGTAAATGATGGTTGCCGGAAACTTCAGCTTGCTGAGCACGCGCGCAGATTCGAGCGATACGGCACGTCCCGCTGGCGTCGTCGTTGGCGCCGGGAGCGAGCTTGGTCGTGTCCATGCCGTCGCTGTTGCGCGAGTCGTAGTGGCCGGTCACCAGGAAGATGCGTTTCGCCTGCTCAGGATCGGTGCCGCGCTGTATGGCGTAGACATTCACGATCTGCGTGGGACTGGAGATGCGGTCCGATACCGGCTGCGTGAACTCATCGGTCTGCACTTCCAGGCAATCGCCACAATCTTTGGAGATGCGCTCGAATTCGGAGCGGATCCACTCGCGCGCCGCTCCAATGCCGTGTCCGGCTTTGATGGAGCCCTCGTCCGCGGCTGACATGGTGTGCCTGGTCCCGAAGCTCACCAGCTTCAGGTCGTATCCGCGGATGTGCTCGGCAGAGACATTGCGGAGCGCCTTTGCGATCACCGCGTCCGGCTTGAGCGAATCGCCATAGGCGGCCGAGCCGGTCACGCGGTAGGTATCCACCTTGCGTGGATTGCGCGCCTTGACGGAAGATGACCGGGACTGCCCAAAAGCAACCATCGTAAACGTGGCGGACATCAGAAGCCCACAGACGGCCAACTTTCGAACCATCATATAAATTCTCCGCGAAACACTTGACGGCAGCACCAAGAGATTCTAAATATAAACGACACCATGAAACGACCCGATACCGAGAAAGAGGCGAAATCGATGGTACTTTGTCCCGATTGCGAAACCGACATGGACTTCGAAGAAGACGAAGTCGATGAGGGCGAGACCGTCTCCTGCACCGAGTGCGGAGCGGAGTTCGAGGTCGTCAGCACCTCGCCGCTCGAGCTCAGCAAGGTCAGCGACGACGACGATGATGATGATGAGGACGATGATGACGACGAGGAAGAATAGCTCCTCCGCCGTCCTGCTCGCCTTCCTCCTCTGCCTGCTCTCCGCGTACGCTCTGCCTTCCGGCTCTGATGCCAAAAAATCTTGTGCCCTGATCTTCGGCACTGTCTACGGACGCGACGATCGGCCTGTCTATGGGGTCAAGGTGAAGATTCGCCGCGCCGACCAGAAAAAAGCTAAATGGGAGCTCATGAGCGACCACTCCGGCGAATTCGCGCAGCGCCTGCCCGCCGGCACCGCCGATTACATCGTCACCACCGACGAAAAACACCCTGCCCGGAAGTAAAAGTCCACATCGAGAACGACGAGCGCCAGGATATCTCCCTGCATACGCAGTAACATCCGCCAGCAGCAGCTTTCCTGCATCTAACCTGAATACCGGATATGATTGAGGGGTCATGAAGCGCTTTATCGCCATCGCGATGGGAATCCTGCTGCTGGCCACCCTGGCCGCGGCGCAGTACACGCCCGGGCCGAAGAGCGGAGCACCGGTCCGCCCCCGCCGGAGAAGCAAAAGGGCCCCCTGTTCCGCACCGTCAACGGACGCGTCACCGGCGGCGACGCTCCGCTGAAGGACGCCATCGTCTACATCAAGAACGTGAAGACGATGACGCTGAAAACCTACATCGCCGACGACCAGGGAAAATACCAGTTCAACGCGCTGCTGCCCAAAGGTGATTACGAGATCTTCGCCGATTCGAAAGGGAAGAGAGCGACACCGACGTTGAGCTCGTTCGATTCGCGCAAGGATGTGACGATCAATCTGCACATCGATAGCTAGGTTTGCGATGCATCCGTCGGCGCCGCACGTCAACCGTGCGCGCGGATTTTTCGCGCCCGAAGAATGTACGAGGCGAACTCTTCGCGCTCAAAACAAAAAAATGCCGCCCTTTCGGCGGCATTCGTTTTTGCTGGGAACTGAGAACCGGAACTAACTAGTTCTGGTCGTTGCTTGGCGCGCTTCAGGTTCAAGAGATCGCCAAGGGTGGTGGTCGAAGACGACGCCGGGGGCTTGTAGGCTTCGACCTCGCGCTTGCTGGCCTGCTCACCGATGCCGCGCAGGCTGAGTCCCACCTTCTTCTCGTCGTGGTTCATCTTGATGATCTTGAACTCGTGCTCGCTGCCCTCTTCAAGCTTCACCTGCGCCCCGCGTCGTCACCGCTTCGGAGTTGTGGCACAGGCCTTCGACTCCTGCAGCGATCTCGACGAACGAACCGAACGCGCCGAGCGGAGCACTTTGCCGTGCACCACGTCGCCGACGTGGTGATGAAGAAGGTCTCCCACGCATCGGGCTCGAGCTGCTTCACGCCCAGTGACAGGCGGCGGTGCTCGGGTTCGATGGCCGAGATGACGGCCTTGATCTTGTCGCCCTTCTTCATGACTTCGGAAGGATGCTTCACGCGCTTGGTCCAGCTCATGTTGCTGACGTGGACCAGCCCGTCGATTCCGTCTTCGATCTCGACGAACGCGCCGAACTCGGTGAGGTTGCGGACCTTGCCCTCGACCGTCGCGCCCACGGGATACTTTCGTGGAGCTGCTCCCATGGGTTCGACAGCCAGCTGCTTCATGCCGAGCGAAATGCGGCGCTCGGCTGGATTCACGCTGAGCACCACCGTCTCCACCTGGTCGCCAACGTTGACCATCTTCGAGGGATGCTTCATGCGCTTCGACCAGGTCATCTCGCTCACGTGGACCAGGCCTTCGATGCCTTGTTCCAGCTCGACGAACGCACCGTAATCAGTGTGGAGATGATGCGTCCTTTAACGTGCGCGCCGACGGGATAGCGGTCGACGGCGTCGAGCCACGGGTCGGGCGTGAGCTGCTTGAATCCCAGCGAGACGCGCTGCTTTTCGTTGTCGTACTTCAAAACTTTTACCTGGATCTCGTCGCCGACGTGCACCAGGTCGCGGGGATGGGTGAGGCGTCCCCAGCTCATGTCGGTGATGTGGAGCAGGCCGTCGAGGCCGCCGAGATCTACGAACGCGCCGTAGTCGGTAAGGTTCTTCACCGTGCCGTGCATGATCGAGCCCTCTTGCAGGTGCTCAAGCGTCTTCGTGCGAAGCTCGGCTTGCTGCTCGTCCAGAATCTCTTTGCGCGAGACCACGATGTTGCCGCGCTTTTTGTTGAGCTTACGACGCGTACTTCAGCTCGGCTGCCCTTCATGTTGTCCAGGTTGCGCATGGGCTTGAGGTCGACCTGCGAGCCGGGCAGGAACGCGCGCGCGCCGCCGAGGTCGACCGAGAGGCCGCCCTTGACGCGCTCGATGACGATGGCCTTTGATGGGCTTCTTCTCGTCGTGCGCCTTCTGGATATCGTCCCAGGCTTTGAGGCGCTGCGCCTTCTCGTAAGAGAGCTTAACCATGCCCTCTTCCATAGCCGTCGGGCATCACTTCGATCTCGTCGCCGGCGGCGACCTTGACGTTGCCGTCGTGGTCTTTCACCTGTTCGAGCGGCACGAAGCCCTCCGACTTGGAGCCGAAGTCGACGACCACGTGCTTGTCGGTGATCTTGACGACGGTGCCCTTGACTACGCGCTCTTCGGTGGCCTGTTGCTGGACTTCTTTTTGTTCTGCTTCGAAGTTTTCAAGTACGGTTGCAAAATCTTCCATGTTGTTTTTGTCGTTTCGAGCGGGAGCGGCGCCGTGGTGTTCCGCGCGTGCGGAACCGGCATCCGATCCGGCTTCCTTGTGGATTTGAGTGGGAGTTGCGGTTGTGATGTCGTGCTCCTGGGGTCCGTTCTGGTCAACGTGCGAGCCAGAACCCTCGCTGTGAGACGCGGAATCGTGGTGCGGGGCTGTCTTCGTTTCGATCAATGAAAACTCTCGGTCTCAATAGTCTTTTCGCTTCCCGTGAAAGGAGGAAAAGAGGAGGACTGCTGGCACGTTGCTTCGCTTCTTGCGGAGTGAATTACGAGGATTCCAGCGGTCGGATCACAGGTCGCCTTGCTGCTCCCGTGACTCTTTCGAGTCTAGCAACGTGGGGTGAGGGTGTCAAAACGTGGGGGGTTTTTTATGAACGCATACCGGATCAATGAACCGACTTCAATAGCGTTTGAAAGGCGGTCATGGATTGTTGCAATTGTTGCTCGCTGTCTGCAGTTAAGACGAGTAGTAGAACGGTCCTTTCCGATGCATCGATATACGCACTCTGCTCGTATATCTGGTTTGACGCCTCGATCGAGAAAGGCGAATCTGTTTCGATCATCGGTTTGTATGTGAATCGACTTCGAGACATAGTTAAAGCCCCCAGAAAGCTGGCCACTCGCATCCGGTTGCTTGTGAACTTCCGCAACATTTTCCTCAAATGCCTGCTGATCTTCCTCGATTGTCCTAGTGAACGAGCGACCCTTTTTGAAGAATGCTCGGATGTACATATTTGCCCCGGCAGCCTTCCATTCTTTGTTTTCGGGGTAGAAAACAATTGGCAAATCTTCTTCATGCCCCGCTTTCATATCGGCAATCCAACCCTGGGGAGCGCTGAACTTGAACAGCTTCGTGCCTACCGAAAGTTGCAGAGTGCCATCAGGGTTCTTGCTGCCTGCGGGAATTGGTGGGCTGAACCCTTTTGGCTCGAGTTCCGTTGCGATGGTTCGGCAACCTGGAGTTGAGAGGCTAAACTGGCCGCGTCCGAAGTCGCACCGGGCTATTTCTTTACCGTCCCGCGACCAGTAAATCCATTTACCGGTTTTGCCCGTTGGGGTAAATGTTCCGGTTGCCTTCTTCTGCCCAGAAACGTAGTAATCGGTCTGAAAATTACCGTCCACCGAATATGCCACTTCTGTTAGGAGCTTTCCGCCGTTGTTCCAATACTTCCACAGCCCTCGTTTGGCCCCGTTCTCCCAATCCCCGAGTGAAGACATATTGCCGTTTTCGTAGTACGACGGCCAAACGCCAGCGGCGTCTCCGTTGAGGTAATACTCTTTGCCTTCCAATTTGCCGCTTGCAATACCAGCGCCACACTGGGCCGTGGTACACCGGGCGACCGTCTTTCTGTACATCACACCAGCGAACGATGGTTCCGGGCATCGGGCCGTTGCTAGAGTCATGGGATCCTTCGGGGCACTTGAATTCGGCATTTAGCGCCTCCGCTAGTGTCTTGGGAGGACCACCGGGCTGCGCAAGCGCCGTAGAAGTGGCAAATGAAAGCGACACGCCTAACAGAAATCTTTGAAGACGCATTCGCAAAGCTCCTGCTTGTGGAAAGGGTCTTTAACTTATAACTCAATCTCACGCCTAAGCGGAGGCTCGCAAAGAACTCACATTGGATTAAACGCAACTACGGGGCACCTGAGAAGTCAACAAAGTCGTCCCATTTTGGGGTCATACTTCCGGCAACGTCATGGCCCAAACTCTGAATGCGGCGGTGCTCTCCCGCGACACGCAATTCACCGCCGTGATCCGCGACGCGCTCTCGCCTAACGGGATCGACCTGGTTGACTTGGACGATGTGCTGCGCTTCATTGACCTGATCTCGCAGGAACCGTTCGACCTCGTGGTGCTCGATTGCGAAGGGCTACCCGCGGCGAAGCACGTGGTCACGACGCTGCGCCAGCAGGGAGCGAACCGCGAGGCGGTGCTGCTCGTCGCCGCGCCGCAAGGTGACCCTTCACCGATCATGGCAGCGGGCGCGAATGTCATTCTGCCGAAGCCGCTGGCGCCCGCGAAGGCGCAACAGTTCCTGCACGAGGCCATTGAAGTAATACGGAAGCGACACCGGCAGTATGTCCGCCACCCTCTTGAGGCCGACGTGTTGCTGCAATCGGAAGCCAAGAAGTTGCAGATGAAGGTTAGGAGCTATTCCATTGGCGAAGGCGGGATCGGACTGTTCCTGCAGGAGAGACCTGAACTCGGCAATCGCGACGTTGTGCGGCTCAGCGTTCCAACTGCCCGGTGGAACAACTCCGATGGAAATCTCAGCGACGATGGTCTACATCAATGGCGACTTTCAGGCGGGTTTCCGCTTTGAGCCGCTCTCGACGGCGAACTCAGCGAAGCTCAACGCCTGGCTGAATCAGCAGGCGCCACCGCCGGCGGGAACTCCGCGCAAGGAACTGGTGGAACAGTGGCTGGCCGAGCACGGCAAAGAATCTGGGACTGTTGTGATCCGGCGGCGGTCGGTAAGCAGCTTCTTGCGGAAAAGCTTGCGGCGGAGAAGGCGGCCCCCGCGAGCGCCCCGAAACGCTGCCGCACCGGTCGTTGTGCCACCCGTTCAAGTGGCGCAACCGAAAACTCACGCGCGAAGATGGTCGTCTACACCGTATGCGTGTTCCTTCTGGGCTTAGCCGCGGGCGTCGTCCTTCTCCCAGTTTCACTAGTTCTTCTCGTTTGCCTACCGACCCACTGCCGCGGAACCCTGCTTCGCTCTGAAAAACGCCGCTACGAATAAGATTCCTAACAGAAAATCGGTTCACAGCGAAGGCCAGCGAGCTAGGGGGCAGGCGGCCTTTTCGCATAGAGGACGAATACCGTGGCGACATAGCCAAATTTTTCTACCATTGCGGGAGCATCAGCAGGCGGTAGCGGACGGGGTCTGTAGGCGATCACAAGAAAGCCACTTGCCAGGCGAGAGCGACGGCCACGAATCCGTAAAAGAATTCAGGATGGGTGATGGCGGGCGGATTCCTGCGGCCGATCTCGTCGAATAAGGAAGTAAAGCGGCAAGAGCACCAGGAGTCCCCACACGCCCGCAGTGGCGAATACTCGTAGCGCAAACCTCATAACCACCTCCTCAGTTGTTCGGTTGGAAATGAGATGAAGGAGAGTGGCGGATGGGTTCACGGTTCGCACCCACAGATTTTCCCAGCTCCAAATGCAGATCCCTCGACTCGGCCTCGCCCGCGCGGCGGACTCGTCCTCGCTCGGGATGACCTCCGTAGAAGATTTCCGCTCTAGGGAAAAGCAGGTCCCTCGCTTCGCTCGGGATGACAACCTCTAAACACCTAAAGCGCCTGAGACGGGGCATGCCCCGTGTCTACGCGGAGATTCTCGTCGAGTTCAACAAACATCCTCGCCGGAGTGCAACTCTGAACAGTCGAGGACGGTTTACCATAGAGTTCGATGCGGCCAGCAAAGACCCCCGTGCCCACACTTCAATCCTCACAGCGGCCTGCTGCATCCAATCCCCCACAAGCGCCCCACCTCGGGAGACCAAATGCCGCGTTACCGCACTCTTCGTGACTTCCATTTTCCCAATGCCGCGGAAGATATCCGCGGCGCCGAGCTGTTCGGCGAGAATGGAGACCTAGTCATGGCGTGATGGCCGACGTGGTCTTCGATTCCGACACCAGTAAGGTGACCTACGCTGTCGTCGACACCGGCGGATGGCTTAAGAGCAACCGCTTCCTCGTCCCCGCCGACCATATTTTCCCCATCGGCGCCGACAGCAGAGCTATTTGACCGATCTGACGCGCGCCTGGATCGAGCGGTTCCCCGAGTACAACGAAAAATATCTGGACTCGGTCGATCTGTGGGCCGACTACGAAGGGTCGTATCGGGAGGCATGGCCGCAAACGGGAGAACACGAGATCAACGACCAGACCCATGCGGCGGCCGCAAACCACGTCGGAGTTCCGCAAGCGCTGGCAGGCTTTCGAGGAGCGCCTGCGCGACACCCAGCGAGGATGGCGACCGGGACGAGGTGGCATAACGCGGGGGCTACAGTTCTAGTCCATGGACCTCGCCACGGTTGTCATCCGAGACGCAAGGGTTGGCGCGAAGGACCTTGCGTTTGGTTTGTGGAGAAAACGAATTCTAGGTACCAGGTACCAGCAACTAGGTACTAATAACGCTATGCTGCCGCTTACATCCAGCGATGGCCGGTTACTGGAAAAATCCGCGAGGCGGCACTGCGCGAACTCGCCGAGGCGCGCGCGGCATTCAAGGAAGAAGTTGCGGCTCCGTGCCCGCAGGTAGGTCGCGGATCGCGGTGGTGCTTTCCGGGGGCGGCGCGCGTGGCGCCTACGAGGCCGGAGCGCTGCTCGCGTTTCAGGACGCGCAAGTCCCCACCCACATCCTGGCGGCGACTTCGGTTGGCAGCATCAACGCGGCCGACTACGCGGCGCACTCCGAAACGCTGGTCGGCAATGCCGAACCTCTGGTCGAAGGATGGGCGCAGATACCTCGCCCGCGATGGGCATCGACTGGTCGCGCTACATCTTCATCCTTGCCGGGCTGATCGCAGCCTCGGCGGGCGCGGGAAATTTCATCCGCGAATGGATGGAAGAAAAAGACCTCTTCCTCCACCTGGACAGCCCGCTACGTGACCTGGCTGGCGCTGATGTTCGCCGGGCTGATGTTCCTCTTCCTCTTCGACAAGATCTCCTACGCCTTTTACGTCGCGGCGAATGCGATCCGCGGGCAAAAGTGGGTTCCCGACAAGCGCAAGGCCTGGGTGTCACTGATCGCGAACCTTTTCGTGTGGGGGTTCGTGCTGCTCTTGCTGAGCACCACCCACGTTCATCTGGCGCGGACCCGGATCGAGTACGAGTCTGATTCCAACGCGCTCTGGGTCACATTGGCCGCGCTGCCCCTTGCGTGGCTCGTCTGGAAGCTGTTGCGCCCCTGGACCAGCCAGTGGA
>CAVQGF010000058.1:0-18539 GCA_963711965.1 uncultured Acidobacteriota bacterium | reverse complement strand
AACTCAAATTCGCAGAAAGAGATATTTTTTAGGGTGGAGGCTTTGGCGTGAAGCGCGCGTCCGATCTCGCGTCCGGTGGAATCGCCATGGGCGTGCAGTACGCGCGAGCGGCTGTGAGCGCCTTCGCGGGTGAAAGTGAGCTTGGTGCCTTCACGGTCAAATTGCGTGCCCCAGGAGATGAGTTCCTTGATGCGCTCGGGACCTTCTTCCACGAGGACGCGGGCGGCTTCGGGTTAACGATGCCGTCGCCGGCGGAAAGAGTATCTTGCAGGTGAAGGCTGATCTCGTCTTCGTCGCTGAGCGCGACGGCTATTCCGCCCTGCGCGTACTGCGTGGCGGACTCGGTGATCTCCTGCTTAGTGAGGACGAGGACGCGGCCCGTTTGGGCCGCTCGATGGCGGCGCGCAATCCAGCTACTCCGGCGCCGACAACGATGAAATCCGTCTCTTGAGGAACCGACTTCATGAGAGACAGAAATGGTAGCAGAATCGGCACGAGCGAGAGCCGTCGAAGCTCTTGCTATGATGAATGTAGATGACGCGAGTCCTCCATCGACTTAAGCCGCGGCCCTACGAGGCGGTGATCGGGACCGGAGCTGCTGCGCGGATATCGCCGAAGAGATCGAGATCCGCGCTCGGCCGAAACCTTCTAAGACATTTGTGATTACCGTGCCGCCAGTGAAGAAGCATTGGGTGGCGCCACTTCAGCGATGCGCTGAAAGAAGCGGGGCTGGAACACGAGGTTCTGGAGTTTGCCGACGGCGAAAACAACAAGACCATGCGCACGGCGGAAACGCTGATCGGGCGGCTGGTGAAAGCTGGCGCCGATAGGCAGTCGCTGGTCCTGGATTGGGCGGCGGAGTGGCGGGCGATGTGGCCGGGTTTCGTGGCTTCGATCTACATGCGCGGAATTGACTGCGTCAGGTTCCCACTTCATTTCTGGCACAGGTGGATGCGTCGATCGGCGGAAGACCGGCGTAAACCTAAGTCGCGGGAAGAACCTGATCGGAACCTTTCATCAGCCAAGGTCGGTAGTGATCGATCCGGATGTGCTCTCCACTCTGCCGAGCGGAGTTTCGCTCGGGCTTTACGAGGCTTTGAAGTGCGGCGTCATCCGCGAGCCGAAGATATTCGAGTTCATGGAGCAGAAGCGCGAGCGGGTGTTGGCGCGCGATCCGGCGGCGCTGGAGTGGTTGATCACCGAGTGTGTGCGCGTCAAAGCAAAAGTGGTTGCCGCCGATGAGTTCGAATCAGGCGAGCGGAGGATCCTTAATTTTGGGCACACCATCGGTCACGCACTCGAGGCGGAGACGTCGTACAAGCAGTTCCTACACGGCGAAGCAGTGGCGTGGGGAATGGTTGGTGCGGCGATGATCGCGGCGGCCATGCAGACGCTCGGACGGGGACACGGCAAAGCGGATCATCGGGACGGTGCTGGCTTACGCCCCACTTCCGAAGGTTCAATCGCGCGCAAAGAACGTCATCAAAAGGCTGCGCTCCGACAAGAAGAACAGAACGGCAAAGTGCATTTTGTATTGCCGCGGCAGATCGGCGAAGTCGAGATCGTGAACGATGTGCCGGACCGCGCAGTGCATCAGGCGGTGGAAGAGATCCGATATCTCTCGCAACTATGACCCCGCAGGAAGCAACGCAAAGCCGGCGCTAGTGGAGCCGCGCCGGAAGGCGCGGTCGATCAAGAATCAGCCGCAAGACTGGTGCAGCAGATGTTCACGGAGGTGGCTCCGCGCTACGACCTGCTGAATCATGCCCTCTCTTGCAATATTGACCGCATATGGTGGTGGCGAGCTGCGCGAACGTTTCTCCCACATCCTTCGCAAAAACCAAACGCCGACATTCTGGATCTGTGCTGTGGCACCGGGAGATATGACTCTCGCGCTGAGGAAGCGCGCCGGCGCTGTCCGCAACCAGATCGTCGGGGCAGATTTTGTTCACGCAATGCTGAGCTCGCGCAGCTCCGAAGACCGCCGATAAGAACGTGCTTCTGCTCGAGAGTCGATGCGCTGCAGCTGCCGGTGAGCGATTCGAGTTTCGACCTGGTGACCAGCGCCTTCGGCTTTCGGAATCTTGCCAATTACGATGCCGGGTTGCGGGAAATTTATCGGGTGCTTGCGCCGGGCGGAGAGATCGGCATCCTGGACTTTCGGCGAGCCCGAAGGGGATCCTGGGAAAGCTGTACCGCGCATATTTCCGTCATGTGCTGCCGCGGATCGGTGGGTCTGATCTCCGGCGTACGCGGCGCGTACACCTATCTGCCGGCATCGGTGGAGACGTTTCCCGAGCCGGCGGAGATGATGCAGCGCATGCGAGTCGGCGGGATTTAGGGAAGTCACGTGGACACCCTACAGCTTTCGGCATTGCGGGGCTTTTTCGCGGCAAAAAAACTTTAGAAGCGCTTGTGTAGAACCCGCTTCATAGAAAACATGACGTCGGGATCCCCGATCATGAAAGCGAGGAAGCAAAACGCCAGGACTGAGTGGTCGAGCGACGCGCCGAAGTACTGCCACAGAGGCAGGTAAGGGCCGGGATAGTCTGAGGAGAACAGCAGCCCAAGCATGTAGATCATCCCAAAGAAGCTCGCGACCCTGCTCCCAAGGCCGAGCAAGAGGCTGAGCCCAATGGCGAGTTCGCCGTATGCCACAACATAGGCGATCGCGAGGGCGTGCGGCAAGACGAACGTTTTGAGGACGGGCACCATGAACGGGTATGCGCCGTCCTGAAGGAACCGGTTGATCCAGAACTGGAAGCCGCCGCCGCGGACAAAACCCTTGCCGAAAACCTTGTACTGTCCAAAGATCACGAACAACAGGCCTACAAAGACGCGAATGAGCGCGATGGCGCGCGCATTGCGAGTGATGGAAGGGCCAGTTTCCATTGTGAGTCCAGAACCTTCTTGAGTGCTGCGGAACGATAGTACTATCTGAACATCCAATGAGCCGCAAACCGGGGACGTAGCGCTGAAAACACTGTACATCTCCTATTTCGGAATGACGAAGCACCTTTCGCATTCGCAGGTGATCCCTTATCTCGAGGGCCTCTCTGCAGCTGGAATCCGCGTGACAGTTTTGTCATTCGAAGAGAGATTCGGCGATCCAAAAGAAGAAGCTTCGGAGCGCGCGCGCGTCAGCCAAATCATGGACGAGTCGAAAATCAAGTGGAAGTGGCTTCGATACCACAAGCGGCCTTCGTTACCCGCAACTGCTTACGATGTTCTGCTGGGAACTCTGTACGCGATGTGGCTGGTGCTGCGAAACAGGATCGACGTTGTTCACTCCCGCGGTTACGTGCCGCTCCCGATTGCCCTGGCATGTAAATGGTTTTGCGGCGCCAAGCTGGTGTTCGATGTACGTGGATTGATGGCGGAAGAATATGTCGATGCCGGCCACTGGAAAGAGACTTCGCTCGCATTTCGCATAACAAAGTGGTTTGAGCGCCGGGCATTCCGCAATGCAGACTCGGTCATCGTTCTGACCAATCGCATCCGTGACATCTTGCAGTCAACTTCCACAGAGTTGCGCGCGGGGGGTTCGCCGGTGCACGTGATCCCATGCTGCGTGGAGGTGGAACGGTTTGGAATAGCCGGTGACAAATCCGCGCTGGGAATCATAGGAAATCCGGTAATCGCATACGTCGGAAGTCTCGGTACGTGGTACATGGGCGAGGAAATGGTAAAGCTCTTCAAAGAGCTGTTGCGTGTACGGCCGCAGGCCGTCTTTTTGGTGCTTACTCAATCTCCAGAAGTGGCGCACGAGTTGTTCGTGCGGCAGCAGGTCCCGACAGAGCGATACGCGGTGCACACAGCCAGACCGGAAGAGGTACCGCAATTTCTCGCAGTCGCGGATTGCGCAGTGGCGTTCATCAAGCCGTGCTATTCGAAACTTTCGTCCTCGCCCACCAAAATAGGCGAGTACCTCGCGGCAGGGCTACCGTTGATTTCGAACCGGGGGATCGGTGACATTGATGAACTGGTGGAAGACAATAACGTCGGTGCCTTGGTCGATGCATTCGATGAAAGGAATTACGACGCTGCGGTCCAAAGCATCTTGCGGATGCTGGGACAACCTGATGTTCGCGAGCGCTGCCGGAGCGTAGCCAAACAGAACTTCTCGATGGACGATTTGGGCCAGCCTAGCTATGTCGCCGTGTATGAGAAGCTCTCGAAAGGCGCGAAGGCGTGAAGATCTTGGTCCTCGCTTCGAACCCTCCGAACACTTCGCCCGGCTCGCGCTTTCGGATCGAGCAGTGGGCCAAGATCCTTTCCGACGAAGGGTTCACGTTCACTTACGTACCTTTCGACGATGATGCGCTTTATCGCGTCCTGTACTCGAAGGGAAACATTCTCGCGAAGATGGCCGGGATGGTAAGGGGCGTAATGCGCCGGGTCTCTCTTCTTGCGCACATCCAGGAATATGACGCGGTTTTTTTATTCCAAGAAGCTTCGCGGGTGGGACCGGCATTTCTCGAACGACTGATCGCGAGAAGGCGACCGATCGTCCTGGATTTTTGCGACCCCATCTATCTGCCTCCTCCGCCAGACTCGACAGGCAACCAGCGCTTCCGGTTTCTAAAGTTCGTCAACAAAACCGCGACCATCTGTAGGTTGAGCTCGCATGTTCTGGTGGGGAACGAAGAGCTCGCGGAGTATGCTCGCAAGTTCAATGCGAATGTCAGCATTGTGCCGATCACGATCGACATGGAGGAATACACGCCGCGCCCCGCCCGCCCCGAGCGAGACGCTCCGATCGTGATCGGGTGGACGGGGAGCTACTCTACTGTCCCTCATCTCGAGACGGTTCGCCCGGCGCTCGAGAGATTAGGAGGGCTCCGAAGGTTTGAGATGAAAGTGATGGGAACGGAAAAGTTTTCTCTTGTGGGCGTTCCAACGATAGCCGAAGCGTGGCAAAGCCAGCGGGAAGTCCCGTTCCTTCACCAATGCGATGTCGGCATCATGCCATTGCCTGAGGATCCCTGGGTAAAGCTGCGCAGCCATCTCAAAGTGCGGCAATTTATGGCGGTTGGCGTGCCGTGTGTTGCGTCGCCGGTAGGAATCATTGGGGAGTTGATCCAAGATGGCGTGAACGGATTCCTCGCGGCCACTCAAGAAGAATGGATCGAGAAACTTTCCAAGCTGATCGACGACCCGGCATTGCGCAGCCGCATGGGCCAGAAGGCCCGGCAGACTATTGCGGAGAAATATTCCGGGCGCGTGTGGGCGCAAACGGTGGCGAAGATCCTGCGGGATGTTACTGGACGATCAAGCGCCGTCACCACTTCCAACAAATAAATCATTGCGAGAGTCTGGCGTAATGTGGCGCCTGCGCGCCGCTCCATGGAACTCACGAAGCTTGTACGATTGCGAGAAGGAGAGCACCATGGCGAAAAAAGAGAATGCCAGTGTAGGACGCAGAGTCACCGCACAACCACGACTGCACCAGCGCGCACCCGAGATCCAGGCTTACGGTACCGTCACACAATTATTGCCGCTTGAGTTAGAGGAGCCGGTGCGCCTGGAAATGACGGAACGGCTGAACCTACTGCTGGCCGATAGCATCACGCTGCGCGATCTATATAAGAAGTCTCATTGGCAGGTCGCGGGACCGACTTTTTACCAGCTCCATCTTTTGTATGACAAACATTTTGCCGAGCAGGTAGAACTGGTGGATGCGATCGCTGAGCGCATTCAACTTCTGGGCGGGGTGAGCCTCGCTATGGCACACGATATCGCAGAGACCACGCGTATCGAGCGTCCGCCGCGCGGCAGGGAAGAAGTGCCGGTGCAGATCTCGCGGCTGCTGGACGCGCACCAGATCATCATCGCCGATTGCCGGGAGCTCGGGCGCAGGCATCAACCATTGGAGATGACGGAACCAACGATCTGGTGATCAGTGAGGTGTTGCGGACGAACGAATTGCAACAATGGTTCGTCAACGAGCACTTAGTAAATGTGCCATTGGTGAAGGCTGAAGGCGAGCCGTCGCTTCCACAGCGCAGCGCGCTTAGCAGTTACTCGTACCGCAGGGCTTCCACGGGATCGAGTCGCGCCGCGAGCACGGCCGGATAAATGCCGAAGAAGAGTCCGACCGCCATCGAGGTAGCGACGCCGAATCCAACTGCCCACATCGGGACCGATGAGGGAAGAGCTGGCGCGAGCACGTTGATCAGTACGCTGATAAGGAAGCCGAGAATCACCCCGATCAGTCCCCCTAGGCTGGTCAGGGTGACGGCTTCTATCAGGAACTGGCCGATCACGTCGCGCTTGCGGGCGCCGATGGCTTTGCGGATGCCGATCTCGCGCGTGCGCTCGGTCACCGACATCAGCATGATGTTCATGACGCCGACCCCACCCACCAGCAAACCGATGGAGCTAATTACGATCGTCAGCAGCGCGATCACCGCGGTGATCTGGTGGAACTGGGTTGCGATCTGTTCCGCGCTTGAGACGCCGAAGTTATCGGGCTTATCGAACGGCACGTGACGCCGGCGCCGCAGCAGGTCGCGCACCTGGTCTTCAGCGGCAGTCTTCTGCCCGTTGTAAGGCTTGGCGCCGATGGAGATCTCGTCGTTGAGCGGGTGATGCTTGCGATAACTCTGGAAGGGGACTGTCGCCACGCGGTCGGCAGACTGGTCCTTGAAGAAATTGCCTTTGCGTTTCTCCATCACTCCGATCACGGTGTAGTTCACGCCATCTACCATGATGGATTTCCCGAGCGGCTCTTCGTTCTTGAAGAACGTATCGCCAATGTCGTAGCCGATCACGACCACGTCTGACCGGTACATGTTCTCGGCGTCGGTGAAATAGCGGCCGGTTTTCAGGCGCACGTTATAGATGTCGGCATAGCTGGGCAACGCGCCGGAATGGTCGACGTTGAATATTTCTTTTCCCTTGTAGCGCGCGGATGGCGGAGTGAATGCCCGGCCGCTCAGGTTGATGCGCGGATACGCCTCGGCCACAACGTCTTTGACCGCCGGACACAGTTCCTTGATGGCAAGCGCGTCCTCCAGCGTGAGCGACTTGCGCATGCGTTCTTCGGTGGAGAGCCGTCCGATGTGGATGCCGGGGTCGAACTTGAAGATGAAAAGAGTGTCGGCGCCAAAATCGTTCAGAAAGCCGCGCATGTCGGCGTCGAGCCCCACCAGGATCGAGGCGACCGCGATGATCGAGGTGATACCAATGACCACGCCGACAATGGTCAGCGCTGAACGCAGCTTGTGCTCGCGCAAGGTAGTGAGTGCCATGCGCGCGTTCTCGCCCATCTGAAATCCGGTATTGCCTCGCTCGGGCTTAATTTTCATGACGCAACGCCTCGATGGGGTTGAGCTTCGCCGCTTTGCGAGCAGGATAGACGCCGAAGAACACACCGACGCCGGTAGAAACAATAATGGAGATCGCGACTGCGCTGAAGGGAACAACCGCGGGAATGGGCGTGAACACTTTCATCAGAATGGTGACGAAATAGGCGGCGGCGACTCCGAGCAAGCCTCCGATGGCGGACATGACCGAAGACTCAACCAGAAACTGAGTAAGGATATCGTTGTAGCGCGCGCCGAGTGATTTGCGTACGCCGATCTCACGGGTGCGCTCAGTCACGCTGGCAAGCATCACGTTCATGATGACGACGCCGCCAATCACAAGGAATACGGAAACAATGCCGACCATGCTGGCCGCTATGGCAGCCGTAAGCTGGTGCCACAGGTCCAGCACCCCTGAGGCGGCGAGCACGCCGAAGTTGTCTTCTTCGCCGGCGGCAAGGTGATGGCGCGCCCGCATTAACATGCGCGCTTCATCCTGGGTGCGCTCGATCCAGCCGGCACTCTGCGCTTGAACGTTGATGGCCATGTCGCTGTGCGAGCCGTAGGTTTTGAGCCAGGTAGTGATTGGGATGTAGACGAAATTGTCCTGCGGCTGCCCCAGAGTCGTGCCGAGCGGTTTGGCGACGCCCACGATCTGATATGGCTGCCCGTCAACGCGAATCTCGTGGCCGATGGGTTCCACCGAGCTGAACAGTTTGTTCGCGACTTCGCTGCCGATGAAGGCTACCGAGGTGCGATGGTCATTGTCGGCGTCGGAGATGTAGCGGCCGCGCGCCGGCTCTTCCACGTCCATGTCGCCGATATTAGAGGTGACGCCGCGGATGTCGATGTCGGTCATGTTGTCGCCGGCGAAGCGCACCACGCCGCGGGTGCGAACCTCAACGCCGACGGCCTTCGCGGTTTTCATGTTGTCGCGCAAAGCTTCGAAATCTTCCCAGGTGATCTTGGGATTACGGCGCTGGGCTTTGACGAACTTTGCCGCATCGGTGATCAGGCCAAAACGTTCCACCAGGAAGACATTGGAGCCCATGTTGGCGACTTTGTCGGCAATGTAGTGATTCATCCCCTCGATCAGGGAGACGACAATGATCAGGGTCGCGACCGACAAGATGACACCGAGCAGCATGAGGAAAGAGCGCAACTTATACGCCCAGAGCGTCTCCACCGCCACGCTGGCGGGCTCGCGGATTGAATGAAAGCGTGACATTCCTTAGGCAAGTGTACGCACAACAAGGGCCCAGAGTTCACGAAATAGACGGATCGGGGGCGATTTTGTGACCAAAAGTATCCCCCTAGTTGCGAGTTACGGCGGCGTGGTCGGATTTGCCACTGGCGGAAAATCGAAATTGTATTTAATCTTTCGGGCTGGCGCCGTTTCGGTCAGGAGGTCGATTGGCGGATTCGCGGACGTTTGTACGCTTCGGCACGCAGCGGCGTGATGCGTGGTGGCTGGAGATCATACCTGTAGTCCTGGTGCTGGGCGGCTTTGGCGTCTATGCCACGCTTCGGGCCTTTGAAGGCAGTTTTTACGAATGGGGCTCGTACCTCTCTCCCTTTTATTCCCCTTTAATCGATGCCACCCACCGGTGGTGGAAATTTTCTCCGGCATTGTTGATTTTGGGTGGGCCCCTGAGCTTTCGCGCTACCTGCTACTACTATCGCAAGGCTTATTACCGGGCATTCTTTCTCGATCCAGCGGCGTGCGCCGTCGATGAGGGTGGACGCCACAAGTACAAAGGTGAGACCGCGCTTCCTTTCATCTTGCAGAACCTGCATCGCTATACATTTTATCTTGCACTGATATTCCTTGGCTTCCTCTGGTACGACGCAATCTATGCATTCAATTGGGATGGACACTTTGGAATCGGCGTGGGCACGCTGGTCATGCTGATCAACGTCTGCTTGCTGACGCTCTACACCTTTTCCTGTCACTCGTTGCGGCACCTGGCTGGAGGCAAGCTCGATTGTTTTTCCTGCGTCTCGTTCGGCGGTGCGCGTCATTCAACGTGGAAAGGACTCTCCTGGCTGAATGAGCGCCACATGCTGTGGGCGTGGTTGAGCTTGTTCTCCGTGGGGCTGACCGACTTCTATATCCGCCTGGTATCAAGCGGCGCGATTCACGACATAAGGATCCTATGACCGACCGCTTCGAGACGCACGAGCATGACGTCCTGATCATCGGAGCAGGCGGCGCCGGACTGCGAGCAGCGATCGAGGCGCTGGCAAAAGGCGCGAGCGTGGGAGTGGTCTGCAAGTCGCTGCTCGGCAAAGCCCACACCGTAATGGCGGAAGGTGGAATCGCTGCAGCCATGGCGAACGTGGATACGCAAGACGATTGGCGCACGCACTTCCGCGACACGATGCGCGGCGGCAAATTCCTAAACAACTGGCGGATGGCGCAACTGCATGCCCAGGAGGCGCCAGACCGTGTCCGCGAGCTGGAGCAGTGGGGAGCGCTGTTCGATCGCACGCAGGACGGGAACATCCTGCAGCGAGCCTTTGGTGGACACACTTACAAGCGCCTTTGCCACGTGGGTGACCGCACTGGGCTGGAGATGATCCGAACGCTGCAAGATCGCGGCGTGAGCCTCGGCTTCGACGTCTACATGGAATGCGCGATCACGCGTCTGCTGAAAGATGGCGACCGCATCGCCGGAGCGTTCGGATACTGGCGCGAGCAAGGAAGATTCGTCGTATTCAAAGCCAAGTCGGTGGTGGTCGCGACGGGTGGAATCGGCAAGGCGTGGCCGGTAACGTCGAATTCCTGGGAGTACACGGGCGACGGGATGTCGTTGGCCTACGATGCCGGCGCTGAATTGATGGACATGGAGTTCGTGCAGTTCCATCCCACCGGGATGGTGTGGCCGCCGGGAGTGCAAGGAATTCTTGTCACGGAAGCGGTGCGTGGCGAGGGCGGAATCCTGACCAACAAGTTGGGCGAGCGCTTTATGCAGAAATACGACCCGAAGCGCATGGAGCTATCCACCCGCGACGTGGTAGCGCGGTCCATCTATACGGAAGTCAAGGAAGGCCGCGGCACCGAGCACGGTGGCGCGTACCTCGACATCTCGCACAAGCCGGCTGAGTACGTGAAGAAAAAATTGCCGAGCATGTATCACCAGTTCAAAGAGCTCGCGGACGTGGATATCACGAAAGGGCCGATGGAGGTGGGGCCGACCTGCCACTACATGATGGGTGGTATTCGAGTAGACGCGGAAACCGCGGCTTCAACACTTCCCGGTTTGTATGCGGCGGGAGAAGCGGCGGCCGGCCTGCACGGTGCGAATCGTTTGGGAGGAAATTCACTCTCTGACCTGCTGGTATTTGGAAGACGGGCAGGGGCGGCAGCGGCGGAATATGCGAAGAAATCAACTCCGCCCAATATTGACGGCGGAGAAGTACAGAACGCGGAGCGTGAGATGGTAGAGCCGTTCGAACGCAGCGGCGGGGAGTCGCCGTATGAGGTCCATCGCGACCTGCAGCGGACGATGCAGTCGCTGGTCGGCATCTTCCGCACTGAAGAAGATCTAAAGGCGGCGCTGGTGGAATTGGAGCTGCTGAATGCGCGCGCGGCCCGAATCCGCGTGGAAGGCTCACGCATGTTTAATCCTGGTTGGCACATGGCGAAGGACCTCAAGTCCATGCTGCGGGTCTCGGAGGCGGTCACTCGTAGCGCGCTCGTGCGCAAAGAAAGCCGTGGCGCACATAG
Organism: uncultured Acidobacteriota bacterium; assembly: GCA_963711965.1. Taxonomy (GTDB): domain Bacteria; phylum Acidobacteriota; class Terriglobia; order Terriglobales; family Acidobacteriaceae; genus CAVQGF01. Next base: position 7,502 of record CAVQGF010000058.1, on the reverse strand, counting down.
CCGCATCGACTATCCCAACTATGATCCGGTGTGGGAGAAGCAGAACAACGTTATCAAGCGCGAAGGCGACGCGATGTATCTGGGACAGACGCCAGTGAAGGAAGTGCCCGCGGAATTGAAGCAGTTGCTGGCGGAAGAGGAAGTAGCGAAGGCGTGAGATTCAGGTCAATACAGATCCCTCGACGCCGCTCGCCGGTGCTCGCGCTTGCTTCGGGATGACCTTCGGTTATGGAGCGATGAATGGCTGAAGTGACATTGCGAGTGTTTCGCGGCAATAAAGATGGCGGTGGGGCGCAGGACTATACCGTCCCGGTTGCGCCGGGCATGGTGGTGCTGGACGCGTTGCATTACATCCAGGGACACCTCGCGTCTGATCTTGCCGTCCGCTGGAACTGCAAGGCGGCGAAATGCGGCTCGTGTTCTGCCGAGGTCAATGGAAAGCCGCGCCTGACGTGCAAAACGCGCGTGGACGCGCTTCCGATGGACGAGCCGATTGTGGTGAACCCCATTAAGTCGTTTCCGGTGATCAAAGATCTGGTGACCGACGTCTCCTGGAATTACAAGGTCAATAAGAAGATTCAACCGTTCACTCCGAAACCGAACGTCGAGTGGAAGATGTACCAGCCTGATGTGGACCGGGTGCAGGAATTCCGCAAGTGCATCGAGTGTTTTCTTTGCCAGAACGTTTGCCACGTGTTGCGCGACCACGACAAGAAGGAAGAGTTCGCAGGGCCGAGGTTCTTCGTGCGGGTAGCGGGGCTCGAGATGCATCCGCTGGACGGTGCGTCGCGCGTGAAAGCCTTGAAGGAAGAGATGGGGTTGGGATACTGCAACATCACCAAATGCTGCACTGAGGTTTGCCCGGAAGACATCCACATCACCGATAACGCCATCATTCCGCTAAAAGAGCGTGTGGTAGACGAGTATTATGACCCTGTGCTCAAGATCGTGCGCACTATCTTCGGGACGAAGTAGGGAATCATGGAATACCAGCCGAAAACCATCACAAAGGCCGGAATCGCCGAGGCCAACAGCAAAGCCGAGCGTTATCGCTTTTTGAATCAACCGGAAGAGGCGGAGTCGATCTGCCTGGACGTGCTGGCGGTCGATCCTGAAAACCAACTGGCGTGGCGGAACCTTGGACTCGCGATCACGGACCAGTTCACGGGAAAACCCAGCGACCGGCACACCGAAGCGGAACTCGCTTTCGAAAAGCTAACGGACAAGTACGAGCGGCTGTATTACATGGGCATCATGCACGAGAGGCGCGCGAAGTCACAGCTGCGCTCCGGCCACTTGCCGCACACACTGTTAGTCATTTTTGAAGAGGCCATGCGCTGCTTTGATGAAGCGCGCAAAATCTCGCCGCCGGCGAATGACGATGCCATCTTGCACTGGAACACTTGCGTGCGGCTGCTGCAGAGCCGCAAAGATGCTGACTGGCATCGCGAGCACCAGGAGATAGAGGGGATCGACGCCGGCGACAGCCAGCCCATGCCTAGTCGATCTTGACTGCCTTCGCAATAACCTTCTCGTAACGTTTCCACGGCAGCAGGCGCTTCAACCACAGTTGCATCTTGGCGTCGCGACCAACAACGTAGCGAAGGCGCGGGTTTGGTGTATCCGCGATGTCGGCGATCAGAGTGGAGACGATTTGTGGATCCGCTTTGGTTATCTGGGTCTTTACGAACTGAGAGTAGCGAGCCCCTCGTTCGTGGTTGGGGGATTTCGGGTCGACCGCGAAGGCACCGAGTTTGACGTTGCGGTCCCAGATGTCGGTGGCGAAGGCGCCCGGTTCTACAAGGACAACGCGAATTCCCAGCGAGTGTGTCTCGATGCGCAGGGCCTCGCTCCAACCTTCCAATGCGAATTTTGAGGCGGAATAGCTGCTGACCACCGGTTGACCGACCAGTCCGCTGATAGAAGAGACCATGATGATGTGTCCGGATTTTTGCGCACGCATGAGAGGTAGAACAGACTTGGTCACCGAAACGTGTCCGAAGAAGTTGGTCTCGAATTGTTGCCGGATCTCGGCGTAACGCATGTCTTCAGCGAAGCCGGCCATGGCAAAGCCGGCGTTATTCACCAGCACATCAATGCGCTTGTGGTACTTAATGATCTGCTCGATGGTAGCGAAGAGGGTGCCTTGATCGGTGATGTCCATGCGGCGAACATCGACTGAATCTTTGAGTCCGGTAGCGCCGAGCGCTTCGTCCAGTCTGCCGCGGCGAGTGGTGTCGCGCATAGTGGCGACCACTTTGTAACCGCGCTTGGCGAGCTCCACGGTTGTGAGCAAGCCGAAGCCGCTCGAACTCCCTGTGATCAGTGCGACTTTGCCATTCATGGTTGGCTATTTTGTATCACGGAGGGGGAAGGGATTTATTCGATCTGAACCTGCGAGGTTAGGACCTCGGGATTTCCAGTTCGGTTCAGCCGCGTTTGCGGTTCTGTTCTTTGAGGCGCAGAAACCACATGTACAACTCGTCCACACGATCGATGTCTTCGGAGAGGACACGCTGGTCGGCGTATTTATGGATGGAATCATCATCGTGGCGACGCTTGAGATTGGAGACGATCTGGTAAAGCTCATCGACTTTGGAGTGCATGACGCGGAGGTCTGCAATAAGGCGAATCTCGTCGACGTTCAGCCAGCGATCATCAACAGTTTGCTCCGTGTTCTTACCCTTTGTCATCATCGCAGTTCTTGTTCCTCCATTCCTTGGATCCGGACAACGTTCGCTATTTTACACACGAAACTTCATTTCGTGTGATAACCAGGCGTGTACCAGTTTGCAAAACTGTGGCCGATACGAGAAGATAAATAGTTCCCGCAACAGTTCTAGTCTCTTAATCTCCCACACAGGATGGATGGATGCCTACGCGGTCGAAGAACTCACGTAGTGAGATGCAGAAAAACAAGCCCTCGCAGATAGAACCGGCAAAAGGAAAGCTGGGCGTAATGCTGCCCGGCATGGGCGCGGTCGCTACCACGTTTGTGGCTGGCGTTGAAGCCGTACGCAGAGGGCTGGCCAAACCCATCGGGTCCTTGACCCAGATGGGGACGATTCGGCTGGGGCAGCGCACTGACAAGAATTCGCCGCTCATCAAGAAATTTGTCCCCCTTGCTGATCTGAAGGATCTGGTTTTTACCGGCTGGGACATCTTCGAAGACGACATGTATACGGCGGCCAGCAAGGCGGGGGTGCTCGATCGTTATCTGCTGGAGCAGATCAAGCCGTTTCTGAGCGGCATCAAGCCGCGCAAAGCCGTCTTCGACCAGAATTATGTGAAGCTGCTTAGCGGCAAGAACGTAAAAAAAGGGAAGAACAAGATGGAGCTGGCGGAGCAATTGCGCCAGGACATCCGCGACTTCAAGAAGTCCTCCGGCGCCGACCGCCTGGTGATGTTGTGGTGCGGCTCGACCGAAATATTTTTGAAGCCCACGAAGGTGCACTCCTCCGTCGCAGCCTTTGAAAAAGGGCTGATGAGTAACGACGAAAACATCGCGCCCTCGATGATCTATGCCTATGCGGCATTATCTGAAGGCGTGCCTTTCGGCAACGGCGCTCCAAATCTGACGGTCGACATCCCGGTGATGCATCAGCTTTCGGTGAAGAACAATGCACCGATCTGCGGAAAAGACTTCAAGACCGGCCAGACACTGATGAAGACCGTGCTCGCGCCAGCATTCAAAGCACGCATGCTCGGGCTGAGTGGTTGGTATTCCACGAACATTCTGGGTAACCGCGACGGGGAAGTGCTCGACGATCCGGAGTCGTTCAAGACCAAGGAAGAATCAAAGCTGGGAGTTCTCGAGCACATCCTGCAACCAAGCTGTACCCCGAGCTTTACAAGAACATCTTCCACAAAGTACGCATCAATTACTACCCGCCGCGCGGCGACAATAAAGAGGGCTGGGACAACATCGACATTTTTGGCTGGCTGGGCTACCCGATGCAGATCAAAGTCGATTTCCTTTGCCGCGATTCCATCCTGGCGGCACCGATCGTGCTCGACCTGGTATTGTTCCTGGATCTTGCCAAGCGCAGCGACGAGCTGCGCGGCATCGGCATACAGGAGTGGCTCAGCTTCTACCTGAAATCACCCATGACGAAGCCCGGCCTCTATCCGGAACACGATCTGTTTATCCAGTCGATGAAGCTGAAGAACACCCTTCGTCACCTGCAGAGGTGAGCAACTCATCACGCACCTGGGGTTGGAGTACTACGACTAAGATCGATTTTGATCAAGAAAGCCGCTCACGTGGAGCGGCTTTTCTTTTGTGGCACACCTCGGCAGCAAAGGCACCATCTAAGGTCGAATGTCGCCGCTTCGACGCCTATGCTTGATCGCCACCGTGCTCACCTGGAGCGTGGCGACGTTCGCGACCATCGGAAGCTTTCGAGGGAAGATCGTCACCGCTCCAGATGGGCAGGCCCGAACGGGCTGGGTGTTCGTCCAATCGCCCAATGGACGCATGCGGCTGGTGGACATCCGGAAAGCCCAATTCGCCTTCGACGAGGGTTTGCGAGTGCCAGCAGACCTGAATCCCTCAGCAAAGCTGCTACTCGAAGGGGCAGAAATCCGAGTTGTAGGCGAGCAGCAAGAGGGCGAATGGCGGGCTACGCGAATCGAGATCATCAGGCTAGCCGCGGGCACGCGCGAAAGTAGCTGATGTCAAAATGCTTTCTGAGCAGCCGAAAGCCCTGCTTCTGCGTCTAATGTTGTAAGGGAACCTAGTTCCCAACGACTCCCTTGAAAAAGCCTATAATGTGCGGAATAGCCCCACAAGCAGCGGGTGTCGTGTATTGGAGTTCTCCCATGAGTCTGCGTAATAATGCCCTCGTTCTAACGCTGGTCGCCGGACTGGCATTTTCTCCATTCGTAGCAGCCCAGAGTCAGACTACGACAGCACCTCCACCTTCTCCTGCGCCGGCGGCAAGTGCCCCCGGTCAAACCAACGCGCCTGCTGTTGATGCACAACAGGAGCCGCTCAGCCTCGACGATCTGCTCGCCCTCCTGAAGGACAAGAAGACAGCCCACAATGCGGCCTCGATCGTGGTGGCGCGCGGAACGAAGTTCGACCTTTCCAAGGACAACGTGGAAAAGATCCGCAAGGGGGGCGGAGACGAGCAACTGATCTCGACGATCGCGCTGCAGAGCGGTCAGGATGATCCGACAAAGCCTGACATGAAGGCTGACGATCAGATCAAACATGACGGCAGCAAGAACGACGTTGATGCGATAGGGAACCGCAGCGTAGGTAAGCGGGGCCTGGGCAACTGGTACTCGCTCGAAAAAGAAATGGCTATGGGCAAGCAGTACGCCCAGCAGGTCGAATCTACGGTAAAGCTGGTACAGGACCCGGTGGTCGGAGAGTACGTGAACCGCATCGGCCAGAACCTGGTGCGCAACTCTGATGCGCGGGTACCGTTCACAATCAAGGTTATCGACTCGGATGAGATCAACGCGTTTGCGTTACCCGGCGGATACTTCTACGTGAACTCCGGACTGATCCTGGCGGCGGACGATGAGTCTGAGCTGGCCGGAGTCATGGCGCACGAGATCGCTCACGTTGCAGCGCGGCACGCGATGCGACAACAGACACGCGGCACACTGGCGCAGATCGCTACCATCCCGCTGATCTTCGTTGGCGGTGGAATCGGCTACGCGGCGCGACAAGCAGTCAGCCTGGCGCTCCCACTTACCTTCATGAAGTTCTCGCGCGGATTCGAAGCCGAGGCGGATTATTTGGGCGTGCAGTACATGTACAAGACTGGCTACGACCCGAACTCCTTCGTCTCTTTCTTCGAAAAAGTGCAGGCTACGGAAAAGAAGAAACCGGGTTCGCTGGCCAAGGCATTCGCGAGCCACCCGCAGACTCCAGACCGTATCTCGGAAACGCAGAAAGAGATCGCGACCATTCTGCCAGCACGCGAGCAGTACATCGTGACGACGTCGGAATTTGACGATGTGAAGGCGCGCTTGGCGGCCATCGAGAACCGTCGTAAACCCGACGACAAGGATAAGGACAAGCCTAGCTTGCGTCGCGCATCCAACGGCGGCAACGGTGGCGATAAACCGGACAAAACGGACCGCACCGATAAGGATAAAGACAAGAACGGCGACGACGTACCACCCGTGCTCCATCGTCGCGATGACTGATCATTTCTAAGTCAATAAAAGCGGCAGCCGAATCGGCTGCCGTTTTCGTTTGTAAACGAAACTCAGTGCTGGCGTTTGATCTGCTGAACGCGAAGCATCGCCAGTTGCGAGCTATCGCCGGCGAGAGCGCGGATCAGCGCTCGCTGTGACTCGATCACGTGCCCTTGTGCCAGGTTGATGGCAGCCATAAACAGGAAAGCCATGGCGACGACGATGGTTAGTGCGCGTTGACGCAGCCAATCGCGCCGCTCGGTGCCGGAATAGATAGAAAGTTTCACAACAAATAAGAGCGCTTTCTCACACGAGGTGTTGCATGAAATCAAGCGCCAGCAGATGACGATTGGCTTTTGGACTCCGCCAGACGGGAAAGAAGGGAGCGCACTAGTTCCATTTCGTTGTCGCTATCGCTCGGATAGTTGGCACAGGCGGAATGGGTTTGAACGAAGCGTTGACCATTTATCTGGGCGGACGACTGCGATTCAATCTGGAGGCGCAGCTTCTCCGTCACGCTCACCGCTTGCTGCGACCTTGTCTCCGGCAATATCAGGGCAAACTGGTCACCGCTGTAACGGCAGATCACATCAACACCGCGGAGCTGTTGCGTCAGGATCGTGGCCACACCTCGGAGCAAGACATCACCTGCATCGAATCCGGAAACGGAGTTAATGTGACGCAATCCGCCAATATCCAGCAGAACCACCGAGAAGGAGCTGCGATAACGGCGTGCGCGACCGGCCTCAAGCCCGAGCGCGATATGGAAATAGCGCTGGTTATATACGCCGGTGAGGGAATCGGTGTTGCTGACGCGTCGCAACTCGTCTGAAAGCTGGACATTGCGAATGGCGGTAGCGCAAACGTCGGTTGCAGCCTGGGCGATGGAACGGTCGTCGACGGTGAAAAAATTCGCTTCAGGATGGATGACGAGAAGTGCGCCCAGCGTCTCGGCAAACGAGATCAGTGGAACGCAGAGTTCCGAGCCCGAACCGGGAAGCGCTGGCGCCCAATCCGGCCGGCTGCGGACATCATTCACCAGCACATTCATGCGTGCGTCAAAAGCTTGCGCCATGACGCCGCTCTTCGCCGAAGCTGAATAATCCGCGGGCCAGTCGGTGCGGGATCCCGAATGCGCGCGAAGCTCTAGGGCTCCATCGGGCCCGCGCAGGAGTATTCCGACTTCCGAACCTTCGAAGGTATCGCTCAGCAGATCAGCCAATGTGCCGAGCAGCTGATCAAGATCGCTGGAAGCTGTGGTGGCGCGCGCAATGAGGTGGATGATCTCGATCTGTCGCATGCGTCGCCGCTCGGTCGAATGCAGCCTGGTGTTCTCCAGGGCGACG
>CAVQGF010000057.1:0-17801 GCA_963711965.1 uncultured Acidobacteriota bacterium | reverse complement strand
CCGGACTGATGCCCGACGCGACCGTCTTGAGAAGTCGCGAATACCTTCCGCCTCGATGCGCTTACGGTCAGCCTCTTGCTTTTCTTTTTGCAGGCGGAAGCTCATTGCCAACGATTCCTGCTCGGCCTGTTGCTTGGCTTCGATGGATTGCTTCAGGGCCAACCGGTAGTTGGATGTCGCGCAACAGGACCTTTTCGATGATGATGCCGCGCGGCCCTACTGGGCTTCGAGTTCCGCCTTGATCTGGTCAGCCACCTGCTCGCGCGCGCTGCTGTAGAGCGCGTTCGCGGTATGGTTCGCGGTCACCGAACGGATGGCCGAACGCAAGTTCGACTCAACCACCGTGTCCTCGTAGGGCGGCGTCACATCCTTGATGATGCTGGCGGCATGCGGCTGGTCCAGATGGTACATCAACGAGTATCCAGGCCCATGACCAGGCCTTCGCTCGAAGGGACGCTGGCCGTTTCTTTGATCTCCGATGTCTGGATCGAATCTTCGTGCACGCTCTTCAGCGGGTTCACGAAATGGAATCCGGCTTCCAGCACCTGGCCCGTGACTTCGCCGTACAAAGTGAGGACGCCCACATGTCCGGTCCGGATGGTGGTGAAGCTCGAGAAAACGAAGATGGCGACGATCAGCCCGATGAACGCCAGCCCGATCAGCTTGACGATGCGAAGCGCCGCCGCCCCCCGCGTCCACTACTTTGCCGTGTGTGAATCCATAATCTGCCATGATGTTTTCCCTCCAGGAAAATCACGGCGAGTCTATAACAGCAATCAGCCGTCAGCCATCAGCTACTGAAGTGCCGCCACTACACACCAGTTGTGGCCTTCCTCCTTTCAAGCTCTCCACCCTGCCTCTGCATTGCCCCTTCCCATCCCCGGGCTGCCGCAGGTATGATGCTGCTGGTTTTAGCCCCCATAATCCATTGCTCCCCCAACGCTCTTTAGAGGGCCATGAAATACTGCGACACTTGCCGGAGCAATTACCCGAACGACTTCACCACCTGTCCTAAGGACCAGGCGGTACTGCGCTTCAGCTCAGAGCTGATTGTGGGCATGGTGATCCGCGACAAGTATCAGATCCTGCGCCGCATCGGCGCCGGCGGCATGGCGACGGTCTACGAAGCCAAGCACATCGCCTTCAATGAGATTCGCGCACTCAAGGTGGTCAGCAGCCGGCTCGCCGAAGACGATGCTTTCCTGAAGCGTTTCCGCTCGGAAGCCGTGGTCACGCGCAAGCTGCAGCATCCGAATGCGGTGCGCGTGGATGACTTCGACACCACCGAAGACGGCCGCCCCTACATCGTGATGGAGTACGTGGAAGGCATGGACCTGCGCCACGCTATCGAGAAGTCGGGGCCATTTTCCATCGCACGCACCCTGAATATCGGCAAGCAGGTGGCGAGCGCCCTGGCGGCTGCGCACAAGCTCGGCATCACCCATCGCGACATCAAGCCCGACAATATTCTTCTCATCAGCCAGCCCGACGGCACTGACGAGGTGAAGGTGCTGGACTTCGGCATCGCCAAATCTGCGACACGTCCGACATGGGAACCGGCTACACGACCACCAAGACTGGCGTCGTGGTCGGAACGCCGCAATATATGTCGCCGGAGCAGGCAATGGGAAAATCGGGCGAGGCCATCGATGGCCGCTCCGACCTTTATTCCCTCGGCTGCGCGCTTTACGAGATGCTCACCGGGCAATTGCCCTTCGAGTCGGAGACGCCGGTCGGACTGCTCATCCATCACATACAGACCACGCCCGTGCCGCCGCACCAGCGCGCACCGCAGCAGCACATTCCGTACGCGCTCTCCATGGTGCTGATGAAATCCATGGAGAAAGATAAAGGCGACCGCTACCAGACCGCGGAAGAGATGATCGAGGCGCTCGAGCAAGCCCTGCACGCGACCACGGCGCTGATGGGTTCCGCGCCCGAACTCGGCGCGCGCACCGACCTGATGGGGTCTTCCGAGACCGGAAGTGCCGTAGCGGCTGCGGTCGCGCAGAGGCGCATCACGCCAAAACCGATGACACCGCCGCCGCGCACTCCGCAGATTCCGGCACCTGCGCCACGGGCTGCTGCGCGCCCGGTCGCTCGCCCCGCGCCTGTACCGAAGAAGAGCAGTACGCCCATGTGGATCGCAATCGTTTTGTTACTGGCGGGCGGAGCCGGAGGCGGCTACTGGTACATGAATCGCCCCGCAGCAGCTGCAGCCACGCCAGTGGTAGTTGCGAAGCCCGCCGCGATCACCGACGAGAGCATTGCCGCCAAAATCAAGAGCACCATGTCCGGCTCGAGCGCTCTGCGCGATGTGGAAGTCACGGTTAAAGACGGCGTCGTTGATCTCGGCGGACATGCCGCGAAGTTCTCCGATGCTGATACGGCATTGGCGCTGGTCAGCGGACTCCCCGGGGTCAAGGAAGTTCATAACAATATCGCGACGGGCGCCGTGGTCGAGACCAAAGAGCCAGCTGTCGAGGCCCCCAAGAAGGAAGCACCGCCGAAAAAAGAGCGGGTCGTGGTACCCAGAGGTCCTGACGCAAAAACTATGGCCCATGTACGCGAGCTGGTCGCGAGCGGCAACCGCCAGGTGGACAGCGGTGATTATCAGACCGCGATCAACGCATTCCAGTCCGCTCTCACTTTAGATCCAAGCAACGCGGACGCGGAAGCCGGTTTGCGGCGCGCCAACCAGGCGAAGCAAACGGAAGAAGATATCTTGCGGAGGAGAAAATGACGCGGCTTCGACCCTCGCTTCTCTTTTTATTGATCACACTGTTGTGCAGCGCCGCAGCTGCCCAGATGGCGGCTAAGAAGCCGGGGGGGCCGACGGGCATCACCGGCAACGACGGTGGCGAGCTGGTGCAAGATGCCAACGGAAACTCGGCGGTGCGTTACACCGTGGCGCATCCCACCGGTTTGATGGCCGAGCATGGCACGCTCACCATCAGCCGCGAGCGCATCACCTTTGCGGCGACTAGCGGCCGCGGCTTCGACCATGCCCGCAGCGAGATGACCGTCGCCAAAGAGTGGACCAATATGTTCGGGGCCTCGGCCTTCATGGCGGAAATCAAATTCAACGACAACACTGTCTGGCATTTCACCAACGAAGGCTCACAGATCCGCGGCGCCGGGCTCTTCCAGCCACGCATAACCAATTACATGGCGCTGGTCAACGCCGCCAATAGTCCTGATTCCGTGCTCGTGCCGCTCGAAGCCATCGCTGATGCGCGCAACAATCGCCAGAGCGCGCAGCGTGGAAGCGAGGCTGACAAGGAAGCCATGATGGACCCGGCCATGGCGCTCTATCTTGCTTCCGCACAAGCATCGGAAGATGGCGTGATCGGATTGTGGAGCGGCAGCTCCAACAATATGAATTGGCAAAGCGCGATCGTGAAGAATCCCAATCGCGAGCACGACGGATACGACTACATCGGAGTGCTCGTCGAACCATGGCCCTTATATTTCAAAAAGGGTGAGGCGCACCTCTATCTGAAGAAGACGTCGACTCCCGGCTCCTACGAAGGTATCGAGAAGTGGCGAAACAATCTTGGCTCCGCATGGGCGCCCACGCGCGTCTCCCTACGCGACATCAATAACTTCGCGCAATCGAATCAGATCAACTTCGCAACGCCGCTCGGAACTGACTGGAATCTCGCACGCAAATCCACCTCAGGCGTGACTGTCGCCTCGTTGAACGGTCCGCAGACTGCGACCCTTAAGATCACGGCGCAGCCCGGCGGCATTCAGGTCTATGTCGACGACAAATTTAAGGGCAGCACCAGCGAGAAGGAAGGCGTGCTGGTGGTAGAGAACCTGCCGGTTGGTGCGGCCAAAGTCCGCTTGAGCGAAAAAGGTTTCGTCGACTACACCCAGAACGTGACGTTAGTCGCCGGCGAGACCGCAAAGCTCGACATCAACCTCGCCGCCGAAGGTCCGAAGCCGCTAGGCGAGCCCGAGATCGAGGAGGCACTGAAGAACGGCGTCCCCAAAACGCGCATTATGGGACTGATCAAGCAGTACGGGGTCGATTTCGCACTCACCAATGATCTCGAGCAGAACCTGCGCACCGTCGGCGCCGACAGCGACCTGCTGTTGGCCATCGCCAAGAGCAAGAAATAGGCGTGCCCAGCTCGGCACCACGTTACTAAAGTCACTCATTCTGCTTCCCATGTAGCCGGAAATCGAAGTAATATCTGGATGCAGATTCTCGCCTTTTCAGGCGATTTCCCCCGAAGAATCGCAGCTCAGGACAGATAGGAAGCCATGAAGTACTGCGACACGTGTCACACAACGTACCCCAATGAATTCAGCGCGTGCCCGAAGGACCAGGCTCCATTGCGCGAGACCGCCGAGATGGTGGAAGGCATGGTCATCCGCGAAAAATATCAGATCGTCCGCAAGCTAGGCGAGGGCCGGATGGCCACTGTTTATCAGGCCAAGCACCTCACCTTCAACGAGACCCGCGCACTGAAGGTTCTGCAGAACCGCCTCGCGCAGGATGAAGCGTTCGTGACCCGCTTCAAAACGGAAGCCGTCACCCGCAAGCTGCAGCACGAGAACGTTGTGCGGGTGGAAGATTTTGATTTCGCCGAAGACGATTCGCCGTTCCTGGTGATGGAGTACGTGGACGGCAAGTCACTGCGGAGCGTCATGGTCGATGGACCGATGCCACCGGCACGCGCCGCCGGTATCGCCCGCCAGATCGCGCTTGCACTTTCCGCCGCGCACAAGCTGGGCATCACGCATCGCGACATCAAGCCGGAAAACGTCTTGCTGGTGCCGCAACCCGATGGACGCGAGCAGGTGAAAGTCCTGGAGTTTGGTCTCGGCGAAAGTTCGCGAGCAATCCACTGAGCTGCTGCCGCAATATGCAACCACCACCAAGACGGCGGTGGTAGTCGGAACGCCGCAGTACATCTCGCCCGAGCAGGCCATGGGTAAGAAGGGCGACGATATCGACGCCCGCGCCGACATCTATTCGCTCGGAATCACGCTCTACGAGATGCTGACCGGGAAACTGCCCTTCCAATCGGCCACGCCGGTGGGAATGCTGGTGCAGCACATCACCGCAACGCCGAAATCGCCGGCAGAGTTGCTCGCGCAGCCTCCGAATCCGCTCTCTGAGATCGTGATGAAGGCGCTCCAGAAGAGCCGCGACAATCGCTACCAGACAGCCGATGAGATGGCTGCTGACATTGCCAAGGCCCAACCGGTCCATACGCCGCAGCCTGCAGCTGGAGTCCCTACGCCGGCGCCACGTACCACGGGCACTTTCACGCCCAAGCCGGGCACGGTGATGATCAAGTTTGAAACTCCCAAGGCGACGAAAGCTGCGCCGGTCGAGAGCCGCCCGAGTGCATCCGCGGGGGTTAAGACTCCTCCGCCGATGTCCACGCCCAAGCTTCGCACCGGATCGAGCGCCGCAGCCGCAGCGCCGGCGGTGGCATCGATCGCGGAACCTATCTTTGATCGCAGCCATCCCGCTCCTCAGGTGAAGGCACCGACGTTCGACGCTATGGAAATCGACGAGAAGCCGGGGTCTAAGACGCCATTGATCGCGATCGGCGCAGTGCTCGGTATTCTGATCCTCGGAGCACTGATCTTCTGGCCGAAAAAATCTGCTACGCCGAAGGCAGACGCTGTGGAACAGACCGCCATCAAGGGTGACGACGGCAAGCTCCTGCTCGACGTTCAGCAACTGCTTGCCACTTCGCCGACCTTTAACAACGTGAACGCCACCGTGGATAAAGGAGTGGTCACGCTCTCGGGATTAGTCGCGTCGAAGGGCGATTCCGATCGCGCCGATGGCATCGTTAAGAATTCGATCGGCGTGACGGACGTGAAAAACGAGATCGTGGTGAACGCGAAGGCGATCGCCAGGCTCGAAGCACCGATCAACGCTCCCAAACCCGCGCCTGCGAAAGCCGTGAAAGGCAAGACCGTCGCGGCAGCTCCTGCGCCGGCACCGGTAGCTGCGGCGCCGGTGAATCCCGGGCAGTTGCGCGCGCGCGCCATGATCGCACTGGGCAATCGACAGGTCGATTCCGGCGATTATTCCGGCGCGCTGAACGCATTCCAATCGGCGCTGATCCTCGACCCCGGCAATGCCGCTGCCGAGGCTGGATTGCGGCGCGCGAACGAAGCGATGAAGAACCACTAACAAAGACGCGGTATATAATTCCGCGTCGCCAAAAAATATCCTCAGACCCTCGTTTTTTAGGAGTGTGGCGCCGGTAGGCCGACTTTGCGCGTCTTCATCATCAGCGACATCCATTCCAACCTGCAAGGCATGGAAGCCTGCGTGAAGGCTGCGCCTTCCTACGACGCCGTCATCAACCTGGGCGACATCGTCGGCTACGGCGGCAGTCCCAACGAAGTCACCGATGCCTCGCGCAAATTGGGCGGTCAATTTGTGCGCGGCAATCACGACAAGGCCTGCACCGGCATCACCGGCATCGAGACATTCAATCCCATCGCCGGCCTGGCCGCGCTTTGGACCAAGCAGACCCTCACACCCGACAACTTGAATTTCCTGCGCGAGATGCCGAAAGGCCCGCTCGACATGAATGGCATGGCCAAGCCCGCGGGCGATGCTCCGGGATTGCACGGCGTACAGTGCGTGCATGGTTCGCCGCGCGACGAGGACGAGTACATCATCGTGATGCGCGATGCCGTGGAGCCGCTTGCCAACATGCAGGTGCAGATGACCTTCTTCGGGCACACTCACATCCAGGGTGGTTTCTGTCTTGATAACGAGCAGTGGGGAACTCTGCGGCCCGTCTATCACTCCAAGACCGGAGCAGAAAAAGTTGTGCTGGATCTAAAGCAGGACGTGAAGTACCTGATCAACCCGGGTTCGGCCGGTCAACCGCGCGATGGCGACCCGCGCGCTGCCTTCGCCATCTTCGATACCGAGTCGCTCACCATCGAGTTCCATCGCGTTCCATACGAGATCAAGACGGCACAGAAGGCCATCCTCGACGCTAAGCTGCCCGAGCGGCTGGCTACGCGGCTCAGCGAAGGCCGCTGATTCACTTCTTTTCGATGTTTACTTGCGAGTTCCCATACTCGCTGAAGCCGCGCCGCCAACACTTTTGTGCATGCGGTCGAAGTGCGCCTGCATCTCTTCGTAGATCCTGTCGACTTTATTGTGCAGCTGCGCCACTTCCAATTCGGCCTTTAGATTGATCTCATACTCCAGGTCGGCCTTGAGCCGGTCTTTGGTCGACTGGCGGTTTTGCGACATCATGATGACGGGCGCCTGCAGCGAAGCCAGCATGGAGAGGAAAAGGTTCAGCAGGATGTAAGGGTAAGGGTCGAAGCCTCTGTCATGAAGCAGGATAGTATTCAACGCTGCCCAACACAGAAGGACAAAACCGAAGAAGATGATGAAGGTCCACGATCCACCGAAAGCCGCAACTTTATCGGCAATGCGCTCCCCGAAGGTCATCTGCTCTTCTTCCTCTTCGTTCACGTTCTTGGCAACGTGGGTGCGCAACAACTCGTCCGTCGCTCGCAACCTGCGTCCCACAACCGTCAGTAGATCCATGGCCGCATGAGGATGCTTGGTGATTAGGTCGAGAAGGTCCTGTCGCTCCAATGCGAATAGCTCTGCGTCCTCCGTCGCTACCGCCGTCGCGGTTCTCGGGCCGCCGTCGAGCAACGAGATCTCGCCGAAGATGTCGCCCCGCGTGTTCTCTGCCAGGATGATCTTGCGGCCTTCGTAGTTTTCCACGAAGACTTGGACGATCCCCTCTGCGGACGATGTAGAGCGTATCGCCCACATCGCCGAAGGAAAAGATGGTAGCGCCCTTGTCGAAATGGGCGACATCGATGATGTCAGCAAGCGTCTGGCGCTCGTTTTCATCGAGCAACGCAAACAGAGGGGCTTCTTGGAGCAGAGCTACATCAGCAGACATGGGAGTTGACCTTCCGGAGAGATAATGCCAACTAATCGGCGATTGCGCTACAAGAATGTGAAATGGCGCACCTAGCGACGGCGGCGGGCTGGCGCCATCATGGGGCGGAAATCTTTGCTTTCGTATCCGGCCGGGAAGACGACCAGACAGCGCGCCGGGCCTTCACCCTGACTTTCCGTGCGAAGGTCGGCCTGCTTGGAGAGCGAAAGATGCACGATGCGGCGCTCACGCGACGACATGGGAGCAAACTGATAGGGGACCTTGGTCTTGCGAACTTTTTCCGCGGCGACGTCGGCCGCCAATCGCAACTCTTGGAGATCGGGTGGCGCGGTATCCGCGGCAATCGAACAGGACTCGGTTGTGCTCGTCGGGCTTGCAGCCGCAGCGCCTCCAGAGCCAAGGACTCGATGGAGCGCATCAGCTCGGCGCCGCGGTCGAGAAGCTGGCTGCTCTCAGGACCACCCAACTCGACGAAGATCTCGGGCCGCTCCCAATCATCGCCATCCGCGGCCGGCGGATCGACCGTGATGCGGTACTTCAGGCGGAAGCCACCCTGCGCGTTGAGCATCTTCAGGAATTCGTCGATCTTTTTGGCGGCTGCGACTTTGTCCTGCATGGTAAGTTCTCGGTTCCTAGTTCCCGGTTCTCGGCAAAGCAAGTGCTACATCTATTCTAAAATCTCGGGTTTGAACAAGATAAGCAGGGTAACACTGAGAACCGCGAACTGAGAACTGCTCTACTTGTTTTTCTTCCTCGCGCGCTTTTCCTGCATCTCGCGCAGTTCCTTGCCGAGATGGGTGCGGTTCATCGCGTATTGCTGGATGGCGCCGATCACGTTGCCGATCGTCCAGTAAAGCGCGAGTCCAGCCGCCGCCGCCCAGGTGAAGACGCCGAACATCAGCGGAGACATGATGTTCATCATCATCCTCTGCGTCTGGTCCATACCGACCTGCGGAGTCAGCCGCGTCATCAGCAGCATGGTCACGACGGTCAGGATAGGCAAGATGTGGATCGGGTCAGCCGACGAAAGATCGTGGATCCACAACCACGGAGCGTGCCGCAGCTCGATAGCATTCCCCAGCATGGCATAAAACGCGTACAAGAAAGGAAGTTGCAAAAGCAGCGGCAGGCAGCCGGAAACCGGATTGGCGCCTTCCTTGCGCTGCAGGTCCCAGATCTCCTGGTTCATCTCCGCGCGGCGCGGATCACGCATCGGATACTTCTCGTATCGCTTCTTGACCTCTTCCATCTTGGGCTGGATCTTCTGCATTTTCAGCGAAGTCTTCATGGCCGTGATTCGCAGAGGCAGGAGCGCCAGGTTGATGATGATGGTCAGGATCATGATCGACCATCCCCAGTTCGCCACCCAATGATCGTGCGTCCACTTCAGCCACAGGAAGAGTGGCTTGGCGATGATGGCGAAGGTCCCCAGGTCGACCACGGGTTCGAGGTTCGGGCCAACCGGTTTCCCGGCTACCGTGGCATGCACCGACTGCAATACGTCCGTGGCCTTCGGCCCCACGAAGATCCGCATGCTGGTAGGGCCGCCGGGTGTTCCTGCGGCCGCGCCGATGACGGGCACCATGACCGGCTTTGTCGGATCAGGATTGTTCGGCAACTGGATCTGAGTATGAAACGTCACCATTGCCACGTTCTGGGGATCATCGGGCAGGAACATCGCGCCGAAATACTGGTCTACTACCCCGGCCCATTGAAAGGGCCCAGGAGTGGTTCCGCCGCCCACCACCCAGGTATTCGAGGAGAACCAATTGCGCTGATTCACCGGCTGCCGGTGAACTTTCTCCCCGTCGTGCCAGACAACATGAGCAGCGGTATACGATCCCGGGCCGGTCTCATCGCCGAATCCTGACGGCCACGAGGGATAAGCCGTGACCGGCTGCCCATTGCGGGTGACCGAAGTCTCTGCGTGCACTACATAAGAGTGGTCGAAGCTGAATTTCTTGCTGACCGTTACATCCTGGTCGGCGTATTCGAAGGTGATTGCCGCAGGCGCTGCGAGCGAGGCAGCACCATTCGAGACGTAGAGCGCTTCGCTTAGTTTTTTATTCAGCGCCGGATCGTAGGTGTAAAGCGAGAGTGGATAGCCAGACTGCTGAGCCGCAATGGAATGTACCAGCTCGAGAGGCTTTCCCTTGTCATCGGTATGTTTCTTCAGGATCCACGATTTCACCTGCGCGCCGCGATTGGTAAAGGTGATCTTGTAGAGGCCGTTCTCGATCACGGTATCGGATTCCGTGGCGGCCTGCTTCGTGCCAACTTGAACAGGCTGCGGAGCACTGCTCTTCGATACGGAAGGAGATGAGGTGGTCGGATTCGGAATAGGCGCTGGCGTCGAGCTTGCGTTCGGTGCGGTTGCGGCAGGTTTGCTCTCCGCCGGAGGCTGTGGACTCTTGAAGTAAAACTGCGCGCCGACCAACAGCAGCAGGGTGAAGGCGATGACGATGATGGTCCGTTTTTCCGAACCGGGATCTTCTTGCGGGTTGTAATACTGTTCGGCCAAAGGTCTCTTTCTTATCGCGAAGCCAGATGCTCACACCCGCCTGCGGCGGGGCAGGCGTTCACGCCTGCCAAACACGCTGCTGCTTGAATCTGCGGCTTTAGCCGCTGAGGGATGCTCCACCGGATCCACTCCACCACGGGCGAACGGATTGCACCGCAAAACTCGCCACAACGTCATCGCTCCGCCGCGAACGATCCCAAAACGCTCCACCGCTTCCACCGCGTATTCCGAACAGGTCGGCACAAACTTGCAGGCAGCCGGCAGCATGGGCGAGATCAATCGCTTGTATCCGCGCAAGAATTTCAGTGCCAGGTTTTTCATTTCGACTTCACTTTCACTCGCGGACGCCTCGGCGTTTCACTCGCGGCCACACCCTTGCCTTGCTGTACCGCCGCGAATGCCCGTTCGATCTCTGCTTCCAGCTTCATCGTTTCGAGCACGCTGGCCGATTTCTTGGGATTGATCACGACGTCGACGTTCGCGGTTAGCGGCATTAGTTGTCTGCGGATCGCCTCGCGCATTCGCCGTTTGATCCGGTTGCGCGTTACCGCCCCGCCAAGCACCTTACCGACGGTCAATCCGACGCGCGGCCCGCCGCCGATCTCTCGCTCCAGAAAAAATACCGTCATGCTGGGCGAAAAGTGCCGCCGCCCCTGCTGATAGACGCGCTCGAAGTCGGCA
Organism: uncultured Acidobacteriota bacterium; assembly: GCA_963711965.1. GTDB lineage: Bacteria > Acidobacteriota > Terriglobia > Terriglobales > Acidobacteriaceae > CAVQGF01. The sequence goes on along the minus strand of CAVQGF010000057.1, from coordinate 6,671 downwards.
TGCTTCAAAAGCCGCGCCGACTTCGGAAATCGCGCGGCTCGCTGCTGCTTGGGACTGCTGTTCACGTTGGATTTAGCGGAAGCGGCGGCTACTCGCGGAAACCGGGCTTAACCGAGACGCGCTTGCGTCCCTTGGCGCGACGGCGCGACAACACCGCCTGTCCGCTCTTGGTCTTCATCCGCGAACGGAAGCCGTGCTTTTTTACCCGCTTGCGGCGGTTAGGTTGGAATGTACGTTTCGGCATGGAGACTCACGAACTCCTGACTGGCAAAATGGCATTAAGACAAACTCTGAGTATAAAGGACGCAAGCTGATTCCGCCAATTCTGCCTTTGTATTCACCACGGAGGCACGGAGACACGGAGAGGTCATTCAAGAGACCCTTGTCTAAGATTCGAGCAAACGTGATCGTCGTGACCAAACAAAGTTGCTGGGGTTAATGGAAATGAAATGAAGTTGTCTTTCTCCATGACTCCGTGTCTCCGTGGTGAAAACTTTTGTCGGAAAAGGGACTGCACCATCTTCGCGGCATTTACTCTCACAGCACTTGACAATTTTCTTCGCCGAGGCGTTTCTTGTTGAAACTTTTTTAAAGTGCGATGAAAAAGTTTTCCACACGGGAAAAAGTTTCGTGCTAGGATGCTGACTCGCATCAACGAAGAAAAACTTTCTCCCACGACGCAACTCAACGCAGCCAGCCCCTCGCGGGTAAAACGATTTTAGTTGTAACCGGCCTGCACCGAAGCCAGCCGCTCCGGGACAGCCATTAAAAATTTTGTACGGAACGCTGATCGACAGCGAGTGTGGTCTGCTCCATCGGCCGCGTTCCCGCAATCATTGGTCAAGAATCGAATGTCGCTATCATCATCTGCAACCGCCGCCGCCAATCCCTGGCTTCTCGTCCTCGAGTCGCTGGAAAAAAAGATCAACAAACATTCCTACGACACCTGGCTTAAGCCGACGCGCTTCAGCCATGCCAAGGGCAAGGTGCTGTTCATCAGCGTTCCCAACGCGGAGTTCAAGCTGATCGGCGAAAAGTACGCCGACCTGATCTCAGAGGCGCTGGAGAACCTGAACCTCGACTACAGCGACGTGGAATTTGTGACCGAGGAAGCTCCACCGGTGAACGTCCGCCACGATGGCGGCTTCGGGCCGGTCTCGAGTCACGGAACTTCGCGCGCTAACGGGGCTGCGGTCGCCCCCGGCAAGCAGGCGCGCTTCGACTGGGACACCGCCGCGCTGCTCAACCAAAAATACAAGTTCGACGACTTCGTCATCGGCAGCGGCAATCAATTCGCGCACGCCGCATCGCAAGCCGTTGCCGAGCGCCCATCGAAGGCCTACAACCCGCTCTTCCTCTATGGCGGCGTGGGAATGGGCAAGACCCACCTGATGCAGGCCATCGGGCATGAAGTCAAGAAGCGCCAGCCGGAAGCCTCCATCTGCTATCTCTCCAGCGAAAAGTTCACCAACGAGATGATCAACTCGCTGCGCTACGACAAGATGACCAGCTTCCGCGACAAGTTCCGAACCGTGGATGTGCTGCTCATCGACGACATCCAGTTCCTGGCGCAAAAAGAGCGGACGCAGGAAGAGTTCTTCCACACCTTCAACGAGCTCTACGAGTCATCGAAGCAGATTGTGATTGCCTCCGACCGTCCGCCGAAGGAGTTGGCGGAGATCGAAGACCGCCTGCGCTCGCGGCTTTGAGTGGGGATTGATCGCCGACATTCAGCCGCCGGATCTCGAGACGAAGATCGCCATCCTGCAGAAGAAGGCGGAGAACGACCATGCCACGCGTGCCCAACGACGTCGCGCTGTTCATCGCGCAGAACATCCGTTCAAACGTCCGTGAGCTCGAAGGCGCTCTTATCCGGCTGCTGGCGTATTGCTCGCTCACCGGCGCCGAGGTCACCGTCCAAACCGCACAGCAGGTGCTGAAGAACTTTATCGAGCAACAGACGCGCAAGATCACTATCGATTCGCATCCAGAAAGCCGTGGCCGAACAGTTTGGCATGCGGGTAGCCGAGATCAAGCAGAAGAATAACTCGCGCAGCATCGTTTTCCCGCGGCAGATCGCGATGTATCTGGCGAAGCATCTGACGGAAGCGTCGCTGCCGGAGATCGGCCGCCAGTTCGGCGGCAAGCACCACACCACCGTGATGCACTCCATCGACAAGATCGAGGAGCAGCGTAAATCGGACAAGGATTTGAACAGGGTGTTGAACAAAGTCACCGAGACTTTGAACGGCTAGCAGCAGTTTGGCGTTCGATTTCCACCGTGAGGCCCTGGTTTTCTCGGGTGTGACTGTGGAGAGGCTGTGGAAGTTGGTACAAGAGAGGACAGGAACAAAAATTCGGGTCCCAGTCTGGCACGAGAAAGATTTCTAAGCTCCCGGTTCTCCTTCACCGGATACGCAAGAAACCAGTGCCAGAGAGGATTTGGGTCTTGAATTCCACTTTTCCTCAGCCCCTACTGTTACTGCTGTAAATGGATATATTGTTTTGATATAAGTTAGAGACGTAATCGCGCCGCCAGCCCAGGAAGCGCGGTCTTCGAGCAAATAATGCCGACAGATACACTGGAACCAGGAGTAGGTCGCATGGCGAGCACCGGAGTGGAAGCGGCGTCGTCGAGTATGGAGATCACAGTCAGCAAAGCCGATCTGTTGCGGGAACTCACCGCGACGCAAGGCGTGGTCGAGCGCAAGACCACCATTCCCATCCTTTCAAATTTCTTGTTCGAGGCTGCGGGCGACAAACTTTCCATCACCGCCACCGACCTCGATCTCGGCCTCCGCACTTCGTGTCCCGCGAAGGTAAAGAAGGAAGGCTCCTGCACCATCCCGGCGCGCAAGCTGTATGACTATGTAAAGCTGCTGCCCGAAGGCGATATCTCCATCAAGACCATGGAGAACCACTGGGTGCAGATCCGCAGCGGACGGTCGAATACCAAGATGGTCGGCATGGCGCGCGCGAACTTACCCGCAGCTGCCCGTATTCCCGACCGCGGGAGTGATCAAGCTTCCAGCGAACATTCTGCGTACGCTCATCGCGAAGACTATCTTCGCCATCTCCAATGAAGAGTCGCGGTACACGCTGAATGGCGCGCTCATGGTGCTGAAGCCGGAATCGATCATCATGGTCGCCACCGACGGACATCGCTTGGCGCACATTGAGAACTCGACAGCGAAATTTCCTGGTGTCTCCGGCGAGTTGAAGACGTTGGTTCCCAAAAAAGCCATGGCTGAGATCAACACTTTGCTGCAAGGCATCGACGACGCCAACATCGATTTCGCGAAAGACGATTCCACGCTCTTCTTCCGCATCGGCACGCGTTTGCTGACCTCGCGCCAGCTCACCGGCCAATTCCCGAACTACGAAGCGGTGCTGCCGCGCGACAACAACAAGTGCATCACCGTACGTACCGAAGACCTGAGCGGCGCGCATGCAGCGCGTGGCCCAGTTCGCCGACGAGCGCTCCGGCGCCATCCGCATGAAGCTCGAGAAGAACGAGATCAAAGTCTCGTCATCCTCCACCGAGACCGGCGAGTCCGAAGACTCCATCGAGACCAAGTACGACTCCGATCCCATCGCCATCGGCTTCAACTCGCAGTACCTGCTCGACTTTCTAAAGGTCTCGAGCGGCGGCGAAGTGAAGCTAGAGTTCAAGGACGGCCAATCCGCCGGCCAAATGCGTCCCGACGACGCCAAGGACGATTTCAAGTACCGCTACATCGTCATGCCCATGCGTATCTGACGATTTGCCATCGAGGCAAAGTATTGCGCAGGATCGGAACCCGCCGAGAGGCGGGTTTTGTTTCCCGGCGGGTGCTATTTCAATCCATCCACCACATACAGATCCGAGAGGATCCGCACGTAGTTGTAGGCATAAGTCTTTCCGTCGTATGCGATGTGCGGTGGACGGATGAAATAGACTCCAGCGGGGTCGCCAGGTGAAAGTTCTTTCCAGAGCGTGCGCTTCGCAGTCGCAAGCTCGATGGTGAAAACACGAGCGGGAACCGCAGGCCGATAGACGTAGATGCTGTTACCGTCCCCGCTCCACCCGATCGCCTGCTCGCCTGGCTCCATGCCGCTGATGTCTTTGCGTTGGCCATTATCGGTGGAGTAGATGGCGGAGTTTCCGTCATTACCAATGCCGAGCATCCATTTCCCATCGGGCGAGATCAGTTGCCCGAACGGCACAGGCACCACGCCCTCTGCTGTGACAGGCCGTACCGTGCCCGTGTCCAGGTTGGCACGGTAAATACGGTTACCGTGGCCCGCTTCTCCGCCAGAGACTAGAAGTTCGTTGTCTCCAGGAAGCCACTCACCCCAATGAGCACTGAATGACAACGCAGGGAAACGCCGTACCTCGCCTGCTCCGGTAGGGATCACGATGATGTCCTTCACGCCCTGCACTGGTACCCCCATCACCCATTTGCCATCGCGCGAAAGCGATTGCGAAGTCCCGTCTCCCAGCCGCAAGGGTGGCGAGCCATCCATCGGCCGAAGGAACATCACGCCGGATCCACCGCCTGCCTCACCCGACTCATCAAACAACAAAGTCTTGCCGTCTTGTGAAAGAGAGCGGATAGCAGAGTAGTCCTGATAACTGAGGTCCTGCTCCTTGTTTTTTCCTGGAGTTTGCGCCAGGATGCCAAGCCTCCACGTATCCTGCCCGAGAAGCACTCGCCCGGTCTTGGAAATATCGTGCAGGGTGAGGATTCCGGGAACTGCGGCGATCACCCGCTCTTTGCCCGAGAGCGAAACGGCATAAAGCAAGCGCGCAGCCCCTGTCCTCGTGGCAGTGAACCAGATCTCATTTCCCGAAGGTGGCCAGGCAAGTCCGTTGATACTGTCAAAGCCGGTAGCCAGCTCGGTCATCTTCCCATTGAGATCTACGAAACATACACTGCCCGGATCACCTGCGCGAGATTGGTGGCGTACGAAACCGATCTTTGTGCCATCCGGCGAGAAGCGCGGGTTGCTGATCCATCCCGGCGTCGAATACAGCACCTTCCCATCGAGATCCAACCGCTGTTGCCCGCCTATGTCTCGCACCAGGACGCCGGTTTTGCCGGCAGGGTCCCACTCGGCAGCCTGCACATCATTTTCAACAGGTCGAGGAACGCCCCCAGCAAGCGTCGTGCGACCGAGAGTCCCGGATGTCTGGAAGGACGTGAGAAAACGGGGAGCCGTGCGCACCGCAAGTTCGCCTTTCGACGACACACTCATCAGGTCGGTATCCACGATCCCGAGCGAACGCGATTCGGTGCTGTCAGCCCTTATGGAAAAAATCTCGCTCGGTTTGCCATCCCATGCGGCGGCATAAACGATGGTCTCGCCGTCCGGCGCAAAGCGCGCGTTGTAAACCGTTCCGCGTTTAAACGTCAGCTGATGGTAGCGTGGTGACGGGGTGGAGGGTACGGTGCTTCGCCCTATCAAAAACGCTACGATCCCTGCGAGCACGACTGCTGCGGCGAGCAGCCCGGCACGTGTTCGCGATGAGCCTGAGCGGCCGGAAGCAGCTACTGCCGAAACCTTGCTGCTGCTCGAGCCGGAGAATGCCTCGAGTGCGAACACAACATCGCGCGCCGACTGAAAACGGTCGGCAGGATTTTTTTCCAACGAATGTTCCACGATACGCGCGAGGCCCGGCGGAATATTCTGCTGGATGTCGGCCAGCGGTGGCGGCTCTTCTCTCAGGATCGCGCTCATGGTGTCGGCGGGGGTGTCGCCGCCGAAGGCGCGTTTGCCGGACACCATTTCGTACAGGATCGTCCCCAGGCTGAAGAGATCGGAGCGCGCGTCAACATTCAGTCCGCGTACCTGCTCCGGCGACATATAGCCAACGGTCCCGAGCACCACCCCGCCGGCGGTCCCGGCGCGAGAGTCGGAGAATCACTTCCGCCGAGGCCGCGCCTTCCGGCTGCATCAGCTTCGCAAGTCCGAAGTCGAGAATCTTTACCTGGCCGCTGCTGGTGACGAAGATGTTCTCCGGCTTCAGATCGCGATGCAGGATTCCCTTCTCGTGCGCCGCTACCAGCCCGCGTGCGATCTGTTGCGCGTACTCGACCGACTTCCGCGCCGAGAGTGCGCGAGCCTGCATGCGCTCGCGCAGCGTCTCGCCTTCCAGCAATTCCGTGACAAGGTAAGGCGAACCTTCGTGCGTGCCGATGTCGAATACCGCAAGGATGTTGGGATGGTTCAGCGCCGCCGTGCACGCGCCTCCTGCTCAAAGCGGCGCATACGTTCGGCATCGCGCGACAACGAGGCGGGAAGCACCTTGACCGCGAATCGCGCCCGAGACGTTGATCGCGCGCGCGATACACCTCGCCCATCCCGCCCGCGCCGACAGGAGCAACGATCTCGTAGGGCCTAACTTTGTGCCCGAAGGGATTGGCATCAGGTGGCCGACATTATATCGGCAGTGGGTGGCCGCAGGCGCCTCGCCTGTGCAGAAGTACGAAGTACGATTGTGGGAAGGACGAAGTGAAACCCAAACCGAAGGCGAGTCATCCTGAGCGCGGCGGCGGGCGAGGGATCCTGTTTATTGCGTCATCCGCGATCCCGCTCCAGCAGGCCTTCGCCTAAATCGCCGGGTGGCGCTCTGGTTTAAAAAATTAAACCCCGCCTTTCGGCGAGGTTTTTTGAATCAGTTGAATCCA
>CAVQGF010000056.1:0-25455 GCA_963711965.1 uncultured Acidobacteriota bacterium | reverse complement strand
CATCCGTTACTTCTATGTGCTGGCAGTGATCGCGGGACTCGCGAACTTCGTGCCGATGATCGGGCCCATCGTGACCGTGGTGCTGGCCTCGGCCGTAGCGGCCATTGACTCATTCGCGAAAGTTCTGGGCGTGGTCATCTTCTATGCGATTTATCAGCAGACCGAATCGGCGATCCTGACGCCGCGCATCATGAAGAGCACGGAAGATCTGCCGGGCTCGGCGGTGCTGGTGGCGTTGGCACTGGGGGGCGAAGTCGCGGGATTGGTCGGGGCGCTGGTGGCGGTGCCAACAGCGGCGCTGGCGGCGGTACTGATCGATGAGTATCTGGTGAAGAAAGCGGCCTAAGCCGCGCCCAGATCCCAGCAGGGCTCGTCCGCCAGAACTTCTTCCCCGTGTAAGATCTCGCCGGTTCCTTCGCAGCTTTCACATTTGCTGCCGTCGTCGCAGATGCCGCGGCCGTGGCAGGTAGGACACTTCTTAAGTTTTTCGACAGACAAGGCAGGAACTCCGAATATTAACTGAATGGTTAACAGTAGCACGGGGCGGGAGCAGCTTGCAAAGCGCGGGCACTTGTTCAGACGGGATACTTGCCTTTCCTATTGACATTCGCCTTTTTTTCGCTATGCTTGCGGCATGGCCATCACCAAGCGTCAGCGGCAGATGTACGACTTCATCGCGCAGTTTGTGGAAGGGCACGGATATTCGCCGTCGTTCGAAGAGATCGGCGAAGGCATGGGATTGAGTTCGCTCGCCACCGTCCACAAGCACATCAGCAACCTTGAAAAGAAGGGCCTGCTGCGGCGCGATTACAACCGCAGCCGCTCTATCGACGTGCTGGCGCCGCGCGGCAAGCTGAAGACGGCGATGAATATGGCCACTATGGCCGCGGCCGCATCGGCGCAGGCCAGTGCTTCCCTGCCCCTGATGGGACGAATCGCCGCCGGCAGGCCGATCGAACTTTCGAAAATCCTGAGACTATCTCGCTCGATGACTTCACCGCTCGAAGGATGTTTTCGTACTAGAGGTCAGTGGCGATTCCATGCAGGATGAGCACATCGTGAGCGGCGATTACGTGATGGTGGAGAAAACCAAGACCGCGCGAAATGGGGAGATCGTGGTCGCGCTGGTGGATGGCTCCGAAACAACGCTGAAGCGTTTCTATAAGGAAGGCGACAAGATCCGCTTGCAACCGGCGAATACGACGATGCAGCCCATCATGGTGCCGGCGGCGGGTACAGATTCAGGGAAGAGTGATCGGGGTGCTGCGGAAATATTAGTTTCGGGTTTCGAGTTTCGAGTTTCGAGAAAACCAGGATCCTTCGCTCAGGTTTCCCCGCGCTGGGGAAAGCGCGCGGGATCCACCCTCACTCAGGATGACGCCTCCAAAGAAACGCAAAAAAGCCCAGCCGAAGCTGGGCTTTTTTCTTCTTGAAACCGGAAACGTGAAACTCGAACCTGAAACTCGAAACTGCGTTAGCCGAGGTGCTTGGTGAGCGCCGCTTCGATTTTTTCCTTCTCGACGAAGCCGACGATCTGCTCTTTCACCTGTCCGCCCTTGAACACCAGCAGGGTCGGGATGCCGCGCACGCCGAAGCGCGATGGCGTTGCCGAATTCTGGTCGATGTTCATCTTGGTGACCTTGACCTTGCCGCTATAGGTGCTGGCGAGCTCGTCCACAATGGGGGCGATGGCTTTGCAGGGGCCGCACCAGGGGGCCCAAAAATCGATCAGCACAGGCGCCTCGGATTTCAGGACTTCCTGCTCAAAGCTAGCGTCTGTGACTTCAATGATTCCGTTGGATGCCATTCCTTACTCTCTCTCTAAAAAATAGGCTCAATCAACATCGTACCATCTGGCCGTATAGACATTGGATGCCGGGCGCTGTGGAAAGTCGCAAGGGGGCGGCGGGCCTTTCCGAGGGCCTGAGACGCGGCATGCCGCGTCTCTACGTGAAGATTGCCGCTTCCCCAAAATCCTTGCCAACAAAGGGGATTCTTCGACTCGCGCCCCACAGGCGGGGCGCCTATGCCACCAAAATCGCCCCAAATAAAAAGCGCTCCGGAGCGTTGCCGCCCAAGAGCGCCCTTTGGCAGCCCTCCCCCAGAACTGCCGATTGCGAGTACGACTCTATCCGCGATAGTGCTGGGGGTAAACGTGACTTTGGTAACTTGGTCGGTCACCGAGGTAACGTTACGAAACTAAGTAGTACGACCGACCTTATCTAATGTTTATGGAAGCTTTCGGTGGGCAGCTTGGCGTCGAGCCAATCCTGTTTGCCTTCCGCGTAGTCGCGGACATTGGTGTATCCCATCGCCGCCAGTTCACGGGCGGCGTTCTCAGAGGCGTGTCAGGTCGGGCTGGCGCAGTAAACGATGATCTCGGCGTCTTTGTCGGGCACCAAAGTCGGGGCGAGGGCTTTCACCTGGTCGGGAGGCAGATTCTTCGCCGTCGGTAGATGCACGTGATCGTAAGCAGCTTTGGCCAGTGCCTCGAGCAGCGTGAATTTTTCGTGGCGATCGAGCTTCGACTTGAGCTCGTCGCGGCTGATGGTCTTGACCGGAGTCTCCATGTGGTTCCCTCCAGTGACTGAGATGCGCCCTAATCATAGGTGAGAACTGAAGGTTTGCCCCAGAGGAAAACACCCGAAAAACACCCGAAACCGTCTCAGCGCCTGAGCTGCTGAAGCTGCATCCAAGTAGCTGCTGGCCAACTCAGGAGTTCTGCGTGCGCTTTCGCAAAATGAAGCAGATCGCCGCGATCTCTCTGCTCACGCTCTGCATGGCGCAGGTGGCGAACGGATATTCCGTGCTCACCCATGAGCAGGTGGTCGACCTGGCATGGAAAGACCAGATCCGTCCGCTTCTGCTGAAGCGATTTCCAGGTGCCTCGGAAGTGGATCTGAAGTATGCGCACGCTTTCGCGTACGGCGGATGCGTGATCCAAGACCTTGGCTACTATCCGTTCGGCAGCCGCCAATTTAGCGACTTGGTCCATTACGCCCGCAGCGGCGAATTCGTAGAGAATCTGCTGGCGGAATCGCAGGACCTGAATGAATATGCCTTCGCATTGGGAGCGCTTTCGCATTACGCCGCCGATACCAGCGGGCATCCGGCAGTGAATCGCTCCGTGGCAATCGTCTTTCCGAAGCTGCGCGCGAAATACGGCGATGTGGTCACCTTCGAAGACGATCCCAAAGCGCACCTGCGCACCGAATTCGGTTTCGACGTCGCGCAAGTGGCGAAGAACCGCTACACCGCAGATTCGTACCATGACTTCATCGGATTCGAAGTCGCCAAGCCTTTGCTGGAGCGCGCATTCCAAAAAACCTACGGCATCGAGCTCGGCGACGTCTTCAAGGATGTCGACTTGGCGATCGGAACTTACCGGCGGGCAGTTAGTAAGGTAATTCCCGAGATGACTAAAGTGGCGCTGGCCACGCGCCGTGTCGACATCGTGAAGGAGACGCCGAACTTCGAGAAGCGCGAGTTCCTCTATCACCTTTCCCGCGCTGAGTATGAAAAAGATTGGGGGAAGAGTTACCAGAGCCCCGGCGTGGGCGCACGCATCATGGCATTTCTGCTGCGGATCATGCCGCGCATAGGCCTCTTTAAGGGTTTGGGATTCAAGGTGCCAACGCGCCAGACCGAAGATCTTTATATCGCCAGCGTGAATGACACGATCGAGATGTACGACGGATTCTTGACCAAGCTCCGCGCCGGCAAGAAACTTGACCTGCCGAACATGGATTTCGATACCGGGAAGAAAACTCTTGCTGGCGAGTATCGCCTCACGGACCAGACCTATTCCAAGTTGATCCGCAAGCTGGATGAACGCAAGTTCGACCATCTCACACCCGAGCTTCGAGCTGACATCCTGAAGTTCTATGCCGACCCCAAGGCAAAGATCGAGACGAAAAAAGACGCGGAGCAGTGGCAAAAGACACAGGACTCGCTGCGCGCTCTCCGGGCGACCGAGCCGGTGGTCACGCGCGGGGAGTAAGCGCGATGTTATTTTTTAACTTTTGTCGAGGATCTCGCGGATCTTATCGACCAGCGAAGCCGGCGTGAATGGTTTTTGCAGGAAATGCAGGCCGGGTTCGAGCATGCCGTGGTGCGCGATAGTGTCGTCGGAATAACCAGACATCCACAGTACCCGAGTCTGGGGGCGAAGCTCGCAAATGCGGTCAGCCAGATCGCGGCCGCTGGTCTGCGGCATCACCACATCACTCAGCAGTAGATCGATGGGGCCTTCATGTTGCCGCGCGATGGATTCAGCAGCGTCGCCGCTGGTGGCGACCAGGACCTTGAATCCACGCCTGCGCAGTGAGGCTTCCACCAGCGACAGCAGCGCCGCCTCATCTTCGACGATCAGGATGGTCTCGTGTCCGTTAGCGGCCGGCGGCGCCGATCGCGGTTGGGATTCCGCTGGAACGGTTTTCTGCGCTACAGGAAAATACATCTTGAAATTGCTGCCACGCCCGGGCTCGCTCTCGACCGAGATGTACCCGCCACTTTGCCTGGTGATCCCGTATACGGTCGAAAGTCCGAGGCCGGTGCCCTTTCCTGGCGGCTTGGTGGTGAAAAACGGCTCGAAGATGTGTGATTGAGTCTGCACGTCCATGCCGGAACCGGTGTCGGTGACGGAGAGCACCGCGAACCGTCCCGAAGGCGCGATCAGCTTCTCGCCGGAAGTATTTTCGTCGATGCTGACGTTGGCGGTCGCGATCACCAGCTTTCCCCCGCGCGGCATGGCGTCGCGAGCATTCGCAGACAGGTTCATGATGACCTGCTCCAGCTGGCCGGGGTCGGCAAGGATAGGCGCGAGGTCCTGCGCAAGCTGGACGGAAAAATCAATGTCCTCGCCGATGAGCCGGCGAAGCATCTTCTGCATGTCGGTGACGATCGAGTTCAAGCTAACGACCTTGGGCTGCAACACTTGCTGGCGGCTGAAAGCCAGGAGTTGCCGCGTCAGCGATCCCGCTTTATCGGCCGCGGCGTCGATTTGCGCGAGCTGATCGTGCATCGGGGTTCCGTTGGTCTGCTCGAGCAGCAACTGGCTGTATCCCTTGATGACGGTGAGGATGTTATTGAAGTCGTGGGCCACGCCACCGGCCAGCGTACCGATGGATTCCATCTTTTGGGCTTTGCGCAGCTCTTCTTCCATCTTGCGCCGCTCGGTAACGTCGACGGCGATGCCGAGAACGCCCAGGACCTTCCCGTCCGCGCCTTTGTAGGGCCCCTTCTTCGCAAGGAAGGAATGCGTCTTGCCATTCAACTCGAACGTCTCGTCAAGCACATGCGGCACGCCGGTCTTGATCACCTGCAGGTCGCTTTCGCGGATCAACCGGGCGCTCGCGGGCGAGAAAAATTCGTCGTCAGTCCGACCTACGAGTTCTTGGTGCTCACAACCGAGCAGGCGGCGCGCGGCGATGTTGCCGAAGATATATTTCCCATCCAGGTCGCGGGCGTAAACGGCTTCGGTGGTGCCTTCGATCACGGCTTCGAGCAGATCGCGACTGCCGCGAAGGTCGGCGGTGGCCTTGTCCTGGCGATCTTGCGTGATCAGGAACCGGACACTGGCGCCCACGAACGAGAGAGTAACCAGCACGGCAGCCAATCTGGGTAACGATGAATAGATGCGAAGGGCGACAAGCGCCACAAAAAGTGGCCCGAGGACTGATGCCAGGTGCAAAGGCAGCGTCTGCGAGCGGGTGCGCAGCTTTGTCTGAGGTGCCGGCTCAGAAGCGTCTTCCCAAGTGGCCGCCCCGCAGATAAGAAGGACGCGAGGGACTGACCAGAGCAGGTCCAAGTAACTGCCGACCATGTTCTGCCATTCGGCCTCGGCGTAAAGGTATATGGCGTCGGCGAGCGAGTAGGCGATAAAGAAGATGCTGAGACGAAGAAACAACGAGCGCGTCTTCGGTACGGTGCTCAGCACAACTTTTGAAAGCAGAGCCGCCAGCACGATGGCGTCGCGCACCATGCGCACTCTCCACTCCATGAAGGCAAGCTCGCGGCCGGCAAGTTCCCACTGGGAAGAGACGGCAAAGGCCGCCATGTGCAAGGCCAGCGCGACCAGAAATACCTGGCTGGCATCGAGCATCAGCGCCCAATCGATCTCGCGCGCCGGACTCCAGCGATCGATCAACGCGGCGATCACCAGCGGCACGATCCAGAAGAACAAAAACTGATCGCTGATCCACGGACTGAAAAGCGGTGCGTGCAGAACGCTGTTGTAATAAAGAACGATCCCTTGACCGGCGGTGTATATGCCCAACGCCAGCGCGCTCAGGCCCCACACTTTCCAGCCGTAGGACCCGGAGCGACGCGCCGCGGAAGCGGCAGCCCAGGTGGCACCTACTCCCAGCAAAAATTGAATGAGGTCGGAGAGCAGAGGGCCGGGACCAGAGTCGTCCCAAACGGCGAGCGTGAACACGTGCGCCGCAAGCGCGGTGATGGCGGTAGCGAGAACGATCTTGCGAAGTTGCATCGCGCCCTCTTGCTGGTGGGGAAGGCCTCTTTATACACCCGATAGGCAGAATGTGGAAAACTTGGGCCGCGGCGGTTGTTAGGCAAAAGCCAGAAGGTTAATGTTAAGAACCCGACAAATTTTTCTTTGTATTAAAGGTTAGAATGGGTTGCTAGTCTGACGCCAAAATCCGTCAATCTTCTCGGAGACACCCTACCCGTTGAAGTTAGTTATCCAAATCCCCTGCTACAACGAAGAGACCTCGCTTGCGTCAGCATTGGCGTCATTGCCTCGGTGCGTTCCTGGAATCAAAGAGATCGAGATGCTGGTGATCGACGACGGGAGCAACGATCGTACGGTCGAGGTGGCACGCCAGTCCGGCGCCAGCGTCCATTCGCTGGGCACACATCAAGGACTGGCGGCGGCGTTCAGCGCTGGAATACGTGAGGCAGTCGCTCGGGGTGCGGACATCGTTGTAAATACCGACGCCGACAATCAGTATGAAGCCACGGACATTCCTGCCCTCATCCAGCCCATAATCGCCGGCGAAAAAGAACTCGTATTAGGCGATCGGGAGGTCTCGACGGAAGAATTTTTTTCCCCCTTCAAGCGAATTTTGCAGAGTTTCGGGAGCCGGGTCGTAAGCATGGCGGTAGGGGTGAAGATACCTGACGCTACCACAGGGTTTCGGGCATTCTCGCGCGGCGCAGCCGCGCAGGTGCTCGTGCTATCAAGATTCTCGTACACGCTGGAAACGCTGATCCAGGCAGGCGCGCTCAAGCATCGCATCGGGTCTGTACCCATTCGCACCAACGCACCCGTGAGGCCCTCGCGTTTGATGCGCAGCAAATTCCAGTATGTGCGCCGCTCGGCTTTCATCATCTTGCGTGCGTTTGCGCTGTACCATCCGATCAAAACCTTGTTACTGTCGGCAGCCGTCTTTTCCATTCTGGCCATCGCTGGAGTTTTGATCAGTAACGACTCGATGGTGGTGGCAGCAGCGATCTTGCAAGCGCTTGCCCTGCTCGGGTTCGCCCCGCTCTATCAGTGGCATCGCGCGGTTTTGCGGCGCGTTGATGAGCAAGCGGGAAGCTTGGCCCCTTGCACTGCTTCGCAACTCTTGGCGACACGAAGCGAATGAGCACACCTTACGGCGGGCCGCCGGGCGCGGAGCGGCATAACGCTGACAGCGGAAATCGTGATGCCGGCATGAGGCACAGAGCCATCATCGTGTTGGTGATGGGCGCGGTTTTAGCAGCTTTGATACTCGCAGGATCGGTCGCTAGCCGTACGAGGTCCGAGAGACCCCCTGACGAGAATCTGCTCGCATCCTTCCGCGGCAACTCTGCGCTCACCGCCGCCGATTACGATTCCCTCGCCACTTATTTCATGCAGGGGTTCGAACGATTCAAAGCTCCCGCCGGATCTGCGGCCGCCTATCCCGGACTACCCAGCGAGCACGGCGAGTCCGTGGACCAGCTCGAAGGCTTTTCGCGGATGGCGCCTTTGTGGGCGGTGTGGGTGGCCTCGGGTCGGCCTGCCAACATCAGGGGCTCCGACGGCCAACGGATAGACCTGGTTGCAGAATTCCGCCGTGGATTGCTGGCCGGCACCAATAAGCACGGAAGAGCTTACTGGGGCACGATCCATGACAACGATCAGCGGATCGTGGAAGCTTCCGACATTGCCCTGGCGCTTTGGCTGATGCGCGATCAAGTGTGGGCGGGGTTCACTCCCGCTGAACAAAAACAAGTGGTGGAGTGGCTGCAACAGGTGGATGGAAAGGAGGTATTCGACAACAACTGGCATCTCTTTGTTGTTTTTGTGGATGCAGTGCTGAACAAACTGGCGGCAGTGGACAACCGGGCTGAAGCGTTGAAGCACTATTCGCGCATCAAGCAGTT
The DNA here is from genome assembly GCA_963711965.1 of uncultured Acidobacteriota bacterium. GTDB lineage: Bacteria > Acidobacteriota > Terriglobia > Terriglobales > Acidobacteriaceae > CAVQGF01. The sequence goes on along the minus strand of CAVQGF010000056.1, from coordinate 17,082 downwards.
CTATCGCGGCGAAGGCTGGTTTAGCGACGGGCCGAACGACGTCTACGACTACTACAACGCCTGGGGCATCCATTACCAGCTCTTCTGGCTGCAACAAGTGTCGCCGGAGTGGGACAAGGAATTTATCGACGAGGCGCGTAGTCACTTCGTCTCCTCGTACCGTTTCTTGATGACTCCAGAAGGATTTCCCATCCTTGGCCGCAGCGTCTGCTACCGCATGGCAGCCCCCGCCCCACTCATCCTGACCCAGTTCGATACTCACCATGTAGACGCGGCCGAGGCTCGGCGCGCACTCGACACCACTTGGCGATACTTTATTCAACACGGAGGCGTGAAAGATGGGAACATCACGCAAGGGTATTGCGGTGCTGATGCATGGATTCTCGATCGCTACTCGGGCCCGGCCAGCTGCCTGTGGGGGCTTCGTTCTTTGATCGCGGCGCTCTATCTGCCGCGCCACTCTGAGTTCTGGCACGCCGCGGGCGGAAAACTTGCAGTGGAACAGGCCGACGTGGCGGTCGAGATCAAAAGCATCGGCTGGTCAGTGCGCGGCTACAAAAAGACAGGTGACGTGGAAATAACGCCGACCCGGAATCCCAAAAATCGTTTTCTGCAGCCGCAAAGCAAAGACGATCCGAAGAAAACGTTGCGCCCCGATAATTACCAGGCAAAATACGGCGCCGCTGTGTATAAGATCCAGCCCTCCATTTTGCGGATGCAAATGAAGGTTGAATCCTTTGGCGAAAAACGCCGGCCCAAAAATAAATGTGTGATGTTGTATGGTGCCGGGAGGGGGGGTCGAACCCCCATGACCCGAAGGTCGACGGATTTTGAGTCCGTTGCGTCTGCCAGTTCCGCCATCCCGGCTCAGGGAAGGTTTTTAAATATTACAACATCGGCACACCGCCGCGGTTCCAACACTTCTCGGCTCAATGACTTGCGCGGGTTACCTTGGTAACTTTCGCTCCCCTATGCTGGTTCTGTAGCCTTTAGTGGTGCAAACCTTCATGGCCGAGCAAGCTGCAACTACCGGGGAGAGGCGCCGTTCTCAACGCGAGGACTGTGACCATCCTATCCGCGTGGTGACCAAGCAAGGCCCCGGGGATTACGTTGCCATCGTTGGACACTGCTTCAACCGCAGTGATAACGGATTCGCCGCCCACGTCAACGGCCAGCTCGAGATGGGGAAAACAGTCGGAGTGGAATTTCAGCCCGGGCTCTCCAGCCCCATGGTGCAGTTCCAGGCGGAAGTCGTGCATGTAAGTGGAAGCACGCACGGCTTCAAATTCTTCGCTCCCTCCGACACACAGCGCGTCTATATCTCTAAATTATTCCGCGAGTGCTGAACTAAGTAGCGCTCCTTAGCCTCCCCAAACTCAACTCCTCTTTATTGCAATCGCGGAACCAGCGCCTCGGCAGGCGCGTATATCATCTCGGTAGAAGTTGCCCGTGAGACGTCCCCTCCGATGATGATGACCCCAGTAAGTCGCGAAACGATATCGAACAACTCCGGTGCAGTTGAGGCGTCACCCCGCGGGCGCCTTACTTCCGGACCTGCCATCGTCCTCTATATCGCCGCCGTGAAGCTGATATTGCACCTCGCTACGGCCGGAAGATATGGCCTGTTTCGCGACGAGATGTACTACCTTGCCTGCGCGGAACATCCAGCTTGGGGTTACGTGGATCATCCGCCGATGGGTGTATGGATCGCGTGGCTTGCGCGCCACCTTTTTGGAGAATCACTGCTTGGCTTGCGCTTGCTGCCAGCTCTCGCCGGCGCAGCACTGGTTTGGCTCACTGGAAAGCTTGCGCGCGAGATGGGAGGTGGCCGTTTCGCACAAACCCTGGCTGCGCTCGCCGTGGTGGTGGTGCCGATTTATCAGGTCCTTCATCATTGGCTGACGATGAATGCATTCGAGCCCCTCATCTGGATGGGGTGTGTTTGGTTGTTGGTGCGAGCGATCAACTCCTCCGACTCACGTTATTGGCTTTGGTTCGGTGTTCTCGCGGGAATCGGCTTTGAAACGAAGTATTCGATCGCGTTCTTGCTGGCCGGAATATTTCTCGGAATCCTGCTGACTCCTGGACGTTCCTTTTTGAAGTCCTGGCAGCTATGGGCGGGGGTGTTGTTCTGTTTCCTGATTTCTTTGCCAAACTTTTTGTGGCAGGTGCACAATCACTTCCCCTTCTTAGAACTGTTGCGCAATGTGCGCATGACCAATCGCGATATCGTGCGAGGGCCAATAGGATTCATCCTCGATCAGGCGGCGATCATGAATCCCATTTTGTTTCCTTTGTGGATCGGCGGAGTGTTGTGGTTGTTTTTCAGCCGCAGGGGTGCCCGCTATCGCGTATTGGGTTGGGCTTTCGTGGTTACTCTCGGAATCCTGATGGCTCTGAAAGGAAAAAACTATTATGCAGCTCCGGTCTATCCCATGCTTTTCGCGGCTGGTGCGATCGGATTGGAGCAGTCAGTTTCGGGACACCGCTTCCTCAGCTGGACAAAACCCGCGTACCTTGCCGCGGTCGTCATCGTGGGCGCGGTGCTTGCTCCTCTGTCCATGCCCCTCCTCTCGCCGGAAGGATTCCTGCGATATCAGCAAGCACTGCATATCGAGCCGCCCAAAGCAGAGAACCAAAACAACGGGCCTTTGCCGCAATATTTCGCTGACGAATTCGGATGGCAAGAGATGGTGCAGCAAGTGGCGCGTGCCTACAACAGCTTGCCCCCGCAGGAGAAGGCGAGAGCCGGAATCTTCACTAACAGCTGGGGCCAGGCGGTGGCGATCGATTTTTACGGACCAGAGGTACGGCTGCCACACGCCATCAGCGCGCACAATAATTATTGGTTGTGGGGCCCGGGCAGATTCGATGGCAGCATCTTGTTTGTGCTAGGCAGTAGTGGGCGCGGCGACCGCGACCATTTTGAAAGCGTGGAGCCGGCCGGACGGGTGGAGGATAAATATTCGCGACGTGACGAGCACTACACAATCTGGCTTTGTCGCGGCTTGAAAGGCAATCTTAAGGATCTTTGGCCTTCGCTCAAGCACTTCGATTAGCCCTCGAACGGAAATCCCGCGTTTCAGGTTGTGCATCTGCTTAGGTATGAGAGACCTAAGCCTTCGTAAGCCCTTCCTCGCGTTTTTATTCTCGATCCTGATCGCATGTCCTTTGGCATTCACCCAGGGAACGGAGCCCCAGCTTCCTGATCCGGGCACGGTCGCTGGCGCCACCAAAGACCAGCAGATCCAGCTCGGTCAGCAGGCGAAGGCGGAGGTCTACAAGCAGATGCCGGTGCTGCCGGATTCAAGTCCGGTGACGCAATATGTACAGCAGCTTGGCAAGAAGCTGCAAGCCGGAATCCCGTCCGATAAAAGCTGGCCGTACGAATTCCATGTGATCCCGGAAAAAGACATCAACGCTTTCGCCATTCCTGGTGGCCCGATCTTCGTTAATCTCGGAACGATACAAGCGGCTGACAACGAAGCCGAACTCGCGGGCGTGATCGCGCACGAGATGACCCACGTTTATATGCAGCATTCGATCAAGCAGATGTCGAAACAATCGATGGCGCAGGGAGTGCTTGGAGTTTTGGAGCGGTGCTAGGAAACGGGCACCGCAGGAAACTTGGCGAAGATCGGCATGCAGGTTGGCGCAGGCGCGATCTTCATGAAGTATTCGCGCGAGGATGAATCGCAGGCCGACGCCGGCGGCGCCATCATCATGTACAAGGCTGGCTACAACCCTAAGGCTATGGCCGACTTCTTTCAGAAGTTAGAAAGCCAGGGCGGAGGTGGAGGCCCGCAGTTCTTAAGCGACCATCCGAATCCAGGTAATCGTGTTCAGGCCGTCACAAAAGAGATCCAGAGCTGGCCGCAAAAGAACTTCACCTCCAACGACCAGGCATTAGCGCAGGCGAAGCAGCAGGCAAGCGGTACCAAGACGTATACCGCGCAAGAAATAGCGGACGGCGCGAAACAAGGCGTGTGGGCGAAGCAGAACCAGCAAAGCGGGTCGACGCCGGCGAACCTGCCTTCTTCCGGTAGCGCCGGCAGCGCGGATGTGGCGAATCTCGATCCGCAACAGATCAAGCCCAGCGGCAGCTACAAACCGCTGCAACATCCAGCGTTCACTATCCAATATCCCGATAACTGGCAGACTTCGGGAGATCCGAACTCAAGCATCACAATCGCACCGCAAGCGTGCGTGGGACAATCCGCACTGGCATGCGGCGCGGTTATCTCCGGCATGCAGCCGAAAAATGGCGCCCAGATGTCGGTAGATGATGCGACCCAGCAATTGGTCCAGGGGATGGAACAATCGAACCCCGGGTTGAAGGCGAACGGAAGCCCGCAGAATATCCAAGTCAACGGTGTCCAGGGGCGCGCGGTCGATTTGACCGGGAACTCTCCGGTGCAGAAGAACGGCAAGGCTGTCGCCGAGCACGACCGGCTGGTGGTGGTGCCCAGCCAACAAGGGAACAGCTTAGTCACTGTGATCTTTGTTTCTCCTGACAGCGCGCAGTCGCAGTTACAACCCGCATACCAGAAGATGCTGCAAAGCCTGCAAGTAAAGTGACCCTAGTGCGGCAGCGTGTTCTTGTACACGATGCCGCCTTTCATCACGAAGCCGACATGCTCCAGTTCAGTGACGTTCTTTAACGGATCGCCGGCGACGGCGATCATGTCGGCGAATTTCCCCGGTTCGATCGCGCCTACGTCTTTGTCCCGTCCGATGAGAGTCGCGGCATTCACCGTGGCTGCCTGGATGGCTTCCGCTGGCGACATGCCGTACTTCACCATATAGAAGAACTGTTTGGCATTGTCGCCATGTGGGTACACCCCGGCGTCGGTGCCGAAGGCCATCTTCACTCCCGCTTTGAATGCCTTGGCGAAGTTATCGCGCTGCAGCTGACCGAGCGCCTTCTCTTTGTCGTACTTTTCTTTGGTCAGGCCGAACTTCGGCGCCTCGTTCAGGATGTAATCGTCGTTGTAAATATCCATGACGAAATACGTGCCGTGCTCCTTGGCCATGCGGATACCTTCGTCATCGACGAGGCTGGCATGCTCGATTGAATCGATGCCGGCGGCGATCGCGTTCTTGATGCCCTGCGTCCCATGCGCGTGGGCAGCGATCTTGCGTCCCGCCATGTGAGCGGTTTCCGCGGCGACGCGGAGCTCTTCGAGCGTGTACTGCGGCGCCCCGGCTGATCTCCCTTACTGAGAACGCCGCCCGTGGACATGATCTTGATCACGTCGACTCCATATTTCACCTGCGCTCGAATGGTGTGGCGGATCTGGTCAGCACCGTCCGCGATTCCGTAATCGCGTTCTTCCGGGAACATCGTAACGCGAGTCTGCGGCGAATAGTTATTCAAGTCGCCATGTCCTCCGGTGATGGAAATCCCGGGACCGCTGGCCACGATGCGCGGGCCGATGATCAAGCCTTCCGCGATGGAGTTGCGCAGATCCACTGCGAGAAACGGGAGCGAGCCAACGTCACGCACCGTCGTGAAGCCGGCTTCCAGAGTCTTGCGAGAGTTCATGACGCCAGCGAATGCGCTTTGAAAAGGAGTGTCTTTGAAATCGTAGATCTCGTCGTAGCGATCGGCGCGAGCACCAAGGTGTGTGTGGCAGTCGATCAGGCCGGGCAGCAGCGTCGCCGAGCCCAGGTCGAGGACTTCCGCGCCCGCCGGAGCGTTGAACCCAGCGGCTGGGACGACCTGCGAGATACGGTCGCCTTCAATCACGACGACTTGGCCGGTGACGTACTTGCCGGCCTTGGAGTCGAAGATTTGCGCAGCCTTCAACACAACAATCTTCTTCGGGGCTTGAGGTTCGGTCTTGGCCTGCGACCATCCCAAGATGCTGGTGAAGAATATGAGAAGGGCGGTACAACGGGCAAAGATCCGCATTCGGAGCTCCAGTAAGAAATTTTTCAAAACGTGGATTGTATCGCAGTTGCCAGTACCGGCCGTGGAGCGCCTTGCAAGCACTGTCGCCGCCCGAACCAAACACTGTTCTAATGGACACTGATTAACTATTTAGTTAATTGTCCAACTTCTTACATAAGTAATCTTGACAACGAGCAATATTTATTGTTGACAGGAATCCCATCCAGAGTAGAAGATGTTCCTGTCGTTCGCGACTTCCTAACAACTCAAACGCAGTCGAGCAGGAATCGCCGGCCCCTTTTATATTTCCCGAACTCATTTAAGTGGTAGAGGACTGGGTTCCCCACCCAAGCCTGTAGTCGGGCCCTCGGCCCCGGTGATGCGGTCATCGTGTTTTCGATGATCGCTTCCGGCGCCCCATTCCCAACCGGGAGTGGAGTTGTAAGCCGTTCCTAAAATTCCAAGGAGCACCGATGCGCCAGGTTCTATTCATTGCCAAGTATCCTCCTAATCCTTTCCCTCACAATGTTTGCGGCTACCTCGCTGGTGGCACAGCAAGCGGACAACGTCCGGTTTACTTTTGAGGGTTGCCGTAATCAAGGCGACATCACGCTGCCCATCGCGGGTGTCTTTGTATGTCCCGACAAATCTCCCAGCAATCCGAACCAGGATGCCTATACCGGCGGTGAATTAGGAGAAGGCTGGAATGAGCTGGACCTCGTTCCCTTCCGCCTGACCACCAACAGCGGAGCCAAGAGCTCGACCCCGAATTACAGTGTGACAGTGGCGGCAGGCAACATCGACCATGAGGGTTTCCCCGGCTACGACGTTCTTTCCGCTCCGGTAGTGAACACGTCGAAATCGGACGCGAGCTGCTCGATCTCTTCCGGGCCGCAGTCGTTCTCCGGCGACCCAAGCAATGTCTTCAGCAAGCATGTGATCACTGCGATCTATCGCAATCTTCAGATCCATCAAGACCCGGGTACGACCTGCGTTTTCGATTGGTATCAACGGCTGGCAGTAGGATCGAGCCAAAATCCTGGCGCCTCATTGCACTCTTACTTCTTCGATATTCAAGCCTTCGATTTCCAGGGACACGACAGCGACATTCCGATCATGCTGGGCGCGGCGCAAGGCGTGAGCAAGACGATGTCCGCGGTGCAGAACACCGACCACACCTGGTCGATCTCGGTCGATCAGAGCCCGGCGACGGTCAGCTTCCCGAACACCTGCGACCCGAACCAGCCCAAGACCCAAGCCATCCCGGTCTCGATCAGCTGGACCAAACTCGCAGCTGATCCGTTCAACATCACTATTACCACCACCATCCAGGCCACCAACCCGGCATCCCGCGCGTTGACCCTGAATCTGACCGACATCATCTACGCCGGAAACGACCAATCAACGCCGCTGGATTCAGCTTCCACACCGGCAGGTGGGATCGTGATCCCGCCTAACACGGCGAACTTCCTCGTATTGACTCACACCGTCACGGTCCCGAATGGGCCAACGTCGTTCAACGATGTAGCCACTGGGACTTTCGTGGATACGGTGACCAATGTCCCCGTACCGGGAAACAAGACGGCCGTGGCTTCCTCCGGAGTACAAAGCGGCGGAGCCGAGTACGACAACATGGCCACGATCGGCAGCTCAGAGTCGATCAGCGGCGACAACCTGACCTTCTCCGTGGATTCCTTCAGCGGAGCGACGGGCGCATTTGCTAACAGCTATGTACCTGGCACCCAGACGGTCGGGCCGGTGCAGTGGAACTCGGACTCGCAGAGTGACAGCGGATCGGTCACGTTCAACAAGACCATCCAAGTCGGAGCTCCTACGCAAGGCAATGGAAGTTTGAGCGAGACTGCAACCCTCACCGGTTCGGATTTCTCGGTCACAGGCTTCACCGTCGGCGCAACCGGTGGCTCCTCGATCTCAACCGATGCGCGCGTCACCTTAATCATCAACAAGACGGTGGACAAGCCGCTAACACAGGGTTCGCAGAGCTTCACTTTCCACGTCAAGAATGCGAGTAACACTGAAGTGGCAGTCGCGTCCGTCACATTCGGCCCCGGCGATGCGGCTCAATCGACGCAGGTGCCTGACTTGGCCCCAGGCGCCTACACCATCAGCGAAGATGCTGCTGCTGGCTGGACCGTCGACAGCGACAAGCAGGCAACGATCGCCCTTCCCGATTGCTCCAACGGCGTGACCTTCAACAACTTGCGGCATGCGTTGCCGCTGGTTGTCACCAAGACAGCGAATGCCACCTTTGATCGCGCCTACACCTGGACGACCAGTAAGTCTGTCGATCACGAAACCGTGAATTCGCCTTCAGGCTCCGAAGTAGTGCTCAACTACGGCGTACAGGTCGACCAGACCGGCGTCACGGACAGCAACTGGAAGGTCAGTGGCACCATCACCGTGAACAATCCCAACGATTGGGAAGACTTCACCGGCGTCACCGTCACAGATGACAACCCGGCTTGCACCGTCACTGGCGGCGACAACGTCACCATAGCGGCGGGCGGATTGTCACCCTGAACTACAGCTGCTCATTCGACGCTGCGCCGGGCGACGGCACCAACACTGCCAAAGCCAACTGGGATGCGTCTGGGGTTTACACCGATGACAGCAGTGCAAGCGGAAGCGCAGCCTATGCGTTCGGTGCACCGAGCAACTTGACCGATCAAAACATCACCATCACCGACACGTTCAATGGAAGCCCGACTACCCTGGGCACGCTGACTGCTACGGATGCGGCGCCCTTCGCAAGCGCAACCTACAACTACACGCAGAAGGTCCTTGCACCGGTCGCGACCTGCGGCACCTTCCACAACCTGGTTTCGCTGGGTGGGGACCCGCTGCCCTCGGCGCATCGCGATGTAAGGATCTGCGGCGGCAGCGACCTAACCGTCAGTAAGACGGCGGCTGCCTCCTTCGCGCGTGCGTTCTACTGGAACATCCAGAAGAGCGTCGACAAGACCCAGGTTGATCAGGTCGGCGGATCGACGACGTTCCACTACACCATCGCGGCCAACGAGACAGGCTTCGCCGACTCCGGCTTCGCGGTGAACGGCACCATCACCGTCACCAACCCGAACGATTGGGAAGATGTGACCGTGAATGTGGTCGACAACAACGGCGCATGCACGGTGACTGGCGGGACCGGCGCTACAGTGCCGGCGCACAGCTCGATCACCCTGCCGTATGCGTGCACTCTAGGTTCCGCGACCAACGGCACCAACGTGGCCACGGCGACTTGGAGCGGAGGCTCGACGGCGGATGGTTCGGCACAAGGCTCGGCCGGATATACCTTCGGCGCTCCGAGCAGCGTCACCAACCAGACCATTACTGTGACCGACGCCTTCAACGGCGGCGCCCCGGTGGTTCTGGGAACAGCGACTGGTACCACCACGCCGCCGCTGACGAGCAAGACGTTCACGTATTCCCGCACCATCAACATTCCGCAGTCGGGATGCTTGAGCTATCCGAACACGGCGACGATCCGCGAGACCGGGCAGAACTCCAGCGTCTCGGTGAAGGTCTGCGGTCCGATCGCATCGGGCGCGCTGACCATCGGCTTCTGGCAGAACAAGAATGGCCAGGGCATCATCACCGCATCAGGACCCGCGACCGGAACTTGCAAACTCACCACCTGGCTGCGGCAGTTCGCGCCGTACCAGGACCTGAGCGCAACCGCTACCTGCACCCAGGCTGCGCCGTATATCTACAACATCATCAAGCTGGCAAGTGCGGCAGGCACGTCGATGAACCCTATGCTGAAGGCGCAGATGCTGGCTACCGCGCTGGACGTGTACTTCAGCAATCCGGCGCTCGGCGGAAACAAGATCGGCGCACCCAATGGGCCGATCGGTGCATTGACCATCGACCTCACGCACATCTGGGGCAATCAAAATTCGAGCGGCGGGTTCGGAGGCGCGACCAGCATGACAGTGAACCAAATGCTGGCGTACGCATCCAGCCAATCGAATGCAGGCGGCTCTCTCTGGTACGGCAACGTGAAGACCACGCAGGAGAAGGCTAAGAATGCCTTCGACTCCATCAACAACCAAACAGCGTTCAGCTTCTAAACTGTGAAGTTTCACTCTGGCCAAGGGCTCCTGCGAAAGTGGGAGCCCTAGTTTTTTGCGAGAATCAGCGGGCAATCGCGTACACGACAGCGCCGGAATGATGCAGCTCGAGGGCGGCACCGTGCTTCGTGAGTTGCTCGAGAGCTTTCGCTCGGCCTTCAAGAGGGATGACGACGGTACCGGGAGGGATTCGGCGGCCGGTGTCGAGGGCTTTGATCTGGTCGAGTAACGAAACCAGGGTTGCTGGATGATCATACGTAGCGAAGACGAGTGGCTGGGCATCCATCGGGAGTTTGTAATCGACGCGCCCGAACGGTGGCACTTTCGAATCTGCCGGGGAAGGTTCGTCTTCATAAACAACGATGCGCGGTGTAGTTGCGGGAAGCGAATTCAGCAATGCTCCCTCAGAGGCCTGCAGTTGATTGAACGACTGATTTCCCGCCAATGCTCCGTGGCGTGCGTAATCATGGAAATATTTCCAGGCGTCATAACCGCCGATAGCAACAACGAAGAGCAGCATGGCGGCTGAGAGTACGCGCTTGTTCTGGGCAAGACTCCACAAAAGATCAGCACCGAGCGCGGCGAAGATGTAGACCGCGGGAATTACGCCGATGGCGCGCAAGGCGTGCGGCGTGCCTTCCGCGCTAAGCAGCTCCGGAATGAGGAGCACAACGAACCAAGCCAGCAGCAGCCATTCCGAACGCGCCTGCCATTCTTCGCGGCGAAGACGAACGATCGCGACCAAGAGCCCTGCCAAAAAGAAGATGCCCACCGGCCCAAGCAGCTCCGGATGGCCGCCGTAATTGTGCCGCCAGTTCTTGTCGCCATGGAAGTTGAACATACCCAGCGTCCGCAGCAGGACTTTCACTTCCACGCGCTCGGGATGTTTGTCGGTGAAGATCGAGACTTCTTTGGCGCGGCCTTCGAAATCCTGCGGATGGTGCAAGAAGTAGATTCCGATGGGAAGTGCCACGATGACCGCGACCAGCAGCCATGCGGCGAAGATCTTGACCCACGATAAGACCGCAAGATTCACCTTGCGGCGACGCATGATCTCAAAGAAGAAGATGATCGCGACCAACAGCGGCGTCACGCGAAACGCGATGTACGAGTGGAAGCCGAGGCCGAAGAAGATCCCGCCTACGATCGCGGATACCCAAGCGTCGCCGCGATCTGCGGCTTCAAATCTCTCCATTGCGCGCAGCAGGAAATATAAAGATGCGGTCAGCAATAGCGGGACCAATATCCCGCGGAAGGCAAGCCGCGAGAACAGCACGTGCCAGAATCCCGTGGCGGTGAACCACGCGGCGAGTAAGGCGATCCGGTCGGAGTAGAACCTGCGCGCCAAAAGAAATACGAACAGCACGGTCAACGTGCCGACCAGCGCTGACGCGAAGCGCAATCCGAACTGGTTCACCCCGAAGACGGACTCGGAAAAGCCGATGACCGCCACCCATAATCCCTCGCGCCCGTTGTTGGCGGGATAAAAGATCTGGAAGTGACCGGTGCGGACGGACTCGATGCCTTCGATCCCCTTCAGAGCTTCGTCGAGCCAAACACCGTTAGGGATGCTATTGAGCGCCCCGAAGCGGAGGGCCGCCGCGACTGCAAGGATGCAGAACAACAGCAGCAAGGTTTTGCGATTGGTGAGCAAAGCAAGAGCATACAGCAGCCACTTTGCGGATCGCGATTCCCTTACTGCTGCTCAGGCGCGCAGGTTTGCGGCGAGGGTGGCGGTGTGTGATACTTCCGCAATATCCCTTATAGAATCGGCACTTATGGAGTGAATCTATGGCATGGGTGATTCTTGCAGTCGTAGTCGGAATCCTGGCGTTCGTGATGATGGCGTACAACGCTCTAGTGCAGCTGCGCGTTCGGGCTGATTCGGCGTGGAGCGACATCGACGTACAGCTGAAGCGCCGGCATGACCTCATCCCCAATCTGGTGGAGACGGTGAAAGGTTACGCCGCACACGAAAAAGGGACGTTCGAGAATGTCGCGAAGTACCGGTCGATGGCGATGTCTGCCACCACGACCAGCGACCGCGCCGAGGCCGAAGGCCAACTCACCATGGCCCTAAAAGGATTGCTGGCCGTGGCCGAGGCCTATCCGCAACTGCAGGCTTCGCAGCAATTTCGCGATCTGCAGAATTCACTCACCGGCCTTGAAAGTGACATTCAAAATTCACGTCGCTACTACAACGCCGTGGTGCGCGACCTGAACACCAAGATCGCGGTCTTCCCCACCAACATTCTGGCGGGAATGTTTGGCTTCCAGGCGCGGCAATTCTTTGAGGTCAAAGATGCAGGCGAGCGCGAGCCGGTGGCGGTAAAGTTCTAAATCCTTAACCACAGAGGACACAGAGGTACACGGAGGATCAGATCCGCTGACCCCATGTCCCTGTGGTTCTTTTTGAAAAGGAGTGAGCAAGATGAGCAGGTCAGGAAGAATCCCCTGGGCCATCACTGCCGTTCTCATTCTCTTTTTCAGCGTTACCCCCGCGCACGCGCGTAGCTGGCGCATCGCTCGCTTCGATGCCGCCATAACCATCGACAAAAATGGACATGCATTGGTGACGGAGAAGCTTAGCCTGCGCTTTGAAGGTGAGTACCACGGTATCCATCGCAGTATCCCTATCCACTATCCCGGGCCAAGCGGAACCAGCTTCACTCTCTTCATGGACGTGGTCAGTGTCACCGACGGCGAAACCCATCAGCCGCTGCGCTTCGAGAACCATCGCACCGGCGACTATCGCGAACTGACCATCTACATTCCCGGCGCAGTCGACGCCAGCAAGACGGTCGAGATCGCGTACAAGGTCCTGAATCCGGTGCGGCACTTCGCCGACTACGACGAGTTTTACTGGAATGTGACGGGACTCGACTGGCCGGTACCCATCGATGCCGCTTCCGCGACCGTCTATTTCCCTGAGAATGCGAATGGGTTGCGGGCGCAGGCCTTCACCGGGGTCTACGGTTCGCACGATTCCGAAGCCACCGCCAGCGTGAATGGCACACGCGTCGATGTGGAGAGCAGCAACCCGTTGCCCATGCGCGGAGGGTTGACGGTGGACGTCTACATTCCTAAAGGGATATTGAACGAGCCCAGCCGGTTGACGCTCGCTGCGGCGTTCGTGCGCAGTAATCCCGTGGTGCTCATGCCATTGCTGGGACTGATCATCATGGGACTGCTGTGGTGGTTCGTGGGACGCGATCCCGATCCTGGCCTCTCGGTGGCGCCGCAGTATGGGCCTCCAGAAAAGATGACGCCCGCCGAAGCCGGCATGCTGATCGATGATCGCATCGATCCGCGCGATATCACTTGCACCATTGTTGACTTGGCGGTGCGCGGCTACATCAAGATCGAAGAGATCCAGGAGAAAGGCCTCATCTTCACCAGCAAAGACTACAAGCTGCACCTGCTGAAGCCTCGTGCCGAGTGGGGCGAGCTGACTGATTTCGAAGAAGTGATGTTGAAGACCATCTTCGTGGCTGCGGATACGACGCGCCGGATCAGCGATTTGAAAAATAATTTCTACACCGCTATTCCATCGATCAAAGCCGGGATCCTGGACGGACTCAAGTCTAAGGGCATGTACCGCATCGATCCGAATTCTGCCAATGCTTATTGGGTGCTGGGGGCGGTTGCGACGGTATTTGCCACCTGGCTGGTGTGCAAGATCCTAGGTGTAGGGCTGCTGGAATCTGGAGGGCTAAGTTTTCTTTGCCTGGCCACCACCGTCGTGGTGGTTTATCTGATCGGCGCGCAGATGACGGCCAAGTCGCTCACCGGCGCGCGCGCGTGGGTACACGTAAAAGGCTTTCAGGAGTTCATGAACCGCGTGGAAGGTGACAAGCTTCGCACCATGCCTCCTGACACCTTCGAAAAATTCCTGCCGTACGCGATGGCGCTGGGGGTGGAAGCGCACTGGGCGAAGGCGTTCTCCGGCATTATCCAGAATCCGCCCACCTGGTACGCCGGGCCGAACTACACCACCTTCAATACGATGAGCTTCGGACACGACATCAGCACCATGTCCACGGCGGCGCACGAGGCATTCGTCACCGCTCCCCGCGCCAGCTCCAGCGGCTCCGGATTCAGCTCTGGCGGAGGCTTTGGCGGAGGCGGCTTCTCCGGTGGCGGCTTCGGCGGCGGCGGCGGGGACGCCTTTTAAGCAGTTCTCAGTAGCCGGTTCTCAGTTCTCCGCTTCTGTGATGATGCACTCAGTCTGAATCTTAATCGAGAGCAGAATCCAGCAGCAGCCTTGCTTTCCCAAGCTGCTCGATTCCTTCTCACCTCTGTCAACACCTGCCGAACCCTGTTCATCCAACGTCTTATAAAGGTGAATGGGGGAAAGACATGGCAACACCACTAAGAGGGAACGACCCGGCGACCGACCCGATGACGCCTGAGCTTTCCGCAGAGCCTGAGGTGCGCAGCTCGGCTGACGTTCCTACATATGACACGTACCCTGGCGAAGCACCCGGCAACATTGACTGGGAGGGGCGGAAAGATCAATGGCGTTCGTACGAAACGCCCAATCCGCGGCTGAACGAGACCGCCGAGAAGATCGGCAGCACCGTTGGGGAGATGGTGAATCGTGCGCGAGAAGCGCGTCGCAAGTTCGGGAACAGGCGGGACGAGATCCGGCAGAGCTCCACGACTAGAGTTGAAGAATTCAAGCAGCGCGCTCAAGAAAAATGGTCAGACGCGACGGACGCCGCGCAGCAGCGGCTCGAAGACTGGAAGAACACCGCCCGGGAATCCGCCGACGACGCGCGCCGCGCTATCGTGCAAAGGACTCGCGAGGCACGCGTGAGGGCGCGAGCTTATGCGGACGAAAATCCACACCACGTTCTATTGGGGATCGCAGGCGCCGCCTTTGCTATTGGGTTGACGGCGCGGATCTTGAGGTCACGACATGACTAATGGAAGATTCGAAAACGAACGCAGCCTGCAAGGGATGCTGCAAGACATTAAGAACGAGATTAAAGACTTTGTGCAGACCCGGTTTGAGATCTTCAAGCGGGAGATGCAGGACAAGCTCTCGTCTTACAAATCGGCGCTGCCAATGGCACTTGCGGGATTTTTGTTCCTAGCGACCGCCTGGTTCCTGATCACTGGAGCCATCGTGGCCGCCATCGCACTCGCATGGGGATGGCCTTGGGCGTTCTTGATCGTGGGCTTCGCGTACCTCATCTGCGGGGCAACCATCGGCTGGCTGGCGTTCAAGGAAGTCAGCAGCGCGAACATGAAGCCGGAACGCACCATGCAAGTGTTGAAGCAAGACCAAGTCTGGATCGAACAGGAAAGGAAATCGGCATGAGCGAACCCAATCTGGAAACCCTGGAAATGCGTGCCCGGGAACAGCGGAAGCAGATCCATAATTCGGTGCAGGAACTTAAGTCGAGTGTGCAGGCCAGGCTCGACCCGAAACGCAACGCGCGGCTGTACTTTCCGCAGATCGCCACCGTCGCTGCCATACTCGGCGTTTCCGCCGGCTACGTCGTGGGCGGCATCTTCTCCGACTAGCTCCTCTGTCTGCTTCAACCGCTACGGCCTTTCCCTTACCGGAAAGGCCTTCTTTTGGCGCGGCTAGTGAACCAGCAGAGTTCGTGATATAAACCGCAGGTGGTAGGGGACGTCTCCCTTAAAGACGGAGGAAGCGCTGTGCCTGACACACGAACCGGGAAACGATTTCCACTCACGCTCGCGACCACGATCCGTGGCGGCAAGAAGAGCATAAAAAAAGGCACAACTTCAGATCTTAGCGCTGCAGGTGTCTTCATCATGGCCGACGCTGATTTCGAAGTCGGGACTAAGGTGGAGTTCGACATCACCCTGCCGGCGGCAATGATCGGCGCCAATAAAGATGTTGAGGTGCGGTGCCAGGGACGAGTGGTGCGTGCCAACGAAGAAACCGGCAAAAAGAAGAAGCCTGCCAATAAAGGCGGGGTAGCCTGCGTGATCGATAATTACGAATTCATCCGTAAACGGTAGACCCTCATTATGCTGAAGATCGTACTAGCCGATAATCAGACTATTTTCCGTGCGGGTGCAGCCAAGGTACTGGCTGTGGAAGACGACCTGCGCGTCGTCGCGCAGGCGCAGTCGGGCGAGCAGCTCACGATGGCGATGGAACGATTCCGCCCCGGCGTCCTGGTTTTTTCCTCAGCCCTCGATATCGATTGCGACAAGCTGATCGCCTTCGCCGCGCGCCTCAAGACCAAATTAGTTGTAGTCGCCGAGAACGGCGACCCGCCGAGCCGCTATACCACCAAAGGGATTTTGGGAGTGGTATACCGCAACGTCACCGGCAATGCGCTGGTGGAGTGCATCGAGCAAGTCGCCAAAGGGCAGACCTTTGTTCAGGACGCGCTCTCTCCGGTGACCAGCAATGACGATGACCTGGTGGGGGCCCGCGTGCGCGACCGGCTCACTCCGAAAGAGCTGCGCATCGTGGCGTTGATCGTGCAAGGTTTCAAGAACAAAGAGATCGCGACCCAGCTGGGGACGACCGAGCAGGTGATCAAGAATTATCTGCGGAACGTGTATGACAAGATCGGCGTCTCTGACCGCTTGGAGCTGGCGCTGTTCACGCTGCATCATCGCATTCTTGCGGAGGCAGCAGCCGCGACGGCTACAGCAGCCGGCGCTCGGCCCAACTAAGCCGACTTCCTTTTTTCTTCTTTCTCGTCCGTCAGCGGGAACTCCACACAGAACTTCGTGCCCTTGCCCTTTTCCGTAACAAAGAAGATCCGCCCTCCCTGCGCGGTCACCACGCGTTGCGATCCGCTCAATCCCAGCCCCGTTCCGCCTTCTTTGGTGGTGAAGTAGGGAGAGAAGATCTTGGGCTGCACTTCATCCGGTATGCCCGGTCCAGAGTCCTCGACACAGATGAGCGCCCCATGGTCTTTCACCACCGACGTCAACACCAGCTTGCCACCGTCAGGCATGACCTGAATAGCATTTATGATCAGGTTGACGAAGGCGCGCCGTACGTCTGCTGCGTTGACGCGGATGAGCGCTTTGCCGGAGTATCGACGCTCCACGTTGAGACCGCCGACGCGGCTCCAAAGCGGACGGGCCAGTTCGAGC
>CAVQGF010000055.1:0-23446 GCA_963711965.1 uncultured Acidobacteriota bacterium | reverse complement strand
CTTACATACTTCGAGTGGAAGGTCATCCAGGTCTGGTGCATTTACTGCGTGAGCTCGCAAGTGATCATCGCGTGTGTATTCCTGCTGTCGGTGATTGCGGCGGTGATGTCGCGGAAACAGAAGTACCGAGTACCGAGTACGAGTACCTAGCACCGAGCGAGATGCTGCACAGGCGAGGGCGCCTGTGCCACCCAGAACCGAGTCAATACGCATAGCCGGGGTGGCTGTGCCACCCAGAACCGAGTCCCTTGAGTCGGATACCCCGAGCCCGAAAAACGGCTGGGTCCTACCCCTCGCTTCTGTGACGCCCAAAGATGCCCCCCTCGCTCTGGATGACACCGAAGAGTTAGTATGTATTGAGAGGTTCAAATGCCCGTTCAGACCGCCCGCCCGCAACTCGCCTACCTCGGCCAGCAGATGGATGAACTCAAGAGCAAAGGCACCTACTTCAAGCTGCGCGTGCTGGAGGACGAGCAGGCGCCGGTGTGCACCTTCGACGGCAAGCAAGTCATCAATCTCGCGTCCAACAATTACCTCGGACTGACGCACCACCCCAAGCTGCGCGAGGCGGCGATTGAAGGCCACGCGGAAGTACGGCGTTGGTCCGGGCGCGGTGCGCACGATCGCCGGCACCATGAAGCTGCACATGGAGCTGGAAGAGAAGATCGCGCGCTTCAAGAACGTGGAAGCTTGCGTCGTCTTCCAATCCGGCTTCACGGCGAATGCGGGCACGGTCTCGCGCGATCCTGGGCAAAGAAGATTTCATCATCTCGGACGAGTTGAACCATGCCAGCATCATCGATGGCGCGCGGCTTCGCGGGCCAAGATCCTGGTCTTCCGCCACAAAGATGTGGCGCACTGCGGAAGAGCAGCTTGACAGTCAGTCAAGAACCAGCCGGGACACAAGCTGCTGATCACCGACGGCGTCTTCTCCATGGACGGCGACATCGGCCCGCTGCCCGGCCTGTGCGACATTGGCGGAGAAGTACGGCGCCATCATGATGGTGGATGACGCGCACGCCTCCGGCGTGCTGGGCCGGAATGGCCGCGGCACCATTGATCACTTCAACGTGCACGGGCGCGTGGATGTCCAGGTGGGCACGTTGTCGAAGGCGATCGGCGCGCATCGGCGGATATGTCTGCGGCTCGCGCGACCTGATCGACTTTCTCTATCACCGCGCGCGGCCGTTCCTGTTCTCGACCTCGCATCCGCCGTCGGTGGCGGCGACCTGCATCGCGGCGTTCGACGTCCTGGAGCAGGAGCCGGAGCGCATCGAGCGGCTGTGGGAGAACACGCGCTTCTTCAAGAAGGAACTCGGCAGGCTCGGGATTCAATATCGGCGGCGTGAACACGCCGGCCAGCGAGACGCCGATCACGCCCATCATCATCGGTGACGGCAAGCTCGACGATGGATTTCTCGCGCGAGCTGTTCAAAGAAGGCGTGATGGCGACCGGCATCGCATTCCCGACGGTGCCAGAAGGCAAGGCGCGCATCCGCACCATCATGACGCAGCGAGCACACGCAGCCGCAGATGGATCGGGCGCTGGAGATTTTGGGGCGCGTGGCGAAGCGGATGGGGATCCTTGGCTGAGCTACCGTTGCGGACTTGCTCCGGGAGATCAGTTACGACTCAAGAAAGACCTTGTTGTTCGGGATCACCTCAATCGGCCAAATGGCAAAGTCCATTCGGCTGGTGAGGTGTGGGCCGTAACGGCGGACGCCTGCGAAAATTCTGCCGGCGACCTCTGGCTGCGCCAATCCGATGGTGAGCTACACACTTGGAGTGACGACGACTCGGTGTTTGAGTTTTTTGAGAGAATCGGAGCCAAAGGCTAGCTCGATTCGGCGGCGCTAATCTCTTCTTCTTTCCCAAATGGGTTGAAGTCGGTGTCCTGATCGAAGACGTCGATCTTCTCTGCGCGTTTTAGCCCGTTGACCACCAGGTAAGTAATCGGCGTCATTGAAGCTTCGTAGATCACCTTGAACAGATAGCCCGAGATGATCAGGTTGCCGATCTTCGACCACGAAGTCGTCCCCGCAAATATCAATACGATCACAATGATGGAATCCACGAGCTGACCTGCCACGGTCGAGCCGATGGTGCGGCTCCACAACATTTTGCCGCCCGTCCACACCTTCATTTTGGCGAGCGTGTAGGAGTTGGTGAACTCTCCGCACCAATAAGCGATAAGGCTGGCAGCAATGGCTCGCGGCACTTGATAAAAAACCGCCTCAAACGCCTTCTGGTTCGGCCAGGTCGGGTCGGAGGGGAGCAACACGACGAATGT
Organism: uncultured Acidobacteriota bacterium; assembly: GCA_963711965.1. GTDB lineage: Bacteria > Acidobacteriota > Terriglobia > Terriglobales > Acidobacteriaceae > CAVQGF01. The sequence goes on along the minus strand of CAVQGF010000055.1, from coordinate 21,156 downwards.
CGCCATCGACGCCATGAGCACCGAGGCAAAGAAGCCGATCCAGATGGCGCGGCGCGAGCCTTTGTATCCGTAGACCTCAGTGAAGACGTCGCCAAAAATGTAGGTGATGGGGAAGAGAGCCTGCGCCCCGCTTACATGAAATGTGAATTCACGGCCAAAGAAATGAAAAGGACCGATGGGAACGATCTTTTGCGCCACCAGATTGGAGATGAGCAGAACGACGACGAAGACATTCACTAGCAGCTCGAAGTGACGAAAGCCACTGAGGCGAGTGTCTTTTCCCGTTAGTTTCTGAATGAAGTTGGCGGGCATGGTCGGTCAAGAACCCACCTTTCGCTGCGCGAAAAGGTGGGGCACCCTAGTCCTCGTCAGAATGGTGAGCGCTTTTCTTGAGAGGTTGAACAAACTTGGCGCGCTCGCTGGACAGACCCTTCAAGTGTTCCTTGGTCTCGTGGGTCAGCTCAGTGAATTCGATGCCCACTCCATTCTTCTTGCGATTGCGTACAACGCCGATAGCGCGGAGCTCAGCATTCTCTATGTTGATGGTGAGTTCCAGGCGCGTGCCTGAAGTCAGATTGCTGGCGGTCTCGATGAAACATCCACCTAAGCTGACGTCGGTGCACATACCCCAGCCCGCGGCGCCCCCCATAGCTGGTTTCATACGTGCTCCGGCGCGAACCGGCTGGCGCTTTGCGTCGCGCCGCTCGGAACGATATTCGAAGTAGCTGACGCTGTCGGAATCTTTTTTCGACTCGTGGATCCGCTTAGGTGTAAAGCTGTCGATGGGATGCTGAGGAAAGCTGATGCCCCAATCGGGAGTGATGTGTCCCTGGACCTGCACCCCTATATGTCCGACGAGAGGAGTATCGTGGCGGCCCACCCATACGACGGTGCAGCGATATTTCTTACCGGCGATGGAAAATCCGATGGTCTGACCTGGCTTGAAGTAGGTCTGTACTCCCGAGATCTGCGCGCCCGTCTTGCTGACTTCCTTGGTGACGGCCTTGGAGGAGAACGGCTTTTCCGTGCCGTCCATACCAAATAAACGCACCTCGATGGTCGCGTCTACGCGTGCGCTTTTACGTTGGCCCATGGTTGCCAGATTGTAACCTGAAACACATAAGGGCTGAAAGTTACCAAAGGTAGGAGGCAGGAGGCAGGAAGCAGGAGGTAGCGAAAGCAAAGACAATCACCCAGGAAAAACGATATCGCCGGAGACGATTGTGGCCATGACTTTGCCAAGTAATTGCCAGCCCCCGAACGGGGAATTCTTCGACTTGGAGAGAGAGCGCTCAGCGTCGTAGGTCCAACGCTTAGCAGGGTCAAAGATAGTGACATCGGCGTGTGAGCCTGCGGCGAGTGAGCCGCGCCCCCGGAGGTTCAGCAGTCGCGCAGGATTGCTGGAGAAGAGTTCGACAATACGCGTGAGCGGCACGCGTTTCTCGCGATGCAGGCGGGTGATGGCGAGTCCGAGGGCGGTTTCCAATCCGGTGATGCCGAAGGGAGCGCGATCAAACTCGGCATTTTTCTCTTGCGCGGCGTGCGGTGCATGATCGGTGGCGATCGCATCGATGGCGCCATCGGCCAGGGCGGCCAGTATGCCTTCGCGATCGGCGGCAGAGCGCAAGGGGGGATTCATCTTGAAACGCGAGTCATACATGCTGAGCGAGCCGGCGGCCGCAAGATCTTCGTCGATCAACGCAAAATGGTGTGGGGTGATCTCGCAGCTCACGCGCAGGCGCTCGCGCTTGGCTTTGCGCACGGCCTTGAGTGCAGCCAGAGTCGAAATGTGGGCGACGTGCAATTGCGATTTGGTTTGAGCGGCGAGCTTGATGTCGCGCTGCACGATGAGAGCTTCTGCTTCTGCCGGCATTCCACGTAGACCAAGGCGGAACGCAGTAGGGCCGGCGTTCATGGTGGCGCCGCTGGTGAGGCGCGTGTCCTCGGCGTGCTGGATCACCGGCATTCCGAGTTGAGCTGCCTGCCGCAGGACTTCGCGCATGATGGCATCGTCGAGGATGGGTTTACCGTCGTCGGTCACAGCGACTGCTCCGGCGCGCTGCAGAGCTTTAAAATCCGTGAGCTTTTCACCCAGGCTCCCGATGGTTGCCGCAGCAATGGGGAAAACGTTGACCACAGCGCCACGTTCAGGAGCGCACATCCAGGCGGTGATCTCGGCGGAGTCGTTCACGGGCGCGGTGTTGGGCATGGCGCAGACGGAGGTGAATCCGCCGGCGGCAGCGGCTTTCGTGCCGGTGGCGATAGTTTCTTTGTGCGATTGCCCAGGCTCGCGCAGGTGAACGTGCATGTCGATGAAGCCGGGAGCGACGACGAGTCCGCGGGCGTCGAACTTCTCATCGGCCGAGCCGCGAAGCTTACCTTTGCTTGCGACCTCCGCCACTTTGCCGTCGCGGAGGATGACGTCCATCTCCGCGTCGATGTTCGAAGCAGGGTCGATCAACCGACCGTTCTTTATAAGTAGCGATTTCGTGTTTGCGCTCACTTCGCAGCCCCCAAGCACCAGGCCAGGATGGCCATCCGTACGGCGACGCCGTTGTGCACCTGCTCGGTGATCACGGATTGCGGCCCATCCGCGACGTCGCCAGAAATCTCAAGGCCGCGCACGATGGGCCCGGGATGCATGACAATCGCGTCGTGCTTTGCAAGGCGAAGTCGATCGGCATTGAGTTGGTAATTTGCGACGTACGCAGGCAGGTCGAGATTCAATCCCGCGAGGCGCTCTTTCTGGATGCGCAACATCATGACGACATCGACGCCGCGGATCGCAGGTTCGAGATGACGGGAAACGCTCACGCCCTTCGCCAACGTAGTCGCCATCTCCGGACATAATTCCGGCGGACCGCAGAGACAGACCTGAGCGCCGAATTTGGTGAGCACATGAACGGCGGAGCGGGCGACACGGCTATGGAAGATGTCGCCCACGATGGTGACGCGAAGCCCCTTAAGATTCTTTTTATGACGCAGGATAGTGAAAGCATCGAGCAAGCCCTGCGATGGGTGCTCGTGCAGGCCGTCGCCGGCATTCACCACGGGAATGTCCAGATTGCGCGCGAGCACGTGCGGCGCTCCCGAAGATGGGTGCCGCATCACGATGAGGTCTGCGCCGAGCGCGCGCAGGGTGTATCCGGTGTCGAGGAGCGATTCGCCTTTCTCGATACTGGAAGCCACCGAGGTGATCACGGACGTGGTCGCGCGTAGCGCTTTGGCTGCGAATTCGAATGAGACGCGTGTGCGCGTCGAGGATTCATAGAAAAGCAGTGCGATACGGTGATTGCGAAGCAATGGGCGGGCGCGTCCGGATTGCATGCGTCGAGCGAGGCGTAAAAGTCCGGTGATCTCGTCGGTGCTCAGGTGCTCAAGATCGAGCAGACTCCGGCGTTTGGCCATCAGGAGATGCGCTCGACGAGCAGGACTTTCTCGCTGTCGTCGGTCTCTTTCATTTTGACTTCAATGGTCTCGTTTTCCTGGATCTGCACCCGGCGGCCGACGTAAGCGGCTTCAATGGGTAACTCGCGGTGGCCACGATCGATCAGCACGGCAAGCTGCACGCGGCGCGGGCGGCCGTGATCAAACAGGGCATCGAGCGCGGCACGGACGGTGCGGCCGGTGTAAAGCACGTCGTCGACCAGGATGACTTCGCGACCAACCACGTCGGCGCCGATATCACCCTTCTGGACCACAGGCTTGTGGCCCACGGGCGAGAGATCGTCGCGATAGAGAGTGATATCGAGGCTGCCGACTGGAACCTTCTTCTTTTCGATCTGCTGGATCAGTTTTGCGATGCGCTCCGCCAACGGCACACCGCGACGCTTGATGCCGACTAGCGTCAGATTCTCGACACCATTATTTTTTTCGACGATCTCATGCGCCAGGCGGACCAGGGTGCGCTCGATCTCCGAGCCCGACATCAATTGTGATTTTTCATGCAAGGTCGCGGCATTGCGCGCAGGCTTGCGGGGCTGTGCGGGTGAACTCATGGGAAGCAATGGATTTTAACAGCAGGAGGCGGGAAGCAGGAAACAGGGGCTAAGAGGCTGCGACGGGATCCTTAGACGCGGCATGCCGCGTCTCTGTGTGGAGATCGTCATGGGGCGCGATTTTTTGGAGCGAAGATGGTGGCGGCGGCAACCGCCCCCAATACCGAGAAAAACAAGAAGAGAACCCCAATCGCCACAATGATAAAGGTGAATACGGTAGCAAAAGCGTCTGGGGAGGCGAGCATGGCGGCAGCCTGGCGAATATTCGGGTCAGGATTGCTGGCCAGCCTGCTTTCCATTTGCTGGTGCAGTTGCCGCCGAAAATCCGGTCGGCTCATGGCCACCAGGAACACGATCAGGAAGATAGCGAATGCCACTGTGCCGGCCAGCAATCCCAAGCGAGCAGCCATGCCGCCAGAGACAGCGCTCTGAGTCCGCTTGCGATAGGTTGAGACGCTCATCACCCCAGCCGCAAAAGTCCACAGGAAGAAAAGAATGCTCAGCGGTGACGAGGACAGCAATCCGGCAGGGACGGCAACAAAGAAGACGGCGGGCAGGGCATTGCGCCAGTCGATAGCGCGGGGCGAGGTGGGAGCCTCATAGCTTAGGCGCTCGAGCGGTTCGGGATCCGCTTCCAGGATTTCCTGCGGCAGCGGTGATTCAGCAGTAACCACCTTGATCTGAGGAGCGTTGCATTGCCGGCAAAATGGGATCCCGTCGTCGACGTTTGCACCGCACCGGTGGCAAGTGTGTTGCATGAGGAAAGGATAACAGTGGTCGGTGGTCAACGGTCGGGAGTCAGAAAATGCGATCCCTCGACTCAGCCTTGCGGTTGCTCGGCTTCGCTCGGGATGACCTTCGTCGATCGATAGATCACATGCTGTTGTCGTGGTCGCCGTGGACGCGCACGTACACGACCGCGAAATGGGTGCTCTTGCCTTTCTGCTCGACACCGACCACGTGCTGATTGTCCTCGGTGCCGGTTTTCAGCTCTGTCACCGGACCGTTCTGCTTGTCATCTTTGTCACAAGTGAGGTCGTTGTCTTGCTTGTTCTTGTGGACGTCACCTACGACCACGTCGTCAGGTTCATGGTTGGGGCGGCACCTCCAGGACCTTGTGGCCAAATCTCTTCAGTTCGTTGCGGTAGAAGTCGAGAACTTTCTCCGGAGAGTCGTCGGTCTCGTACTTTACGGCAACAACTTTCAGGCCGAAGACGGGAGTATCGATAACGACGTTGCCACCGTGATCGTCATTCTTCTCTTTGAGGATGCGCGCGCCGGGATAAATGGCCATGCCGGTAGCTTTGCCGTCATCTTCATTGCGCGCGCGCAGCGTACCGAAGGGGGTGGAAATCTCGGCGCCTTTGCTCTCCGAGGCCTTATCGCCGTTGTCATCGCGATTGCGGCTGCTCTCCTTGACCACGCAACCCGAGGTGAATGCGGCGAGAAGGAACAATGCAAGGGGAGTGGTGAAGCGAAAGATGCGAGAGTTCATCGAAAAATCCTCCTCATCGCTGATGCGATGTGATGATGGGGCGATCGAGTCCGGCGCCGCGGTCGGCAATCCCAGGGATCGTGACTGGGCTATGGCCGTGGATGCTGATCTCACCAAAAAGCGCTTTAGCGGCGGCGATCTCCGAAACGCTGGCGATGGAATACGTGCAAAGATAATTCTGTACGTCAGGAAAAGCGGAAGCCAGATAGGGACTTCCCATGGCCACGACTGCAGTCCGATCACCGGCGCGAGCGAGTATCCCGTTCATCAGTCTTAGCCCTGCCTCCGACAATGCAATGGTGCGGTGCGCTTTTCCGTCGGCCATAACGATCTGTCCCTGACTGGTAGCGTTCATATACACCGCGATCACCACCGACTGCGCGCGATCTACCGCCGCGAGGACCGTGTCCGTCATCCCGGCGGCGACGTGCGGATCGATGTAGATGACGGCAGCATCGGGAACGCGGGACTTCAACTCGCGATCGAGAATGCGGCCCTCGTCGAGACGCAGATCGTCGGTGAACACGACCGTCAGCAACTGACGGCCGGAGCCACCCAACGGTATGTACGGGCTTGCGGCGCCAGAAGTTCCGCCTTTTTGCAGCGGCAGCAGCTTGCCGTTGTCTCTGAGAAGGGTAACGGCTTCGTCTGCCACTTTCTGAGAGAACACGCGGCTCTCCGGCTTGCCGACGGCGTAGCTGATGGCGTTCATATCCACGAGCCGGGCGCGGTGGAGCCCGAGTGACGCCTTGGCGTAAAGGATCTTGCGGACGGAGTCGTCGAGACGGGCGCGGCTGATCTCGCCGCTTTGCACGGCGCGAACCATCGCGTTAAACGAAGTCTCGAGATCGGCAGGGATCACGATCATGTCGTTACCGGCTTTAAAGGCTTCGACGGCGGAGCGGCCGCCGGGGAACATCTGGGTAAGCGCGGCCATGTCCATCGCGTCAGGAATGACGATGCCTTGGAAGCCCATCTTTTCTTTTAGAAATTCAGTGACCACCTTGTGCGACACGGTGGCGACGCGCCGCGGATCGGGCTCGAGCGCAGGTACGGTGACGTGCGCGATCATTACGGCGTCTACGCCGGCGCGAATGGCGGCGTCGAACGGCGCAAGCTCGATAGATTGCAGACGATCCATGTTGCCGGTGACGCGTGCGACGTCGAGATGAGAGTCGGTGGAGGTATCGCCGTGGCCGGGAAAATGCTTCGCGGTGGTGAGAATTCCAGTCGCCGCTGATGCGCGGATGAACGCCGCCGTGAATTCGCCGACCTGGTGCGGGTCTTCACTCCATGCGCGCGCGTTAATGATGGGGTTGTCAGCATTGGAATTTACGTCAGCGATGGGAAACAGATTCCACTGGACGCCGATGGCGCGGGCTTCCTGCGCGGTGATGCGGGCAAAAGTTTCGGCATAGGCAGGATTTCCCGTGGCAGCGAACGCCATGGAGTGGGGGAAGACCGTAGCTCCGTAAAAGCGATTCGAGAGCCCGCGCTCGAAGTCAGCCGCGAAGAGCAAAGGCAAGTCAGAATCGCGCTGCAATTGATTGGTCAGCATGGCTGCTTCGTAGGGCTGGTTCTTGAGAACTAGTGGCCCATCCACCGGAACTGTGAGCAACATGGCTCCGACGTGAAACTGCCGGACGCGATCGCGGAGTGCGGCATATTGCGGGTTTGCGACGTTAAAGAATTCGGTGGGAGCGCGCAGCATGAAGAGCTGTCCCACTTTTTCTTGGACGGTCAGTCTTGCAAGCGTGCGTTCCGCCCAGCGCTGACCTTCGCGGGTGATGTGGATGGGTTCCGTGCGCTGGTAATTATCTTTAGCAACAGAAGGAAGGCAGAAGATGAGGACAGCAAGACCCATGGATGCACGACGAAACATGCGGCGACGATATCAGAGCAGCCGCGGCTTGACTATAGATTAGGCAGCTTCGTGGCGTGCGGGATTCTCATTCGGTTGTGAATCTTCCTTGATGCTCTGCTCGATGAGCGAATCCAGGTGATCGGTGAAGGTGTCGCGGACACGGTCCCGCGTTTGGACAAGCCGCTTACGCATCAGCGAGAGCATTTCTGTTACGCGCGCTTTGCGGGAGCGCTGGGCGAGCGGATCGCTATCTTGCGCGACGGATTCCGCCATGGCGTCGATGTAAGTACCGAGCATTTGTCGGGTGCGGTCGATGGAAGCCTTCACGTCGAGGATCAGCTCGAGCGTGAGCACCTCATGTAGACGTTGGCGGCGGCTTTCAGTAGAGGGATCGTCGGTGACGACCGTCCAGCAGAGCTCGTTTTGAACGGAGCACAGCTCGTCTGCAATGCGGCGCAGACGGGCCACCGTGCTCTCGAGGTGGGGGTGGGGAGCCTCGGGCATGAGCTTACCTTTCTGTCTTAAGTATGCGCGTCATTTCGGTGTCACGGCAGCGGGAGTGCAACTTAGGCGCTCAGGGTGGGGACGTGTCCCGGAGTACAGGGGCCGCCACGATTTCGGACACCTGCTGTTGCAATACCGCGTCATCGCCGAATCCCTTAAACCACTGGACATCGGTCTCGCGGCGAAACCAGGTCATCTGACGCTTGGCGTAGTTGCGGTGGCTCTGCTGCGCACTGGCAACGGCTGCCATCTCGTCCACCTCTTTGTTCAGCAACTGCATGGCTTGTTTGTAGCCGAGAGAGGTTAGAGCCGGGACGCCATCGCCATATTTGTCACGAAGCGATTTCGTCTCCTGAGCCAAGCCGTTTCTGAACATCTCCGCTGCGCGCCGGTTGATGCGTTCGTAGAGCCTGCGGCGATCGGGATCGAGACCGAGGCGCAAGATGCGAAAGCCGGTGAGCGGGTCGCGACCTTTTTCCCAAAGCTCAGTCATCTTGGAACGCGCCGCCATGCAGACTTCGATGGCGCGTATCAACTTGGAATGATCGTTGGGGTGGATCTTTTCGGCGGCTGCGGGGTCGAGGCGCGCGAGAAGTTCATGCAGATGACCTGGCCCGTTGAGTTCGGCTGCGGCGCGAAGCCGCTCGCGCAGCTCTTCGGAACGCGGCGGCCCTGCGAAGAGGCCGTCTAAGAGTGCGCGCAAGTAGAGACCGGTGCCGCCGACGACGATAGGCATCTTCCCGCGCGCGGAAATGTCGTTGATAGCAGCACGCGCTTGCTTAGAGTAATCCCCTGCGGTGAAGGGTTGGGAAGGCTCAGCTATGTCGAGCGTGTGGTGAGGAACGCGGGCGCGTTCTGCCGGAGACGGCTTGGCGGTGCCGATGTTGAATCCGCGATAGACAGCGACGGAGTCGCAGCTGACGATCTCGCCGCTAAATTTTTCAGCGAGCGCGAGCGAAAGAGATGTTTTCCCGCTGCCGGTCGGGCCTAGGATGACGACGAGGAGTGGGTCAAACATCATCGCCATCCCCAGGGCATGGATTTTCCGGCGCGCACCAGAATAAAAATAAGAATGAAGAGAGCAATCAGCACGAGGCCGATGGTCTGCTGGCGGCGCGAGGTCATGGAAGCATTCTAATTTTGAATGTCGAATTTTAAATGATGAATCAAATGCAGATCCCTCGACCTGCCACCACGCGGGCTCGCTCGGGACGACCTTCGCAGGGTGTCACGTGAGAGGCTCGCGCCCTAACATGCCTGCCAAAGGGATTCTTCGACTCGCTGCGCTCCCTCAGAATGACAACTCGGGGAAGTCTTACGACTTATCTGAGCTGGTTGCGGTCGGGGTTGTAGAGGAAGCGGAAGCGCAGCGCGAGATATTCGCCGCGGAACTTCGTTGGCAGTGGCTGGAAGGGGTTCACGGCGGTGATGCCGCCGTAGGCGGCGCGGTCGAGCGATATATCACCCGAGGGGCTCATGATGCGCATGCCGCTGATGCTGCCGTTCTTGGTGATGACGAAATCAATAGTGACTTTTCCGGTCTTGCGCAACGGCGGCCGCGCGACCTCGGGAACCAGGTTGTACCAATTCAACCGGACATCGTGCACCAGACGGGCGAGGTATCCGCTGAAATCGACCCCCATAGTGTCGCTGAGGACTTCCATATCGCTCTGCACGCTGCCGCGCGGGTCCATGAGTGGAGGACCGTAGTCACCGCCGGTGCCGGTAGTGCGTGCGCTCTCTCGCGCAGCCTGCTCGATAGCAGAGCCGGCCGAGAGATTGCTGTTGAACGCGCCGCGGTTGGCAGAGCGGTTGGGTATCGGCGGCGATTCCAAATGCGCCAGCTGGTTCGCCGGCTGATGGGGTTGGGGCTGTTCCTGCTGCTGTTGCTGAGCTTCTTTCGGTTGCTCGGGAGGTGACTTCGGCAGCGCAGGCATGTTCATTCCCGGCGCACCGGGTTTCGCGTTGCTGGAGTCGAGGATCTCCTTTAAGCGCTTGCGATCGAGCTGCGGCTGCTTCACGGTAGCGCTGCGGTTCTGGTCGGAGATGATGCTGGAATCCTTAGGCTGAACCACGGGCGCGGGCGGCAATTCCAGGAATGTGAGTTCACGGTCCTTAAGCGCTTGCTGAGGCGATATTTCGCGCGCTTGCGCTGCCTCGCGGGCCTCCTGCCACGCCTGAATCTTTGGCCAAAAAATGAAACCGAGGATTAGGAGGATGAGGTGGGTGGTAATGGAGGCCCAAAGAGCGACTTGAAGGCGGAGTTTGGAGCGCTCGTCCTGCCATTCCAAACGTTCGAGCGTGAGGATGGGATGCTCGATATACACCGGCTTGGCGGAGGAAGGCGCAGCCATCGTGGATTTAGACGGCGAAACCTCCGCGGGTGGTTCAATGTCGAGCCGGAGCATGCTTTTATTGTCGCATTTATTAGATGTATGTGCCGTGAAATGGGACGTTAGAAAGAGGGTTCAGAAGCTGTCAAAACGATCAGTTGCGCGCCGTTGGCGCTAGCAGATTAAGGCGTTTGGAGTGCTTCTGGATCTCGGCGAGGATGTCGAGGGCGAGAGCGAGGGCGCGGCGGCCATCTTCGAGGGAGACGACAGGCTTCGAACGCTCGCGGACTGCGCGCAGGAATTCTTTGATCTCGGCCATCAGCGGCTCTTCTTTACCGATCGGTGGCTTGGCGAGCTTGATGTTTGGGCTCGAAGGGTGTGCGCCGAGGTCTTCACCGGACATGAAGGACATTGGATTGAATGTTTGGTCTCCGTCTTTGGGCGCGGCGAATTGATCGACGGTGAAGGCGATCACGTCCTGCCGGGTGTAGTCGATGGAGATGTACTGGTGCGGCTGGAAGAAGCGCAGCTTGCGCACGCGCTCAGTAGAAACGCGGCTGGCGGTGAAATTGGCGACGCATCCGGAGTCGAATTCCAGGCGCACGTTGGCGATATCCACTTTTTCGCGTCAGGATCGGCAGGCCGACCGCGCGAACTTCTTTCACCGGCGAATCGACGAATGAGAGAACGACGTCGAGGTCGTGGATCATTAGGTCGAGAACTACATCGACATCGAGCGAGCGCGGAGTGAAGATGCTGAGCCGGTGCACCTCGAAGAACATGGGCTGAGTGAGCAGCGGAATGGTGGCGCGGACGGCTGGGTTGAAACGCTCGAGGTGGCCGACCATGCCTATGCGCGAGGTACGCTGCGCCAAACGGATGAGCTCGTCGGCTTCGGCGAGTGAAGGCGCGAGCGGCTTTTCGATGAGCACGTCAACGCCAGCTTCCATCAATTTCTGGGCGACGTTGAGATGCTCGACGGTGGGAACGGCGACGGAAGCGGCATCGGGCTTGGCGTCGCGCAAGAGCTCGTCGATGGAGGTGAAGGCGCGGGTGCCGAACTCGGCGGCGACGGCGGAAGCGCGGGCGTGGTCGAAGTCGACGATGCCGACGAAATCCACTTCGCCTTTTTGTGCTAGGTCACGATAGACGCGCGCGTGGTTGCGCCCGAAAGCGCCCACGCCGATGGCGACGGTTTTTATTTTAGTTTCCAGTTTCCGGTTTCCAGTTTCCAGTTTAAATCATGGGAAATTCGGAATCCCTCGGCTACGCTCGCCGCGGCTCGCTTCGCTCGGGGTGACCTTCGTGGACTAATCCGAGATAATCGTGATGTTGGCGCGGTCGGCGGCGGAGATGATTTTGTCGCCGTCGAGGAGCAGGCATTTGCCGGCGTCGATAGCGAGGCAGGTTGCGCCGGCGGCGGCCATGGTTTCAATGGTCTTTACGCCGATCGACGGGAACGTCGAAGCGCATGTCCTGGTTCGGCTTCGCGACTTTGACAACGGTGAGGGCGCGGCTCAAGGTGGGTCCGGAAACAGCAGATCCCTCGCTCCGCCCGGGATGACAATCTCCTAAACTTCGCATTATGCTGCCGGCGCGCTCGATGGTGGCGTCCGTGCCTTCCATCGCTTCAACGGCGACGCAGGCGCACTCGGCGATAACGACGGTCTGGCCGATGTCGTAGTTGCGCGATGTGGCGAGCGACGTCGCGTCCGTAGGCGATGTTCTTTTTTTCTTCGTCGGTCGGAGCGCGCTTTGTGTAGCACGCCGCGTTTCGCGAGCAGCGGCTCCAGGAATTCGGTGGAGCGCATCAGGTGGATGCCTTCGTCTTCCAGGACCTTCGCGACGGCGCCGATGAGCGAATCGGTATTGCGCGTCCCGAGCGAGAGCAGCAGCTTGGCCAGCCGCCAGTCTGGGCGGATGCTGCTGAAAATCTGCTTGTGCTTCACCTGGCCAGCCATCAGGGCACGGGTGACGCCCTCAGCCTTGAAGATGTCTATCAGCTTGGAGAGTTCCCCGAGCGACAGCCAGTGCACCTTGGTGCCGTCGCTCTCGATGGCGGGATCGGTCTCTTCTTTGATGGCCGCAACAATAACTTCATTCCCTTGCGCGCGAGCCGCGTCTAAGACGAGGAAGGGGAAGCGTGCCGTTGCCGGCGATGAGTCCGAGTTTGGGTGCGTGAGCCACGGGCAACAGTCTACTGGATTTGTAATTTTTAATTGGTAATTTGTAATTTGAAAGCGGGGCTTAACGAGTGAAAGTAAAGGCGATGATGTTGTTGCTTAGAACTCTCTGCTGCTCGTGCTGGGCTGCGGTGCGCAAAAAAACGAAACGCTCACCTTCGAGGGGCGCCCGGAAGACGAGCGCTTCCTGCAGCATTATGAGATCAAGGCGTCAGAGCTGCCGAAGCCGGGCGCGACGCGCAGCTCGGACAATGATCAGCGAATCCACGATCATCCTGCGGTAGCGCGCCTGCATTCGCCGGTAGGATTCCGAATCAGTGTCTATGCTGATGGGCAATTCGGAGGGGCACGCTGGCTGGCGATGGCGCCGAACGGAGACGTGTTCGTAAGCGATGCTCGCGATGGCGAGATCGGGATACTCCGCGGGGTCGGGCCGGATGGAAAGTTTCAGCAGAAGTTCATTTTTGCTAGCGGGCTAATACAGCCGTTCGGGATGGCTTTCTGGAAAGACTATTTGTATGTCGCACAGACCGGCGAGGTGGTACGTTTCAAATATGCGACTGGACAAACCAAGGCTCAGAGCAAGCCGGAGCACATCGCGGACCTCACGCCGAGCGGCTACAACCAGCACTGGACGCGCGATATCACTTTCAATCCGGCTGGAACCAAGATGTATGTGACGGTTGGATCCTCGTCGAACGATTCGCCGGAGGGCGATTCGCGGCGCGCGGCGATCTCGGAGTACAACCCGGATGGATCAGGCCATCGCATTTACGCCGCCGGCTTGCGCAACGCCGTGGGAATCGCGTTCGAACCGAAGACCGGCCAACTGTTTGCCACGATCAATGAGCGCGATGGGCTGGGTGACAATCTTCCGCCTGATTACTTCACGTTTGTCCAGGAGGGCGGATTCTATGGCTGGCCATATGCGTACATCGGCAAGAATCCGGATCCGGACAATGCAAGCAAGCGTCCCGACCTGGTGCAGAAGACGATCACTCCGGATGTGTTGATCCAGGCGCACTCGGCGACGCTGGGCCTCGCGTTCTACAACGGAAAAATGTTTCCTGCCGAGTATCAAGGGGACGCATTCGTCTCGCTGCATGGATCGTGGAACCGCGCGGAGCCCACGGGATACAAGATCGTGCGTGTACGAATGAAGGATGGAAAGCCCGCCGGAGGCTATGAGGATTTCATTACGGGATGGTTCGCGGATGGAAAAGTGTGGGGGCGCCCGGTGGGGTTGTTGGTGATGCAGGATGGGTCGCTGCTGATCGTGGATGATGGCGGGAAGAGGATTTGGCGGGTCACGTACGGTAAGTAACCCAACGCTTCGCTCGCATGCACTGCGCGAAGGATGGGGCACCCCTGCAACTCACTTAATCACGCCGCGTTTGGAATCTTCGATGAACTTCACTAACTGAAGTACGTCCTCGCCGATGTCGCCTTCGGACTTTATTTTCTCTAGGGCTTGCGAAGTATTAAGGCGGGAGTTGAGAAGGGTCTTGAAAGCCTTCTGGATCTGCAGGACGCGCTCTTTGCTGAAGCCGCGGCGCTCAAGTCCAATCGAGTTGGCACCATAGGCGCGGGCCTCGCGCGAAGCGACCGTCTTGGAAAATGGCAGAACGTCTTTAGTCACTACGGTGCCGCCGCCGATATAGGCGTGCGCGCCGACGCGAGTGAATTGATGCACCGGTGAGAATGCGCCGACGGTGGCCCATTCTTCAATGATGACGTGTCCGGCGAGGGTGGCGTTGTTGGCCATGATGACGTGGTCGCCTACGAAACAATCGTGTGCGATATGGGAATAAGCCATCAGGAGGCAGTGGCTGCCGAGCTTGGTGAGTCCGCCGCCGCCCGGAGTGCCACGATGAATGGTGACGCATTCGCGGATGTAATTGTTATCGCCAATCTCGAGGCGCGTCTTCTCGCCCTTAAATTTAAGATCTTGTGGCTCCATGCCGATGGAGACGAACGGAAAAATCTTGTTGTGGCTGCCAATCTTCGTGGGTCCGCCGATGACGACATGCGAGATGAGCTCGTTGTCTTCCTCTAGTTCGACCTCCGCACCGATGACGCAATAAGGACCGATGCGGCATGATGAAGGAATCTTCGCGCCGGGATCGACGATAGCGGTTGCATGCACGTTGGCGGCAGCGGCGGAAGATTTCATCAGGTTAGCGGTCGATGACGACGCAACTGAGTTCGGCTTCGCAGGCGAGCTGGTCGCCGACGTATGCGGAGCCTTGCATGCGTCCGACGTTGCGGCGGAAGGCCAGGACTTCGACCTCGATGCGGAGCTGGTCGCCGGGCGTGACCTGCTTACGGAATTTGCATTTATCGATGCCGGTGAAGAGGACCAACTTTGAGTTGGGCTCGAACTCGCGCATGATGAGCAGCCCGCCGGCCTGCGCCATGGCTTCCACGACGAGTACGCCGGGCATGACCGGGTGGCCGGGGAAGTGTCCGGCGAAATAAGGCTCGTTCATAGTCACCGACTTGATGGCGGTGACGCGTTTGCCGGTGTCCAAAGCCGTGATGCGATCGATCAGCAGGAAGGGATAGCGATGCGGCAGGATCTGCTGGATCTGATTGATGTCGAGCGTGACCGCTTCTGAAGCGGGCGCGGCGACAGCGGAATGGGCGGCGTCGGACATGGCAAGAACTGAAGATTATACTGCAGCCTATGCTTGACCCCCGTGAGCTGCTGTCGGCGGCAGAAAGCCGCGAACAAGAGATCGTATCGACCCTTTCCAGCATGGCTGAGATCGAGTCGCCGAGCGATGACAAAGCGGCGCTGGACAGGATGTCGCAGTTCGTCGCCGGGCGTTTCGCGAACCTGGGTGGGCGGATCACGATGCATCCGCAGTCTCCCGCGGGGGACCACCTGCAGGTGACATTCGGCGGGCGCACGCACGGGAAGCCGATCTTGCTGCTGGGTCACTTGGACACGGTATGGCCGCTGGGAACTTTGCAGACTATGCCGGTGCGGGAGGGCGGCGGAAAGCTCTACGGACCAGGCGTATTCGACATGAAGGCAGGAGTCGCGATGATAATGCACGCGATCCCCATGCTGCAGAAGATGCACGGATGGTTGCCGCGTCCGGTGACGGTGCTGCTGGTGTCGGATGAAGAGGTAGGAAGTGCGAGTTCGCGGGCGATCACGGAGAGGCTGGCAAAAGAACATGCGGCAGTGCTGGTGTTGGAACCGTCGTTCGGACCGAAGGGCGCGCTGAAGACTTCGCGCAAGGGCGTGGGCGAATACAGTCTTCGCGTGCAAGGCGTTTCTTCCCATGCCGGGACTCGATTTCGAAAAGGGTCAGAGCGCGGTGCTGGAACTCGCAAAGCAAGTGGTGAAGGTCAGCGCGTTCACCGATCGCAAGCGTGGGATCACGGTGAATCCAGGAGTAGTGGCCGGCGGCAGCCGAAGTAACGTCATCGCGGCGGAGGCGAAGTCGCAGATCGATCTGCGTGTCTCCACCATGAAAGACGCCATCGCCATGGACAAGAAATTCCGCGGGCTGAAGGCCTTCAATAAGAAATGCAAGCTGAGCCTTTCCGGCGGGATCAACCGTCCGCCACTGGAGCGCAGCGAGAAAGTAAAAGCCATCTTCGCAGTGGCGCGAGAGATAGCCAAAGAGATGGGGTTCAAGCTGGAAGAAGCTGCCGTGGGCGGGGGGTCGGACGGGAATTTTACGGCCGCTTTGGGAGTTAGCACTCTAGACGGTTTAGGAGCCATCGGCGACGGCGCCCACGCCACCCACGAGCACGTGGTGGTTGGCACACTGCCGTGGCGCACCGCGCTGCTAGCGTCATTAATAGAGCGGGTTGGGCTGTGAGCGCGGTGGTAGAATCAGCTTTCATATTCAGGAGGAATCATGTTGGGTAAATTAGGGCCGATGGAGCTGTTGTTGATCCTGGCGATCGCGCTGGTGATCTTTGGGCCGGGCAAGCTTGCTGACATCGGCAAGGGCCTGGGCGAAGGCATCAAGAATTTTAAGAGCGGCTTGAAGGAAGGCACCGAGCCGGAGAAGAAGTCTTAATCCCACCTTCCGCTGAAGCGGAAAGGTGGTGCACCCGCTTATTCGCTCGACAATTTCTGCAGCATCTTCCACACGAGCGCCACGGGTAGTCCGACCACGTTGGCGTAGTCCCCTTCAATTTTGCTGATCCAGCGCGAGGCGATGCCTTGGATCGCGTAGGCGCCTGCCTTGTCCATGGGCTCGCCGGTGGCGATGTAGTTTTCTATTTCCTCCGGACTTAACCGCTGGAAGAAGACCTTGGTTGGCTCGGAGCGAGTTTCCAGTTTCCGGTTTCCAGTTTCCAGACAAACAATGCAGACACCGGTGATCACCTCGTGGGCGCGGCCGGAGAGCAGGCGGAGCATGCGCGCTGCGTCGGCTGCGTCGCGCGGCTTGCCGAGGATCTCATCGTCAACGACGACGATGGTGTCCGCACCGAGAACGACCCTTCCGGATTTCTCTTGGCTACGACTTCCGCTTTTTCCTGAGCTAGGCGTTCGGCGTGCTGGACGGGCGTTCTCGCCATGTTTCGCGTCCTCTGCAATATTGGCCACATCGACCGTGAACGGAATGCCCGCGCTGCGCAATAGTTCGGCGCGGCGCGGAGAAGCCGAGGCGAGGATGATGTTGTGGAACTTCCATCTCGCGCCATTTTACCTGCCGCGAATTCTCGCATCTTATGGATGTGCCGAATCTGACCGACATCACGCTCGAAGCACTCGATCTGGGCGCGCAGCTGCGAGGCGAGCGCGTGTCGCTTCCGGGTGTGGGCGCCCAAGGCGAAGCAGGTCATGCTGCGGCTTGAACGGGCCGCGATCACGCGATGCGTCTTGCAGATTCGGGATATTTCGAGCTGGAAGAGGCGGCGAAGCCGGGGGACCGCTATTTCTATATTGTCGATGGACAGAAGCCGGTGCCGGATCCCGTTTCGCGTTTCTTGCCGGAAGGTGTGCATGGGGCGACCGAGATCGTCGATCCCGAAAACTTCCAGTGGACGGACCGGGAATTGGCACGGCATTCCGTATGGCGAGGCAGTCTTTTACGAGTTGCACATCGGGACATTTACCGAGGAAGGGACATTAGCAGCGGCGATTGCGAAGCTGCCGTATCTGAAGCGGCTGGGCGTGACGATGATCGAGATGATGCCGGTGTGCGCTTTCCGGGAACGCGGAACTGGGGCTACGACGGCGTCTCGCCGTATTCGGTGCAGAACGAGTTATGGCGGGCCCGAATGGCCTGAAGAAGCTGGTGGACGCGGCGCATGCGATCGGGCTGGGTGTCACGCTGGACGTGGTCTACAACCATCTAGGCAACGAAGGCAATTACCTGGGAATGTTCGGGCCGTATTTCACAGACAAGCTACAAGACTCCGTGGGGTTCGGCGGTGAACTTTGACGGGCCGGATTCCGCGGAGGTGCGGCGCTACTTCCTCGAGAATGCGCTGTTCTGGGTGCGGGAGTATCACATGGATGGGCTTCGACTGGACGCGGTGCACGCTATTTTCGATGATTCGCCGACGAATATCCTGCAGGAGTTCGCGTCGCGGGTTCACGCATTGGGAAAGCAGCTCGGGCGCGAAGTTGCAATAGTGGCCGAGTCCGATGCCAACGATGCGAAGCTGGTGCGCACGCCGGAAAACGGAGGGTATGGCTACGACGGCGTATGGAGCGATGACTTTCACCACGCAGTGCACGCCGTTCTTACCCATGAGCGCGATGGCTACTATCAGGATTACGGCAAGCCGGAGCAGATCACGAAGGCATTGAGTGAAGGCTTTGTTTTTCAGGGCGAGCATTTCGATTATTGGGACAAGCCTCGCGGAACGGAGTGCAAAGACTTGCCTCGGTCTGCGCACGTTTTTTGTCTGCAAAATCACGATCAGGTTGGGAATCGCCCCAAGGGCGACAGGTTGAATGCCATCGTTTCGCGTGGTGCACATAAGGCTGCGGCGGCGCTGCTGCTGCTCGCGCCCGAGACGCCGCTGTTGTTCATGGGCCAAGAGTATGGAGAGAAAAATCCTTTTCAGTTCTTTACCGATTACGGCGATCCAGTGCTGCAGAAAGCGGTAGTGGAGGGCAGACGCTCGGAGTTTGAAAAATTTGATTGGAAGGAAGTCGCCGACCCGCAAGATCCGCAGACGTTCCAGCGCTCGAAGCTAAGTTGGCAGCTGGATGAGGAGATGCTGGAGTGGTACAGGAAACTGATGGAGCTGCGAAAGAAGCTATGTGGTGGCTTCGGAGCGGACGTGCAAGGCGGAGTTGCGCGATGGAGTGATCGTGATGGAGGTGCCGGCCGAGAACCCGGTGCTGCGGGTTTCGGTGAATTTTTCGGGTGACGTACTTGCGGATGGCGCGTGGAAGTTGGAACTGGTGAGTGACGAGGATGGGTAGCATGGTGGTGGTGGAGACCCGACCATCCTCGTAACAAAGGGATTCTTCGACTCGGTCGCCTCGCGGGCTGACGCTTCGCTCAGAATGACGTTCACTGAAGATTCGAAGACTCCAACCTTTGTTTCTTCTTCGGTCAGGGCTTCGCATTGTTTGTCGAGTGCGGCGTAGTCGGCGCCGTGGTCTTGCTTGAATCGTTCGAAGCTGGCGAGCGAGTCCCAGCAATCCCACAATAAATATCTGTTCTTCGCGGCGGAATCGCGCAGCAGCGTTGTGCCGTGGTATCCGGGCGAGCGGCGAAGAGTTGCGCCCAGTGCCTTCGCTGCCGTAGTGGCGCTCGAAATCGGCGACGCGCGCGGGCTTCGCGGTGAAGCGCCAAACGATGTAGATCACCGGATGCCCACCAGGCCATGGACGGATTCGATGAGCTTGGGCGAATCGAAGCCGACGCCGTCTTTGAAGACGAGTTCGACGTTCTCGATTTCGGAAATGTTTTTCGAGGGGTCGCCCTTGATTACGACGATATCGGCTTGCTTGCCTGCGCAAGCGTCCCGATGCGTTCGGATTCGCCGAGGAATTCGGCACCATTCGCGGTAGCGATATGGATCGCTTCGATTGGAGTGAATCCGGCTTCCACCAGCAGCTCGACTTCGCGCTGGTCGCCGAAGCCAGCGAGGGTGCCGCCAATGCCAGTAGGATCTTCGCCGGCGAGAAGCAGTCCGCCGGCTTTAGCGACGCCAGCGTCCTTGGCGCTGTGGAGAAAACCCTGGATGGATTCAAGCAGGCCCACGCTGGAGTGTAGCAGGGGACGAGGCGTTTTCGAGGAATTTTCGGTGATTTTGTGGTTTGAGGCGGGAGCGGTTGTGGACAGACTCGCGCATGAATCAGGAATTGCTGCACGTTCATTTGTTTGTGCTCACGCCGATGAAGTTGATTGGGCTGACGGGGACAGTGTTATTTGGGGGGCGATGGTTGGTGCAGTATTTCGCGTCGAAGAGGGCGGGGCGACCGATTGTGCCGCGGGCGTTTTGGTATATGAGTTTGGTGGGAGCGTTCTTTTACTTTTCGCATTTGTTTTTGGGAAGATGGATGCGGTGGGGATTGTGGGGAATTTGTTTCCGGCGTTTGTGGCGGGATACAATTTGTATTTGGATACGACGCATCAGCGGCGCGCGGGCGGGGCGGAGGCTTGAGGAGAGGGACGGAGGTTGCGGCAGGCGTAGAGTCTGACGGTGTGGAAGACGCGGCCGTGGTGGAGGACTTCGCGGACGCCGAGATCTTCGATGGATTCGAATTGAATTTTTCAGTTCGGGAGGGAGGGTTGATTGGGAATCGAGGCGTTGGACGAAGAGGGCGTTTTCGCCGGCGCGGGAGAGGTAGTTGGGCGGCTATGTCGTGGAAGGCGGGATGAGCCGAGGCCGCCTGCTCCAGCGCCAGCAGCGCGTCGGCGGCGCCGGGGTCGGCGTCGGCGTACATGCCGGGCACCAGGTCGGCGAAGATCCTGACCCCGTGGGCGCGGCCGTGGCGCAGGCCTGCTCCCTCGATCAGGCCTACCACCGCCGCCAGGGTGAACCGCCGCGGCCCGCCCGCCCCCGGGCCGGGCTGGTCCCGGCCGCGCCGGTCGCGGGCGGGCCGGTCGCGGGCGGGCCTGCGGCTGGCCGGATCCGCTGCCGATCTCGGCCAGCAGCCGCCGCGCGTCGTCGAACCGGCCGGCCAGCGCGCGGTGGATCACCGCCGCAACCGAACTGGCGGCGAGCACGCTGACCGCGCCCTGCGGCTCGCAGCACCTGGGCGATCGACGCCATGGCGTCCGCCGGGGAATCGACGTACTCCAGCACGCTGTGGCAGAGCACCAGATCCGCGCTCGCCTCGCCGGCCACCGTCGCGAGGTCCGCGACATCTCCCTGGACCACGCTGAGCGGGACGTTCAGCTCGGCGGCCCGGCGTTCGGCGGCGGCGAGCGAGTCGGGACTGGGATCGATCACCGTGACGTTGTGGCCCAGGCCCGCCAGTGGCACGGCGAACCCGCCTGCTGCCGCCCGCGTCGAGGATGTCGAGGCGGGCCCGGCCGACCTGCGCCGCGAGCGCGGAGATCACCGTCCGGAGGATGTCGCGGACGACCGCGGTGCGCGCGTCGTCGTACCGGCTCCAGGGCCTGGCCGGCGCGCCCACGGTGCCACGGCCGGGTGGCGCACCCGCACCGCCGGTGCCGTCCAGCGCGCCCGGGGCGCCACGGTCGCCTGCCACTGCCAACCTCCCTGTCTCCGCTGGCACCAATGTAGTGCCGCCCACGGACATCCCCGGGGCGCAGGCTCCCCTTGACCGGGAGTTTCATGGCCGGCGAATACGGTAGCGGGCGATACGCCGAGT
>CAVQGF010000054.1:0-27743 GCA_963711965.1 uncultured Acidobacteriota bacterium | reverse complement strand
GGTCCGCTTCTTCTAATCACTTAGAACCCGGTAGCGAGTACCAGAGGATTAGCAAAGCAACTCCGATTGCAGAGATTCCCAACTTAGCCGCTAATTGATTTTCGTAGGGAATGCCGCTTCTTCCGCGATTGATTGTCTTAACCAGCCAAGGCACAACGGTCCATGCTGTTGCAAAAGTCAACAGAAACGGTTCCTTCATCGCTGGCTCCCGAACAGCCTTAGTAACTCATTGGTTTCGATCACCGGATGGGCGGTAGCACCGGCACGGGTGGCCAGTTCAGCCCTTTCCCTTCGAACATTGCTGAAACATTCTCCAGCCGCTTGTTGCCGTCGTGCACGGCAATCTGCAACTGCTTCCCGCTTGAACCCTGACCCCACAGTGCGACGCCGGCGTACGCGCCGTCGCGCCGCAGCACGTGAAATACAAGATTGATATAGCGCAGCCGCGTCATGTCGTTGCGATAGAAGCGGACCAAGTGCTTCAGTGCTTCAGTCGCAGCTTCTTTCGGCTCAAGGCCGCGCCGCATCGCTTCGACCACCGTGTGCGAGCCAGCGATCTTGATGTTCTCTTCGCCATTGCCGGTTACGCCGGCGCCGCCGATATCGGGATCGAGATAAATTCCGGCGCCGACGATCGGCGAATCACCCAGGCGTCCTGGAATCTTCCACGCCAAACCCGAGGTGCTGACCGCGGCCGACATCTCACCTTTTTCATTGAGCGTGATGCATGGGATCGTCCCCGTCGGCGGATCATCACTTTTCGATACTGCGTAGTCCCGCCACTCGGGCTCGATGCCGATCTCAGCGGCGACGTCATGCAGGTGTTTTGTCCGCTCCTTCGCGACGGAACACCGGTCAGGTCAGTCGGCGGCTTCCATTTTGGATCGGCGATGCCCGGTCCCCACCAATCCTGGTCAGACATGTCTCTTTCCACAATTGCCAGATCTTGCCGCGAGCGCTCGGTGAGGAGATTTTCTTCCGGTGAAGCCGTGGAGCTTCGCCATCTTGCTTGCGCCCTCGCCGACTACGAGCACGTGGCCGGTGTGCTCCATCACCGTCTTCGCGAGCAAGCGAAACGTTCTTGATTCGCCGTACCGCGCCTACTGCTCCAATGCGCCGCGTGGGGCCGTGCATCACTAGAGGCATCGAGTTCGACTTCGCCGTCTTCATTCGGTAAACCGCCGAGGCCTACGGAGTCGTCGGTCGGATCATTTTCCTGCCCTTCAGGACAAGATTGCCGCGTCGAGCGTGTCGCCGCCGCGCCGCATCAGTCGTATGCGCCTCGATGCTCTGGATGCCGGTGTACTTGCAGACGATCATCGTCTTGCCGCCGGTCGCTACGCTTGCAGGATTCCCGGATTGCGCCAGAGCAGCCGGCGCAGCCGCTATCGCGGCAGAGGTAACAGCGGCAGATTCTATGAACTTACGGCGGGAAAATTTCATCGATCGAGCTCCACAAAACAGGCGCGCATACTAACAAAAATAAAAAGCCTCACACAAAGAACCAAAAGTTGCACGATCTTCGTGTTTACTCCGTGTTTAGTGCGAAGCTTTACTTGCCCGAGACTGCGAACTTATCCCGCCATTTTCTCCGCGGTGTTGTGGTCGGAGCGGAAACGCAGCAGCGCTCCTACGTTGCCGACGCGGTCGAAATCAGGATCGTCATGGATGAAGACGATATTTACGCTGCGCAGGATCGCATGACGGACCAGCGAATCCGCGATCTCTTTCACCTCCACCGCCTCCTGCCCGCAGACCCCGCAACTCTTCGAGACGCGCGTATCCATGTGACCGCAGTTGCTGCATTCGGAAGCTTGGGCAGAGAAGTTGCTTCCCATCAGCAACACCTGCACCTCGCCCTTTTCGAGCGAGCGCAAGACGTTGCGCAAGCCGACGGCACCTAAGGCGTCGCGTTGCGCTTCGCCCAGCACTTCGCGGGTGAGTCCTTGCCGGTCGTTAGCTTCACGCTCCGCAACCATCCGCTCCACGTGCTCACGGATTTGTTGCTTGGTCGTGCCTGGCGGGTCGCCGAGAAACGCCCGATGAACCGCTGGTTGAGATAAGAATGCAGTTGCGGGTAGATCTCCGACCACATCTCGTCGCGACAACCGATCACCAGGTAATCGAAATGCCCGGTTCTCGAAACGCACCAGCAGGCGGTCGGCCACTTCCTTGAAATGCCGCATGGCCTCGTTGTCGACATGCCGCTCGTTATGTCCGGCATCGTAGCCGTGGAACCCATCGCTGCGTGCACGTCGCGGCTGCGGGTTCACGATCTTTTCACTTTCAGAGATTTCACCCAAAGTCGATTCAAAAATCAGTGCGTGCTCGCGGTCGATGACGGCGACGCACGTCCGCGGCGACCTACTCAGCAGTTCAACCAGCGGCTTGAGATGAAAATGTGAATTGACGTCGAGCCGCGTCTCCGGCAATTGCGCGGGAAGGTTGAATTCACGCCAGAAATCATTTTCGCTACAAGCAAAGATCGCCTTGGAGTGGGCTCCGTTACCGCGAAGTTGGTTCCCCACTGCGGCAATACGGTCCAGGTCAGCACGCAGGCCCTGGTCGTGGTTGCGCTGCCCACGCGCGGAGTGGGAATCAACTGCCTCACGGATCAGGTCTTTGATCAGGATATGTTCTTCGCGGTGCGACTTGTCCCGAGGTGCGGGCGGTTGGTAGAAAAAACTGACCGCGTGGCCAGACTTGGATTCGATCTCCGCTAACTGCCGCAACGTCTCACGGCTGATCATGCACTCTCCTCGTGTTGGTTCGGTGTCTTTACGCTGAGATCCGCCCTCGCAAAGGTGGAAGTTGGGTGTGCTGCAGGATCTTCTTCGCAAACGGGTTTGGGCACTGCAAATTCTGGATCAGGAATTCGCGCGCATTCGCGACCGAATTCTCCACCTGCTCGGGCGTACGGTCGGTCACGGCAGCGATCTCGCTCAGAGAAAATCCTTCGATAGCAAAGAGCACGAACGCTTCGCGATCCTCCTTCGACGCCTTCAGGAGCGCGTCTTCCACCATTCCCACCATCTCGTCGGTGTAGGCGATCTGCTCAGGGGTTGCGATGCGCGTGTCAGCAATCGTCGCTTCGCCATTCATCGTTTCATCCGGCTGATGATATTGCAGGACGGGTTCATCGCTGGCGCTTACGTTCTGCCTGCGGGTCGATTGTTCCAGCCGTACGGATAAGAGCGCGTCATCGTTTTGCGTCGCGAGGCGCTGAATGCTTTGGATCGCCAGGCGATATAGCCAGCGTTCCAGCGAAAGCAGCTCGGGCTTCTCTTCGTCTTCGCCCAGGGCGCGAGCAATCACTTCATCAACAACCTCTTCGCGCGAGACCAATCCCGGCCGGATCATGCCGATGTTCTCGCGGTACTGTAGCTCGCGGCCAACAAAGCGCTCCAGTCTTTTCAGGTTGGCATTGACGTAAGAATGAATGTCTTCGCCCGAAGCTTTGGCGGGATGGACCGCAGCTACAGATTCTTCGAATTTCGCGGCATCGTCATTGCGCTTCAGTTTGCGCGCGCCGCGGAAATTGTCTGACCGCAGCAGCTCTTTGTGTTTGGTGATCTGCTTCAACAGTTCAGAGAATGCCGCTTTGATCGCGGCAACGTCCGTCTGGCCATTTTCCTGGACTGCCATTTGTCCCGAAGGAAGCCGCAGGTTGAGCGAGACTAGGGTGCCATCCGGTGCAGGCGCGGGCCCCACGATTGCGTGCAGATGCACGAGCTCGGGCCGGAATATCTGCAGGCGCTTTTGTAGCTTTTCGGTGTGATGATTGAACTCGCGGTCGGCGTCAGGCGCCTTGGCGGCCTTATAGCTGACGTGTACGTTCATGGAGACCTCCACACCAGCACGCCCGCCAGAATTGCGGACGCTCTGGCAGCTGAAGATGAAGCCCCACCGGGGGCTTATTGGGTGCTCCCGAGTATGTTGCTGGAAGAGGGATTCTCTGCGACTCCGCCGCGTGTGGCGGTCTGCAACCCTCACCGCCATTACCGTCGGCGGACTTCTCTCGAAGTGCTGTGAATTTTACACCTGCAAATTAGGACGCAAGGTAAAAATTCTGCGTTGCCACTTTCAAGGAGCGGCCAAGGAAATAAACTTCTTGCAATTTGATTTTGCTTGATGTTGCGAATCAGCAGCTCTGGTCTGAAGAATAAATAAGGTGCAGTAAAACACGCTGCACCTTTGACCAAAGCCAAAACCGCTTACCAGACGCTGAGTTTTATTTTGTCGACCCAGACGTGATAATCGGTCATAAGTTTGGTGCCATCCATTTGAAATGCGACGTTCAGCTCACGTACCGAGGAAGCCTTGGGATTGTAAAAGCGGTCGACAACGTGGCGTACACCATCGACAGTTACCGCGATGAAATGCGTTTTGCCGCCGCTGGTGCGCTCGAATTCCCAACGCAGGCTGTGCCACACCTTTGCCGTCTGTATCGCCGTGCAGGAGATGCCCGTGTCCTGCCAGTGCAGAGTAGCGTCCCAGATCCGCCATGTTCTCGCGCCGTGGAAGTCGCACTCAGTGCCGAAGATGAATTTCTTCCCGTTCAATGACTGGTTCACGTCGAATTCCAGCGCCTGTGGAGCGGTGACGTCATTGAGATAGAAGTTCATATCGTAGACGAAATGGGTGACGGTATCGATCGGTCCAAGTTGTCTCCACCATAAGGCAGCGCCGTAAGGGTTGGTCCCTCCAACGAAGAACTCAGCGGACGAGCCGTCGAGCGATGGCGTGGTCTGAAACTGTGCCATCCAGTGCGGTGTAGCTGGCCCTTGTCCCGCGGCCCCGGCGCAGGCGTCGCACGATTTCCAATTCGTCATATCTTCAATCAGGCTGAAGACCGTTGCAGTGGGAGGAATCACTGAGCCAGATTGAACGGTGAGATTCACGGAGGATCTATAGACGGTTCCGGCTGAGTCCCAGGCCTGTACGGTCATGGAATGGCTGCCGACACCGACGGTCAGACTTGTATCGATCGCCTTCACGGCAGCGCCGTAAACGCTGGTGTGGTCCAGATAGATCCGCATGAAGGTTATGTGATTGGTCGAACTCGATGGCGTGGCGCTGGCAAGCACGTGGATCGGCGAGCTAGTCGTCACGCCAGCGCTGGGAGACGACACGGTAACACCTGCGAAAGCAGCACCGCTGACCAGCAGAAGCCAGATAAGTACTCGGTTGAACATATGAGTCTGCCCCTGGATTGAAGTGCCGACCACAGTAAGGGAAAGAGAGTGGGAGGGGGTTCGGCAGAACGCCCTAACTCTATACGCCATATAACCTTACGAGCCTCTAAGGGAGGCGCCTGATTTATGTCGTTTTTATCCATTTTTGAACCCGTTTAAAAAGTCCTTGACAGGCGACCGCTGTTTTGGTATTTTGAACATGTTCAGTTTTGAATATGTTCAATTCTGCACAGGAGGCAGTTATGGAACCGAACAACATGTACATCGTTTGGGCCTACGGATTTTACGTAATGATCAGCGTTCTGCTCACAATGTGGGTGGCCCGTACGCTATCGAAAAACGGGCTAGTCTTCCTGGTGGAAGCCTTCAACAACAACCGCGAGCTAGCCAGCTCCGTGAACCACTTATTGGTGGTCGGCTTTTATCTGATCAACATCGGATACGTGACCTTGGCGCTGAAGTACGGCGACAAGCCAACCAACCTGCAGCAGTCTATCGAATTCTTGAGCACCAAGGTCGGTCTGGTGCTTCTGGTCCTTGGTGGCATGCACTTCATCAATCTGCGGGTGTTCTCCAACATGCGCAAGCGCGCACAGTTGAAGAACAATGTGCGACCACCGGTGCCGCCGCAGCAATGGGTGCCTCCGGTGCCGCCGCAGGGATTCACGCCTCCTCCTGCTGCGCAACCGGCGCGGTGAACCAATGTTCACCGCGGATCAAGCGGATGGACCGGAAACCAAGCCGGTTCATCCGCGGGCAGTACTTCACGTAGAGACGCGGCATGCCGCGTCTCAGGAACGGAAATAAATAGGGGGATTTATGAATCGGCTCTACATTCTCTACGACGCGAATTGCGGACTCTGCTCCAGCGTCCGCGAATGGGTGCAGGAACAACCGCAACTTGTGGCCATGGAATTCGTCGCGGCCCACTCGCCGCAGGCAAGCGTGCTCTTCCCTTCCCTCTCGCGTCCAGGGCAACGACCGGAAGAGCTGATCGTGGTCGACGACCGCGGCGGCGTCTATCGCGAAGGGCACGCCTGGATCATGTGTCTGTATGCGCTGGCGGATTACCGTGCGCTTTCACTCCGTCTTGCCAGTCCAACGCTGCTTCCTTTGGCCCGCAGAGCGTTCAGCTTTTTATCTAAGCGACGCAGTGCGCTATCGGAGTTGTTGGGAATGTCGACCGATCGCCAAGTAGCGGCCCGCTTAGAGCAGGAGAGTTCGATCGGCTGCGTACCTGCTCCGAATCCTCCACGTTATGATGTTGCCCCGCTGTGCATCTCGGGAGCTACCGAGTTGCGCGACGGCTGGTCAAACTGAATGATGCATTACAACGCACGCTCACTTATATACTGCTCGGGTTGAGCGATTCATCTCCCAATCAGCAGCGGTTTGCGCAATTCGGTCCCTACAAGGCCGACCTTCGCACCGGAGAATTGCGCAAGCACGGCATCCGGTTGCGCCTGCAGGAGCAGCCCTTTCAAGTCCTTGCCATGCTGCTGTTGAATCCCGGCGAACTCGTGACTCGCGAGCAACTGCAGAAACGATTGTGGCCGGGCGACACCTTCGTTGACTTCGATCATGGCTTGAACACCGCGATCAACAAGTTGCGCGAAGTGCTAAGCGATTCTTCCGCCACACCCAAATACATCGAGACATTGCCGCGGCGCGGTTACCGCTTCTTGGCTGCAGTTGAGTTTGAGGGTGGAAATTCTCAAGAGCTGCTTCCCGCTTCATCCGGCGAGGCGCATGCCGGCTCAAGCGGCCATGAGGCCGAAGCAGATTTGCCCGCTGCGCCACGTCCGGTGGCGCGGAGTCTTTTTCTTGCATTACAAACCATGTATTTAGTTTTTTATGTAGTCACTCTCGCGCGTCACGATCGGATCGCAGAAGCAGTGAACAGCCTGTTCCGGAGCGGCGGGCTCGAAGTCGTGCTGGTAGCTCTCGTGTGCGCCGTTGTCGGCATCGCGATCCGTTTGTTCTTCTTCTCCGGAGTGGCCCTCGATTCTCAGCGCGTGGGCGGCATATTCCTGCGCGTTTTCCCCTTCGTTCTATTTATCGATGAACTTTGGGCGACGAGCCCACTCTTGGTCTGGCGCGAGTTGGGAGCGGGGATCGCGCTTGCCGCGGTTGCGGCGCTGGTCTGGGCGCCGTTCGCGCAACGTACGTTGATCAGAATGGCTTATACGGCGACAGCAAAGGCGAAAGCATGAATATAGAAAAGATCATTCTGCGCGAGATCCACATGCGCCTGAAGTCTCCCTTCGAAACCAGCTTCGGCGTCACTCATGACCGCCGCATCATCCTGGTCGAAGCGGTTGCTGACGGTGTAACGGGATGGGGCGAGGTCACGGTCGGGGAGAATCCTCACTTCAATTCAGAGACCACCGAGACGGCGTGGCACGTGATCAACGATTTCATCATCCCCGAGCTCATCGGAAAACCGATCCACACGGCGTCGGAGATTCCGACGTTGATCGCGGCCATTCGTGGCCACCAAATGGCAAAGGCCGGGGTCGAAAACGCTTTCTGGGACATTGAAGCGCAGCAGAAGAAGCTACCTCTTTGGAAGCTGTTGGGCGGCACGCAAGCTGAGATCGCTTGCGGAGTCTCGCTCGGCATCCGTGAATCCCCCGAAGCGCTGGTGCGCAGGATCGAAGAGGAGCTGCGCTCGGGATATCAGCGCATTAAGTTGAAGATAAAACCGGGAAAAGATCTCGAATATGTAGCTGCTGCTCGCAAGAAATTTCCCGACATCCGGCTCTCGGTCGATGCGAACTCGGCGTATACCCTTCGCAACGTCGAACACCTGAAGCAGCTCGACCAATTCAATCTGTTGATGATGGAGCAGCCGCTGGCATGGGACGACATTTATTCGCATGCCAAACTGCAGGCGCAAGTCAAGACCGCGATTTGCCTCGACGAATGCATCAACAACGCCCAGCATGCTGACTCGGCGATCGAAGTGAAGGCATGCCGCATCATCAACATAAAACTTGGTCGCGTCGGCGGACATAGCGAAGCCAAGCACGTGCATGAGGTCTGTAAGTCGAACAATATCCCGGTCTGGTGCGGTGGAATGCTCGAGGCGGGCATCGGCCGGGCACACAACATTGCCATGTCTACGCTGCCGGGATTCACACTTCCGGGCGACGTCTCCGCAAGTGCTCGTTATTGGGACGAGGACATCATCGAACCGGAGGTTCAGGTGACGTCGAACGGGACGATCCGCGTGCCGAGCGGTGCAGGGCTGGGGTTTTCGGTTCGCCGCAAGCGGATCGAAGACCTGACAGTAAGGACAAAAGAATGGCGAGCAACAGGGCTAGCGGTTTCTTCCAACTA
Organism: uncultured Acidobacteriota bacterium; assembly: GCA_963711965.1. Taxonomy (GTDB): domain Bacteria; phylum Acidobacteriota; class Terriglobia; order Terriglobales; family Acidobacteriaceae; genus CAVQGF01. The sequence goes on along the minus strand of CAVQGF010000054.1, from coordinate 19,206 downwards.
GAAAAAGAACTGGCGGAGAGAGTGGGATTCGAACCCACGTTACCCGTTAAGGTAAACACGCTTTCCAAGCGTGCGCCTTCAGCCACTCGGCCATCTCTCCGGGGTTCGCCCGAGACACGTCAGCGGGCGAGGCAGGGACTCACTCGATTGTAAGGTGCACCCGCCGCGAACCGCAACTCGCATCGATTAGTGCGTTCACCTCATTGCAAGCCAGCACGAATCCATCTATAGCTTGACCCGGGAATTCCCGTCCAACTGATGAAACCGGCCGTCGTCCCCAGTCTTTCTGCGTCTTACCTGCGTGTTCTGCGACAGGCGCGACGCTTTTGGCCGCAGCTAAGCGGCATCGCGGCGCTAAGCATGGTGTCAGCGCCCCTCGCTTTGCTTCTCCCGTTGCCGGTAAAAATCGCCGTGGATAGTGTGCTTGGCAGCGAACCCGTGCCGCTCTGGCTGCGCTGGTTCGCTAAAGACGTTTCCACCACGTCGGCGCTGCTAACCGCGGTAGGGTTGCTGCTTGCCATCGCTCTGGTGAACCAATTACAAGCGCTGATCGCGTGGTATCTGCAAACTTACACGGCCGAAGGACTGGTCTGGGATTTTCGCGCGCAACTTCTAAAACACGTCCAGCGGCTGCCGATGTCGTTCCACGACCGCGCGGGCGCCTACGATCTTGCTTACCGGATACAGAATGATGCGGCGTCGATCCAGTACATAGTCATCCAAGGGATCATTCCAGTCTTCACTGCGCTGTGTACTCTCGCAGCCATGCTTTACGTTTCAGTTCGCATGGACCTGCATCTGGCATGGATCGCCATGAGCATTGCTCCCGTGTTGGCACTTCTTACGCGCAAGTGCTCCTCCATCGTTCGTGAACGTTCCAAAATGGTTAAGGAACTCGACAGCTCGGCGATCTCTGTAGTCCAAGAAGTTCTAGGCTCCATCCGCGTGGTCAAAGCGTTCGGCCAGCATGACCGAGAACAAGAACGCTTCGTTGGCCGCTCCAGCAGCCGGGTCAGAAACCAGGTCAGGCTCGCCACAGTCCAGGGATGGTTCAATCTGCTGATCGGGTTAACCATCGCGCTTGGCAGCGCAGCGGTGCTCTACATTGGAGTGCGACACGTTAACCGTGGCCTGCTCACGGTTGGCGAGCTCCTGGTCGTGATCGCCTACATCGCGCAGATGTATGAACCGTTGCGTCTCATCAGCACTCGAACGGCGGACCTGCAATCGTGGATCGTGAGCGTTGACCGCGCTTTTGATCTATTCAAAGAACGTCCAGAGATTGAGGAGTCGCTAGCGCCTCGCCACCTGGGCAGAGCCATTGGCTATGTAGATTTTTGGAATGTCAGCTTCGAATACAGCAACGGCCGCAGCGGCTTGCGCGGTGTTTCGCTGTCAATCCCGCACGGATCGCGAGTCGGAGTCATCGGCACTACCGGCGCGGGCAAGACCACACTGCTTCACATGTTGATGCGCTTTTACGATCCAGTGCAGGGCGAGGTGCGCCTCGACGGCGTCGACCTGCGACAGTACCGGATCGCGGACCTGCGCAGACAGTTCGCAGTCGTACTGCAGGAGCCGGTGCTGTTCAACATCAGCATCGCTGAAAACATTGCTTACGGGGAGCCGAACGCCACCGACGATCAGATCTACCAGGCGGCGCGCGCGGCACATTGCCACCAATTCATATTGAACCAGCCGCAGGGATACGCAACCATCATCGGCGAACGCGGCGACCGGCTTTCCGGCGGCGAACGCCAAAGGATTGCTCTGGCGCGCGCGTTCCTGCGCGACGCGCCCATTCTGATCCTAGACGAACCCACCAGCTCCATCGATGTGAACACCGAAGCCGAGATCATGCGTGCGACGGAAGAGTTGATGCAGGGTCGCACCACATTTATGATCGCGCACCGCCTCGGCACGCTCAGCCTCTGCGACATGGTAGTGAGATTGGAAGAGGGCCGGGTCGTTGAAATCACTCAACGCATGCTGGCGAACCTGACCGCGGAAGCGTCACACGCACAGGCTAAAACTTTGTCACTTCAGTAAAGTTAAAGTCTCGTACCTTCATCGCAGGCACCACCATATCGAACGATTCTTCTCCGCAAGCGCGCACCGGTTCGCTCATCATCTCAACATTCGACAACATCTCGACCAGGCTCTGATTGAAGCGGAAATTGCGCAGCCCGCCGGTGATCTTGCCATTCTCGATCAGGAATGTTCCGTCCCGGGTCATGCCCGTCAGCACCTTCTCGTAAGGTTCCACTTCCCGGATGTACCACAGGCGGGTCACGTAAATACCGCGTTCGGTCGAGGCGATCATCTCCCGCAGCGTCTTGCGCTGGCTCGCCATGTTCTCGAAGACGATGTTCATCGGCGCCTCGCCCATCTCGTTGGGTAGCGGGAAGCCGTGTCCGGTGGGGCGAATCTCTCCGACTTTCCCCGCGAGCGCTGACCTTTTGACTCGCTCGGCAGTTCCGCGCGCGTAAACCAGGCTCTTGATAACTCCGTTCTCCACAAGCGTTACGTGTTGCCGCGCAACTCCTTCTCCGTCGAAGGCAGCGCCTGCTTGCAAGGGGTGTCCCACATCCTCGTGGATGGTGATGTTACTTCCGAAGAGCTGCTTTCCTACGCGCTCATTCAAGAACGAACGCTGATCGAGCACGGAGAGCGCGCCGAAGTCGTAGAACATGAAGCCAACGATGTCCAGCACCGCCGAAGGCTCAAGAACAACGGTGTACTTGCCCGGCTCGATCTCTTTCGGGCGCGCCGAGTCACGCGCCTTTTGTGCGGCAGCCTCGGCGAGAGCAACTGGATCGAGAGTGCGAACGTCGGGTGAGTTCAGCTTCTGCCATCCTGACGAATCGTCCGCCAGCATGGTGATGGAAACTTCCGCAATGGTCTGCTGATGAAACGCAGAAAGCCCGCGCGAGTTGAAGATTCCCTCAACTGAATCATTCACCGAGCAAATGCCCGCAGTCATGAGCCGGTTGCGCTTGGCGACATCTACGATCTTCGTCACGACCTCTGCGCGCTCCGGAGGGCCTAGCGCTCGGCTCGAATCGAACGCCCGCTGCGACGACGCACCAGCAGGCGCAAGCGAGGGCTCAGCGAGAGGCAGCAGATCAGTGTCCGGATGCTGAACGCGCGCCATCTGCTCAGCCGCTTGCACCGTGCGCCGCAAACTTTCATCGTCGAACTTGTTGGTGGTTGCTCGCGCGGTGCGCTGATCGAATGCGACGCGAATGCTCACGACGTGATTTTCGTCGGCAACATTCTGGTGGATCGTGTTGTTAGCGAAACGCGTGAGGGCGCTCGCGCCGCCGCCGACCAGGACTTCCACTTCGTCAGCAGAAGAAAGTTTTGTCGCGCGGGTAAAGATGTCGTGCGCTTGCTCGCGAGTGATCATCCGGCGCTGCCTACTTTGACGTTGCGGAAGCGTGCGGGTGCGGCGCCGTGTCCGGTGCCCATGACTTGCTGCGGCTGACCCTTGCCGCAGTTCGGTGTACCCCAAAGAGTCCATTCGTCGCGAGAGCAAACGGCGTCCATTGAGTTCCAGAATTCCGTGGTGATGCCGGAGTACGAAGGGTTCTTGATCATGCGGCCGAGCTTGCCGCCCTTGATCTCCCACGCGATCTCGCAGCCGAACTGAAAGTTGTATCGCTTATCGTCGATCGACCAGGAGCGATTGGTCTGCATGTAGATCCCGTCGTCGGTGGAAGAGATCAAGTCGAAGAGGCTCATCGGCTTCTCGCCGGGTAGCAGGCTGATGTTGGTCATGCGGATGATGGGAAGACGATTCCACCCCTCCGCTCGCATAGCGCCGTTGGAACGATTCTCGCCGATGGTGTGCGCGGTCTCGCGTGAAGAGATGTAGCCGGTGAACTCGCCGTCAGTGATGATCGGCGTCCGTTGCGCGGCAACACCTTCATCATCGTAGGCAAAGGTGCCCAGACCGGGACCGTGCGCGGCTGTCGCGTCGGCAACGACGTTGACGATCGAAGAGCCATAGCGAAGCTTGCGCAGCTTGTCGACGCTCAGAAAAGATGTGCCGGCGAAGTTCGCTTCCATCCCGAGGACACGGTCCAGTTCGATGGGGTGTCCAACCGACTCGTGGATCTGGAGGCCAAGCTGCGACGAGTCGAGTACCACCGTCATCTTGCCGTGCGGTGGTGGGGAGGCCTTATGTAGCGCAACAGCCTCTTCCCCGACGCGGCGCGCGTTCTCCAGCAACTTCAACTCAGCGACCAGCTCATAACCACGGTTCTGATACTGTCCGCCAAAAGAATTGGGATACGAGCGCTTCTGGATCTCGGTGCCCTCGAACGAATACGCCGCATACCCGGCACCCGTGGTGTAACGAAGCTGATGGATGTCGGCGCCCTCGGTCGAATAAAACCATTGGTCGTAGCGCCGGAAATTCAGGTTCGCTTCCGCGAGAGTCACGCCTTCCACCGACATCAACTCCCGGTCGACGGCAAGCAGCAGATCGATGTTCTCCGCCATGGAGCTGGCAAACGGATCGATCCCGCAGGGCGATGCCCAATCTGCGACGGCGGGCTTCTCCGGGGCAATGCGCAGCTCTTGCGATTTCACCGTTGCCGAGGCCTTCGCGATCTCAACCGCTTTGGCTGCTGCGCTCTCCACCGCTGCGCGCGAAAGATCATCAACTGCCGCGAATCCCCAGGCGCCGTTCGCGATCACGCGCACGCCGATACCGAGCGATTCCGAATCGTAAGCACCGCCAACTTTAGCATTCTTGGTGGTGAGCGCGCGGTTGCGCTCGTCAACAATGCGCGCGTCCGCGTAGGTGGCGCCGCGTTGCGCGGCGGTATCGAGCGCGAGTTGGGCAATTTCTTTCACGCGAAGCGTTTGATAATAAATGAAATCATAGAAGCGCGGTCTCATGCATCAAGTCGCCTTCGGCGAAGCGGCTGAAGCGAAGCTTGCGCGCGTCGGCAATGTCGGTGTGACCCTTCAGGATCAGGTCCGAAAGAATTTTGCCAGTGGCGGGCGCGTGCATCACGCCGTGACCGCTGAAACCGTTGGCGAGAAAGAACCCCGGCACCTCCGCGACCTGGCCGAGGATGGCATGGTGGTCGGGGGTCATCTCGTAGAGCCCGGCCCACGCCCGCTTGGGATTAACGGCAACATTCTCGAAGCACGGCACCCGATCGGCAGCACGGGTCAGCACCTTTTCGATGAACGCAGGGTCGAAGTCCGTGTTGTAGCCGAAGGTGTTCTCTTCCGGATCGTTCCACGCCAGCAGGAAACCGAGCGCCTCCGGCCGGAAATGAAAGCCGTTTGACATGTCGATGATCATGGGCGCGGTGTGCGGAAACTCCGCAAACGGTTCAGTAGGGATAAGCATTCGACGCAGCGGCCTCACCGGCAGATCGATTCCTACCATTTTCGCGATCTCCGCTGCCCACGCGCCTGCTGCGTTCACCACGGTGCCTGAGCTGAAATCGCCTTTCGATGTGCGTACAAGGAAGCTGGACCCATCCTGCTGAACACCTGTGACTTCCGTTCCCCGCACAATTCGCGCGCCATTCTCGACAGCCACGGCGGTGAAGCCGGTCATCGCGCTGTAAGGGTCGACAAAGCCATCGGTTGCGCAGAAGCTCGCGGCGAGAATATCGTCACATCGCAGTTGCGGATAATTCTTCTGCAGCTCGTCGACCGCAAGCATCTCGACATTCTTTAGGCCGAGGGACTTCTGTAGTTTCTGATTGGCTGCCAGGTAATCAAGATGAGCCAGGCTGGTGGCGAGAAAGAGGTAACCTTGAGGTTTGTATCCGGAAGGATGTCCCAGCCGCTGTTCGAAGCTCCCATAGAACGGGATCGAGTACAGCGACATCTGGATATTGACGGGTGTCGAGAACTGCGCACGCACGCCGCCCATGCTCTTCCCGGTCGAACCCTTTCCTTGATGGCTCTCTCGCTCAAGGATCAATACGTTCTTCTGACCCGCCGCGGTCAGATGATAGGCGATGCTTGCGCCGACAATCCCGCCCCCGATAATGATCACGTCCGCTGTCTGCATTCGCGGAATAGTGTACGCGAGCAAAGAAAACGGCGGACCGAAGTCCGCCGTTACATCTCTAACTAGTGTTTCTAGGTGCCTTCCGACCAGCTCGCCAAGTACTCTTCCTGCTCCGGCGTGAGCTTATCGATTTTCACGCCCATGCTCTCGAGCTTCAGCTTTGCGACTCGCTTATCGAGATCGACAGGAACTGGATAGACCTTCTTTTCGAGCGAAGCGTGGTTCTTCACCACGTACTCGACCGAAAGCGCCTGGTTGGCGAAACTCATATCCATCACGCTCGCGGGATGGCCCTCTGCGGCGGCAAGGTTGATCAATCGTCCTTCGCCGAGCAGGTAGATCTTGCGACCATCCTTCATGGAAAATTCCTCCACGAAGTCGCGGGTCAAGCGCTTGCTCGAGGCCAACTTCTCCAGCGTGGGAATATCGATCTCCACGTTGAAGTGACCTGAGTTGGCGATAATAGCGCCGTCTTTCATAACTTCGAAATGCTCTTTCGCCAGAACATTTTTATTACCGGTCACGGTGACGAAAACGTCGCCAATCTTGGCAGCTTCCGGCATGGACATAACGCGATGCCCATCCATCACCGCCTCGATCGCCTTTAAGGGATCGATCTCGGTCACGATCACATCGGCGCCCATTCCCTTGGCGCGGAAGGCGAGGCCTTTGCCGCACCATCCGTAACCGGCGACGACGAACTTCGAACCGGCGATCAGGTGGTTGGTGCAGCGGATCACGCCATCGATGGTGGATTGGCCTGTACCGTAGCGGTTGTCGAACATGTGCTTAGTGAGCGCGTCGTTCACCGAAATGATGGGATATTTCAGCGCGCCGTCTTTCGCCATCGCGCGCAGCCGGATGACCCCGGTGGTGGTCTCTTCAGTGCCGCCGATCACGCCTTCGAGGACGTCTTTTCTCTTGGTGAGCGCGATGGTCACGAGGTCAGCGCCGTCGTCCATGGTGATGTGCGGTTTGTGGTCGAGCGCAGCCAAAATGTGGCTGTAATACGTATCGTTGTCCTCACCCTTGATGGCGAAAACTGGAATGTTGTAATCGCGCACGAGCGACGCGGCCACGTCATCCTGCGTGCTCAGCGGATTCGAGGCGCACAGAACGACTTCGGCTCCGCCGTCACGCAGCGTGATGGCGAGGTTCGCCGTCTCCGTAGTGACGTGCAGGCACGCCGAGATGCGGATGCCCTTCAGCGGCTGGTTCTTGATGAAGTCCTTGCGAATGGACTGCAGCACTTTCATCGACTGGTTCGCCCATTCGATGCGCTTCTTACCCTGATCGGCAAGCTCGAGATTCTTTACGTCACTGGCTGGTGCGGTTGTCGTGGCGGGCATGGCTTCCTTTTTAGCTTTCGTCTTCGAAGGCATTAATTTTGTGTGAGAACAATATTCTACTGGGACGAGGCCCCTAAACAAAGCAAAGACGCAGCAAGCTGCGTCTCTACCGTGTCTTTTGTGTAGCTGCTAATTTGTGGCCAGAGCTTCTGCCTTGAGACCGCAGGCTTCACGCAGGGCAGCCGCCTTGTTGGTCGCCTCCCAGGTGAATTCCTTTTCATTGCGGCCAAAGTGCCCGTATGCGGCCGTCTTTTTGTAGATCGGACGACGCAAATCGAGCGATTCGATTATCCCTTTCGGGGTCAGCTTGAAGTTCTTGCGGACTGCAGCTTCGAGCTTCTCGATCTGTCACTTTGTTGGTCCCGAAAGTCTCGACGAACACACTGACTGGTTCCGCCACGCCGATGGCGTACGCGAGCTGCACTTCGACAGCGATCAGCAAGCTGCGCGGCGACGATGTTCTTCGCGATGTAGCGGGCCATGTAGCAAGCCGAGCGATCGACCTTGGTCGGATCTTTCCCCGAGAATGCACCACCACCGTGACGCCCCATACCGCCGTAAGTGTCCACGATGATCTTGCGCCCAGTAAGGCCGGTATCGCCCATGGGTCCGCCGATGACGAAGCGTCCCGTTGGATTGATGTGGTATTTGGTGTCGGCATCGAGCAGGTGAGCGGGAATCGCGGCCTGGATCACGTGCTTCATGATGTCGGCGCGCAGCGTGTCGTTGGTCACGGTCTCGGCGTGCTGTGTCGAGATGACGACCGCATCCACGCGAACCGGCTTGTGATTCTCGTCATATTCCACGGTGACTTGCGATTTTCCGTCTGCACGAAGGTATTCAAGCTGACCGCTTTTGCGCACTTCCGACAAACGCCGCGTGAGCTTGTGCGCGAGCGAGATGGGCATCGGCATCAGCTCAGGGGTCTCGTTTGAGGCGTAACCGAACATCATGCCCTGATCGCCGGCGCCGCCGGTGTCCACGCCCATGGCGATGTCGCCCGACTGCTTGTTGATCGACGAGATCACCGAACAGGTGTTGGAGTCGAAGCCGAAGAGCGCGTTGTTGTAGCCGATGGCTGAAACGGTTCCGCGGACGATCGCCTGGAAATCCACGTAAGCGCGGGTGGTGATCTCACCAGCAATCACGACCAGTCCGGTGCAAGTCAAAGTTTCGCAAGCGACGCGCGACATGGGGTCTTCTGCGAGGCATGCATCAAGGATGGCGTCTGAGATCTGGTCTGCGATCTTGTCGGGATGACCTTCCGTCACCGACTCTGAAGTGAAGAGAAAACGCTTATGCTGGGCCAATGAATCATTCCTCCTGGCAAGTGCGACTACGGCGAAAACTGTTCAGGTCAGAAGGCCGCAGAAGTATGTTTGATTGTGTTAATGATACGAAAGAAACTCTCGCTGGGGCAACGGCTTACGCCGAAGGGCAGGTATTGGCACTGAGCGGGGATTTCAGGCAGCGAACGGCAGCCGTTTGGAACCGAAATTGTTGCATTGACACTGCTTACGGGGTTCACTAACCTTGCTTCGCTCACCACAATCAGGGGGAAACGATGGCCAAAAAAACTGTATACGTGGCGAAGACTGCCAGCACCTTGACCGCGCGCCGAAGCGATGTTGAAAAATTGAAGCGAGCCTTTACAAAAATGATGGACGAGTACGTTCGCCTGAAGGAGCAGCAAAGAAGGTTCGAAGCAGCGGCGGCCGAGCTATGCGGTTTTTGGCTGCCCTGGACTATTCCCTTCCGTAAAGTTGAAAGCTGGAAAAAGGAGCTTCGCCGGCGTTAGCTCGCCAACTTGATCTTCCGCATCAATTGCTGGAACCGTGGCTCGTCTTTCAGATCGTTAAACCATGGTTCCACTTTCAAACCTGGCAAACTTTGCGAGTGTTCTGCCAACGCCCGCTCCAGCCACGTGAGCGCCTGCTGATGGTCTTTGAGTCCTGCGTAAACAATCGCCACGTCCCAGGATGAAACGTGGCTCTTCCCTGAACTATTTTTCAGTTCCGCTAAAATCGTCTTTGCCTTGGCGGTCTCATCTGCACGGGCATAGGCATAACCAACGGACGACAGTGCCCCGGGCGTTCTTCCGGAAAGTTTCACGGCGCGTTCCAACTCTGTGATCGCTTTTGGTAAATCGCCCGTTTGCACGTAGGTCGATCCCAACCCCCATGGTGCCACCCAGAAATCAGGATTTGCCTGTTGAGTCTTTTCCAATTCCTGCTTCGCATGGGCGTAGTCGCCTTCGATGTAGTACGTCCAGCCAACGTTCGCCTGCAGGATCGGCGAAAGCGGATCTGATTCCCTGGCCTGCACGATCTGTCGGCGCGCCTCGTTCGCTCTGCCTTGATAACCGAGGAATAACCCGTACCAATGGTGCGCGGAAGGTGAGCCGGGATTGAGTTCGATAGCTTTTTTTATTTCGTCTTCCGCCTTTTTCCAATCCCAATCGTTGATCAGGGCGATCTGCGACAAGGTGACGTGAGGCTCAGCAAGTTCCGGATCAAGTTCCATGGCTTTGATCGCTGCCGCTTTGGCATCCGCGACCGCTTGCTGCGAAGGCAGAACCTGCAAAGACGGGCCGAGTGTCATCGTGCTTTCCGCGATTCCGGAATACGCCAACGCGCTCTTCGCATCTTTTTCCAGCGCCTGGCGGTAAAAGCCGAGAGCCTTCTTCACGTCATCGGCCGTACGCTTATTCCAGAAATAACGACCTTGCAGGTAAAGCTCGTAGGCGACCGGCTCCACCGGCCGCTCGCGCGAGAGCGCCTGCTGCTCGCGCGGCGTCACATTCAGCTGGATCTGCTTGGCGATCGCCCCCGCGACCTCGCCCTGCATGGAAAGAACATCTTTCATCTCGCGATCGTAGGCGCTCGACCAGAGGCTCCGGTCGTCAGTGCCGATCAGTTGCGTCGTGATGCGCACGTGATCGCCTGAGCGCTGTACCGCTCCTTCCACAATGGCGTCTACGCGCAGCTCGCGAGCGATCTCCGGCAGCGGCTTGTGGACACCCTTATATTGCATGGCCGATGTACGCGAGATCACGCGCAGTGAGCTGACTTTGGAGAGATTGTTGATCAACTCTTCCGTCATGCCGGCGGCAAAGTAATCCTGCGTGGCATCGCCAGTGAGATTCTCCAACGGCAAAACTGCAATCGAGTTGATACGCACCGCGGGATTATCGAGTGCGGCCGGCGGCTTGGGCCGCAGGACCACAATCAACCCGATCAGCGCGGCGACCGCCAGCACTGCACGGGTCCATACCCACAAGCGGCTGGGTTCTTTGGTTGCGTGAGTTGGCACGAAGGCGCTCGAAGTGGAGAGCCTGCGCAGATCGACTCCAACCTCTGCCGCCGACTGATAGCGATTCGCGGGATCCTTCTCCAAACACTTGGCGATGATGAATTCCAGTCCGCCGGTGATCTTCGGATTCAGTGTGCGCGGCGGCACCGCCGGCTGGTGCAGGATCGCATCGGTGAGCCGGGTGCTCTGCGTGTCCTTGAATGGACGAACGCCGGTGGCCATCTCGTAAAGTACTTCGCCCAGCGCGTAAACGTCGGTACGCGCATCGAGTTTTTCGCCCAGTAGCTGCTCCGGCGCCATGTAGGTGAGCGTGCCGGCGGCAGAATGTAGATGGCTATCGGTGCTGTCGGTTTCTGCGAGCGGCTCGAGGAGCTTCGCCAGATCCGAAATCGCAGATCTTCACCCGCCTGTCTTGCGTCACCAGAACATTGCTCGGCTTCAGATCGCGATGGAGGATTCCTTGCTCGTGCGCGGCGGAAAGTCCCTCTGCCAACTGCATGCCGAAATTCGCTATCTGCTTTTCGGCAAGCCGACGGATCCGATGACCGGGCGAGAGTCTTCCCGGTGATTAGCTCCATCACGATGAAATCATTGTCGTCTTGCGTGTTGAAGTCGTGGACGGTCGCGACATTCGGATGGTTCAGCTTGGAAACGCCAGCGCCTCCTGGCGAAAGCGCTTACGACGGGAGTCATCGGCAAGGCTGCCGGGCGGCAGCACCTTGATCCGCGACATCGCGCTCGAGCCGCATATCGCGGGCGCGATACACGTGGCCCCTCCCCCGGCGCCGATCTTCTCCAGAATGGTGTAGTGACCGAGGTTTGGCCGATCATGGCAATTTCCGTGCGCCGCAATTTTTTGTGGCACGCGGATAATGGTCAACTAGAGCTGAGGCGGCGCTCTGTGCCCGCGATTGCGAGTTGAGGATTGCCGTCGCGAAGCGCGCCTTGAAGTTTCCTGGCAGATTGAAACGGCAATTCGAGCAATTGATCTTCGCTGAAGTGCTATCGCAACTGGCTGACAACAGAGATGTCGATGTCCATCGGCGTGCGCGACAAATCATCGGCGTAGCGCAACAGCAGCCGCTCGTCGTCGGAAACTCTCGGCGAGTCGCCGCCGAGCGGCTGCCGCATTCATCTGTTCGTCATCCCAACCTTCGCGCTGGCACACAAAGCGTGTTGCTCGGCCACTGCCGCGTCTCCGATGCGCATGGCAGCACGAAAACAGGATTCGGAGCAGCGAATGTGTGCCGAACCGAGCGGCACAGGATCTATTGAACACATCCCCGAGCGGCGCTGATATCGGGGACGGAGGAGGAGTCTGCGTCGAGGGGTAAAAGCGCTTCGCCATGATGTAGGCATACCAGAAGCGCTTAAAAGCTCCCGGCCGTCCTTCCTTATCTTCCAGGCGCGCAGGCTTCTTGCTGAGTGGCCGCTCCGAATATTTCATCAGTCCGTCCTCAAACCAATCTTTCGAACGGGCGATCGGTGAGTTTTGACCAATCGCTCACTTTGTTGATTGCGAGGTTGGCCTGCCCGGCAATATCCTGCATCATCGGTGGCGCTCATTCGATTGTGCTGAAGGGGGGAGAACGGATATGTAGCACACACGCGGAGTTCCGAATCGCGCGCGAGGCTCTTTGTTCAATCAAAACAGCGGCGCGGTTCCGAATTGCCTACCTGCTAGGCATGAGTGCGAGTAAAAATTCATCTTACCCCGAAAAGATTTCGCAAAGAGTTGTGGAAATTAATTATTCGTAGCGCAGAGCTTCGATAGGGCTGAGTCGCGCCGCGCGGATGGCGGGGAGCATGCCGCTGATGATCCCGACGAACACAAGAATGAAAGTCGCGACCAGAAGATGGATGGGGTTGATAGCAAGTACGATGTCGCCGGCTTCACCATACTTCGCCAGCGCGCTATATAAGGTGATCGACCCAATACCTTTGGAGACGATGAAGGCGAAAATCACGCCGGCGAGTCCACCAGCGAAGGTGATGACCAGCGCCTCCGCCAGGAACTGAAATAAGAATCTGCTTCTTCTTCGCGCCTAATGCTTTTAGAACGCCGATCTCGCGGGTGCGCTGCTGCACTGAGACGAGCATGATGTTCATCAGCCCGACGCCGCCGATTCCAAGCGTGAGCGTTCCGATGAACGTCATTAGGATTTGCAGGCCCAGCGAAATGATGTGGAACATCTGCAGCCGCCGCATGGCGTTGAAGATGAAGACCGCGCGTTTGTCGTCTGGCTTGAACTGGTGCCAGGTCGCAAGACTGTTGCGGACCGAACTCTCCACGTCCTCGTAGGCCATTCCTTCGTAATCGAGCCAGATGGCGTCGAAATATTTTGTGTCGGTCAGATCTGAAGTCGTGTTGAAAGGGATGTAGATCTGCCGGTTGATGTCGTCGTCACCCTCCTGCATCTTCGGCTCGAGCACTCCGATGACCTGAAAGCTGACGCCGTTGATACGGATCGACTCGCCGACAGGAAACTGCCCAGAGAAGAGCTTCGTCTTCGCCTCCGACCCGATCACCGCGACCCGCGCGCGCTGCTGATTGTCCTGCTGATTGAAGAAACGTCCCGTCGCGGGAACCAGTTTACGAATATCTGCAGCCGGCGGCTCGGTGCCGGTGACCGGTAACGGAAAGCTGCGCGAACCGAAATCGACTGCCGTGGTTCTCAGGTACATCTCCGGCGTGATGTGCTTCAGATTAGGGACAGTCGCCGAGAGCCGGTCTACATCCACTCTTTCGAGCCGAATCTTGACGCCCGCCTTCGCGCCGCCAGCTTGCTGCGTGCTGACCCCCGGAAAGACTCCGATGACTTTTGAACCGAAGCTATCGAAGATGTGTTCGATGGCGGTACCGAAGCCGGCGCCATAGGCCATGAGCAGAATGACCGTCGCGATGCCCCAAGCCATGCCAAGCATGGTGAGCATCGCGCGGCGACGATTGTGCCGCATGGCACCGTAAGCTTCGTCAAGTAAGTCGCGGAACATATTATTCAGCTCTCAGCGCTTCCACCGGGGTGAGCATCGCCGCTTTGCGCGCGGGGTATAGTCCGGCGATCACTCCCGCGGCGGCTAATGATCCGATCGCGGTGATCGCGGAGGTCCACACCAGAGTCGGTGGGTCGAAACCTGGAGGCGCCGGCAACAGGTGCAGTAGCGACATGAATCCCGCTGCCACGGCCATCCCCACTCCGCCGGCAACGACCGTGAGAATGATTCCTTCCATAAAGAACTGCGTCAGGATGCTGCGGTTGGTTGCGCCCAGCGCCTTGCGTAGGCCGATCTCTTTCGTCCGCTCGGTCACCGACACGAGCATGATGTTGATCACGCCGATCGCTCCCAGCGCAAGCGTGACCAGACCAACGCTGCCCAGGAACATGTTCATCGCGTCGAAGATCTTGCCGACCATCTCATCGTTCTTGATGGTGTCCCACTCTTCAAATGCTTTTTCGTTCGCGGGATCGAACTGGTGGTTACGCGCAATGATGCGATGAACCTCTTGCTTCGCCAACTCGTGCTGCGAGCGGATGAAAGGCTGGTAGTTGATGAAGCTGATGGCATCCGGCACATCCGTTACATTGACCCCACCTAACGACTTTGGCGGAAAATAAGTCCGCATCGTGCTCGCAGGAATGTAAATGCGCGCGTTGCTGGAATTGTTCTCGTCTTTGCCGACGCTGTCCAAAATTCCGACAACTTCAAATCGCATTCCGTTCAGCGTGATCGTGTGGTTAAGGCCATTGATCCCCTCGCGCGGAGGAAACAGATTGATCGCCATCTCGTTGCCGAGCACCGCGACCTGGCGGCGCTGTTCGTCGTCGAATTCATTGAGCCAACGGCCTGGGCCTTGGGGCAAAAAGCGGATCTGATTGAAATTCGGCGTGATGCCGACGACCTGTCCGCCACTCGAGGCGACCTCGCTCTGCAGGTGGACGTCTTCACGCGCGATCACCGGCGAAACATTCTTCACCAACTTGGCTTCGCGGCGGACATCTTCAAAATCTTTGAAGGTGAGGTAATACTGGCGCATGCCCTGGTTCTGTCCCTCGACGGCGGGAACGCGGCCGGGGAAGAGGAACATGATGTCCTGCCCGAAGGTCGCGAGCTGCTTGCGATTGCCGGTCCGGAATCCTTCGCCTACTCCTACCAGAAGCAACAACGATCCCACTCCCCATGCAATGCCAAACATGGTGAGGAATGAGCGGAGTTTGTGCGCCCAAAGGGTGCGAAATGTCTGGACCAAGATCTCGCGGAACACTCGCATATTTTAGTACCGATCGGGCGGACTCCGCCCTTCGTGCTTAGTGTTACGGATTGGACGGGTAAAAGGTTCCGGGGTTAGAGGGGCGAATCGCCGTAAACGCCGGAATCGAAGAATCGCCGTAATCTGTCACGCTGTAAGGCCGTTTGTCACACCGATTTCGGCGATCACGGCCAAAGCTCTAGTGTGGGCGCGGACGCCCTCGTCCGCGCCAAAGCCACTTACTGCTTGGCGGCTTTGGGCGCCTCGCCATATTCGAAGACACCGCGGCCGGATTTGCGGCCCAGGCGTCCGGCTTTGACGTATTGGATCAGCAGCGGCGATGGCTTGAATTTTTCGCCAAGTGTGCGGTGAAGGTATTCCAGGATGTGCAGACGGGTGTCGAGGCCTACCAGGTCAACGAGCTCAAACGGCCCCATAGGATGGTTAAGTCCGAGCTTTAGTGCCTTATCGATGTCGGCGGCGGAGGCGATTCCCTCTTGCAGCATGTAGAACGCTTCGTTGCCGATCATCGCATTGATGCGGCTGGTGATGAATCCCGGCGACTCCTTCACCACAACAACTTCTTTTCCCATGCGCTTGCCGACTTCCACGCAGGCGGCGAGAGTCTCGTCGTCGGTCTCCAGCGCGCGCACGACCTCGAGCAGCTTCATCTTGTGCACGGGATTAAAGAAGTGCATGCCCAAACATTTCTTCGCGCGATAGGTCACGCTGGCGATCTCAGTCACGCTGAGTGATGAAGTATTAGTGGCGAGGATGGTGTTCGGTTTGCAGACTTTGTCGAGCAGGGTGAAGATCTCGATCTTCGATTCGATCTCCTCCGGAACCGCCTCGATCACCAGGTCAGCCTGGCGGACCGCGTCTTCGACCGAGCCGGCATACTCGATTCGCGAGAACGCCGCGTCAGCGTCGGGCTTCGCGACCTTGCCAAGCTCGACTGCTTTATCGAGGTTCGAGCGGATCTCGCCTTCGGCTTTGCGCAGGCTGGCCGGGAAGAATGTCTTCGAGGATGGTGCGATATCCGCCAAGTGCAGCGGCATGCGCGATGCCGCGGCCCATGATCCCGGCGCCGATCACGGCGATGGTCTTGATCTCCGCCATTACTTTTCCAGGCTCTCGAGGACTTTCACGAAATTCGGGTCGCTCTTGCGCATGTATTCGGCCAGGCGCTTCTTTTCCTCCGGCGTCATAAAGCTCATGTTGGCATTGATGCGGCGAAGCGTGGCGGCGATATCGTCAACGAAGTTCATCATGCGGATGACTTCGCCGGTGGCAGTGCTCATGAAGGCTCCTTGCGCTCGCGTGTCGCGCGAGCGAAACATTTATTGTCGTAGGTAGTTGGGAATTAGTAAAGCGGCTGGCGACCTGTGCCGACCAGCCCGTCCGCAGACAACGTTCGCCACGTCGTACGTCTCACCCAATGATTCGCCTCGTGCTTCCCTTCCAAATGCAGCTTCAAGAAAGTTGTCTGTGAGCGCTTCGGTGTGGCTCTCGCCTGAACGATGCAGCGTAATCGCCGCGATTGTCTTCCCGACGAAGGACCGCCTGAATCGTCAAGGTTCTTCTCCGCCGCAAGCTCGCGCAAAACGCGATTGCGCTCGCGGGCGACGTGCACCGGAACTTGATCAGGCATCCCCGCCGCCGGCGTTCCCGGACGCGCCGAATATGTGAACACGTGCAGATACGTGAACGGAAGCGACTCGATGAAGGCGCGGCTCTCTTCGAATAATTCGTCAGTCTCGCCGGGAAAGCCGACCATCACGTCGGCGCCGATCGCCGCATCGGGCATCGCGGCGCGGATCTTCGGATGCGCTCTTCGTAATGCCACGGGCGATACTTGCGGTGCATGCGTCGCAAGATCGTATCGCTTCCCGATTGCAGCGGCACGTGCGCGTGCTTCGCGATGCGCGGCGATGAAGCGACCAAGCTCGATCAGATCGTCTGACCAATCCATCGGCTCGACCGAGCTGATGCGCAGCTTCTCCAGCCTGGTCCGATCGAGAATGGCTCGCACTAGATCTTCGAATCTGATTCTGCTCTGCGAAATCTCGACCCCAACGGCCCGAGATTGATACCGCGAGATGACCACTTCTTTGTATCCGGCAGCGACCAGCCGTTGACCTCGCGCACCGCTTCGCTCAAACCGAGCGATCGGCTCTGGCCCGCGCGTGAACGGGATGATGCAGAAGGAGCAGCGGTTATTGCAGCCGTCCTGCACTTTCAGATTGGGCCGTGTCTTCTCGGAGTGCATTCCCGCTTCGAAGACCGGGGCCGCCAGCAATTCGGTGTGCGCGAAGATATCGCTGACGAAGATCGAATCAGACGCGCTGGTCAGGCTGCGAATGCGAAACGAAATCTCGCGGCGCAACGATACGTCCGCCACTCTGCTCTTGTGCGAATTCCCCACCACCCAGGTCACGCCGGCAAGCTCGGCGACCTCTTGCGGAGCGCGCTGCGCGTAGCAACCCGTCACTAAGATCTTGCTCTCAGGATTTTCGCGGTGCACTCGCCGAATCGCCGCACGCGCATCCTTATCGGCTTCGGCGGTTACGGTGCAGGTGTTCAGCACCACCACACTGGCCTGATCGCGGTTTTCCGCAGGGGCGAGCCCACGCTGCATCAGCTGGCGCTCAATAGCTGCGCCATCGGCTTGCGTCGCACGACAACCGAAGTTCTCTACATAAAATGTCTCAGCCATTCTTAACCTCAATAGCTCCTAGATTGTCGTGCGACGCGGGGTGAGCGCAGGTGCCCGCTGTCCCGCGGATGCAACGGCGCGAGGGCGAAGCAGCTAATGCTGCGGAGCCCTGAGAATAGAAGCCGCTCTGCATCCGAAATTTTCTACAAAATATGTTTCAGACATTCAATCCACTGCTTCGACTTTGGTGCACCCGGGAACTATCTCAAGCCATTGGGATAACAATTCGCGTCATCCGCCGGATTTCGGCTTCCCGGCCGGCTTCTATCGATTATTATATTGAATAATTCTTCGGCTCCAGCCGCACGCTGTGCCGGTCCGAGAAAATTAAGGGCTTGCAACCAGAGTAGCTAAGGTGGGCATCACACGTCGTGCACGCCAAAGCCAGCCGGGCCCCGCAACCTAACCCAAGGAGTTCCCATGAAGCGACGCATCCTGCTCGTCGACGATGAATTGGCTATCCTTCTTACGCTTAAAGCGATCCTGGAGATGAACGGCTTCGAAGTCGAGACCGCCGATTCGGCCGACAACGCCATCGAGAAGTTAGGCGCAGCGGAATACAACATGGTGATCACCGACCTGCGCATGGAACGCGAAACGTCGGGCTTCGACGTGATCCGCTTCGCCAAGAAGCAGGCGTACAATCCTGCGACCGCCATCCTTACGGCATTTCCAACGCTCGGCAATAACTGGCAGCCAGGAAGGCGCGAATCAGCTACTGGTGAAGCCGGTGGGGACAGACGAGTTGATTCGCCAGCTGGAATCGCTGCTGATTACCCACGAGGATTCCAAGCAGAAACATAACAAGAAGGCCCGCGCGGCGGCGGCCATCCCCGCGAGACGCGAAGCGCAACGGCATCGGCGCCCGCAAGGTTAGCTAAACAGAGATCTTAGGCAGGAGAAGACAGACCCCGGCTACGGTCGGGGTTAAATTTTGCTGTCGAGAGAGCTTTTAGGCCGATGCTGCCGAAGTGCGCTTCTGTTGGAAGCATTCGCGGCAAAAGACCGGGCGTCCCTGCGTAGGCTTGAACGGGACCGTGGTCTCTTTGCCACATGCCGAGCAGGCCGTCTTGGTCTCCACCTTGTTGTAGCCGCCATTACCGCCGGCGCCTACCTGGGCCGCACGTTTGCCTTTGCAGGCTTTGCAGCGCTTGGGTTCGTTCTTAAATTGTTTGTCGTGGAAGAAAAGCTGTTCACCGGCGGTAAAAACGAAATCGGCCCCACAATCAATACACTTGAGGGTCCTATCCTGAAATTCCCATTTGAGTCTGTACCTCCACCTTCGGGCTTGCTTGGTCCCTGACGCATCCGCTGAAAGGCGCGGCTCAGCGGCTTGCACTTGGTGCTATTTCCCTCGGTTCGGCCCACCGTCTCAGTCTCAGAGCGGCTACAGTATGAAACTTGCCCGCCGGGGGAGAAGCTGGCGGAGATTGCAGGCCGCCACGGGAGAGTGGCGGCCCACGATCGTTAGTCTTGCTCTTTACGTGCCTTTTTCCGGCTGCGTTTGCGCGCCAGAGCTTGCTTTACACGCTTA
>CAVQGF010000053.1:0-19257 GCA_963711965.1 uncultured Acidobacteriota bacterium | reverse complement strand
TGACGGCGTTCTTCATCCTCGGGGCCGGCGTGATCATGCCCTGTTGACGGGCCGACGTTCACGCACTACCTCGACCTGTTGACCGTCGGTCCTTTCGCGGGTCCTTTCCCCGTGATCCTGCTGCTGGGGCTGAACGGCCTGCTGGTCGAAATCCTGCAGCCCTACGCGCATTCACGATCCCCGCGATCTCGCCGGCGGTCTGGAACGTGGTGATCATCGTGCTGCTGTCGTGCTTGCACCCGCATTTCCACGGCGGGCCTGAAAACGGCGAGGCGCTCTACGCGCTGGCTATCGCCGTGCTCGTCGCGACCTTCGTCCAGCTGGGATGGCGTTCGGGGCGCTCGGGCGGATCGACTTCCGGCTGCGTTCACATCGCCTGGCGCGACCCGCATCGCTCAGTCTTCATGCCGACGCTGCCGGTGGCGATCGGCCTCGGGATCTGAACCTCGACCAGCTCATCAACTCGGCTTTCGGCACGCTCGTTAAGGAGGCGCCGGCGCGATCCACAACGCGTTCCCGACCACATGCTTCCCCAGGGCCTGTTCAGCGTCGCCGTCGCGACGGTGCTCTTCCCGACCCTGAGCCCATCGGCCAACCGCGACGCTCACCGATGCGCCGGCGATCGGCATCGGCATGCGCCAGATCAACCTGCTGCTGATTCCCTCGGCCTTGATCGTGGACGTCATGCCGTGCATATCGCGCAGGCGCAGGCTGGTTTGCAGTGAGTTGTAGTTCGAACTCGCTGCCGAATCGAAATCCAAAATGTAGAAGAAGTTGTTATCGGGACGGTTCTCGTTAGAGTTCGGCAAGGACTGGTTGATGTCGTAGTAGGTGAACAGCTTGCGCCCACGAGAACCCACATAGCCGACCTGGACCGAGGCCTTGCGCCCCAGCTGCTGCTCCACGTTGATGTTGAAGTTGTGAACAAACGGGGTGCGGATGCGCTGATTGACAGTGAAAGCATCCTGTTCACCCCCACACCGTTGATCGCATAGGCCGGAGCACACAATGCTGAATTCGGTATTGCGATGTCGGTGCCAGTGCAAGGGCCGGCGGTGTAATTTGCCGGACCGAAAGTAGGCGAGAAGCTGAAGCTGACCGGCTTCGGGCCTACGGTATTGAAGGCCGGACCTGCATTGAACGTCGGCCAGGGTAGCTGTCCACCGAAGAAGTCTTGCGAGAAGCCGTCGTAGTAGATGCCCCATCCAGCGCGGGCTACGGTCTTACCGGTGCCGAAGATGTCCCAGGCCACCGATGCGCGCGGCGCGAAGTTGTTGTAGTCCTTAGGATAAAGCTGGTTCACGTTATGCAGGGTGCTGGCATTGTCGAGCAGGCTGAACAAGTTATGTTCTTCGCCGATCACGCCGAAGTAATCCCAACGCAACCCATAGTTGAAGGTGACGCGTGGCATGAGCCGCCAGTTATCTTGCAGGTAGAGGGACGTATTGTTCTGGTACATGTTGCGGTTGGTATCACCGAATGCTTGCCGACCTCCACCGAGCGTGCCGGCCAAGAACGAAGGAAAGTCGTCGAAATTCATGGTCGCGCGATGACCCGCATTGAAAAATTCGTCGACTGTTGTTCGCCGGAATTCGTAACCCGCCTTCCAGTTGTGCCGCCCGTGGATCCAGGTCACGTTGCCATTGAATTGCCAGTTCTGGTCGGTGCGGCCGCGCGGGTTAGCCGAGTTTGAGCCCAGGATGCTCAGGCTCGGGATATTGGGGTCGGTGGAACCGACCGATATTTCTGGCAGCCCGAAGTCCTGCGCCGCTACCCCGGTGTTCAGCCCGATCGATGCAGGATCGAAGGCCTTGTCCTGGGGATGAAAGCTTTCGGTGAACCGGTTGAATCCGAAACGCAGCTCGGCGAGCAGCTTCGGAGTAATGATGTGCGTGTATGACAGCGAAAGAAGATTAACGGTCGTTGGCGTCGTGGTGTTGTAACCAGGAGTGACTCCACCACCGACTAAGCCGAAGGGGAAGCTCTGGTCACTGTGACCGTAAAGGTATCGGCCTGTCAGAAGGTGTTGACCAATGTGCTGGTCGATCTTGGCAATGAACGTATTGGCATCGTTGTTGAAAGGAACTGAAGTATCAATGGTTGCGGGTTCCGCACCACCAAGGTCACCCACCGCAGGCAGCTGGCCCCAGGGATTTGTGGCCAATAGGTTCGCAATCACCGATCGGTGGGTCCGCCGAGTGAGGTGATATACGCCTGCGAGGGAACCACGATCTGCTCTGGCTGCCCGCCTGATTCACGCTGCCCTTCATAAGCTCCGAAGAAGAACGTTTTGTCCTTCCAGATCGGACCACCAACGGATCCGCCGAACTGATTATTGTGGAACTGCGACTGCGGGGAGCCCACCGTGTTGAAGAAATTGCGTGCATCAAGTCCACTGTTGCGGAAGAACTCGTACGCGCTCCCGTGCCAGTCTTTTGTTCCCGACTTGGTGACCATGTTCACTACCGCGCCGGCGTTGCGACCATATTCTGGTTCAACGTTCGAGAGCACGGGAATCTCGGCTAGCGCGTCGACCGGTAAAACTGTCGAAGGAGTTCCGAAGACGCCGCCCTGATTCAGCACAGGAAGGTTGCGGTAGCCGTCGTTCATGTCGGTACCGTCAAGCAGGTAGTTGTTAGAGCGGCCGGGTTGCCGTTAGAGCTGAAGAGGCCGAAGGAGCCGGGCGAGTCGCTGCCGCCGCCGCCGTCACCGGTGGCGCCGGGTGTCATGACCAAAACTTTTGTGTAATCGCGACCGTTGATCGGGATCTCTTGCAGGTGCAGGGCTTCGATGGTGCCGCCCATGGTGTTGGTGGAGCTTTCGACCAGCGGCACGTCAGCGTTCACGGTGACGACTTCAGTCGTCGCGCCTGCTGCCAGCTTCGCGTCCACGCGCTGGCTGGTGCCGACTGTGACTTGCACGCCCTTGAGGTTCGCCCCTTTGTAGCCGGTCTTGCTCACGGCGACGGAGTACATTCCGCCCGGCAGCTCGGTCAGGCTGTACGCGCCCAGGTCATTCGTGGTCGCGGTGCGGACGAGTCCGGTGTCGGTACCGGTGACTGTGACCTGTGCGCCGGGAACCACACCGCCGCTGTTATCGGTCACGGTGCCTTCAATGCCTCCGCGGAACGATTGCGCAAATACAGCGGGCGAGACGAGTAATGCTGCCAGCGCTGCCACCAAGACGAGCGTGGGCCAAGAGGCGGATTTCTTCATTTGAAGTACTCCTTGCTGATTGTGAGCTGCACAAAAGTGTGCCCGCGATTATATCCTCGCTGTTTTCGGACGCAAGTTGGAATTTAGGTGCGTCATTCTCGATGTGCTTGCCAACGCACACTGGATAGAGGGACAATAGAGCTATTCGCCTCCTCTTTTGGAAATGCTGCATCGCCAGAGTGCGATCGCGAATCTTATAGAAGTGAAGATGTAGATCGGCTTCAACAACCCCGTCGTTCGGGCCGCGAGAGCGGTAGTGGAGCGACTGGAGCCGGAGAAATGCTTTCAACATCCCCGTTCTGCTCGGGAGTTTTTCAAATCCAACCGAAGCAGGACTGAAGGCGGAACACAAATTGGCTACGACTGTTATTGCACCTTCGTGCCGGCTGGAGAATTATTTAGTTCAACCGGATGAATCCATGACATCCCGCATCGCCGCGGTACGCCGCGAACTTGCGGGTGACGTCGTCATCCTCGGGCACCATTACCAACGCGACGAGGTCATCCAATTCGCCGACCATCGCGGCGATTCCTACCGGCTGTCGCAACTTGCCGGACAGGCGAAAGCCCCCTACATCATCTTTTGCGGTGTGCACTTCATGGCGGAGAGCGCCGACGTACTCAGCCGTCCGAATCAGAAAGTCATTCTGCCCGACCTCAGCGCGGGCTGCTCCATGGCGGACATGGCCGAGATCACCCAGGTGGAGGATTGCTGGGAGCAGCTGGTCCGCGCCGGGATCACCGGCGACGCGGGTGACAAGGTCACGCCCATCACTTACATGAATTCCACCGCGGCGATCAAAGCCTTTTGCGGCGAGCGCGGTGGCGTGGTCTGCACATCGTCGAATGCTGCAGGCGCGATGAAGTGGGCCTTCGCGAAAACTGAAAAGATTTTGTTCATGCCCGATCAGCACCTTGGTCGGAACACCGCCTACGCGATGGGTATCCCGCGCGAAGAGATGGTGGTGTGGGACCCATTCATGCTCTTCGGCGGTACCACTCCCGAGCGCCTGCGCAAAGCGCGCGTCATCTTGTGGAAGGGCCACTGCTCGGTGCATCAGCGTTTCTTGCCGGAGCATGTGGAGAAGGTCCGGCGCGAACATCCAGGCATTCACGTGATCGCGCACCCGGAATGCCGCTGGGAAGTTTGCCAGCGCGCCGACTCACTCGGGCTCGACCGACAAAATCATCAGAACGTTCAGGCCGCTCCCGCGGGTTCCAAATTCGCGGTTGGCACCGAGATCCATCTGGTGAATCGGCTGGCGAGAGAAAATCCCGATAAGATGGTCATGTCGCTCGACGACTCCGGCTGCCTTTGCACCACCATGTTCCGCATCTCGCCCCAGCACCTTTGCTGGGCGCTGGAGAATCTGGCGGAAGGGAACGTGGTCAACCAGATCAAGGTGAAGAGCGACGTGAAACGCTGGGCGCGAGTGGCGCTCGATAGAATGTTGGAGATCCAATAAGAAATGTCTGACCGTTACTTCACCTTCGACGAAGCTCAAACCCTGCTGCCGGTGTTGGAGTCGCTCCTGCGCAACGCAGTGGAGTCTAAGCAGACGATTGAAACCGTGGACTCCGAGTTCGAGGATCTGCGCCAGCGCATCTTCATGAACGGGGGCACTTCGGTCGACATCGTCTCGCTCGCGCGTCGCCGCGCCGAAAAAGACAAGGCGGTGCAGAAGGCGAAAGATACCCTCGCCGAGATCGATTCCATCGGCGTGCAGGTGAAGGATCTCGACACCGGGTTGCTGGATTTTCCGTGCGTTGTCGAAGACAAAGTCATTCTCCTCTGCTGGAAGATGGGCGAGAAGGGAATCACTCATTGGCACGGCATGGAAGAAGGCTTCCGCGGACGCAAACCTATCGATGACCGTATCACCAGCTCAAAAAAGAAGCGGCCCAACTGACTTTTCGTTCCCCTCGCGACAAATTTCCTCAATTTCATTTGCTACAATCGCGCCTTCACGGTGAGGCATGACTAAGGTCAAGACGATAGGGATCAGCACCGGCGGCGGCGATTGCCCCGGTCTGAACGCGGTGATCCGCGCGGCCGTGAAATCGGCTGTCCTGAAGCACAGCTGGAAGGTTATCGGCATACAGGATGGCTTCGACGGCCTGATCTGGCCGGAAAAATCCTGCGAGCTGCGGCTGAAAGACGTGAGCGGGATCCTTCCGCGCGGCGGCACCATCCTCGGCACCACCAATCGCGGCGATCCCTTCAATTACAAAATGCCCGACGGTTCGGTGCAGGACGTCTCCGGCAAAATTGTTGAAAACGTAAAGAAGCTCGGCATCGACGCGCTGATCGTCATCGGCGGCGACGGCACCCAGAAGATCGCCTTTGAGCTGCAAAAGCTCGGCATCAATGTAGTCGGCGTGCCGAAAACCATCGACAACGATCTCTCGGCGACGGAAGTGACATTCGGCTTTGACACCGCATTGCACACGGTGACCGACGCTGTGGACAAGATCCACACCACGGCGGAGTCGCATCACCGCATCATGGTGGTTGAGGTCATGGGACGCGACGCCGGGTGGATCGCGCTCGAGTCCGGCATCGCCGGCGGGGCGCACGTCATTTTGATCCCTGAGATCAAGTTCACCATCGCCAACGTATGCAGGTTCGTCGAGGAGCGCGAAGCGAACGGTAAACGGTTCACCATCGTTGTGGTCGCAGAAGGCATCAACATGCCGACCGACCTTGATGTCTTTCACGGCAAAGAGCGACGCGCGAACGCACGCTCCGGCAGCGCGGGTAATCTGATCGGCGACGCCATTGGGCACGTCACCAAGCGCGAAGTGCGCGTCACCGTGCTTGGACACATCCAGCGCGGCGGCTCGCCTTCTCCCTTCGATCGCATTCTCAGCACCCGCTTCGGAGTTGCTGCCGTCGACCTGATCTCCACCGGCGACTTCGGACGCATGGTCTGCCTGATCAACTCGACGGTCGAGAGCTGCGACATTTCCGATGCCGTGGGGCAGATCAAACTCGTCGACCCCAAAGGCGACATGGTGCACACCGCGCGCTCCACCGGCGTGAGCTTCGGAGACAAGTAGACGATCCAAAATCATGCGCTTGTTATATTGGTATGTGCTCCGCCGTACATTCATCCCCGCCGTTGTCCTAGCGATAGCTCTGCTTGCGATATCTGGTTGCAAACGCAACGCTGCTTCTAAAGAGCGGGTCTACGTCGCCGCGCAGCAGGTCACGCTGCGCGACCGCGTGGCCGACGTTTACAACAAAGTCGGCAACGTGAAGAACGGTGACGTTCTCGAAGTGTTGGAACGCAGCAAGAACAAACGCTGGCTGCGAGTGCGCGATGCTGCCCAGGAAGAAGGCTGGATCGAGCAGAAGTACGTGGTCGATGAAAATGTCTACGCTGCGGTCGCCAAACTCGCCGCGGAAAACAGACTTGCATTGGTCCAGGGCCACGCCGCTGCTGATACCGACCTGCGAATGCGCGTCGAGCCGCAGCGCGACGGCGACTTCCTTTACATGCTGAAGGAAAAAGACAAGGTCGAGCTGCTCAAACGGGCCTCGACGGAGAAGCCGGTCAAAGCGACTCCGGCTGAAGATCCAAAGAATGCGAAGCCGGTCGAGCCCGTCTACGAAGACTGGTGGCTAGTGCGGAACGGTGAAGGTCATGTGGGGTGGGTCGTCGCCCGCAACCTCGATGTCGAGGTCCCGATGGAAGTGGCCGAATATGCCGAGGGCCGCAAGATCGTGGCCTGGTTCAAGCTGAACGAGGTCCGCAGCACCAAGGAAAAAGACAGCAAGCTGGTGCCGCAATATCTGATGGCATTGAGCGAACCCAAGGGCGGCCTGCCCTACGACTTCGACCAGATCCGCGTCTTCACCTGGAACCAGAAGAAGGAGCGCTACGAGACCGCCTATCGCGAGCACCTCGTGGGCGACCTGCCAATTCGGGTGGCTACTCAGGATTTCGGCAAAGACGGCCATTTGCCCGTGTTTACCCTGCGAGCCAAAGAGGACGACCAGCCCTTCGTGGTGCGCAAATACAGCCTGAATGGGGTGATGGTGCGGCGCGTTCTGGCGCCTGGCGAGGCTCCCCCTGCCAAGTCCAGGCACCCCCGCCACTAGCTTTTCTCTCTGATTTCTCTCTGAAGCAGGGCATCGGTCTCTCTGAAACCTGAATCCAAGTTCCTCAGGAGCCAACTGACATGGCTGAAAAAGTAAAGAAACTGAACCTGGAACGCGACTACAAGAAATTCCTTTATTTCATCGACGGCGAAGGCAATGTCGCCTCGAAGGCGAAATCGGGCGAGGGCCAGACCAATATTTTGGTCCCTAAGGCCGTTGATCGCGACAACAACTTTCTTTACTTCATCGACAAAGATGGCGACGTGGCGCGTTCCCCGCGTGCCAGCCGTAAGAAAGCCGCCTAACACCGCTGTCGGGCCCCGCCGTACCTAAGCCCTCTATGTACGTTTTCCGAGAAAGTCACCGCGTGGCGCCCGCTGGGCGCCTGCTCGCGGACCTTGCAGACGCGGTGCGCCGCGCCGCCTTCCCATCCGATCAAGATGAAATGCTTGATGCGCTGTTGCGCGCTGGGGAGTTGGAGTGTTCGCTCGCCGATTCGGGCCAGCACTGGGCGGCGACTCAAGTCGCCGGCGTCACCGATTGTCTTGCTTCTGCCCTGGTTCACGCTGATCGGCTCGCGGTCGCTGACTCTTGCTCGCAGATCCTGAACGCGATCGAACTCACCGGTGATGTGACGGTGAAGACGCCCGAGGGCTTCGCCTATTACGGTCTGCATCCGCTGGATTACGCGCGACTGGTCGATCAGCAGCTCGCGAATTCACCCAGCGCACCCGCAGCCGCGGTCATCGGCATTCGCACCATTGGGACAACATTGAGTGCGATTGTCGCCGCAGAAGTTCGCAAGCACCGGATCGCTGCGTCGCGTGTGACGGTGCGGCCTCACGGACATCCTTTCCGGCGTGAGTGCCGCTTTTCCGGCGAACAACGAGAATGGATCGCCGAGCGTAGGCGCTCGGGCGCCCAGTTCATCGTGGTTGACGAAGGCCCCGGCCTGAGTGGCTCGTCATTTTTTTCGGTGGCGAATGCGCTACAAATGGAAGGCATCGATTCCGAGAACATTGTTTTCTACTGCAGCCGCATGCCGGAGATAGCTTCCTTTTGCACCGAGACCAGCCGCGAGCAGTGGCCGCGCTTCCAGGCATTCGCGGCAATAGCCAGCTCAATGCCGGAAGGGTTAGAGGAAGTTTCGTACGGCAAGTTGCGTGAACGCATGACGGTACCGTCGCCCGAGTTGCCGGCGTCCTGGACTCAGATGGAACGGCGCAAATTCTTCTCCCGCGATGGTGCAGAGGTGTTGAAGTTCGAAGGGCATGGAAAGTACGGCGACGCGGCGTTCGATCGCGCGCGCAAACTTGCAGACGCGGGGTTTGGTCCACAGGTTTTGGGTAGAGTTGACGGTTTCACGCGTTATGAGTGGCTGCAGGGAAGAGCGCTGGTGAGCGCCGATTTCGATGAAGCAATCGCGGAGTGCATCGCGCAATACTGTGCCTTCCGGCAGAAAGAATTCCAGACAGAAGCCGACTCGCGTGACGAAGTGGACCTTGCGGCCATGACGCGAGTGAATCTTTTGGAAGAATTTGGGGAAGAGTCCGCAATGGATCTTTCGCAGTTGCGCTCCGCCAACAAAGTCATCACCGACTCTCGCATGATGCCGCATGCCTGGGTCCGCGCGGCCGATGGCAAGATCCTAAAAACCAATGGGGGCTTGCACGGTGACGATCATTTCTTCCCCGGCCCTTGCGATATTGCATGGGACCTTGCCGGCGCGATCGTCGAGTGGGAGATGGGCGACTGCGTCGGTAACCAATTCCTTCAGAGCTATGCACGTCTCAGCGGCGACGATGCCAAGTCGCGCATGCCCGCCTTCTTGACGGCTTACGCTGCCTTCCGCATGGGCTATTGCAAGATGGCTGCAGGGGCGATGAAGGGAAGCAATGAAGAAGCTCGCCTGCGGCAGGAATACCTCAGATACAAAATTTATTTATCTGCAAAGCCGGCCGAGCCTGAGCTGGCGAGAGCCGCTTAAGAATAAAATTCAGCGATGGTATCGACCACCCGCTGCTGCTCTTCCGGAGTGAGTTCCGGGAACATCGGCAGGGCGAGCACTTCCTTCGCCGCCCGCTCCGAAACGGGCAGATCGCCGGCAACGTATCCAAGATAAGTGAAGCACTTCTGCAAGTGCAGCGGGACGGGGTAATAGACCTCTGTCCCGATCTTGCGTTCGGTCAGGAACTTCCGCAGCTCGTCGCGCTGCTCCACGCAAACTACATACTGATGTGAGATATGGAACGCCTGCTCCGCCGTATGTAACAAGCGCAGTGGCTGCGGCGCACCAGTATCGGTTTTTGCGACTAAGCCGGCAGCGCGTAGCAACCGGTCGTATTCCCTGGCATTGTGCTGGCGATGCTTGTTCCAGCTCTCGATGTACTTCATCTTCACGCGAAGCACTGCGGCCTGCATGGCGTCGAGACGGCTGTTCCATCCGATCTCATCGTGGTAGTAGCGTTGCTTGCTGCCGTGATTGGCGAGCGAGCGCACGTGATCGGCGACGGCATCATCGTTGGTCGTGACCAGACCGCCATCGCCGTAGGCGCTTAGATTTTTTGTTGGATAGAAGCTGAAGGCTGCCGCTGCTCCGAACGATCCCGCGCGGCGGCCCCGCCATGATGCACCGAATGCCTGCGCCGCGTCTTCCACAACAACCGCTTTGTGCTGGCGCGCCGTCTTTTCCAGCGCATCCATGTCGGCGCATTGTCCGTAAAGATGGACCGGCAACACGGCTTTGGCCTGATAGCGCTCGAACGCAGCTTCCACCAACTTGGCATCGATGTTGAGCGTGCCGGGTTCAACGTCGACGAAGACCGGCCGCGCACCCGCGCGCAGAATCGCGCTTGCGCTGGCAAAAAAACTGAATGGAGTCGTGAAGACTACGTCGCCGGGCTGGACGCCAGCTGCGACCATCGCCAGCCAGAGAGCGTCGGTGCCGGAGGCGCAGCCCACGGCGCGTTTCACGCCCAGGAAAGCTGCCGCTTCCTGCTCGAATTTCTGTACTTCCTCGCCGCCTATGAAGTATTGCGTCGAGCAGACGCGCTCCAGCGCTTCCTGGACTTCGTTCTTGATCTGGGCGTACTGCCGCTTCAGGTCGAGCGTAGGAATGGGCGCGCCAATGGCGGCTCGATGTGATGTGGCTGGCTTACTCACTAAGTTGAAATTCTACTACGCCCCGAAAATCGAGTAATGGCTCGCCGCCACCATGAAGAACAGCATGGGGAGCGACAGCCACGTGTTAGTCCGCGAAGCCAGGAATGCCTGCCCGCTAAGACTGCGGCGTCAGGATGAGGCGTTCCCGCCAGCACTCCATTGATGATCTTCTTGTTGTTGCGCCAGATGATGCCCCAAACGTTCAGCATCATGACCAATCCCATGCCGCCGCCGACTCCGATAGAGAGCACGTGATTGCTGAAATAGGGGGTTGAGTTCAGGCACAGGAATCCCCACGCTCCCAGTGCGACCAGCACCGCAACGATCGCCGCCAGCACCGGGCCTTTGCTGACCTTCGCCACCACGATCACGGCATATTCGATCACGAACACCAAGATCCAGATGCCAAAGAACGTGCCGTGCAGCATGCCGACGCTGCCGCCACCGTTGTGCGCTTCCGAAGCCGACCAGATCATCCAGTAGATCAATCCGGCGAGCACCGTCACCACCGCGCCCCAGCGGAACCAGAAGAGCGCGCGCAGCGTCATCCCCTTCATGATGGCGGGCTTCATCGGCGCTTCCGCCTCTTTCATGAATGGCACGTTCACCAGATTGAAGAAGTAGAGCAGCCCGATCCAGGTGACGCCGGCAAGAACATGGATGTAGCGCAGCAGGATGTAAACGTTCGACGATGCGTCTTGTGGCGGATGAAGGGGAATGGCAAACAGAGCTGTGCAAAGCATCGGATGCCTCCGTGCGCGATTTCAGAGTTGCAGGCGCAGAGTTATAGATACTCTGGTTCGCTGCTGAACTCAATCAAATTGTGAGTAGTGGAAGAAGAAGGAGCCGCGGCGGCTGCCGCGGCCCGAACGTTTTAAGCTGCGTTCGAGTAAGCGTCTGAGCCGTGCTGCTTGACCATCTTGTTGTAGACGCCCATCAGCAGGAACGCCGGCGCCCACTGACCCACGAACAGCGCCCAATTGTCTTTTCCGATAGCCTTCAGAGTTGCCGAAGCAGCCATCGCTCCAATGGCAGCTCCCAAATAGCCGCTACTCGGGATCTTGGATGTTTGTGCTTCGAGCGCTCCGGTAAATCTGTCTTCTTGTTGCCCTTGACGGACTCGTGTTTCCATAATTCAGATCTCCTTGTTTTCACATGTTGTTTTCAGATGAACCTACTAGGATGGATAACCTTGCGCGGGGAGATTGCCTCGATTCCGGCAGCAAGGAAAGATTCGCGAGCTGAACCGCGACGCGTCGCTTTACGCTACTCGGGTTGAAAAATCACCCCGCCGCACGTATCGTAGCGGAGTTGATTCCGCCCTCGTTTTTGGCGGTGGGCACGTGGCACAGCGCTCCCCGGCTGTGCGAAAGGGAAAGATCGGCATATGGATACGAAGCCGGCACTGCAGAACATCCAGGATTCCTTCCTCAACACTGCGCGCAAAGAAAAAGCGCCCATCACGATCTATCTGCTCAGCGGAGTCAAGCTGACGGGCCGCATCCGCTCCTTCGATAAATACTCGGTCGTGCTCGACACCAACAATCAGGAGCAGCTCATCTTCAAGCACGCCATCAGCACGGTGGTGCTGAACAAGGGATCGCACCATGGCCCACACACGCCGGGTGCTGGCGGAAGCAGGAACGGCAGCCGCGGAGGAGTAACCCATTCCCGGCCGCACTCCCATGTCGTGGAGGATCCCAGCCAACGGCGCGAACGCGCGTTTCTGATCGGCATCGATTCCGGGAGGCGCCCACGCCCGTTGCAGCAGGCCAAGGCTGCGCGCAACGCCGCGGCAACTTCATCGCGAAAATCATCTGAGAAGGCGGACGTCTCGCCCGAACTTCCATTCAGCGCTGAAGATTCCATCGCAGAATTACAGGAGCTTGCGACCAGCGCGGGCGCGGAAGTCGTCGGACAATTCCTGCAACGCAAAGAAAAGCCCGATCCAGCCACGCTGATCGGCAGCGGCAAGTTGGAGGAGATCGCCGGTGCGGCCGCTTCAGCGCAAGCCGACCTCATCCTGTTCGACCACGATCTCTCTCCCTCGCAGCAGCGCAATATCGAGAAAGATCCTTGACGCGCGAGTGATCGACCGCACGCAGCTCATCCTCGACATCTTCGCGCGCCATGCGCGAACGCGTGAAGGCCAGTTGCAGGTCGAACTGGCGCAGCTCGAGTACATGCTGCCGCGATTGACCGGACGCGGCATCGAGATGTCGCAACTCGGCGGCGGCATCGGAACGCGCGGTCCGGGCGAAACTCAGCTCGAGACCGACCGCCGCAAGATCTATCGCCGCATCCGCCACGTTGAAGCAGCAGTTGGAGAAGGTGCGGCGCATCCGCCAGCAGCAGCGGCAGCGGCGCGAGTCGGCGCCCGTCGCAACGGTCGCGCTGGTCGGCTACACCAATGCCGGCAAATCCACTTTGTTCAACGCTATGACCAACGCCGGCGTGCTTTCATCGTCGAAGATGTTTGCCACGCTCGACCCGACGCTGCGGTCGGTCACTCTGCCCTCAAAACGAAAAGTACTGGTGTCGGACACGGTCGGATTCATCCGCAACCTGCCGCACGCGCTGGTCACCTCTTTTCGCGCGACGCTGGAAGAGGTGCAGCGCGCTAACCTGGTGCTCGAGGTGTCCGACATCAATAACCCGCATGCCCGCGAGCAGCATGAGCAGGTTGAGAAAGTCCTGGCGGAACTCGAAGCCCAGAACAAACCTCGCCTACAGGTGCGCAATAAGATCGACCTGCTGCCTCCTGGTGTACGCGACGCTTTGCGCGAGGATGCGCTGGCGGTGAATGTTTCCGCGGCAAAGGGAACCGGCATCGAGAATCTGCTGGAGAAGATCGATTCGCTGATCGTTGAAGATTCAGTGAAGAAGATGAAGCTGCGCGTGCCGCAATCCGAGGGTAAGGTGCTGGCCATGCTGGAGGCAGACGCAAACATCCTGAAGCGCAGCTATCGCAGCGGGTTTGCGTATCTCGAGGCTGAGTTGCCGGAGTCGGTGGCGCGGAAAATCAAACAGTTCGTAGCTCGATGAATCAGAGAGATCGGCAGCAGGAATCGCGTGAAAATTAAAATGGGCCGATTGCCAAGAAGCGGTGACGAGTCCTTGGCAGCCAGCCCATTCGATCCTGAATCGGATCGGAGGTGATTTATCTATGTTACCCCGCTCACCTGGGATGTCAAGCGATAAGCGGGGTTCCGGCTGGATTTTTTTGAACCGCCGTTCACTCGCGCCGAGACTTTCTCTCTCTCAGGTCGAATACCCCTGATTTCATTGACACTCCGCGAGTGCCGCTGTTAAATTAAATAGTTCACTACCCACTGCTTTTCCGACTAGTAGAACACCAAAACCCACTATGGATAAGGTCCTTCATCAGATAGGCGAATTACTGCTTGGGTCCATCCCAACCATCGTCTTATTCCTGCTGACTTGGGCCATGTACAACTTCATCGTGCACCGCAAATTGATGGCGGTGCTGGATGAACGTCGCGCCAAGACCGAAGGCGCGGTGGAAAAGGCCAAGCGTGACATCGCCGCCGCGGAAGCCAAGGCAGCCGAGTACGAGCAGCGCATCCGTGAGGCCCGTCAGGGCATCTTGAAGGCCGCCGAAGAGCGTCGCCGCCAGATCATGGACGCTCGCGCCAAGACCTTGGCTGAGGCCAAAGCCGCCGCTGACGCGCAGGTGACGGCTGCTCGTGCCGCCCTGGAAAAAGAAGTCGCAGAAGCGCGTACCGGACTGCAAGGTCAGGCAGAATCGCTGGCCGCCGTCATCGTCCGCACCGTGCTCAGACCGGCCGGAAGCGCCGTCCAAGCAGGCGGTGTGCAGTGAAAAACATCCTTCGTTTTGCCCTTCTCTTAGCTTTCTGCTCATTGCCGCTGTTTTTACAAGCGAACCCTTCGCTCCAGGCGGCAAAGACGGAATCCGCGCAAGCTGCGCCTGAAAATAGCCCTGAAGCGAAGACCGCCGAAGGGAAGCCGGGGCAGGCGCTAGCTGAACGATCCAACGAAGCTGCTGGGAAAGAAGAGAAATCGGAAGATCAGGAAGAACTGTTAAAACATTCCGCAATGGTCAAGAAGTTCGCCCATTGGACGGGGCTAGAAGATCATTTGCTCCTTGCTTACTGGGTATTCACTTTTTTGAATTTTGCGATCTTAATCGGTGCACTCTATAAGTTGATCCCATTTCTGATGAGGTACTTTGAAATTCCTTTTGCTCATCAACGTCGGGAAAGAGTTCGGGCGGGTCTGGAAGACGCGCGCAAGGCGAGTGACGATGCGAATCGCCGGCTGAGCGATATCGAAGGCAAGCTTTCGCGGCTCGATGTT
The DNA here is from genome assembly GCA_963711965.1 of uncultured Acidobacteriota bacterium. Lineage (GTDB taxonomy): Bacteria > Acidobacteriota > Terriglobia > Terriglobales > Acidobacteriaceae > CAVQGF01. Next base: position 4,437 of record CAVQGF010000053.1, on the reverse strand, counting down.
GATATTGCCGACATTCGGGCTGAAGCCGAAGCGGTGAACAAAGCCGAAGAAGCTCGATTGCAGGCCTCCATCGAGGAAGACCGCAAGAAGATCGTGCCGAGCTCGCAGCAGGAGATCGAAGCCGCCGCCGCACAGGCGCGCCGCGAATTGAAGATCTACGCCGCTGATCTGGCAGTTTCGCTCGCCGAAAAGAAGATCAATGTAGACGAAGCCACCGACAAGGCGTTGGTGCGCAGCTTCGTCGCGCAGATCGACGCAAAGGACGGACGCTAGCCATGGCCGCAGTCACCGCTCGCTACGCCCGTGCCTTCGCTGATGTTGTTTTCGAGCAAAAGCTCGACGCGCAAAAGTCTGCGGCCGAAGTCAGGGCCATCGAAGCAGCCTTAGTCGAAAGCCCTGCATTGCGTCACACCTGGGACAACCCTGCGGTGCCGAATCCTTCAAAATTCAAAGTCCTGGACGCGATCATCGCCACCATTGGCGGCTCCCGTATCACCCGGAATTTTATTGCGCTGCTGATCGAGCGGCGACGCATTGCCGCGCTCAGCGAGATCCGCGCCCAGTTCGAAGCAGACATCAATGAGCGGTTAGGATTCGCCGACGCTGACGTGACTTCCGCCCGCTCCCTAGGTGACGACGAAAAGCGCGCGCTCGAGGCGCAAGTCGCCGAAGATCACCGGCAAGAAGATCCGCGCCAGCTATTCCACTGACAAAGCTGTACTCGGCGGCTCGGTGGTCAAGGTCGGCAGCACGGTCTATGACGGCTCAGTCAGGGGCCAGTTGGAACGGCTTAAGCAGCAATTGATTGAAGGCTTAGTTTGGCGGGTTTTTCGGATCTCGAGCCGAGCGAGGGCCCCTTTAGCGCCCAGAGAATTTTGGGCAGGGAGGGGCTCCCTCACCGCGCTGCGCGCGGTTCGGGATGTTTAAATCGAAGCAAACGAGGAAAAGACTATGGCCGGCATCAAAGCAGACGAAATCACGAAAGATCCTCAAAGAGCAGATCGCAAACTACGATTCGAAGGTCACCACCGACGAAGTCGGCACGGTCATCTCGCCTGGGCGACGGTATCGCGCGCGTTCACGGCCTCGACAAGGTCATGGCCGGCGAGCTGCTCGAGTTTCCCGCACGGCGTGGCCGGACTCGCCATGAACCTGGAAGAAGACCAGGTCGGCGTCGGTGCTGCTGGGCGAATACACCGAGATCAAGGAAGGCGACGAGGTCAAGCGCACCGGGACGCATCATGTCCGTGCCGGTGGGCGAAGCCATGATCGGCCGCGTGGTGAATGCGCTCGGCCAGCCCATCGACGACAAAGGCCGATCGACACCAAGCAGTTCATCGCGCTCGAGCGCCTCGCTCCCGGCGTCATCGACCGCCAGCCGGTGCGCGAGCCCATGGCCACCGGAATCAAGGCCATCGACTCCATGATTCCGATCGGCCGCGGACAGCGCGAGCTGATCATCGGCGACCGCCAGACCGGCAAGACCGCCGTCGCGCTCGACACCATCATCAACTCGCAAGGGCAACAACCTCATCTGCATCTACTGCGCGATCGGGCAGAAGCGCTCGTCGGTCGCGCAGGTGGTGAAGACGCTGGAAGAGCACGGCGCGATGGAGTACACCATCGTCGTCGCCGCGTCGGCGTCCGAGCCGGCGCCGATGCAGTACCTCGCGCCCTACGCCGCGACCGCGATCGGCGAATACTTCCGCGACAACGGCAAGCACGCGCTGGTGATCTACGACGATCTTTCCAAGCACGCCGCGTCGTATCGCGAGATCTCGCTGCTGCTGCGCCGTCCGCCGGGCCGCGAAGCGTATCCCGGCGACGTGTTCTATCTCCACTCGCGCCTGCTGGAGCGCTCGGCGAAAATGTCCGACAAGCTCGGCGGCGGTTCGCTGACCGCGCTGCCCATCATCGAGACGCAGGCCGGCGACGTTTCGGCGTACATTCCGACGAACGTCATCTCGATTACCGACGGTCAGATCTTCCTGGAGACCGATCTGTTCAACTCCGGCGTCCGTCCGGCGGTGAACGTCGGACTTTCGGTAACCCGCGTGGGCGGTTCGGCGCAGATCAAGGCCATGAGGCAGGTGGCCGGACTCTGAAGCTCGACCTCGCGCAGTATCGCGAACTCGCGGCGTTCGCGCAGTTCGGCTCCGACCTCGACAAAGCGACGCAGGCGCAGCTCAATCGCGGTCAGCGGCTGACCGAAATGCTGAAGCAGCCGCAGTTCCAGCCGCTGCACGTTCGGGAAGCAGATCGCGATCATCTTTGCCGGAACCAACGGCTTCCTCGACGATCTGCCGATCGAGCAGTCCGCGACTTCGAGAACGAGCTCTACAAGTATCATGGACGCGATCGAATCCGAACCTGGCGAAGTCGATCGACGAAGAAGAAGAACGCTCGACGATGCGCTGAAGAGCGGATCTGACAGAAGACGCTCAACGACTTCAAGAAGACGTTTCGTGAGCTACGCAGTCAGGACAAGTAGCGGTGGGCGGCCAGTAACTATGGCGAACGTCCTCGACCTCCGGCGGCGCATCCGCAGCGTGAAGAACACGCGGCAGATCACCAAGGCCATGAAGATGGTCTCGGCGGCGAAGCTGCGCCGCGCGCAGGAGCGCGCGCTGGCGGCGCGGCCCTATGCGCAGATGCTGACGAACGTTTTGAAGTCGCTGGTCGTCGCGTGCGGAGATCTACGATCGGTCGACCGGCGAAGCTGCGGCATCCGCTGCTGGTCGCGGCGCGAAGAGAAGAACGTCCTGCTGGTTGTCGTTACCGGCGATAAGGGTTTTGCCGGCGCGTTCAACACCAACATCCTCAAAGCCGCCGCGCATTTCTAGTCGCGAAGAACGGGACAGGAACATCGACATCGAGACGATCGGCCGCAAGGGGCGCGATTTCTTCCGCCGGCGCTATCCCATGGCGGCGAAGTCGACGCGAGCAGGGCAGAAGCGCCGAGCGCAGCGCGGCGAGGTCGAGATCGTCGGCGAGCACGTCGGCGTGATTTCGGAACCTGGATTTCGACAAGCGCGCGCGAGCTCGGCCGAGAGCATCATCGAGCGCTACAGCACGAAGAGATCGACTCCGCCTACCTGGTCTACAACGAATTCAAGTCGGTGATTGCGCAGCGGTGGTCGTCGAGCGGATCCTGCCGATCGAGCAGATCGGCGAGCACGATGTCCGCCAAGCCGAAGAGCTGACGAGGAAGAGCGCGAGCGCGCCAGCGAAGCCGCGATGACGCCGGCGTGAGCCTGCGAGAGCCGGACACCAGGAAGCCGAAGACGAAGGCGCAGAAGTTCGGCACCGCGCACGTGACTACATCTACGAGCAGCCCGGCCGAGATGTTCGCAGCCTGCTGCCGCAGTACGTGGCATCGCAGCTCTATCGCGCGCATGCTGGAGTCGGTTGCCGCTGAACACGCCGCGCGCATGACGGCGATGGATTCGGCCACCAACAACGCCTCGGACATGATCGACTCGCTCACGCTGACCATGAACCGCGTGCGCCAGGCGACATCACCAAAGAGATTATCGAGATTGTGAGCGGCGCAGCCGCTTGTAAGAGCAGTCAGCATGGCATTGCAAGCCTGCGTATGCAGAGACAGGACGAGCAGATAAGGAGAACTAGAGCCAGCAGCTAGGAACTAGAAGGCACTGTATGGCAGAAAACATCGGCAAAGTCATCCAGATCTCCGGTCCCGCTGTCGACGTGCAGTTCGACGAAGGAAGCTTGCCGTCGATCTACCAGGCGCTTCGCGTGGTCAGCGACGGCTTCACCGTGCCGTCGCCGATCAACGTCATCCTGGAAGTGCAGCAGCACATCGGCGAAGGCCGCGTGCGCTGCGTCGCCATGGAGGCGACCGAAGGCATGGTGCGCGGCATGAAGGCGATCGACCTCGGCGGCCCGATCTCAGTGCCCGTCGGCACCGGCGACGCTGGGCCGCGTGCTGAATGTGATCGGCCAGCCGGTGGACGAGCTTGGCCCGGTGAACGCGAAGGAGATGCCCGATCCATCGCCAGGCGCCGGCGTTCGACGAGCAGTCCACCCAGCGCAGAAATGTTCGAGACCGGCGTGAAGGTCATTGACCTGATCCAGCCATTCCTCAAGGGCGGCAAGATCGGGCTCTTCGGCGGCGCCGGCGTGGGCAAGACCGTCGTCATTCAGGAGCTGATCAACAACGTCGCGACGAAACACGGCGGCGTCTCCGTCTTCGCCGGCGTGGGCGAGCGTACCCGCGAGGGCAACGACCTCTGGCTGGAATTTCAGGAGTCGGGCGTCATCGACCCCGAACCGCGAAGTCGAAGGCCGCGCTGGTCTATGGCCAGATGACCGAGCCGCCCGGAGCGCGTCTGCGCGTGGCGCTGACCGGACTGACCGTCGCTGAATATTTCCGCGACGAGAAGGCGCGGACACGCTGCTGTTCATCGACAACAT
>CAVQGF010000052.1:0-24196 GCA_963711965.1 uncultured Acidobacteriota bacterium | reverse complement strand
ATCAGGGCGTTTTCACACACCCTCGGTGGAAAGCGGACGCGTCGCATTTCTGCTTGGATCACTTCTTAGGCTGCCGAAAAACCGCGCCGACGGGTCCTTCAGCACCCGAACCAGCCGATAACCAACTGCTGCAACTATCAGTAAAAGAACGATCGCAGCCAGCACTTGTCCGCCGCTTTCCGGCAGAGCGTTGCTAAGCAGCACATACGCGACTGCACCCAACAACGCGATCAACTCGAACGCCAGCCACTTGGCCGAGGTGGTGAGAGGTCGGAGAGAGGCCATGGGGGATCATGATGCGTCCATTCACCTACGTCCGCAACTGGGGCGACTGCCGCCGGGCAGCTTTGCGCAGCGATACCTGCCGGACAGGCTATCAGGCGGGTCGCGTCGGTTGGCAGCGCCGGAACGGGGAAAAGTGGGTGGTTAGCTGCTATTCCGCTTGCCGGTCGTAACGCCGTTCACGTCGTTAAGGGTGGTCTCACGTCTTCGCCCTGACACCCTCAATCAAGCCCTCGTAAAGCCAATTCATTGGGGATCAAGGGCATCGCTCGGCCGTTTGAACCAGATGTCGATCGAGAAGCTGTCGTCTAAGCTGGGTCGAATATCATCAGCCGTCCCTTCCGACACGTTCCAATCCCGCCACTCTTTTAAAATGGCTCGCCGATGGTCGAGAGAACCGTCTCGCGCTGCTGCTGCAATTGCGCCGTCGATTGAACCATACAGGATGTCAAAATCTTGATTGAAGAAGCAACCCATTAGATTTGAAAGCAGCGGCCAACGCTCCTCGGCTGCTTTTCGCCGTACCTGCCTTCTTCGACCCATCCGCTTGGAATGCCATCCTGCGGCCATGTCTGCAATTGGGCGGTGCATGTCTAACGCGGAATGACCGAGGTTGGGCAAGTCCCGCCGGGCAGCTTTGCGCTCCGATACCTGCCGGTCGGCTTTCAGGCGACCACCCCCGATCGGTGGACCGCGAACGGCTCGACCTGGGTGGAGAGGACGTTAAGTCCCTACGATCGGACCGTTCTGACGGACTGAACCGCCGAATTCGTACGTTGGCCGGCAGCCAGTGCCTCTCTCGTCGTATGAACGAGGTCTTGGCCGCTGAAACCTACTGGGAGTGTTACCACGGCTTCTGCTCGGCCGCTGCCAAGTGGTTTTATGGCCGACACAGCCAGAGCCGATCTCAGCGAGCCCTGAAGCTTGGTAAAGCGTTCTACGCCATCCTGTAGGCACTGACCGTCAGATGACTTTGTGCCTTGCTGATGGTCCGTTCTTTTTGACTGCACCCTGCTAAAACTGCGGCCACTGCCAGCGCAGTTAACATCAAGGGCTTCAAGCTCATCATCATCCTTTCCCTGAACACTTTACAGATTGCTGCCATACTGTCGGAATGTCTGCAATTCGGCGCTTGCCGTCGTTCCTGGAAATTTACGCGAATGGCAGGTTTCAGGCTATCGTCACAGGTCCGGCAACGGCGGTCATGGGCGCATTTCCGATCGTATGTTTCTTCTGCCGGCGACGGCAGGTCTTCTCAGAACATGCCATTCGCCGCCGTCACCCTGTACGACCGACTGTGGTCAGAGTTGCCGGTTGCCGAACTCGTCGGCCAGCAACGGCAGCTATCTTGTAGCGGTCGCCCGAAAGCCGCCTGTCTGTAAGCGGCCCAGTTCCAGCCGCATGGCCAGCCCTGAACCAACGACCGGTTTCGGGGTGTGCTCAAGTCGCCGTGAATGTCGAGTTCTGGGTCAAAAGGCCGCGACGAAGCAAAGTGGAGGCTCTCGATCAACTCGGTCATAGCCGTGCCAAGCAGACAATGACCGGTTCCGGGAAAACCTGCCATTCGCCATCGTCACAGCCAACGTTCAGGCCGTCTAATCGCGTGGTACAAGAGGTTTCTGAAATGCCGTTGCCGGGAGCATGGTCATCTTCGCAGTCGGCATGGGCCGCCGCATGATGGGGCCTCGCGGGGCGACCCGTCGAAGGTTCATCACGCATTCCATTTGGTCGCGGTCACCGGACATCTCGGTGGCTTCGTAAGCGGCGTGAGCGTCTAGGGTTTCACGTCGGCCAATCGGCAAATCAATCCCCACCCACCGCCGAGTTCACTCACTGCGAGCATCAGTTCGTTCTTACCTTTCTTCAAGGGAAGGTACACGGCGTCATTCTCTGGATTCACGATGCCCAGAAACCGAGGATCGCGAAAGGCCTGCGCGCTGCGTCCGCGGTAGAGGATCTTGCCGTTCAGGAAAACGCTGACATCGTCGCTGTAACCGATCGCAAGTTTTTTCACCTGGTCGCGATCCGAATCGATGTTGGTCTTTGCGTATAGCATCTTCATCCCCGGCTGCGGTTCCAGGCGCTTGGAAAATCGCGTTGAAAGCTGACGTTAACATGCGGCGCCGTCCGATAGCGTTGCAGCACGACGAACCCCGGTGGCTCCGCTTCCACATCCTGCCACTTGATCGCGGAGTTCTCTTCCGCCGAGAGCGACGCTTCGAGATCACGCTTGAGCGCATCGTACACCGGCGAGATGCTCCACTTCGTCAGAACGCCGGGGCCCATCGGCGGTAGATGACGCTCCCAGGGAACATCCGGAGTAGTCCTGACCTCGAAGTTTGTGAAATAGGTTTCGCCTGTCAGGTCATAAAGGGCGATGCGCCCTTGTCGAACGCCGCTCTTCAGGTCATCCATCACCAGAACGGGTTTGTCCATGTCCTTCATGTACAGCTTGGCCTGTGCACCGGCGACTTCCAGCCGCATGTGGAACCATTCTTTTTTCGGAATATCGGCGCCTGCGGTGAAACCCGGTCCATTGAAAAGTTGCCAGTTGCGTGCCCGGTGCTGAGGACGGGTGTGTACTGCAAAGCGTCGGGAAGTCCAGACTCGTGCTGGCGAAAATAAACTTCCTCGTAGTTGGATTCGTCCTTGGCGATGCGGAAGTCGAAGCCCACGACACCGCGGATCGCCGAGGTATAAGCATCCACGTCGATCACGCCGTCGCGCATCTGAAAATCTTTCAATTCCGCTGCCGCTCCGTCCATGCGCAAACACTTTCGGCCATCAAAATCCACCACCGTCGCGTTGCCCTGGTTTCCCAACGCGGAGAATCCGGCGGGACGGCGAGTGGTTGTGCGCTTTGCGCCTGCAGGACTCCTGCAACAGAAATGAGAGAAATGAGGCATAGCAAGGTTCGGTTAGTTTGCATGTGTCTCCGCGAAACGGTCAGGGATGTCCCTGGGATTTTCCTGTAGGAGAATAGACTTGCGGCGAACTGCTTTGGGTATCGAAAGCGGACACCGGGTGGATGCTATCTGCCACTCGCCACGGTCGATTCGCCCCGAAGGTAGCGCTCGGGTTACAGTTCCGCGAGCGCGCGATGCACCAGATGTACGGAGATCGCGCCTTCGCCCACCGCCGAAGCCACGCGCTTTACATTGCCGGCGCGAACATCCCCCACGGCAAACACCGCGGGGAAATTCGTCTCCAGCATCTGCGGCTCGCGCGTCAGCGGCCACTTAGGCGACTCATCTGCGGGGTCGAGCGCTTTCAGGTCTCTGCCGGTCAAGATGAACCCTTGCTCATCCAGCGCGACGCATCCTTTGAGCCACTCCGTGCGCGGCGATGCTCCCGCCATAACGAATACGTGCTTGATGTCATGGAGTGAGGCTTTCCCGCTCTTCTTGTCGCACCAACCCACCTGTTGCAATTGGAAGTCACCGCTCAGGCTATTGATCTCGGTGTTGAAGTGCAGTTCGATCTTTGGGTTTTCCGTGACCCGCTGGATCAGATAGCGCGACATGGTTTCCGAAAGTCCACCTGACCGCACCAACATGGAAACTTTGCGCGCGGTCTGCGACAGGAACACCGCGGCCTGGCCGGCGGAGTTGCCACCACCGACCACGATCACGTCTTCCCCTTCGCACAATTGCGACTCGATGTAGGTCGCTCCGTAATAAACGCCTTGCGCCTTCGTACTTCGTAAGATTGTCGAGAGCGGGACGGTTGTATTGCGCGCCGGTGGCGATCACGATCGCGTGGCCGAAAGCTCGTGCCATCGTCAAGCACCAGGCGATATGGCCGCCGGTCGCAATCCAATTTGACGATGCTATGCGCGATCATCATCTTCGCGCCGAACTTCTCGCCTGGTGGATGGCGCGCGTCGCTAGCTCTTGTCCGGAGACACCGGTGGGGAATCCCAGGTAGTTCTCGATTTTGGAACTCGCTCCGGCCTGTCCGCCCGGCGCTTCGGTTTCGATCAGCAACGTCTCCAGTCCTTCTGATGCTCCGTAAACTGCTGCGGCCAGTCCCGCGGGTCCGGCGCCGATGATGATGAGATCGAGGATCTCGGAGGTCTCTACCACCGGATTCAAACCCAAACAGGCCGCCAGAGCCTGGATCGTTGGGTTGCGCAGGACCGTGCGCCCATCGCAAATTGCCACGGGTATATCGCTCTGCTTCACGTTGAAGCGGTCGAGCAGTTCCTGCGACAGCTTGTCCTTGTCGAGATCGACGAAGGTATAAGGATGTCCGTTGCGGCCCAGGAACTCCCGCAGGCGAAGGGTTCCACCGCAGTGGACCGATCCCATCAGGACCAAGTTCCCGAGATTTTGCTGGATCAGCGCCAGCCGTCGCAAGATGAACGCGCGCATGGCGATCTCGCTCAACTCGGCGTCATGCGCGATCAGGGAACGAAAGCTCTCCGGCTTGAGCTGCAGGAATTCTCCGTCTTCCTTTACCCGCCCGAGCACCAGGCAGCGCTGGCCGGAGATCATGGTCAGCTCGCCCGTGAACGAACCCGGCGCATGCGTCGTGATCAGCCGCTCCGCGTCAAGATTGGACTGCACGATCTCCAACTCTCCGGAAAGCAGGATGAAGAACGGCACGCCAACGTCTCCCGGGCGGAACAACACGTCGCCGCGTCGCACCTTGCGCACCTCGCCGAACGGGCGGGCACGCTCGATCTGCGCGGCCGTCAAATGCGGAAAGGTTTGCGTGTTGGCTTCGAGCGCGCTGAGTTGCGGGAAGGTGGACATGGGTCTATTCTCTCGGGAATCTCAACGAGGAATAGATGATACTCGCGTGCGCTTCGGTTCGGGATCTGACGCTCGGAAGCTGATCAGGCGCTTAAGGACTCTCCACGCATGTGTCCTCGCATCGATCTTAGAAGCTGGCCGACATGTGCCCTACTGGCCTTCAGTTTTTTGCCGCAGCGAAGAGTCATCACGTATTCGCCGCCGGGCTGCGGCTCCAAGTGACCGATCTGATCAAGGTTCACGATGGCCGACCTGTGGATTCCTCACAAAGCGGGTCCTTGCTATTCAACAGCGATGCGAGCCTGGTCAGCGACATCCGCGCTCAATAAAAGCGTGGCCGACTGAAGGCAAACATGTACGTAATTACCCGCTGCTTCGATGAAATTGATTTCCTGCTCTTTGAAGAAGAAAGAATTTGCTATCGCTCTTGATTAACACCCTGTGCCCTCATGGTGGGTCCTCCCTGCCCCTGCTTTTTCACCAGCGGTGGCGATTCGGCCGAGCATGTTTTCACTCTAGCCAACTCCCGGTGTGGGCATTGGACGTTTCCGGACGGTGCTTCACCCTGATGGGTGGTTGCAGTCTGGGGAGACTGGCTGCAATATCGAGGGGAGATTCCTCTTAATCTAGCTGCTCTAGCTGCTGATTGGCGAGATCATGTGCACTCTTAGCTTCATTCCTGAAGGTGACGGATATCTGATCGGCATGAACCGGCGGGTTGCCCACACAACCACACATCATCCCAAGCCGTTGATGAAAGCGAAAATGGGGTGCCCCACACAAGCTGTGCTTGTGTGGGTGATTCTATTCTGAAATCGATTGAAAGCCGATAATTTGGTCGGGAGAGAGGATTCGAACCTCCGACCCCCTGGTCCCGAATTAGCTTAACTAACATTATGTTGTTGACTCGCTTGGCTTGGCGGCTCCGGTGTCACAGACCATGGTTTTAGCTAGTTTTCGGCAATGAATGGACCCAAACCGGACCCCAAAAAAATGCATCTGTAGGCTCAGGCAAGGGGTTTGTGATCGAGATGTTAGCCCATTCCATGCGGCTTGAACACCAATGTGGCGACGCAACCAAGCCGGTCCTGCCGATTTTCAAGAGCGAGCGTGCCGCCGTGCGCTTCTGCGATCTGACGGCTGAGCGCAAGGCCGATACCGTTTCCCCCGGTTTAGTCGTGAAGAACGGCACGAACAAGTTCGCGGAGTTTGTGATTCCCTCGCCCTCGTCACGGACGTACATCTCAACTCTGTGGTCAACAACGTTCCAGCCGGTACCGGACCTTGCCGCGGCTGGCGAGGGTTGCGTCGATCGCGTTCTTCACCAGGTTGATCAGGACTTGCTCCGACCTGATCTCGATCGGCATAGATGGTTGCCTCCGGACCTGAGATCAGCTCCACGGGAAGTCGGCCGTCGGCGGCGGCTGCGTGCTTCATCAATTCACCGACATCTACCGTGGTCTTAGTCGGAGCAGGGAGCCTGGCTAGCCGGGTATAGCCCTGCATGAAGCGGGCAAGCGAATCGGAGCGCGTGATGATCACGTCGAGACCACGCAGCACGTCGGACTTCCACTCTGCAGGAAGCTCCTGCCGCTCGGTCACCGAGCGCAGCGTTCCGGCGATGGACTTGATCGGCGCGAGGGAATTGTTGAGTTCGTGTCCGAGGACGCGGGTGATGCGCTGCCATGCTTCGCGCTCTTCGGTGCGCAGTGCCCGGCTTACGTCGGAGACGAAGAGCAAGGTATGGGGAACGCCACGCTCGCGGAAAGCGCGGGTGTGGATCTGCCAGCGGCCTTCACGGCCACCGAAACTCGCCTGCACGTCCCGGAGGTCGGCTGATTAAAGATACTCGCCGAGCCAGTCCAGCTCCGCCGACGGCCCGACCGACGATTCTTCTGACGGTTGCGCGAGTAGCTGTTCGCCGGCGCGATTCACCATGCCGGAGATTCCCGGAAAGATCGAAGATAAAGATTGCGACATCGATCTCCGTCATCACCTGCTTCATCAGCGCACTGGCTTCGATGTCGCGGTCCTGCCGCTCGCGCAACGATTCCGCGAGCGCGTTCGTCTCCAAAACCAATTGCCCGAGCGCGTCCTGATGGCCGCCGCCGCGAGCTTTCACCGAATAGTCCTCTTCGCGGATCGCGGAGAGCATGTTGGAGAGTGTTTGCAGGGGCCGCAGGACGAGATTCTTGCAGACTGATGGCGGTCACGACGCGCCAGCCCGCAGGTAGGAGCAGTATGGTCCAGCGCGTGAGATGGGTGATGCTCAATGCGCCAGCACAGAATCGGACGAACAGAACGAATGACGGCAGCGCAGACGAGTAGGGCGCGCAAAAACACGCGGTGTTCAAAATTCAAGTTTGGAATTTTCGGGGTTCTTTTGGCAGGCGTGCTTGGCTCAGAGGCCATACTTCTCGATGCGGCGGTAGAGGCTTCCGCGGCTGAGCCCGAGCGTTTCTGCGGCATGACTTACGTTGCCTCCGTGACGCGCCAGCGCCTTGCGGATCAGTAGCGATTCTACTTCTTCCAGGCTCATCTCCTCGATCGGTCGCGCGCCATCGCGCGACTGCAGCGAAAGATCTTCCGGGCCGATGCTCTCGCCGCTGCTCATCAGCACTGCGCGCTCGATGGCGTGATCTAGTTCGCGCACGTTCCCTGGCCACGCGTACTCCAGTACATTCTTCATCGCATGCGGGCTCAAGCCCTTTCAACGGCTTGCGATAGCGCTGCGCGTACTCTTTCAAAAAGTGCGCGGCGAGCAGCGGGATGTCTTCTTTACGTTCGCGCAGCGGCGGGTATATTGCACTTCATCGTGTTCAGCCGGAATAAGAGGTCAGGGCGGAAGCGTCCGGCAGTCCGCCTCAGCCTTCAGGTCGGCGTTGGTCGCCGAGAGCACGCGTACATTCACCTGCTTCGTCCGCGACGAGCCCACCCGCTCCATCTCACCGCTCTCCAGCACGCGCAGCAGTTTGGCCTGCTGCTTGATGGGAACGTTCGCGATCTCATCAAGAAATAGTGTTCCACCGTCGGCTAAGCTCAAATCGTCCGATGCGATCCGTGCGCGCATCGGTGAAAGCGCCTTTTACGTGCCCGAAGACTTCGCTCTCAAACGTTCCTTCGGACAATGCACCGGTATTCACCGTGACCAGAGACTTCGAAGCGCGCGGAGAAAGCGCGTGCAGAGTCTTGGCGACGACTTCCTTGCCGGTGCCGTGTTCACCAGTAATAAGGATGTTTGCGTCCGATGGTCCCACCCGGCTGATCAGCTCCAGCACGGGCCGCATCGCGGCGCGCGATTCGGCGATGAAAGTACGGCAGCCCCTGCGCTCGAAGCAGCCGGTTCTCCGCCTCCAAGCGCCGCGCCCGCCGCAAGCTCCGACTCAGCTCGATCTGTGTGCGCAGACACTGCGAGCAGGCGCTGATTCTCCCAGGGCTTTTGGATGAAGTCGCGCGCGCCGCGCAACATCGCCTGTACCGCTAGATCAACGTTCGCCCATGCGGTCATCACGATCACGGGCAGATCGCTGTCCACATTGCGGATCGCCGAGAGCAAATCGAGGCCTTCGTGGCCCGAGGTCGTGTCGCGCGTGTAATTCAGGTCGATGAGTGCGGCGTCGAAATCGGCGACCTGCAAAGCTTCCAGCGCAGCAGCTGGCGAGGAGACGATCTCCGCCTCCATCTTCTCCGCCTTTGATGAGCAAACGAAGCGCCTCTCGAATGTCGGACTGGTCGTCCGCCACGAGAATGCGGGGCGCAATGGCTGGCTGCTGTTGCTCCATACGGAAAGCTTACTGCGGTTTGGCCTGAAGTACGTCTTGCGCCTTGGGCATCTGGTGTAATGTGCCGACTTCGGCGTCGCGAAGATCGATGTTAAGGCGCTCCAGAGTTGCCCCGACCGAGCGATCCAGTTCTACTCTGCTTTTCTCATAGATAGTACTCGCAGCCTACCAGGTTTGACTCGGCAACCGCCAGGTCGCGTCCCGCAGTGAGCACCAGTGCGCTGGTAGAAGCGCCCAGGGCAAATTTTCTCTGCTCGATCTCAAAACTCTTCTGTGCAAGGTCGCGAGCCTTTTGCGCAGCCAGCACTCTTGCCCGGTTCTGCTTTACCGAGAACAGCGCGTTCCTGACTTCGATAACGATCTGGTTCTTCAATTGTTGAATATGCAACTGCGCTTGCCGGTACTCAAGCTCAGAGCGGACCTGGTCTGCTTGCGCCGTCCGATTGCGCAGTGGGATGTTGCAGATTCAAACCGATCGAGTAATCGGGCGACGAGTTATTGAACGTCCGGTTGAGGACGTCGTTGAAACCGGTGGTCGGAATCACAGGATCGCCCCCCTCCAACGCAGCCGGATTTTGAACACCGGCGATGCCCGAACCGCCATAGAAGCCGACCAGATCCACAGTGGGAAGCAAAGCGTTCCTGGCGGCTTTTTTAGTAACGTCACGATTCTTAAGGTCCACGATCGCTTGATGCATCTCCGGCCGCTTGTCGACCGCTTCGCCGATCAGGTCCTGCACCGGGCGCACGGGCTCATTCTCGGGTAACGACATCGTGTCAGTCGGGACGACGGGCAGTTCCGCAATGCTAGATTCGTCGAGCGTGCGGCTGATCGCGTTCTTCATCAGCAACTGTTGCAACTCGAAATTGCTTTGTGCCGTGATCAACTCCTGATTACGCGCTTCCACCTCTGCTTCAGCGCGGGTCACCTCGATCGGTGCCATGGATTGCAATTGCACCTGCTTGCGATTGTCTTCCAACGTCCGCTGTGCCAGCGCCAGTGAGCGCTCTTTTACTTTGCTGTCTTCGAAAGCATTCACCAGGTCCCAATAGATGTTTTGAATCTGGGTCACGGTGGCGATCACCTGATTGCGAAAGCCAGCGTCTGCGATGACCTTATTATTCTTGGCGATCACGATGAAGCGGCGGTTCGGTCCGAAGCCGAACCCTGAAAGCAGCCGCTGCCGTAATTGCATCTGGGCAGCAGAATTCAGCAGAGGCGTCAGTGAGGTGAACGGACTGTTAGTCGTCTGCCGGAAATTATTCAACCCGAAGGAAAGGCTCGTGCCTGAGGTGAACGCCTGCGTGTAAGCAAAATTTGCCGTAGCGGTGTTTTGTTTGAGTGACGCCGTACCGGCGGTGATCGTATTTGACAGTGGGAACGCAGCGTGTTCGAGACTCAAGTTTCCGTTGATGGCCGGATCGAAAGATTCTACCGCCGCTCCAGTACCGATCGTTGATTGAACCAGTCCCGAAGCTCCGCTTCCTGCCCCGCCTGCACCGCCCGAAGTTCCTCCGGCGCCTGCTCCCGGCGCTCCACTCCCGAAGCCACCGACTCCGCCTCCCGGGGTTCCCTGCACCAAGCCGCTGGCGACGCCGCGGGCGGATGCTCCCGCTTTGGTGCGCAGAATGTCCGTGTCCGCAATCTGCAAGTTGTATCTTGAGATGGCGAGGTCCAGATTGTTCTCAAGAGCGAGAGCGATGGCATCATCGAGGGAAAGCATGAGCTTCCCTTCTTTGATCAGGTCATTCAGGCGCGTTGAGTTTGCCAGGGAAGGGGCGGGAACTCCGCGACCAATGTACGGCCCGACTGGGTTTGGAAAGTAGGTGCGTGGCTTGCCGTAGTCAACACCCACCTCTTGTGAGAACAAAAAGCTGCCGAGCAGCGCCCATCCGCCCAAAACTCGTGTCCAAGATCGGTTCATCGAACTCCCGTTCCCGACACTTGCGAAGCCGCGGTGTCGAAGTCCAGCCAGCCGTCCAGCAATTTCACCACCCGGCTTCCGTAGGCTGCATTCGCCTCAGAGTGGCTTACCTGAACGATCGTTGTTCCCTCACCGTTCAATTGGCGGAAAAGCTCCATGATGCTTTTCGCCTGGTCGGAATGCAGATTGCCAGTGGGCTCGTCGGCCAGCAATAGTTTGGGATCGTTCACTACTGCGCGCGCCACCCCGACCAATTGCTGCTGCCCGCCTGAGAGTTGCGAAGGATAAAGATCTTTTTTCCCGACGATGTGAAAACGGTCGAGGATATCCGCCACTCTGGCAACTCTCTCCGACTTCTTGATGTCTTTGTAAGAAAGCGGCAGATCGATGTTCTCGGCGACCGTCAGATTGTCGAGCAGGTGGTAGCTTTGGAAGACGAACCCGATGTTCTTCTTGTTTAACTCAACCCGCTGCTTGCGGTTGAGCTTGTGGACCGGTTCGTTGTCGAAGATGTATTCTCCATCCCAGGAATCATCCAGCATGCCAAGAATGCTGAGCAGGGTTGTCTTGCCAGCACCGCTCGGTCCCATGACGGTGACGAACTCCCCCGCCGCTACCGAGAGGTTGATGCGCCGCAGAAGAAATATCTCCCCAGCCGGCGACTTGATGCTTTTCTGAAGGTTTTTGAGTTCGATCATGGTTATTCGTAGCGCAGCGCCACCATCGGATCTACTTTTGTTGCGCGTCTCGCTGGAATGAGGCCCGCGATCGCGCCCACAAACGACAGCATTAGCACCACCAAAAGCATCGACCACGGATCGGTGTTCGAGAGACCGAACAACATGCTCTTGATCACGTGCGTGCTCATCATCGCCAGCGGGATACCGAGTACCACGCCGGTCACGATCAGCAGCATCGCTTCGCGCATCACCAGGCGCAGCACGTCTCCACGCTGCGCGCCCAGCGCCATGCGCACGCCGATCTCTTTCGTCCGGCCGGCTACCGTGTACGACATGACTCCATAAAGCCCGATGCAGGCCAATGCCAACGCAAGGATGCCGAAGAAGCCCGAAAGCTTGGCGATCACGATCTCCGTGCTGATGGTGTCTTCTACCAAGAAGTCCATGCTGTGTATGCTTTGGATCGGCATCCCCGAATTAAACGCCTTTATGGCGGCGCGCACGGTCTCGGTCATTCCATCGGGATTGGAGGCGGTGCGAATCGCCATCTGCAGAATCCCCGCGGTCTCGTCGCTCTGCGCTAGGGGACGGTAGAACGTGGGCGGGATCGGTTTGTCGAGATCGTGATGGCGCACGTCGCGCACCACACCTACGATTTCCATCGGCTTATCGAGCTGTTTCGGATCGTCGATCCAGATCCGCCGCCCAAGAGGGTTACCTCCGGCAAAGAACTTCTTCACGAAGGCCTGGTTGACGACCGCGACGCGTGATGAGCTCGCCGTGTCCTGCGGGCCGATCTCACGTCCTTGCAGCACGGGAACGTCGAGCGAGGAAAAGAAACCAGCGCCGACCTTGTCCCATGCGGCATCCCGGTCTTCCTCACTGACCGGCGTGAAGTTCTCCACCTTGATCGTGCTGTTGCTATCTGAGCCCGAGAACAATCCAGCTTCCGAAACGACGACTTGCTTCACGCCAGGAAGCTGCGAAATGCGCTGCTGTAGTTCGTTTGCGGCACGTGCGCTGGCTTCCGGGGTCTCGTAACCACCGGTGATAGGGTCCATGCGCACGAGCAGAAGATGATCACGGCTGAAACCCAGTTCAACATTTTCCAGATTTTTGAGGCTGCGAACCAGCAACCCAGCCGCGAAGAGAACCAGGACGGAGAGCGCGACCTGGGAAGCTACAAGCAGCTTGCTCCAGTGGATGCCATGCCCCTCTGAAACGGCGGCCACTCCGCCTTTGAGCGCGGAATTCAATTCGATCTTCAGAGAGCGCAGCGCCGGGACGACGCCGAAGACCACTCCGGTGATCAGGCAAACTGTTGCCGTGAATATAAGAACGCGCAGGTCAGGCGTGATCTGCAATCCGTTCTTTTCCGCGGTCAAGCCGAGGACCATCAGCAGCAATTGCGTACCCCAGAAGGCCAGCAGGAGCCCAACGGCCCCGCCAACAAAGGCGAGCAGCATACTTTCCGTCAGAAGCTGGCGGACGATCCGCGAGGGCTTGGCGCCGATGGCGAGCCGGACTGCCACTTCGCGCTGTCGCACCTTCGCCCGCGCCAGCAGCAGGTTCGCGACATTCACGCATGCGATCAGCAGCACCAGTCCCACGATCCCCATCAGCAGCAGCAGCGGTTTTTCATAGCTCCCGCGCAGCACCGACAGGCCACGCTCACCGGAGATGACGCTGATCGTATCTTTCCTGATCTCCTTTAGATCGTCAGGACGGAGCCGCGCGCCGTAAGCTCCATTCAGCGCCTGCTGATAGATCAGATTTACGTTTGCCTTCGCCTGCCCGATCGAGACCCCCGGCTTCAGGCGCCCCATCATGGTGAGCCATGATGATTCCGGGTCATCCAGCCACTTGCGCCCGCGCAGGACCTGCGACTGCATCATCATCGGTACCCAAACTTCCTGCACGTCACCCACGACCTGCCCATGGAAGCCGGGAGGTGTGACACCTACGACGGTGAATGGATATTCGTTGAGGCGCAGGGTAGTGCCGACGATGTTGCCATCTGAGTTGAACCGGTTACGGAACATTGAATAACTGATGACCGCGACCGGGTGCCCGCCTTCAACTTTGTCGTCTTCAGGAGTCAGAGTGCGGCCGATATACGGGTTCACACCGAGCAGCGAAAAGTAATTACCCGTCACGAGGGAGCCGAGCACGTCATCGGAAATGCTTTTGCCCGAAGCGTCGGTGGTGCGAACGCGGTGGAGTTCGCCGGCGGCGAGCACGCCTTCGAAGACGGAATTGTGATCGGCGATCTCGCGATAAAGAGGATAAGAGAAGATCTCTGTCTCTGGAGTTCCATGACCGCGCGAATGCGCCATCGTCGGGTCGCCGATCACCACCAGCTGCTGCACGTCGCGCACCGGCAGCATCTTCAAGATCACGGCGTTGATCAATGTGAAGATCGCGGTGTTCGCGCCGATGCCGAGCGCCAGGGTCAGCACCGCGACCAGCGTGAACCCGGGTGACTTGCCCAGCATGCGCACTGCGTAACGAAGATCTTGAATGATGGATTCCATAAAATTACTCGTACCTCAGCGCAACCATCGGGTCCACTTTGGTGGCGCGACGTGCGGGGATCAGGCAGGCGATGATCGCCACAATGAACAGCAGCACCGGGATGATCACAAACGTCAGCGGATCGTGCGCGCTCACGCCGTAAAGCATGGAAGCCATCAAGCGTGTCAGCACGAATGCAAGGAGCAATCCGATAGCGGCTCCGATCACCGCGAGACGCGCGCCTTCTCCCAAGATCATTGTCAAAACGTTTCCGCGCGTAGCGCCGAGCGCCATGCGCACTCCGATCTCGCGCGTCCGTCGGATCACCCCCTGCGATATCACTCCGTAGGCGCCCACGCAGGCCAGCGCAAGCGCCGCGCATCCAAACACCGCAAGCAGCAGCATAGTGACGCGCCTTATCGCCATCATCTCTTTGGCTGCCGTTTCCATACTGACCACGCGAATCACTGGTTGGTCCTTGTCTATGCTCCAGATCGCCTGCCGTGCGGAGTTCACGACCGCATCGGGGTCGCCACTCGTGCGCAGCGTAAACGCCATCATCTGGAAGATGTATGGGCTTTGGCTGTATGCCGCGTAAATCTCGGGTTGCGTTTCCTGATCGAGACCGGCGTGCTTTACGTCGTTGATTACGCCGACGATTTGCGTCCAATGCGGCTTACCGGGCTCGCCAAAATCCACCCGCTTACCTATCGCGTCCTTACCAGCGAAAAAGTTCTTCGCGAATCGTTCATTCACCACTGCCACCAGCGGGGAATTAAGCCGATCGGTATCGCTGAATGCGCGGCCTTTAAGCACGCTGATTCCCATCACGTCGAAGTATTTGGGCGTGACCACGCGGAACGCCGATTCCGGCTGCTCCTGCGGATTCGGCGACGTGCCTTCGATAGTGAAATTGGTTGTTGAATCGAATCCACTCAGCGGAAGAAAGTCGACGGCTGCTGCCTGCTGTACACCGGGAGTTGCGGAGAGTGCGGGCAGGAGCCGGTCCATATAGGCGCGCTTCGCCGCATCGTCCGGATATTTCTTCTCCGACATGCTGATGTACATCGTGAGGACGTTCGAGCTGTCGAACCCATAGGACATCTTCTGCAACCGTTCGAAGCTCTTGATCGTCAACCCAGCGCCGATCAGCACCACGACGGCGATCGATATCTCCGCCACTACCAGCGCGTTGCGGAACCATTTGCCGCGCTTGCTGATGCCGGAAGAGCCGCTTGCATCTTTCATGCTTTGCGCGACGTTGGTAGAACTGCTGCGCAAGGCCGGCGGCAATCCAAACAGCAGGCCCGTGAGCAGGACCAGCCCTCCGCAGAACGCAAGCACCGATGCGTTGATCGGAATACTTTCGACCTGCGGTATCCCAAGATTAAAGATGTGAGTCGGGAATACCGCGACTAAACCGCGGGTGACCCAGTACGCACACAGCACACCCAGCGCGCCTCCGATAGCGGAGAGCAGCAGGCTTTCGGAAAGCAATTGACGGAGCAGGTCGCCTCGTCCAGCGCCCAGCGCGACCCGCACCGAGATCTCGCGGGTACGGGCGTGCATGCGCGAGAGCATCAGGTTAGCAACGTTCGCAACTGCGATCAGCAGCAAAAGTCCGACCGCGCTGAAAAGGATCAGGAGCGCCGGGCGAATGTCGCCGACTCGGTTCTCACGAAAGTCCCTGAGCAGCACTCCCCAACCTGCATTCGTTTCGGGATGCTCAACAGCTAATTGCCGCGCGATGGAGTTTAGCTCTTCATTTGCCTGCTCCATCGAGACTCCCGGCCGCAAGCGACCCAGCAACCTGAGATCGAATTTGTCGCGGTCTTGGAAGCTGGCCGGGGCCATATCGAGTGGAAGCCAAAGCTCGGCGTTCTGGGGCTGCCGGAATTCTTGTGGCATCACTCCGATCACCGTGTGCGGCGTTCCATTCAACGTTATGGTTTTGCCCACCATGTTGGCATCTCGAGCGAAGCGGCGGTCCCAAAGTCTGTAGCTGATCACCACCACCGGAAAGTGCGCTGTGGAGTCTTCTGCGTCGGAAAAGGTGCGGCCCATCAAGGGCGGGACAGCCAGCGCCTGGAACATACTGTGACCAAAACGATAGGCGGTGATCGCTTCCGGCTCACCGCTGCCGGTAAGGTCCACAGGACGAACATCGCACGAGACTCCGATCTCTTCAAAGGAGTGGCTGCGCTGTTTCCAATCAACATAGTTCGCAGCACGCACCGGAGTGCGATGCGACTTCATCTCGCGGATATCAACCAACCGATCGGAGTGAGGAAACGGAAGCGGCTTCAGCAGTACTTCACTCACGACCGCAAAGATCGAGGTGTTCGCGCCGATGCCGAGCGCGATGCACAAGATCACTGTGACAGAGAAGGCGGGATTTTTGAGCACGGTCCGCAGGGCCATGCGCATGTCGTGCAGAAGCCGTTCCATCGAGAATCTCCCTGGTCCTTAAGCGTGAACGCTCTCTTCCACAACTTTGCCGTCGAACATATGGATGGTGCGCTGGGCGTGGCGGGCAAAGCGCTCGTCGTGCGTCACCATGCAGATGGTCGCTCCCTCGCGGTGCAGCTCTTGCAACAGCTGCATGACGGCTTCACCGTTACGCGAGTCCAGGTTTCCGGTCGGCTCGTCTGCCAGCAGGATGAGCGGCTTGCCGGCAAGCGCGCGCGCTACTGCAACGCGCTGCTGCTGACCGCCAGAGAGTTGCGAGGGATAGTGGCGCATGCGGTGCGCCATGCCGACTCGCTCCAGCGCATTGTGGACGCGGTCCTTGCGTTCCGCCGCCGACATGTCGCGATACGTCAGCGGAAGCTCCACGTTCTCGTACACCGTGAGATCGCCGATAAGGTTGAAGCTCTGGAAGATGAACCCGATCTCCTGGTTGCGGATGCGCGCGCGATCGGCAAAATCCAAGCCCTGCACCGGCTTGTTATTCAAAAGGTAGACGCCGTCTGTGGGAGAGTCGAGCAATCCCAGGATCGATAGCAGCGTTGACTTGCCGCAACCCGACGGGCCAGCCATCGCGACGTATTCACCGTCGCCGATGTCGAGATGGATGCCGGAGAGAGCGTGCGTCTCCACTTCGTCCGTAAAAAAAACTTTGGTGACATTTTCTAAATGAATCAGCGTCTTTCCTGCCATTTTCATCACGCTTCCTTTTCTGTGATCAGTCGAATCGAATCCTGTCTGCTTTTTCCCAGCGCGACATGTCGGAGAGCACCACCTGGTCGCCCTCTTTGAGTCCGCCGAGTATCTCGATAGCGGTCACCGAGCTGCGCCCGAGATCGACTTGCACGCGGCTCGCGCCCTTCCCGTCCGCATCGAGCTTGAACATGCTTACCGTGCTTTTTTCTTGCCCGAATGCCGGCCGACCTACGTAGAGAACGTTCGAAAGCT
Source organism: uncultured Acidobacteriota bacterium (assembly GCA_963711965.1). Taxonomy (GTDB): domain Bacteria; phylum Acidobacteriota; class Terriglobia; order Terriglobales; family Acidobacteriaceae; genus CAVQGF01. The sequence continues at coordinate 6,842 of CAVQGF010000052.1, read as the reverse complement.
GCTCGAGGTTGATGGTTCCATCCACGCTCAAGTCAGGTCTTGCGCCGGCGGCAATGCGTCCGTGAGTTTTACGTCCACGGTCACGGTGCCGTTCTGCACCGCGGGATCCACGCGCATCACGCGTGCCGTTGATCACACCGTTATGTGTATCGATAGACGCGGGCTGACCGATCTGGACATCCTTGGCTTGCGTTTCGGGCACTTTTAATTCCGCTTTCAACATCTCCGGCTGAGCGACGCGGGCCAAGTTCGTGCCCGGCGTAACCCGCTGGCCGACTTGCACCGGCACTTCCTGCAGCACGCCGTTGATGCCGGCGCGCACGTGCAAAGCGTCATATTGCTTGCGGCGAAGCTGGGCGAGGCGCGAAGCTCTTCTACATGGGCGCGCTGCACTGCCATCTGCGAGCCGACGGCTTCGCTGTTGATCTCGATCCGCTTCTGTTCGATCTGGTGACGAGTAGCCAGTTCTTGCTCTCTTCCTTCTGACGTCTTAAGCGATTGCCCGGAGATCACTCCGAGTTTCGCCAACTCGGAATCGATCTCGGCTTGCCGCTTCGCGTTGTTGTATTCGGCGGAGACCGTTGCGGCGCCAGCCTTTTGCGTCATCAGGTCGCCTTCAACCTTCACGCGCGCATTCTTCATCTCGGCTTCGGCGGCGCGAAGCTGCCATTCGGAATCCACCATCTCCTGCTCAGCCTGCGGATTGCTGAGCTCCATGATGATGGTGTCGGCCTTTACCGGCGTGCCGGGCAGGACGAGGATGCGCTCGACGCGTGATTCCGTCTCGGCCGGTATCCAGCGGATCTCCATCGGTATCAGCGTGCCGAGTCCGCGCACTTGGCGCAGGATGGAGCCGCGCTTCACCGTGTCTGTCCAGACCGTGCCGCGTTCGACGGAAGGCGCCGCCGGCTTGAGCTTCGAGACGCCGATGGTGACTCCCACAATGAAGACCAGGGAGACGGCCGCAAGAACGATGCGCTTCTTGCGTTTCGCATCTGCGTTAGATGGGCGAGGTATATCCATTAATGTCGTATATACGATGCACGTTCCGTGCCAGAGTTCCTGTGCGTAAACACTCTGAAATCGCGTTTTATTGGCCGAAACCCACCCTCACTGTCCGGCGCCGCCCAAACTGTCCGTTCGTGGACATCAGTTGACCTCCAGCAGAAGTGTCGTTGTGTCGTCCTTCAACCCCTCTGCGGGGACGACGAAGTCTCTTCCAGCAGCAGATTCAGAATTTCCGCAGCTGAATGATGACGAGCTGCGAGCGCCCGACGCAAAACTCCCTCTTCGCCTAATTCGTTGCCGTCTGCTTCTGTGACTCGAGCAATCCGTCGGTCACCGCAAGCAATCGATCACCCGCCTCCAGGCGTAACTGTGAATCTCGTGGTATTGCCAGGAAGGAATTCGCCCAACAGTGCGTCCTCGGTTTGCAGCCGCTCGACGTCCCCGCTCTTTCGGATCAAGAACGCCGGCGAGTGGCCCGCATTGGTGTAAGTGAAGCACGCCATCGCGTTGTCAACAACACCGTAAAACATTGTGGTGAGCCGTTGCAAACTGGAATCGAACATGCGGCGGTTCAAAGCGGAGCACACTTCAGCGGTGCTGCGGGCGCGCAGGCTCTCGGTTCTGACTTGCGCTTGGAAGTTCGCCATTGCGAGCGCCGCACCAGTGCCTTTGCCCATCGAATCGGCGATACAGAATGTGAACTGCTCTCGGTGACGGGGAAAGTATCGAAGTAATCTCCGCCCACCAGTTTCGCCGCGCGGGTCGCCCCTGCAATGGAGAAGCGTCCGTAATCTTTTTGCGCAGCTCCCATCAATGCGCGCTGCACTTCCAGCGCGTCTTCGTTGTCGCGCAGCATACGCGAAGCTCTTTCGCGCTGTTCCCGCGTCAACGCCGATTGGCGCTGCACCATCTTGAGCGCGATGTCGTTTTCCCAGGGCTTTTGCAGAAAATCAGCAGCGCCGTGTTGCAGCGACGCGACGGCGAGATCGATCGTGCTCCACGCCGTCATCACGACGATCTGCAGATCGGGGTCGTCCTTCTTCATCGCATCGATCAGCTCCAGACCTTCCTGGCCGGAAGTCGTGTCGCGGCCGTAGTTCATGTCCATCAGCAGCAGGTCGAAGCGGCCCTTGGCGATATGCGCCATCACTTCGGCAGGTGAGTTGCCATCAGCACTTCCATCCCAGCCGACCGCAACAACAATTCCAGCGCGTGCGTGATCGCGTCTTGATCATCGGCTACCAGCACCCTGAAGCGATCTTCAGCAGCATGAACGGGCTGGTTGGAAATGAGTGGCTGTTTCACACGATTACGTTTGCAACTGAGCCGCCAACCAAGATCCCTCGCATTTTGAGAGAGGCCTGCACAGCCGGCGCCGCTGACTGTCCGGATATCGCGTCCAACCGTTCGAGTGCGAACAGTCAGCAGCTGTTCACTATTCCGTCCGCTCTTCATTCCTGATGAAGGATCTTCGCCGGCTCAACCTTGGTTGCGCGGTATGAGGGAATCAGGCTCGCCATGGCCGCGATCAGCAACAGCAACAGAGAGCCTCCGGCCAACGTCGCGAAGTCTGTCGCCGTGACCCCGTAGATCATGCTCGCCACTCCGCGGCCCATGAGCGATCGACAAGCACCAATCCAATCACCACTCCCATCACAGCCGGCTTCAGGCCTTGGAAAAATACGAGTCGAAGAATGTCGCTTACCTGCGCACCCAGCGCCAGCCGGATCCCGATCTCACGGACTCGACGGCGCACGGCGTACGCAAGCACGCTATAGATTCCGACCGCAGCCAGCGTGAGTGCCGAGACAGCGAATGCAACCAGCAGTGTCATATTCATGCGCTGCGATTGCAGAGTCTCGCCGATGAACTTGTCGATGGTGAGTACTTCAAGCACGGGCACTTGCGCGTCCACCTGGTGAACCGCATTGATCACGCCGCCGCTCAGATTGCCGGGTTGCGATTCGCTATTTACCACCAGGTACATCGGAACCGATTGCCACGGCGAACCTTTTGGCTGTTCGAACTGCCCTATGGGCAAGTAGATTGTTGGCGATGGATCGTCGGAGCTGATGGATTCTTGTTTCACATCGCCGACCAACCCCACTACCTCGCGGACCTTGCCTGGCATGAAGGTAAGAGTCAAATGCTTTCCTATCGCGTCTTCATTCGGCCAGAATTGCTTGGCCAGTGATGCGCTGATCAACACCGCACCGGGACGATCCTGGTTGTCGTTTTCGGAGAGATCACGTCCCTTTTGTAGCGGGATACCCATCGCGCCGATATATCCTGGAGTTGCGATCCGCACAGCGACTTCCGGCTGCTCCGACATCTGCACCACCGGATGCCCTTCCGCCTGTACCGGCTGATGCGAACCGCCGGTCAGCGGCATGCTGACGATCATGCCGGCCTCTTTGACGCCAGGAACGGTTTTCACCCTTTCTAATATCTGGTTCAAGGCTTGGCTCTGCGTTGCCGGGCCGTCGTAGGTCTTTGGCGAAAATTCCAAGTGCATCGAAAGAGTGTTCTTGGTGTCGAAGCCCGGATCGAGATGCTGCAGATTCCAGAGCGTACGCACCATTAGACCCGCGCCCACCAGTAGCATCAATGAGAGCGCAACTTCCACCACGACCAGCGCCGCTCGCGTCCGCGATGCACCGCTTTCGGTCCCAGATCGTGCTACACCTTGCTTCAATCCTTCGCTCGCATCTTTGCCGGCAAATCGCAATGCAGGCAGCAGGCCGGCGACCACACCGGTGATCAGCGAGATCGCGAGAGTGAAGAGAAGTACCGGAGCGTTCAAGCCAAACTCGCCGGAGCGCGGCAGGTTGTCACCGAGAAACGCTACGATCAGCGCGATCCCGAATCGCGCCATGATCAACCCGACCGCGCCCCCAATGAGCGAGACGACGATTGATTCCGAAAGCACTTGCTGCAAAAGCCGCCGCCGGCTTGCGCCCAGCGCTACCCGGATGGCGAGTTCATGACGCCGACCAAGGGTTCGAGCTAACAAGAGATTGGCAACGTTCGCGCACGCGATCAAAAGAACGAAGACGACCGCGCATAACAGCATCAGCAATGCCGGACGAACATCGCCCACCAGGTCGTCGCGCAACGGCACGGCCATTGCTCCCCAATCTTTGTCGTCCGCGGGGTACGCCTGCGCCAGATTCTGCGAGATCGTATTCAGCTCAGCATTCGCTTGCTGTAGACTTACGCCCGGCTTCAACCGTGCCACCACCAGGTAATCGTGGATGCCCCGCACGTTGCGCTCTTCAGGGCCGAGTGCGAGCGGTGTCCAGACTTGCGCAAACGTCGGATAGGTGAAAGTTGCGGGCATCACGCCAAGCACGGTGTACGGCTCACTGTTGAACTGGATCTGCCGGCCGACAATATTCTTGTCCCCGCCAAAATGCTGCCGCCAATATGCGTGACTCAGGACGACTTCGTGGTCTTGTCCAGGCTGATCTTCGCCGGCGTTGAAAGTCCTGCCTAAGAGAGGAGGGGTGCCCAAAACAGAGAAGAAGTCAGAGGAGACTGCGCCAACGTTGACCTTCTCCGCTTTGTCTGCGCCGGTCACATTCAGCGAATTGAAGCCATAAATGCTTGAACTCTCGAACGAGCGGCTCATCTTCGCCCAGTCAAAATAATTCGCCGGCGACACGCTGAACCTCGTCATCCCTGGAAAGCTCTTCGGCGGAGGCACGTGCCATACATCGACCAGGCGAGAAGGTTCGGCAAAGGGCAGCGGTTGCAGGAGCACGGTATTCACCACGCTGAAGATCGCGGTGTTGGCTCCAATACCGAGCGCCATCACGATGATCGCCGCTCCGGCGAAGCCCGGGGCTTTGCGAAGCGACCGAAATGCGTGCCGTAGGTCCTGCCAGAGGTCTGCCATCCGCGTCTCTCCTAAACAGGGAATACGTGCAATTCTGCGGCCAAGTTCGGCCCTTCTTTAGTGAGGGAAATTGCTCCGCGAAAGGGAGCTCAGCCGCTTGAGAATGTCCGGATTCAACCTCAATCGTCCGCGAGCGGACAGTAGATTCGCGACCCGCGTTCCCAGAATCCTTCTCTGCCAAGGCTTTGGCATCCAGAGACGTTGGCGCATAACTTGCTCACCGATACCCAAGCAATCGCTCTAAGAGGTCAGCATGGAAAGCATCCGGCAAGACCTGCTCTACGCCGCCCGGCAGTACAAACGGACCAAGGCTCTCACCTTCATCGTCATCATCACGTTTGCGCTAGGCATCGGCGCGAACACCGCACTGTTCTCGGTGATCAATGGCGTGCTGCTGAGTCCGTTGAGCTACCCGCGGCCTGAACAGCTCATGAGTTTGCACCAGAGCAAGATTAATTTTGCGACGGGCGCGATCTCTTATCCCGACTTCCGCGACTGGCAAAAACAGAATCACACTTTTTCCGCGATAGCCATTTCTCGGCCCGTGACGTTCAGCCTTACGGGCGCGGGCGACGCGGTGCAGTTGAATGGCGAATATGTCACGTCGGATTTCTTTTCCATCCTGGGAGTGAACCCCGTCAGCGGTCGCACCTTCGCCAGCGGAGAAGACGAGGTCGGCGCCGCACCGGTAGCGCTGATCAGCGAAGCGCTATGGAGAAAAAAGTTCAACGGCACGCCGCTGATCGCCGGCCAGCCCATAACCCTCGACGGAAAGATCTTACAGCATCGCCGGCGTGGTTTCCTCGTCGTTCCACTTTCCAATGGCTCCCTATGGTCTGGAGCGCGAGGTCTTCGTCCCCGTGGGTCAGTGGAAAAACAATTTGCTGACCACCCGTGGCGCCGGACTGGGGTTCCATGGCATCGGCAGGCTGCGGCCTGGTGTCACTCTCGAGCAAGCGACTGCCGACATGGATAGCGTTACGAGAAATCTTGCAACGGCGTATCCCGACACGAACCAAAATGTGGGCGCGAAGATCATCCCACTGAAGCAATGGATGGTGGGCGGCGTCGAAACACCATTGCTTGTGCTCTTTGCCAGCGTCGGATTGGTTTTGCTCATCGTCTGTGTGAATGTGGCCAATCTGCTGCTGGCGCGCATCACCGCCCGCTCGCGCGAGCTCGCCATTCGTTCCGCGCTCGGTGCCAGCCAAACCCGGCTAGTCCGGCAACTGCTTACTGAAAGCTGTGCGCTGGCCTTTGTTGGCGGCGCTCTTGGATTATGGATCGCGGCGCTTGGCACCCGGGCCGCGCTTCAGTTGTTACCCACGACCCTGCCGCGCGCAGAAGAAATTGGCCTGGATACTCGAGTGTTCATCTTCACTGCGATCATCTCGGCGCTGACCGGCGTCCTGGTCGGACTAGCTCCCGCATTCAAGATGCGGACCCACGATCTGCAAACCGGACTCAAAGACGCGACCCAGAGTGTGGCCGGAAACCACCACATCCAGGGCGTCTTTGTGATCGCTGAGATCGCGATGGCGCTGGTGCTGTTGTCGGGCGCCGGCCTCATGATTCGAACTCTGCAAAGTTTGTGGGCGGTGGATCCCGGCTTCGATGCCGAAAACGTACTCACCGTCGGGGTCTCGCTTCCACCCTCGATGATGACGGCCTCGCCGGAAGCCGTCCGAGCCGCCTTCCGCGAATTCGACGACAAGGTGGCCGCCGTTCCTGGCGTGCAGGCGGTATCCCCGACCTGGGGCGCGCTGCCGATGGTTGGCGACGACGAGCAGACCTTCTGGCTCGGGGGCGAGAACAAGCCGACCAGCCAAAACGATATGAAGTGGGCACTCGACTACATTGTTGAGCCGGGTTACCGCGAAGCCATGGGACTTCGCCTCCAACGCGGGCGTTTTCTGACTTCGGGCGACGATGAAAA
>CAVQGF010000051.1:0-13324 GCA_963711965.1 uncultured Acidobacteriota bacterium | reverse complement strand
GTCCGGGCAAAGCCCACGCCGAAGAAGGGGGCAAGCTAGAGACACTTTTCCGCTTCACCGGACGCACTGCAGAAAGCTCCAGCAAGCAATGTCTCACTTGCCATGAGTTCAGCGAATCGCATAGCAACTTCCTGCGATCGGAGCACGTAAAGAACGGCGTCGGCTGCGTCGATTGCCACTCCGAGCACAAGCCTAAGATCGAGCAAGCTCTATTAAAGGATAAGCAGCCTAAACTTTGCTTCGGCTGCCATCAGGAAGCGCGGGCTGATTTCTCGAAGCCTTTCCACCATCGCGTGAATGAGGGCTTGATCGCTTGCAGCAATTGCCACAATCCGCATGGCGGATTCCTTACGCGTCAGCTCAACGCGACAGCGGCGCAGGACCAAGTTTGCTTCACCTGCCACTCGGAAAAGGCGGGACCGTTCGTATTCGAGCATCCGCCCAGCAAGGTGGAAGGCTGCGTTGCTTGCCATACTCCGCACGGTTCCACGAACCCGCGGCTGCTGAAGCGCGCCAACGTGAACACCCTTTGTCTGGAGTGCCACACCTTCACGGTGGATTCGGCAGCACCGGCGATCCCGACATTCCACAACCAGGCACAGAAGTATCAGGCATGCACCATGTGTCACACGCAGATCCACGGGTCGAATACCAGTCCGGTCTTTTTTAGATAGGAGGCACCTCGATGGAATCCGCTCATGGCAGGCGAGGTGGGTTTGCTGCGTTCATTCCTGGAAAATCACTCTTATCGATATTGGTATTGGCGAGTTTGCCCGTTGGATCGGTCGCTCAGGATGCAACGAAGAAGCCGGAAGCAAAAACCCAATTGGAGGAGGTGGAAGCCGCGCCGGTGATGTGGGGCGAATACCAGGTCCACTCCAGCACCGACCTGGGCGGCGTGTTCACCGATTTTTCCGGGAGCCCGCTCACGGAGCAGACGTTCGTCAACCAGCGGGATGGATTCCGCATTCTGGGACAATCACTCGATCTGTTCTCGCCCAAGCACGATGGGCTGCTGTTCGATGAACTGCATATGAACAGCTACGGATACTTCGGGGACCCGAATAGCTGGTCGCGGCTGAGTCTATCCAAGCACAGGTGGTACAACTTCGCCGGGAGTTTCCGGCGCGACCTGAATTTCTGGGATTACAACCTGCTGGCGAATCCATTGAACCCGTCGCTCTCGAATCCGAGTGTGCCGGTGCAGTTTTCTCCGCATGCTTTTCACACCACGCGAAGGATCCAGGATTACCGGCTCACATTATTCCCGCAATCGCGTGTGCGTGTACGCATGGGGTATGGCCGCAACACGAGCGAGGGACCCTCTTTCAGTACGGTGCATGAAGGCACGGAAGCCCTGCTGAATCAGAATTGGCACAACACACTGGATAACTACAACGTAGGTGTGGACGTGCGCGTCGCGCCGAAGACGAACGTCAGCTATGATTTTTTCGTCTCGAAGTACAAAGGAGACAACAGCTGGGGTGACGGAGGGTTTCAGGTATTCAACCTTGCCGGCGGTATCCCTGTCGATCTTGGGCTCCCCTTCAACACTCCTGCCGGTCAGCCATGCGCTGCGCCGATCCTTGGCTCTGGCTTCGTGAACCCGGCGTGTAACGGATATCTGGGATACACCCGCTCGGAACCCACGCGCAACCTGTATCCCACCAATCAGCTTACGTTCCAAAGCAGCTACATCAAGAAGGTGGATTTCTCCGGCCGCATCAGTTACAGCAATTCGACTTCTGATCTCTCGCCCAATAACTTTGAAGCCTTCAGTGGCTTGATCTCCCGCAGCCGTGAACGCTCGTTCCTGGAGGCTGGCCCGGCGAAGGCGAGGCGAGATTCATTAAACGCAGACCTCGGCGTCACTATCTTCATCACCGACTGGATGCGTTTCGTAGATACCTTCCGCTACACCCAGTTCCGTATCCCCGGCGTGTGGAACCATTTCGAAACCGGCTTGTTCGGCGCCACGCTGCTTGCGAATCCGAATGTCTTCAACCCGGCGACGTGCCCCGGCACCCCGGCGACCTGTCCGCAGCACAGCGCGAGCTCTGGGCCCGACGTGATCTCAGAAGACGTGAACCGTTTCCTCGGCCAGCACGGTCCGACCAACACGGTAGAGATGGAATTCGACATTACGAAGCGATTCGGCGCGCGTGTGGGATATCGCTACGCCAACCGGACGATCGATCAATCCACATGGGGGTTCGCGACGGAAACGTTTTATCCCACACTGCCCAACCGCGGACTCTGCGCGGGGCAGCCCCTTGTGGCCGGTGTTTGCACGGTGCAATTGTTCAACGGAGCGGTGATCACTCCGGCGACTGACCTTTCGGCGGACGCAGATACGTTCGACATCACCGAACATTCCTTGCTCGCCGGCGTTTCCGCGAGACCTGTTTCGTGGTGGCGCAGCAGCTTCGACTACGAACGCTACTTCGCCGACAACATCTTTACCCGGATCAGCCCGCGCGACCGGGCCCTATACCGCTTCCGCAGCACAGCCAAGCCAAAGAATTGGATGATCTTCAGCGGTTCGGTCTATTGGCTGGAGCAGAAGCAGCCACAAGATGAAGTGCGGAACCGGCAGCACAACCGGGTATTCAGCGGTGGCATGATGCTCTCGCCGCATGACACCTGGTCGTTCAGCTTCGATTACAACCACCAGGACATCTTCTCGACCACCGATATTTGTTTCGTCTCGACCCCGGTAGCGCCGAACACGCCGAGTTGCGGAGCGCCTTACTTCACGGCGCCCTCTATCTACAGCAGCATCGGAAATTTCGGATCGATCCAGATCATGCTGCGGCCGATCAAGCCGTTGCACTTGAACATGGGATACACCCTCTCCAGCGTGGACGGCGAGAGCCTGCTGCTGAACCCGAATGCTCCTCCCGGACCGCTGCGTTCGAACTACCACCTGCCGACAGCATCGGTGGCGTACGATTTCACCAAACGATGGACGGGGCACGTGGACTGGAACTTCTATCAGTACGGCGAGAAGACGGACCCGGGGCTGACGGGCTTCCGCAACTTCCGCGGCAACATGTTCACCACCGCGATCCGGTATTCGTTCTAAAGGGAGGCATTTCGATGAAGGGTGTTATTCGCACGATCTGCAAGACTGCGGCTTTCTGCGCGGCACTGTCGTTAACAACGTTGGCCTGGGGAGCGGACGCCACGGCTACCGCTGAGCTATACAAGACCACCTGCCAAAAATGCCACGGCGCTGACGGCACAGCAAACACTCCCGCAGGCAAGAAATTCGAAGCGCGCGATTTTCACTCTGCAGAGGTTCAGAAGCAGACCGATGCCGATTTGATCAAGGCCACGACCGAAGGGCAGAAGAAGATGCCCTCCTATAAAGACAAGCTCACGGAACAACAGATCAAGGAGCTTGTCGCTTACGTGCGTCAGCTCGGCAAGACGAAATAACAGTTCCTGCGCATGCCTTGGATGACCATCATCATCGCGGCTTTTGTTGGGGTCTGCGCTGCACTAGCGCTGCTGCTGGCAGTGCGTCCAAACCTCACAGCCACCAGGGCAGGCAAGATCCTTGCCTTCGTGGGACTGTTCATTCTGCCGGTGATGGCGGCGTCCATGGGAGTCTCCGAGCACATGGAACGCGCCAAAGAGACCCGCTTCTGCCTCTCCTGCCACATCATGGAACCGTACGGCAAGAGCCTATACGTGGACGACAAGGAACATCTTGCCGCGGCGCACTTCCAAAACCACCGTGTCCCCGCAAACGAGGCTTGCTACACCTGCCACACCGACTACAGCATGTTCGGACCGGTCAAGGCCAAGCTCGGCGGCCTGCGGCACATTTACATTCAGTATCTGGGAAAACCACCGAAGCCGGAAGAGATCAAGCTTTACAAGCCTTACAACAACCGGGAGTGCCTGCATTGCCACGACGGAGCCCGGTCATTCGAGCAGCAGAAGATTCACAGTGCTGATCCGACCACAATGTCAGACATTAAATCCAACAAGCTCTCTTGCACCGACGCCGGCTGCCACGACATGGTCCATAACGTGGGCGAACTCGGCGGAGCCAAGATGTGGAGCCCGACAAAATGATCAACGCCACCAACGCGCCATCGAAACTCGAGCACCGCTTGCGGATCTTCGCAGTGTTCATCGTGCTCGGATTGATTTTGGAGTTGATCAGCCTGGGCTGGGTGCATCCAGCCGCATTTCTCCTGTTTGCGATCCTCGGCTGCGGGTGCCTGTTCATCGGCATCGCGGGATACCTCTACAGCATCGTCTCGATACCCATCGAGACGCTGTCACTCCAAAGCTGATTGATTTGCGTGCTTCTAGAAATGGAATGGGCACCGGCGGACGGATTTGGTCAAGAGACCGTCGCAGATAAAGATCAGTGCGAACCGCCGGTACCCATCTATTACTGAGCGGAAGTTGCCGTGCTTCCGCTCTACGTTGTCGCTTCAGTTCTGAGGTCGCTAAGTGGAGAATGATTGCTGGTCTCAGAAACTTTTTCAGCGACTTTACGGCACGTGGTTACCTCATTGAATACACCCTAGCTGTGAAGCTCATGCTATGGGTATGAGCCTGCACATTGCGCGGGCTGGGTCGAAACACCGCTTTCAAAGTCTTAGCAGCTCGGGCGTTTCCACGTTATTCACCAGGTTGGTGATCGACAACATTCCTGCGATCGCGCCGGCGCCGTCAACGACCGGGATCCTGCGAACGTGATGCTGTCGCATCAATGACATGGCGAAGATCACATCGTCATCAAGGCGGCAGCTGATAGCGGGGGTGGTCATACAGCTTGCGACATTGACTCGCATGGGCGAATCGCTCTTGGATACAACAGCGAGGCAGAGGTCGCGATCCGTGACGATGCCCACCAGCTGTCCGGCTCCATTCTTTGCCACCACCGGCAGAACGCCTGATGTCATTTTCTTTCATCGTGCGCGCAGCTTCCAGGGCTGTGTCCCATTGGGTGCAGCAGACCGGAAATTCGTGCATGATCTCGTGGACTTTCATATGTCCTCCTTGCTTCCCTTGCATCTGTTCACATATTAAGAGGCCTAGTACTGCGAGTATGTAAGGGTCGTCACCTTGCCCTGTGATCGATGTCACATTGTGCGCCTCCCTTGCGATTTGGCCCCGCCAACGCCGATCGCATCGAGCTCACGTGATCGTAAGCTCCAGAAAGATGCGAGGTAATAAACTCCGCTACCGCCAGCCAGGCATCAGGAAAACGGGCCACAAGCCGGGATAGGTTCTCTGTCGAAACAAAGGAGACCTCGCAGTGTGAGACGGTGATAGCCGTAGCTTCGCACGGATGCCCCGAGACGCATGCGCTCAGACCTAGAGCTTCGCCCGCCGTAGCCGTTCGCAGCAGCAGAGGGTAGGTTCCGGTTCGTTCAAGCCACAGGCTCACTTCTCCGGATTCAACCAGGAAGACACCTTCGGGTTGCTCGCCCATGCGGAAGATCGCTGTACGCGGTGAGTAGGACCTGGACTCCTGAATGCTCCACAGGAATTCCTTCGCGGCAGGGCTAAGCAGCTGGCGGAGCCCTCCACCACCAACGGGTTGCTTGGGGACGAAGCGCAGTGTAGGAGACGCTCTCTTTCGCACAGTCGGAGAGCATCGTCCCTTTTCTTCAAGCAATTTCATAACTACTCCTTGCAACAGTTCCCGTTACACGCACCGCCACAGTTCCGCTTGCTTGCTCCTAACAGACCCCGCTTTCCTTCCAACCGCCGGATCGTCTTGCGCAGCCAAACCATCAAGTTCCATTCCAGCTCTCGCTGCGTGCCAGAGCGATAGAAGTCATTCACTGTTTGACCGTCGTCGGTAAGCGGAATGTGGCGACACGGAAATTGTTCATTTCGCCGGTCCTCAGGGACAAAGCTGTAAAGCGCGCATTCCTTGCAGGGGTGAATACGGTTGCGCTCATTGTGGTTCAGGCAGGTTGGAGAGTCTTCGAAAACCAATGAAGGCCGCCACGAGTGTTTTTGTTCCAGGCTGTATCCGCCCGCCTCAAGATATCCAAGTTCCGACTTCAGAACCGCCAAGCTGTCACGTTTATCGCTGGCCATAAGCGCCTCCATTTCGCTCAGTGTGCTCCGCCCAGATATCAACCGCTGTGACCCAGGTCACATTCTGTCGTGACATTCGTCACGGCTGATCGGGTTCGCTGGGACGACACTGGGGCGTAAGTCAGGAGTTGGTCATGTTGCTGACATTCGCTGCTGAAACTCGCGTATTATGGGCCTGTCCGGAGGGTGGTCTGTGAAATCCCCATATGGGCTGGAGATCATCGAGAGTTGCACTACATGCAAGGAACGGGGGCATTTCCTGTTCTGCAATCTGTCGAACCAGGCCGTTGAGCAACTGAATAGGATCAAGTCGGTTGCTACTTACCCGCGCGGAACCACGCTCTTCATGGAAGGGCAAGACGCGCGCGGAATCTTCATTCTTCGCCACGGACGCGCCAAACTTTCCACCAGCGCTGCCGATGGGAAGACCATCATCTTGCGGATCGCGGAAGCATGGCGAAGTGCTGGGCTTAAGCTCGGCCATGGCGAACCGGCCATACGATCTGACTGCTGAGCTTATGGAGCCGACGCAAGCCAACTTTATCTCACGTGACGATTTCACCCGCTTCCTTGCGCAGAATGGCGAGGCCGCAGTGCGGGTGGCGCAGCAATTGAGCGAAAACTATCACGCTGCATGTCAGGAGATCCGCCGGAGCCGGGGCTTTCCGGATAGCTTCCAGAGTAGATCATGCTTACGACTGCTGTTGCTGAATGGTCAACCCGAGAATGGCTGGCACATGATGCCAATATGTCAAGAGAACGCTTGACGATCAACCTAAACACACGAGGAGATCGCTCAACTGATCGGCGCTTCGCGCGAGACAGTCACGGCGCACATGTTCGGCGACTTCAAGAAAAAGAAACCTCATCGAAGTCAAAGGCGGACGGGCTGATCCTACGAAACAAAACAACTGTTGCAGCAAATCTGTAGGCGACTAGGTCAACCGTGGAATTTAACCGATGAATCTCAGCGAACTAGGTCCGTCTGCTAGAAGAAAAGAAACTCAATAGTTCTTCATTTCTGGATAATGCCCATCAGAATCAAGAGGGTTACCATGATCCCCATGACTCGCGGACTCCAGAGCGTCCGCATCATTTCGGGGCCACAGAGGACGCATCGTCGCTAAGACCAGTGAAGACAATTGAAATGCCCCGATGAAATCGGCGACAGTTCCGCCATTCAACCCAAGAGGTCCACCGGCTCTCCAAGACTCGTCCTTCCACCCGAGTCGCGGCATCGATCTTTCAGCGAGCAAACATCGCAGTCGCTAGCCGCGCCTTTGGCAGCAAGCAATCCTGTTTCACATGGTCGGGAATGGCTGCGAACCAAAGGGAGGCCGGCATCGGACACTCCCATTGATCGAGTTCCCGCTTGTATGAGAACCCAGCATTTCGGTAGTTCTCAGATCGCTTGTGGGAATGACGGGCCAAAGCCTCAAGAAGAAACGCTACGGCAGCGAGGAATAGGACATATCCCCCCGCCATAAGTACTTCATTGTGAACGCCCGAGATCATGCTCCTGACCGCTTGCTTCTGTTATCTCCGTAAACAATACATCACGCTGTTCTTCTTCCGAGGTCAATGGCTTCATCCAACGCATCCCCAGCCAGGCAAGGTAAAGCACGGCAGCGTGCCGCCGAGAATGAACACGAATGTCTCCCGGCAGACGCAGCCACTCGAGCAGTGCATTCGTGGGGTTCGAAATGAACTTCAGCGTTCGCGCGTCGAAGTATCCCACGTTCACGGAATGATAGAGCTGCAAGATGCCCAGCGGGAACAGCGTGGCGAACACCATCCACGCCAGCCCGAGATTGAGCGACCAGAAGCTGATCTTCGCGGCGCGGTCGGACCAGTGCTTTTCGGGAACGATGTAACGCAGGCAAAACAAGAGCCAAGCCCACCGCCAGCATTCCATAGACGCCCATCATCGCGGCATGCCCGTGATTGGCCGTCAAGGCCGTGCCGATCTCATAGTAGGAAACGATCGGCAGATTGATCAAGAAACCGAAAATCCCGGCGCCGAGAAAATTCCAGAACCCGACCGCGGCAAGAAACATCACCGCCCAGAAATGCGGGAATGGTGTTCGCGATTTGGCCTCCTGCTGCGCTCCGAGCTGCAGGAAGCTCCATGCTTCCAAGGTCAGAAACGTCAGCGGAATTACTTCGGCGGCGGAGAAGAACGCGCCCAGCGCCATGTGCAGCGCAGGCTCGCCGGAGAAATAGACGTGGTGCATGGTGCCGACCACGCCGCCCGCGGAATACAGCAAGATGTCCAGATAAATCACCCTCAGCGCCACCCGTTCATGCACGACGCCGAGCAGCACGAAGATGTAAGCCACCATGATGGTCGTGAACAGTTCGAGAAAATCTTCCACCCACAGATGGACCACCCAGAAGCGCCAGAAATCCGTGGTCGTGAAATGCGACGTCGGTCCGCGCCAGCAAGCCCACGGCGTAAAACGCCGGAATGGAAAGCGCCGAGAAGAAGAACAGCCACGGCATATTGCCCATGTGTTCCGAGCCGCAGCCGTCCGCGAAGTCCGCGAAACAGAATGACCACCCAGAAGAACAGGCCGACGGTCAGCAGGATTTGCCAGAAACGGCCGAGATCCAGATACTCGAATCCCTGAGCGCCAAACCAGGACCACCGCGCTGGATCCATCCCTCGATGCCCGCATACTCGCCGGCCAGGCTGCCGAACACCACGATCGCCAGCGCGCCCAGCAGTCCGTAAGACAAGCCAATTCTGCCGCGCGCGGCTCCCGCCCGGCGATCATGGGAGCGAGAAAAATTCCCGCAGCAAGAAACGAAGTGGCAACCCAGAAAATCGCCAGTTGCAGATGCCACGTGCGCGCGATGTTGAAGGGCAAGCAGCGCGCAAGATCAAAACCGAAAAAGTTCGCGATCTCCGCGCGGTAATGCTGCGTCGCGCCACCCAGAAGCGCCTGCAACAGGAACAGCAGCGCCATCACAAAAAAGAACCAGGCGCAAGAGCGCTGCGCAGGCGTCAGCGCCACCTCGTCCGGCGGGCGGAACGAAACGCGTCTGCTCCTCGCGCCCATGCCATCCCAGAAAATTCCATCGGCCAAATGCAGCCAGCAGCATTCCGATGCCGCCCAGCAACGCGATCAGCGAAAGCACGCTCCACACGACGGCGTCCGCTGTGGCGTGGTTGTCCACCAGTGGCTCCGGAGGCCAGTTGTTCGTGTAGGAATAGTTAAGATTCGGGCGCAACGTGGACGCCGCCCAGGCCGACCAACTGAAAAACGCGGTCAGTTGCCGGATCTGCTCGGGATCAGTGATCGCGTTGGGACGCAACCCGAATTTTGTCGTGGGGTTCCAAAATAATCCGCATAGTAGGCTTCAGTTTCTCAAATGCTTCGGCCTGCGCAGCGGAATAGGCAAGATTGCCGGTGGCGCTGTTGTAGCGGTTTGTTTTGAAGTCTGTCGATGGTCTTGTGTCCGCGGCTGATTCAGATTCCGGACCACCGTAGTGTCAATGACCATCAGAGCGGCGCGATGAAGGTAGTCGGCGGTGAAGTCCGGGCCGAGGTAGGCGCCGTGTCCGAAGATCGAGCCGTATTCCATCAGTCCATTGCGGAAGAAGATCTCTTGCCCGGCAGTAATGTCGGCGCCGGTGAATAAGCACCTTGCCGTCGGGATCGATGACCCGCGCCGGGATCGGAGGCTCATCCGTATAAGTTCGATAAGCAAGCACGCCAAGTATGGAAAACCCGCACAGCATCACGATGACAACCGCCTGGATCCATCCCTTGGAAACGAGCAAACTTCGTCTTCTCGAATTCAGCCATTGTTTCTCCTCATTAAAGTCAGGGCGCATTAAAGTGAGGCCGCACTCCAAGCGCAATCAGTTTCGGAGTGGGAAATATCGTACACCTGCACGGCAGGTCACTGAAACGTCAACTCGCTATCGCGATAAGTTTTTTGTGCGGTGCTACGGACAGAAACGTGAATACCAGGTTAGCGGCAAAAAGAGCAACAGCAATCATTTCCGCCACTGCTGAAACCGGCAGTGCCGACCATGCGCGCTGGCTGAATCCTTCATACGCGAGTACTTGGGCAACTACCCGGATCGCGCAGCCGACGTTCAATAACGCAAGGCAGGCAAACATCAGTTTAGGACTGAACAATAGTTTCATTCCCGTGAATGCAGGCAACACGCGTTGCCCTATTGCGAACACCATGCAGGCGAGGAAACCCACCGTCAATGCGTGGCGGGAAGCCCCCACGAATCCGTGGGCATGGTCGGCCCAAGAGTGCGACGATCTGGAGTGATGCGGCTAAGATGAGCCACGCATAGCAGAGTCTTACAAAAAATGGGAAAGAGGGATGCACCCCTGTCGTTTTAGCGGGGCGTTCGGTCGATTCAAACACCCGCAGACCGTAAGCCGCCGCGGTCGCAGACAACAAGAGCAGAGTCATGGTTAAACTCCACCAGCCGGCCAGGCCCGACAGGATCGCGACCCCATCAAGGTAGAGCGCGCGCACCAGCCACTCACGGCGAGGAGACGACAATCCTAAAAATGTAGGGAGCCAGCGCGCGTTGAACCCCCATACGGCCAAGACGAGGAACCCCCACGTGGATAACACCAGCAAACGCTGATCGAGCGGGGCGGAGAAAGCTGGCGTCGCCGCCTTCATGGCGGTCGTTATCGCAACAACAAGATTCACTACCAGAGCTAAGAAAAAGCCGATGGTCGATGCCAGCACAAGCAGGATCCAAACCGGCATGGGTTGGCCGCTTGGGCGCGGCTGGGCCCTGTGCCGCCGGATCGAGGCATAGAAGATGAGGAACGCCGTCACCTCAAAGGCAGCGGACAAAGGCAGTAGTACCCGCCAATGCCAGGCGCTGATATTGGCGTACCAGCGCGTTGTGACACCCAGGGTCCATAAGATCCATGTTGCCCAACCCCGCCAGAGAGCGAAGCGGGTGTTCCCGTTGGCGCGCGGAATGGAATAGAAGCCGATCCCGATAATGAATGTACCGATCCACCCGAAAATCTGAGCGTGACCATGCGCCTGTATCCAGGCCGCGTTCGTGAGGGAATGCAGTTGGCTGATCGAGATCAGGTTCCACACACCAAGAAAGGTCCCGGGCAGCAGCATGAATAGCAATCCCGTGACGGCATAAGCCACCAGCAATCGCGACAGCCTCCTCTCGCGGGCTTGCAGCAGGATGGCGGGAACCTGCGGCTCGGATCTATCGAGTTGAAAAGCTGCAGTGGACATGGTCAGACACTCATTGCCGGCGACGAGTCATTGTTTCGCCGCCTGCTGTTCCATCGCGAGCGCCCGAGGAAACAGGATGTTGTTTTCGAGATGGACATGGCGATGCATGTCGGTCTCAAACTCCTGCATGGTCGAGAACAGCGCCCGGAAGGTGGGGCAAGCGCCCTCGGGCAGCGTGTAGTCGCGCGTAAGCGAGCGGATACGCTTCAACAGATCGCCGGCGCTATCATGCTCGGCCAGCATGGAGACGATGGGGTTGCGGACAGATCGAAAGAACGCTGCTGGAATCTCTTTGCCTGCAATGAGTTCATGCTCCATCTTGGCGATGTAGGGGAAGAGCACCTGCTCTTCTTTCAACATGTGGCTGCTCATCTCTTCGTTGATCTTCTGGATGCAATCGCGAACTTCGGCGAGGGAGGGATCATGCTCGCCATGGCGCGCGACCACTTTGCCGGCGAGAGTCATAAGGCGCGGCATTTCCTCACGCACGAAATTGTGGTGCTTGCGTACGATGTGCTGGATCAGCTTCGCCAGCGATTCTTTATGCCAGCCGACCAAATCGGCATCGCCCGAAAGGTCGCCTGCTGAATTCAGCCGATCGAGAAGACTTTCCAGGTCGATATTTTTCGAATCGCAAACGTCCTTTAAGGATTTATTGCCACCGCAGCAATAATCGATCCCCAGCTTTTCGAAGACACGCACGGTAGAAGGATTGCTAACGGCAACATCGCGGATCGTGGTTTGGTCTGTGACAGTCATGGATGGCTCCTTATGACTCAACAGTAGAGGAACCGGGAAAGCTACGCAGTGACTTTTGTCACGTGGGCGGGCCCGATATTTTTAGGGTGAGGAAATATTATTCGGCGCCTTGCTGCTCGGCTTCGAGACTCTTCATGTTGGGATACTGATCCGTCGTCCGTCCATCGCAATCAGCCCCTCCGCCTGCAGTCGCGCGAGATTGCGAGAAACCAACTCGCGCACGGTGCCGATGTGACTTGCCAGTTCCTGGTGGCTGCCACCAATCTCGATCTCCCAGCCGCTACCTGTTTTTTTGTTTTGTTCTTTGGCGAGGCGGACCAAGAAGACCGATCAATCTTTGGCGTACGGTCGTGAATGAAAGCTCTTCGATAATGCCGACAAGGCGTCGCAGCCGCCCACCTACAACCTGCAACACCTTCAGAGAGACTTCGGGATGTTCCAGACAGAGCGCCTGAAAGTCCTTGCGCGAAACAAAGAGAGTCTCGCAATCGGTTTGGGCCGCCGTTGAAGCAGGGTAGCTGCCACCGTCAAAGACCGGTAACTCGGCAACCGAACTGCCGGGGCCTTCCATCCCCAGGATCTGCTCACGGCCGTTGGCAGAGGTCTTAAAGATCCGCATCTGTCCGGCGGCAACAACATACAGCCCGGTGCAAGGCTCGCCTTCCATGAAGATCGATTGGCCCGCAATGTAATGTTTGCGCACGGCCCGAGACGCAAGAGAACGCAGTTCCGCCTCATCCAGTCCAGCAAAAATCTGCACCCGCCGGAGAATTTCTTCGTTGGAGTTGGAATGGCCTCCGATTTTGTAAAGTTCAGCCACGTCCATACTTTGTAACGTGAGTGCGGCATAAGTACAAGCGACAAGAGAAACGGGCGGGAAAGCTCCCGCCCGTCGCGGCTTGCAATTTCCTACTTCACGATGATCGTTCCCTTCATCCAGGGGTGAGGCGTGCAGGTGTAGTGGATCACGCCAGGTTCCTGCGCAACCAGGCTCCAAGACTCGCGAGGTTGCATGTAGGGTGATGCGAATTCGTTCTTGTCTCCATGCACGCTGTGAGGCATGACTGAGTCGGTGTTCTGGAAGTACACGGTCGTTCCCGCCTTGACTCTCAAGACCCTAGGCGAGAAGTCCTTACCGGGTTTGTGATTGGGAAGGCCGGAGCCATCGAGTATTCGGACAGTGACGAATTCGGCAGGCTTGGGCTGGGCAGGCTGTGCGACGGGCGCGAGCTCGTGA
>CAVQGF010000050.1:0-6173 GCA_963711965.1 uncultured Acidobacteriota bacterium | reverse complement strand
GCAACGAGATTACAAGAAAGTTCCCGAAGTCGATGCCGTGGTTGGAACCGGGGAGCTCGAAGGGATACTTGCTGCCGCCGGAATCGAAGCGCGAAAGCCGGTCGCGCAGGATTCGCCATTCAACATTTTGACCTCACGCCCGGAGTCGACCTACTCGCGCCCAGATGCGAAATCATCGCGCCCTGAAGGCGATGCTCGCGAGCGTAGTGGTCGCTTCAGCAAGAGCGAATGGGACGGTGCCATCGCCGAGTTGCCGAACTACCTCTACACCGAAGCCACGCCCCGCATCCTTAGCACTTCCGGGCACATGGCGTACATCAAGATTGCTGAAGGCTGTGATCACCCCTGCAGCTTCTGCATCATCCCGCAGCTGCGCGGAAAATTTCGCTCGCGGCATTTCGAATCCGTTGTCGCAGAGGCCGAACGATTAGTGCAGTCCGGGGTACGCGAACTCACACTGATCGGCCAGGATACAACCTGCTACGGCGAAGACTCGGCCTGAAAGATGGGCTCGCGCTCCTGCTGGAGCGGCTGGCCACGATCGAGACGTCCACTGGGTGCGCTTTCTCTATGCCTACCCCAACAAAATCACCGGCAAACTGCTGGAGACCATCGCGGCAAATCCGAAAATCTGCTCCTATATCGACGTCCCCCTGCAACACGCCTCCGGCAATGTTCTGAAACGGATGAAGCGCGGCGCGAGCGCAGACATCTTCCTGAAGTCGATCGCGAAGATGCGCAAGACGATTCCCAACCTCACACTACGCACTTCCTTCATCGTCGGCTTCCCCGGGGAGACAGACAAGGATTTCGAAGAGCTGATCGATTTCGTGAGAGCAGCCCAGTTCGATTGGCTCGGAGTCTTCAGTTATTCCGACGAAGAAGGTGTGGGCGCCTTCGCGATGGACGAGAAAGTCGCGCCAGAGAGATAGAGCGCCGCCGCAAGAAGCTCATGAAAGTCCAGCAACAGATCAGCAGAAAGAAGAAAGCCGAGCTGATCGGAAGATCGTGCGACATCGTCCTCGAAGGCCCCTCCGAGGAAACCGACCTCTTGTGGGAAGGGCGCACCGAAATGCACGCTCCCGAGATCGACGGCAAAATCTTCATCAACGATTTCGGCGATTACGACGAGTTCGAGAGCGCAAGGGCGGCTTCTTCCGCTGCGAGATCACCGAAGCCCACGACTACGACCTGGTTGCGCGATTGATATAGGTCCTTTTCCAGCTTGCATGTGCCCCAAAATAGGGCTACTCTGGCTTCAGCTCTCGGTTTTCCACAACCTCCGTTTCTCCCAATACAATTAAAGAGACTGTTCCGTGCAGGCCATTACTGCGTTCCCGCTGCGATATGCTGGGGCTGTAGTCGGCGAAGCACAATATATTGGGGCTGGGTGCTTGACTGGCAATAACTTAGCAGGTACATTGTCGGTAGTAAGCGTCCCCTGCGGCTACCCGGGGACATGCCCTTGGCCCCTGCTCCAGCCGCAGGTGAACTTCGGCTTTGTGTTGCGCCACTGAGTCGAACGCGGAACCGGATCGAAGGAGTGGGTCTTGCTCAAACTGAAGAAGCTGCAAATCCTTGGATTTAAGTCCTTCTGCGACCGCACCGAACTGAAGTTCCATGGCGACGGCGTGGCCGCCATCGTCGGCCCCAACGGCTGCGGCAAATCGCAACATTTCCGACGCCATCTCCTGGGTGCTCGGCGAGCAATCCGCCAAGACGCCTGCGCGGCGCGCGCATGGAAGACGTCATCTTCGCCGGCACCCGTGACCGCAAGCCCACCGGCATGGCGGAAGTCTCGCTCACTCTGATCGATCCCGAGGTCTACGACGGCCCGATCGGCTGACGGCGAGCCCGAGATCGAAGTCGTCG
Organism: uncultured Acidobacteriota bacterium; assembly: GCA_963711965.1. Taxonomy (GTDB): domain Bacteria; phylum Acidobacteriota; class Terriglobia; order Terriglobales; family Acidobacteriaceae; genus CAVQGF01. The sequence continues at coordinate 4,301 of CAVQGF010000050.1, read as the reverse complement.
ATGAAATCCCGGCGACGACTGGGACGAAGCCGCTCTTCGCGCCGACGCCGCGAGGCGGACATGCGAAGAGCTATTGAAGAATCGCGTCCGGGCAAAAGATTGAAGAAGATGAAGTTGCGCGCAGGCGACATGCCGCGGGAGCCGAGCCGGTCGACGAACACGACCTTCGCGATGCCGCGCGTGAACGAGAAGGAACGCTCGACAGAGGCTGCCGCAAGCTAGCGCCCGCAGGCGTGGTGCTGAAGATCCGCCGCCGCAAGTTCGATCAGCAACAACTTCAAGACGGGCGAGATCGTTGTCACGCGCCGGCTGTTCCGCACCGGCGAAAGCGAATACCTTATGAACGGCAAGCTCTGCCGCCTGCGCGATATTCAGGACATCTTCATGGGCACCGGCCTGGGCCCGGAGTCCTACGCCATCATCGAGCAGGGACGCATCGGCCAGATCCTCAGCAGCAAGCCGCATGACCGCCGCGCCATCATCGAAGAAGCCGCCGGCATCACGAAGTTCAAGACCCAGAAGCGCCTGGCTGAAGCGCGCCTTGAAGACGCCAAGCTAAATCTCAACCGCATCAACGACATCTTCGACGAAGTCACGCGTCAGATGAATTCGCTGAAGCGCCAGGCCGCCAAGGCGGAGCGCTATGCCAAGTTGCGCGACGAGATGCGCGCCAAGCTGCGCATCGTGCTGGCGAGCAAGTTTGTCGCTCTCGACTTGCAGCTAGCTGAGGTCGATGTCCGATTGAGCGGCTTGGCGGAGGAGATCGACTGTAAAATCCGCTGCGCTCGCCGAAAAAGAGTCCGAGCATGGCTCGCGGACGCAACGTGGATACTCGATCGAACAAGAGACGCGCGAAACCACCGAGCGGCTCACCACCATCACGCTCGAATCCGACCGCGCCGTCGGGCGCCGCCAGCACAACCAAGAGCGCTGCGCCGAATTAGACGCCCGCACCGCTTCAGCCACGGCGGATATTGCGGTAACGGAACAACAAGCAACTTCCCTCCGCGGCGAGCTGGAAGCTAATCAGGCCATCGTGGCCACTGCTGCTGCAGACGCGCAAGCCGCACAACTGGAAGCGTCGCGCGCTCAACAGGCATCGGCTCTGGCTTCCGCCCTGGTCACCGACACCGAAGCTCAACAGGAAGAGCGTCGTCGACAGATGCTCGAAGTCATGGCGCTCGTCTCTAATGTCCGCAACGAGATGGTGAAGTCGGAAGAGCAGGTCTCCGCGCTCGACCGCGAGTCTGCGCGCATCTCGCAGGAACTCGCAGCCGCGAACTCCCAGATCGATTCTTTCGGCGGCCGCCGCGGACAGCTCACCATGGAATTTGAGTCCGTGAGTGAACGCCTTACGGGCTTGAAGCAGCAAGTCGACCAGACGCGGCGTTCTGTCGCAGAAAAACGTGCCGCCGAAACCGAAGGCAAAAAGCGGCTCGACACGGTCCGCGCCGAATACGCGACGGCACTCGGCAAAAAGGGTTCTCTTGAAGCTCTCATCGCCGAGCACGGATACTCCACCGCTTCTGTACAGCGCCTTTTCCAGTCCGGCGCCATGAAGCAAGGACACACGCCCGCAGGCGTGCTCGCCGATTTTCTCGAAGTCGAGAACCAGTACGAACACGTCGTCGAAGAATTCCTGCGCGACGAGCTTAACTATATCGTCGTGAAGTCGTGGGATGCCGCCGATGAAGGCTTGCGTCTTCTGCAAGGCGATGTAGATGGCCGCGCACCTTCCTTGTTCACCCTAATGATTCGCAGGCGCGCTTCTCGTTCAAGCTCGATGAATCCACCCGCAACACGCCTCGCCGTGATGCTGTCGTTCCAGTGAAAAGCGCGATCAAGGTTTTGAATGGTTTCGGGAAATCGCTCGAGGTATTCCTTCCCAAACTACGTGACGGCTACATCACCCCGGATGCATCGACCGCGCGCGACCTCGCGCTGGGCAATCCTGACGCATTCTTCCTCTCGCCCAGCGGCGAGTGTTTCCACAATGTCACTGTGACCGGCGGCAAACAGCGCAGCGAAGGCCCGCTGTCGCTCAAACGCGAATTGCGCGAATTACTGAAGTCGATCTCCGAGATGGAAGCGGCGCTGCGTTCCGATGAAGCTGGCGTCGCTCTACTTGGCCGCGAGATCACCGAACTCAGCGATCTGCTGGTCCGGCTGGAGAGCGACCTGCGCGAAGCGGAAGTCACCGCAATGACTTCCGGCCATGCATTGCAGCAACTGGAATTCGAAGTTAAACGCATCGGCGAGCGCACGCATACCTATCAGAGCGAGCTTGATCGGGTGAAGACAGAGCGTTCGCAAACTGCCGAAATGATCTCTGTGCGCCGCGACGAGACTCGCGAAGCATGAGTCCCTTCGCGTGGAGCTTGAAAGTACGACCGCCGCTACGCAAGAGAATCTGGTGAGCCTCAAAACCAGCCGCGACCAGGCCGCAGTGGTTGCCGCCCAGATGGCGACGCGCGTTGCCGCTCTCGACGAGCGACGCATCGCCGCCGAAGCTTCCTTGCAGCGGATCCAGAACATGGTCTCCGAAATCAGCAGCCGCATAGCCGGACTCCAAACGCAGATCGCCGCTTCTGCCGCCGAGAAGGCACAGCGTGAAACCGAGAACGTCGAGTTAGCGGCCCGGTGGAAGCTCTCTCGCAAGAATCGCAGCTACTCCGATCCGCAAGACCGAATTGCAGCAGGAGTTCTTGCCGACATGGTCGCCGTGCGAGTCCGCTGAGAGCGCGAGGTAGCGGATGTCGGCAGGCTTTCACCCCGATCTCGCGCAAGTTGCGAGGCCAGCGACTTCTTGTTGATCCAAACGCCCGCGTTGCTCGGCTGCCCGTTCGGCATCGCGGCGACCGCGTCGCCGAGGCCGGTGTCCCAGAGCAAGCCAGCCCTGCGACGCATGCTTGATCAGGTAGCAGGTGTCGGAGAGCATTCCGGGCCGGAGTAGCCGGGCGAGAAACGGCCCATGTCGTTGAGCGCGATCTCGCCGCAATAGAGCACGTACATCCGCTCGATGCCGGTCATGCGTGGCGCGAGACTCGGTTGTGGTGCGGTGGCACAGCGAGGCCAGAATCGCAGTCGCCCATGTCAAGAATGTTGCTATCCAGCCTCATGTTTCACTCCTCCCGTCGTTGCCTCTTCCCCCCTGAAAGAGGGACAACAGCTCATCGTAAAACTCCGGCGACATCTTCTGGCTGTCGCGCTGCGCCTTGTCATGGTTGATCCAGAGCTGCGCCTTTTCCTTGGCCAGCGATGTCGGCGATGCTTCTGCATCGAGGCCAGCGTCTGATCCTTGTTGATATTGTTCGCGGGCACGCGGCGGTTGTCCCAATTGTCCTTGAAGTGCACGGCGTCGCCCGACAGCAGCACCGCGCCGGTCTTCGGCAGCTTCACCAGCAGCGACTGATGGCCCGGCGTGTGTCCCGGCGTCGAGAGATGGTCACGCTGCCGTCGCCGAACACGTCGTGGTCGCCTTCGAGCTTGGTCGACCGGATGCTCGGGCTTGAAGCGCGGCTCGTTGTTGGCGCCCGGCCAGTCGTATTCGGCCTTCTGCACTAGAGCATGGCCTGCGGGAACATCTCGACATTGCCGGTATGGTCCGGATGGGTATGCGAGACCGCCATCGCCTTGATGTCGGAGGGCTTGACGCCGAGTTGTTCGAGCTGCGCGCAAGCGTCTTCGGCCGCCGCCAGTGGTCGCGCGCGGATCGGCCGGGGCCTGGCCGTTCGGCATCGCCGCGACCGCGTCGGCGATGCCGGTATCCCACAGGAACCAGCCCTGCGCGTGCTTGATCAGGTAGCAGTTGTCGACGAAGTCCATCGACTTGCCCTCGTTGACGCCGGGCGACCAGCGCGAGATGTCGCCGGCGACGCCCTCGCCGCAATTGAGGATGTAGAGCCGCTCGACTCCCTCCCCGACTGCGACTCGGCCGGCTGCGCCGCAAATGCAAGGCCGCAAGCCCCGGCGAAAATGACGACTGCGGATTTCATCGCGTCCTCCTCCTGCTGAAGTTGGTGATTGTCACTTTATCCTATCACCCGATCTTATCACCCGGCGCCAAGCCCACGGAATGGCGAATCAAATCGGATCGGCCCGGCGGTTGCCATTGACCGCAACGACGCGGGCGGCGAAGGCCGCCCTTGCGCAGATACCGCCGCGCACCGCATCCCATAGCCGCAAACGCCCCGGTTTGTTGGATTTCCATGGCAATGATCCACGGACTTGACATGGAACTTGCCCACTATCCGCGGCGCCGCGGAAACGGCTGAACATGTTGCCTTGAACCTCGCAGTTCC
>CAVQGF010000049.1:0-3412 GCA_963711965.1 uncultured Acidobacteriota bacterium | reverse complement strand
TGGCGAAGCACACATCTTCACCGGGCGTTCCGGCGCCGGCAAGACCACGCTCTCGCGTATGGCGCCGAACGATGTGAACTTGCTTACCGATGAAATCTCTTACGTGCGCAAGAGCGCAACGGGCTACACCGCATACGGCACGCCGTTCGCGGGCGAGCTGGCCAAGGCCGGCGAGAATATTTCGGCTCCGCTGAGCGCCGTTTACTTGCTCGTGCAAGGACCGGAAAACCGGTTAGAGCTAATGCATGAAGCTGAAGCGGTGCGGACGTTGATGCGGAATATTCTTTTCTTTGCGCAGGACGAAGCGACGGTGCAATCAGTCTTCAAGTCGGCGTGCGAGTTCGCCGCGAAAGTTCCGGTGTACAAGATGACTTTCACCCGCAGCAGCCAGGCGTGGGATGTAGTCGGCGCGAGCCGTCAGATAGAGATGATGGCATGAGCAACCACTACATCGCGCGCAGTCCCGAAGATCGCCGCCCGTAAGCTGGGCGACGAGATGATCGTGATGTCGGCTGTGGATTCCAGCCTCTACACGCTGAACGAGGTTGCTGCTGCCATCTGGCAGTCTGCCGATGGGCGAACACCACTGGCGACGATCGTCGCGAACAGCGTCTGCGAACAATTCGAGATCAGCGAAGCCGAAGCGATGCGCGACGCGGAAGAATTCGTGGCGCAGCTTTCCTCGCACGGCATCCTTATGGTCTCCGATCAGCCTATCGACCTGCGGAGCGCTCAATGAGCGTGATGGCGCACATCAACCAGCGCGCGCTCGACCTGAGCGTCCCTATCAGCGTGCACATGGACCTGACCTACCGCTGCAATGAGCGCTGCGTGCATTGTTATCTCGACCACGATGACCGCGGCGAGATGACCACCGCCGAGATCAAGGGCATCCTCGATCAGATGGCTGAGGCAGGCGTCTTCTTCCTCACGCTGAGCGGCGGCGAGCCGCTGATGCGCAAAGATTTTTTCGAGATCGTCGCCTACGCGCGTTCGCTGATGTTCAACGTGAAAGTGAAGACCAACGGCATCCTGATCAAAGAAAAAGAGGCGAAACAATTGCGCGAGCTGGGCGTCGAGAACCTGCAGATCAGCGTCTATTCGCATCGCGCCGAGGTCCATGACGGCATCACGAAAGTGAAAGGATCACTGGAGCGCACTAAGAAGGCGGTGCGTTTCCTGCGTTCGCAAGGATTGAAGATCACGATCGCGAACGTGCTGATGAACGGAAATCTTGGCGACCAGGCCGGCGTGAAGGCGCTGGCGGCTGAACTGGACTCGATCTATACCCTCGATCCGACCATCACGCCGCATATCGACGGCGACATGTCGCTGCTGAAGCTGCGCATCCCAACGCATGAGCTGGAAAAAGTGATGCATTCGGCGGAGCTCGTGGGCGACAAGGTGGAAGAGTATTGCGCGCCAGCCTCCGAGGCTGATGCCGCTGTGCTCGACGAAACGCCGTGCAGCGCCGGGCATACCGCCTGCTACATCTCGCCTTATGCAGATGTTTTTCCTTGCGTGCAGTTTCCGCTGCCAACGGGAAACCTGCGGCATGAAAAATTTCTGGCCATTTGGAATGATTCGCCGGTGATGAACGAAGTGCGCTCCATCCGGTTGAAAGATCTTTCGACCTGCTCGGGTTGTGGACACCTCGGCGGATGCACGCGGTGCCCGGGATTGGCTTACATGGAAGGCAATATGCGCGGGCCGTCATCGGCGGATTGCGAGAAGTCGTTCGCACGCACTGGGATTCTGGTCGGCGAACATGATCAAAAAATTTGAAAACGCTCCCGCGTTGGTACAGATCGCGGGGGTGCAGTGAGGGAGCTCCAATGAAAAAGATTAATTACCTGGTCATGACCTTGATGTTCTTGGCCGTGTGTTTCACGCCGCTATCCGCACAGCAGTCGCAGGCCGCGAACGGTCGCGCGCATGTAGGTATGCCGGTGGATTGGAGCTTCCGTCAGATCATGCATCACTCCGCCAACACGGCGGAGTTCACCGGCGCGGCGCAAGCCGAACCACGGGTCCTCTACAACTGGATGTACCGGAACTCGAAGAAGGGCATGACCCAGAACGGTCAAGCGGCGCGCGGTCGCCTGAAGGCCAACCCATCCAAGTCGAGCCTGAAGGTCGATTGGAATGCCCCTCTCGGTATCGGCACCGTGGCCCCGAATATGTTCCCGGCGAAGTACACCTTCGACATCAATGCGACACCGAGCTGCTCTGCCGACTATGTGGTGTATGCGCTCAATGTTCAGGGCAGCGCAACCCAGCCAAACCTGGTGGCCTTTAATAATCTTTATTCCGGCGCTCTCGCAGCAGCCAGTACCATTGGCGCCAACGGCGCCACCGAGTCCGCCACTACAGTCACCATCACCACCACAGCCGCGCACGGGCTGGTCGCCGGGAATTCGGTCGTGGTCTCTGGTCTCGGCACCGCAGGTTACAACGGCACATGGGTGGTCACGGCAGCACCAACCGCCACCACTTTTCAGTACACCAATGTTGCTGGGCTCACGTCTCCCAGCGCGGGAACAGGCACAGCTACGAAGTCTGGGGTTTGTGGTTTGACTCCATCCGTGGCGTGGGCCTACAACACGGCAACCAGCAACGGAACCCCGGTGGCGATTTCTGCATCTCCGCTCGGCGCGGTCGAAGCAGGCAGCACGGTCACGATTACGGCGACAGCGCATGGTCTCAGCGCGGGACAGAAGGTCGTGATCTCGGGCGTGGGCACCGGCGGCTTCAACGGTTATTTCACCGTTGCCAGCGCTCCCACCGCGAATACTTTCACTTACACCAACACCTCCACCGGCCTAGCTGCAAGCGGCGGCGGAACTGTCACGCTGGCCAAGAGTTCGGTCCTCACCTCACCCGTACCCTCGCTGGATGGCACGAAGATCGCTTTCGTGGAGACAGTGACCACCTCGGGTGCTAACGACTGTGGCGCCGGTGTAGCGGGACCCTGCTCCATCTTCCACGTCCTGACCATTGGCACCACCGGCAGCAACGGGACTTTCGCGGGCAATGCCTTTACGGCGGTGGCCCCAGGAACGGGTAACAACGCGTCCCTGAGCTCGCTGGTGTATTCATCGGCGAGCAATACGTTGTCGTCACCATGGGAAGATTACGGACATGACAACGCTTACGTGGGGGACGACAACGGCAAGGTCTACCAGATCTCGTGCGTCTTCACTTGCGCGCCCCCGGCATTTGCCAGCGGCTTCTCGAAAGACACCGGCATCACGGTGACGGCGGCAGCGGCCAAAGTGACGGCGCCTGTGCTGTTCACCGATCCCGCCGGCCCGAGCCAATACAAGATCTTCGTTGGGTCATCGAATGGCAACCTCTATATGTTGCCGCTGGGCACCTGCCTGCCGGGGGTGGCGGCAAATTGCGTAGGCAA
>CAVQGF010000048.1:0-100076 GCA_963711965.1 uncultured Acidobacteriota bacterium | reverse complement strand
GCGGAAGTCACGGCCGCGATCGAACAGGCACTGGGTAAGTAGGCTGCAATGAGATTCTTCCGCGACCCCGCGTGCCTGGATGGCGTTTTCTGTTCTCGCCCTTCTGTGCATGGCAGTGCCCAGCGCTCTTGCGCAGCCGAAACATTCCTATCTCTTCGTCTGGGCGGGAGATGCTGACCATACGGCTAGCGACTTTCTCGGCGTGATCGACGCGGATCCGAGCTCTAAGACCTACGGGCACATCGTCGCGAGCGTTCCCACCGGAGCCGTGGGAACGCATCCACACCACACCGAAGACGTCATGCCGGCCAACAACCACCTGCTTGCCGACGGATTTCACTCCGGCCAGAGCTGGCTGTTCGATCTGAATAAGCCGTTGCACCCGCGCATCCTGACCAGCTTCAGTGAGGTGGGCGGATTCAACCATCCGCACTCCTACCTGCGGCTCAGTAACGGCAATGTGCTCACCACCTTCCAGTACAGCGGCGAGCACCACACCGGCGGCCTGGTCGAGATGACCGAGCGCGGCAAGCTCCTCAAGAGCGCAACTGCCGCCGATCCCGCCATAGCAGCCGACCATATCTTTCCTTACGCCGCCTGCCCATTCCTAAGCTTGATCTTGCCGTCTCAACTTCCACCGACATGGATCAGAACAACAAAGTCGCCACGGCGCAGTGGATCCAGCTATGGCGCCTGTCCGATCTCAAACTTAAGAAGACCATCGCGCTCGAGCCCGGCCCGGGCGGCAAAGAGAACCAGCTCACCGGCGAGCCGCGCCTGCTGCCGGATGGCGAAAGCGTCTACATCCATACTTTTCAGTGCGGCCTCTATCTGTTGCGCGGTGTCGATACCGACGCGCCCAGCGTTAAGTTCGTGCGCTCGTTCAAAGGACTTGATTGCGGCGTCCCGCTCCTCACTTCGCACTACTGGCTGCAACCGGTTCCCGATGAGCATGCCTTGCTCTCGCTCGACATCACCGATCCGGAGAACCCGAAAGAAATCTCGCGCGTCGTGCTCTCCGATGATGACGGCGGCCACTGGACCGCGATCGACCCCACCGGCACTCGCATCGTGTACAACTCGGCGGGGTATACGAAGGGCAACCGCGTGTACTTGGTCAATCTCGATCGCTCGAGTGGCAAACTTACGCTCGACGAGAATTTCCGCGATCCCGCCGACCACAAGCCCGGAATCGACATGAACGGCAAAAGCTGGCCGCACGGCTTCCACGGCAATGCCGCGCCCCACGGCACGGTGTTTTCGCGCTAGCTCGCACGACGACTCCGTTGTAGAGTTGTCGTCCCGAGCGCAGGCGCGAAATGCGCCGTCTGGGTAGGTCAGGGCTTCAGCCCTGGCTTGCGAGCGAAGCGAGCAAAAGAGGGATCTAGGTTTTACTGACAGCTGATAGCTGACCGCTATGAAGCTATTAATCTTCGGAGCCACCGGCGGTACCGGCCGCGCGCTCATCGAGCAAGCGCTCCAGCAGGGACACAATGTCACCGCCTTTGCGCGCAATCCTGCCAAGGTGACCATAAAGCATGAGCGTCTGAAGATCGCGCAGGGCAACATCTTTGATCGGCACGCAGTGGACGCCGCGGTCGCTGGTCAGGAAGCTGTCCTGTGCGCCCTGGGCAATCGCTTTAACTGGTTAGCGCTGGTGCTTGCCATCGTCGTGTCGCAAGTCATCGTGCGGACCATCGCAATGCCGCACTGGGTGCGGTTGCTGGTCGACATCGGCCTGCCCGTACTGACACTGCTGTTCGTCGTGGCCCGCGTGCCACCCGTCGTCTCGCAAGGCACAAAGAACATCGTCTGCGCCATGGAGAGGGAGGGCGTCAAGCTCTTCATCTGTGAATCATCACTCGGAGTCGGCGACAGCAAAGGCCAACTCGGCGACTTCTACAATTATTTCGTCATCCCCGTACTGCTGCGCCACGTCTTTGCCGATAAGGAAGTCCAGGAGAAGGTCATCGAAGCCAGCACTCTCGATTGGGTGATCGTGCGTCCTGCGGCTCTCACCAATGGCCTTCGCACTGGAGACTATAAAGCTGGCTTTGCGGTCGACGATAAAAGCATTAGTGCGAAAATCTCGCGCGCTGACGTCGCCGACTTCATGCTGAAGCAGCTGACTGATCCGACTTATCGGCGAAAGACTCCCGGCATCTCTTACTGAGTTCAGAGATAACCCAGCCACCAATCTTTGCGGCGGTTCTTGAGTCCCATCCACCACTTACATGCCGGATACAGCGCCACGAAGACGAAGATCCACGCCGCGTAGACCACCGGCAGCGAAAAACCCATCTCTGGCGGCACTACGCCGCGCATCGCCGGATTCAGCCACGGAACCGGCTTCCCGGCGGCGAGCGCCAGCACCACGCCGACCGCGTGTGCCAAGTACACGTGAATGACGTAATAGAACATGGGCACCCGTCCGTAGACGAGCACCCATTGCGCTATGCGTCCCTTGGCGCGTTCGAGTAGGGGCAGCAGCGCAAGGCCTGGACCGAGCGTCATCAACAGGTAGTCAAGCGACGGCGGATACTTCGTCACGTCGAAGAACGAGAGCGTGGTCAGCATCGCGGAATCGTAGTGCACGCGATGCCACAGGTTTCCGTACACATCCACCCAACGCAGCAATACAAAGGCGAACGTCAACCCGATGCCGAGCGCATAGAGCACGCGGTGCCGCCGGCTCGCTTCCATCTTGAATACCGGCCCAAATGCATAGCCAAGAAACATCACGCCGATCCAGGGGATCAGCGGATACAGCACTCTGAAAACCACGGCGCCGTCGGCATAGTGTCCGAAGTTGCCGGACTCGTGAAATATCGCCCACAGCCAGCGTGCCTTGCCGAGGAATATGGCGTGGAAGCCGTCCAGCGTGTTATGCAGCAGCACCATCGCCAGCGAGATCCCGATCATCAGCTGGCGCGGCAGGTGGATCATTCCCGCGAGCGCGATCATCGACATTCCGATCGCGAAGAGAATGCCCGACCACAGCGGCGCACCCAGCCTGAAGTTCCAACCAAGGCGCATGACCGTTTGCTCCAGCACCAGCAGGAAGAGTCCGCGCGTGAGCAAGAAATGCGACAACTCGCGCAGGCTCTTGCCGCGTCCCAGCGAGAGGAACGCTCCCGTTCCCGCAAGGAAGATGAAGATGGGCGCGCAGAAGTGCGTGATCCAGCGCGTAAAGAACAGCGCCGGCGTGGTGTGTGCGAGGTCGGTGGGACTATAGGTGAAGCCGCTGACATAGTCGCGCACATGGTCGAGCGCCATGATGATCATGATGCCGCCGCGCAGCAGGTCTACCGACTCCAGCCGCGCCGGCTTGGGGATGAAAACCGCTGCAGACGCCGGCAAGTGCCCATTCTTGGATGGCAGTGTGACATCGAGTACTGAGGAAGACATAATGTGCTCCGGATGCCGCTAGGATGTGCGTCCGGAGAACGCAGATTCAGTATGTGACGAGTGGATACCTTTGCGCTGTGAATCCAAAAAATCCGCCACGAAGCCGTCTGCTAGTTATTAGTAGCAGCAACTGCAATGGCAAATTCATTCCACGCGGATGAACGCGGATAAACACGGATAAACACGGATTCTCAATTTCGAAAGACCAAATCAGGATTTGTCATACCGAGTCCGCCGCGGCGGATGAGGGACCTGCTTTACTACCTCCTGCTTCCTACCTCCTAGTGTTGACGCTGCTTCAGCGTCGGCTCAGGCGGCTTCGGGGGCGGCGCGACAGGCTCGGAGCTGGACTTGATGTATTCGTCCGCATTCGTCTGGTAACACGGTAGCGGAATGCGCCGGCGATCCAAGTCCTCTCTGGGCGCATTGAGAGAATAGATCAATGGCCTTCGACGAATGCGCAGGCGCGGCGCTGTTAAGTGCGCGATGGTTTCGTCGCAATCCTGAACTCGCGTTGCCGAGATCTCGTGGACCACGGAGTAATCAAGGCCCGATTCCGAAAGTCGCGGTTGAAACGAAAGAAAGCTGAAGACGAGCTTGATCAGGCTCCACTCGCCGTCGCCGATCTCCTTTTCGGCGACGAACACCTCGTAGCTCGAGCCATAAGTTGATCGCGGCAGCGCGTAAGCCACGGCAACCAGACGCACTCGCATGGTCGCCGTCTTGGCAGGATAGTCGGGCCAATGGAGCTGCGCTTCCGCCTGTCCACCCAAGCCCGCAATACACGTTGCGGCAAGCAAGACCAGGGCTCGGGTGCGATTCAGCATCCTTGTACTGATTAGCCTTTACGCGCTCGGGATGCTGCCAGAAAAGCCAAATGGCAAATTCATTCGCCGCGGATGAACGCGGATTTTCAAAGATCACCTCTCAGAAATTTCCATCCCGAGCCAGTACGAGATGGGGCCCCGGGTTCTAACTTTTTTCTTCACATAGTCATGGAAACCGGGTAGATTCCGTAAGTCTCTACACACGTCGAATGACTTGTCAGGTCTGCCAAAAAGAGATCGCCGTGGGAGCAACAACATGCCCGAACTGCGGCCATGCGGTCGTGCCCGCCTCCCCTTCAGCGGTAACTTTCAAGGGATTAACCATTCCTGGATCCGTCGGGACGGGCGGGGTGATTGGACAAGGCTTCAAAATTTGGTTTCGCAACTTCGGCTCAATCACGAAGATTGTCTTGGCCGTGTGGCTACCGATCGAGTTAGTGAAGAATTATTTGATCTACGCCGCGGGCGCGCAGGACAGCCGCGGGCTATACCGGATCGAGGGATTGCTGGCGGAGTTTGTCGGTACGCTGGTGACTGGGGCGGTGCTATTCGGCGTCGTCGAGTCCATTCGCACCGGGACACATCCCAGTTTGCGCGCCTGCTACAAGTGGGGCTTCGATAAATGGGGCGCCATGATCAAGGGAACGGTTAGCGCTGGCATCCGGATTTTCTTGGGCCTGCTTCTTCTTGCTGTTCCGGGAATCATTTTTTGGATCTGGTATGCCTTCGTCGAGCAGGTCGTTATTGTCGAGGGCGTAAGCTCGGCGGAAGCGCTCCGTCGAAGCAAAGAATTGTCCAAGGGACAACAATTGAAGCTGCTCGGCTTGGGAACTTTCTTCCTAGGCTACTGTGTCGTGGCGTTCGTCCTCGGAATAATGGTCAGCGGCTTTTTTGAGGGCTGGGCAGTTGCCACCGCTTTGGATTGCTTCCTTGACGTTGTTCTGGTCCTACCGAACCTCGTGCTTCTCGTTTTCTATTTGCAACTCCAGCAGAAGAGGGGAATCACGCTGGACGCTAATGCCGCTTCAGCCTGAGCCGCTGATTTCCTTTCCTATCAACAACTTCCGTCCCATTCACTGCCCTGAAGCGCGGTTCAACCGCTGATTTTCGCCGTTCAGGGATTAGGGGTGGTTCCAGCTCTGAAACCCATTTAGTTTTATAGACATACGAAAAGGCCAGTTATCAGTTGCTGGTTGCTAGTTAAGAGCAACGCCCTTTTAAGGCGTGAGTCGCCAAGGGGCGAACGAACCTCGGATTTCTAATCCGAGGGTTGCAAAAAGCAGGTTCCTCGTCCGCCACAGCGGACTCGGGATGACAAACTAAATTTTTTAGGAGCAGGAACGCATGCACAAGCCGGTGAAATATGCCGAAAAGGTGTTGACTCTGGGAGCACGCGCGGCGTGGGCGGTATTCGAACGCGTCAACCGCATCAATCAGAACCCCGGGTTCACGCCCAAGTGGTCAGAGAAGCCGCTGCTGAAGTCGTACGAGAAGACGAAGCCGCCGCTGGGCTGGCCGCGCTCGACCGACTCGCTCTGCCCGAAGTGCGTCCCTGAGATCCGCCAGCAGATCCTCGACGGCAAGCTGCCGCACGAAGTGCTGCTGAACGAAAAAGTCGGCGAGATCAAAGCCACCATCATCGAGCGCGACGGCCAGATCCTGATGGTGAAGGACTGCCCCACGCACGGCCACTTCGAAGACGTGATGGCCATTGACACCGATTTCTTCAAGCATCTGGAAGAGGTCTTCCCGGGCCGCGACATCCGCGCGCACAACGACGAGAAGCTGCACAACCACGGGACCTCGACCGTGAAGCATGGCCGCGGCTCGGTGCTGACCATCGACCTTACGAACCGCTGCAACATGATGTGCGATCCCTGCTTCATGGACGCCAACCAAGTGGGCTTCGTCCACGAGCTGACGTGGGAAGAGATCAAGACACTGCTCGACAACGCTATCTCCATCAAGCCGCGCCGCCAGATGTCGGTACAGTTCTCGGGCGGCGAGCCAACGCTTTCGCCTTACTTCCTTGACGCTGTGGCCTACGCCCGCAAGGTCGGCTACAACTCGGTGCAGGCTGCGACCAACGGGATCGAGTTCGCGAAGTCGCCGGAATTCTGCCGCCAGGCGGCGGAAGCCGGTCTGCGCTACGCCTACCTGCAGTTCGACGGCATCGGCAACGCTGCCAACTCGCACCGCAAGGTCGGCAACCTGTTCGACGTGAAGCTGCAGGCCATCCATAACCTGCACGCCAACTGGCGTCGACATCGTCCCCGTCACCACCATCGTGAACGGCGTGAATAACGAGCAGGTGGGCCGCATCATCAAGTTCGCGCTCGACAACCCGAAGATCATCAGCTTCCTCTCGTTCCAGCCGGTCTCTTCACCGGCCGCGACGAAGCCGTCACCGACGAGCGCCGCGAAGCGCAGCGTTACACGCTGTCGCACCTGGCGCACGACGTGAAGAACCAGACCGGCATCGGCGAGCCCGTCCGCGACTGGTTCCCCATCTCGTTCATGTCCACCTTCTCCGATTGGGCCGACCTGGTACATGGTCCGACCGCCGATTGGGGACAGCTCTCCTGCGGATGCCACCCGAACTGCGGCATCGGCATGGCAGTGATGATCGACAAAGAAACCAAAGAATCCGCACCGGTCACCGCGTTCCTGAACGGCGACCGCCTGGCGAAGGACATTGCCAAGGTGAACGACGCGGCCCGCGGGCAGGTTCCTCTCCATCGTCGGCATGTCGCTGGCGCTGATGCGGAATTACGATCCGTTCAAGTCGCCCACGCACTTCAAGCTCACCGACCTGCTGAAGAAGTTCGACAAGGCCTTCGGCGCTTCGAAAAACGTCGACAAGAAATATGGCGCAGTGAGCGGCGAGACGCGCTCTGCAGGACATCGAAAAGCGCCGCGCCGATCGCTGGAACTTCCTGTTCATCGCAGGCATGTGGTTCCAGGACCTGTTCAACTACGACTTCCGCCGCACCGAGCAGTGCATCATCCCGTATGCGACGCAGGAAGGCGAGATCAGCTTCTGCGCTTACAACACGGGCGTGGGCTGGCGCAACATCATCGAGAAGATGCACATGACCGCCACGCTCACCAAGTGGTATGAGGAGCACGGGCGTCACGAGATCTTCGCCGGCGGCAAGAAAGTCAGCATGGACGGCACCGACCACAAGCTGAACCTGGTGGAAGCGCACGTGAACGCCGCCGCCAACGACACGCTCGACAAGCTGGGCATCGCCAAGAACTCGCGCGAAGAGAAGTTGCGCGCGCGCGACGCGAAGGCCGGCAAAGTCGATCCGGTGAAGAACGCGGAGATGGCCAAGCTCTATCGCAAGCACATCCTGGGCGAAAAAGAGCAGGAAGGCATGGGCTTCGTTTCGCTCGGCCAACTGGTCAACACCGCCCCCGCGAAAAAAGAAGAAGAGAAGGAAGAAGTTTTCGGAGACTAGTTCTTTGCTGCAGCACCGACTCCAAAGCCGCCGCGAAACCGTGGCGGCTTTCTTATAATAGAAGGAATCGAATTGAGTAATTCGTGAAATCGGGTAATTGAGTAATTGGACTGCTCTGGCTGGAGCACCGCTTACTCAACTATTCAATTACCCAATTTCTCGATTACCCAATTACCCAATGTCTTTCCGCCGCTCGATGATCGCCATGCACCGCCGCTTCCGTGAGGCGAAGATGATCGTGAAGGGGCTCGTCTCGACCGACCACGTGGTGCAGGCGCAGATCATCCCCATGCGGCGCTGCAATCTGGCGTGCGCTTACTGCAATGAGTACGACGATCATTCCAAGCCGGTGCCACTCGAAGAGATGTACCGCCGCGTGGACAAGCTAGCGGCCCTCGGCACCACGGTCATCGTGATCTCCGGCGGCGAGCCGTTGATGCATCCTGAGATCGAAGAGGTGATCGCGCGCATCCGCAAGCACGGCATCATTGCCGGCATGATCACCAATGGATACCTGCTCGTTCCCGAGCGTATCAAGAAGTTGAACGAAGCTGGACTCGAGCACCTGCAGATCTCCATCGACAACCTGCAGCCCGACGAGATCTCGTTCAAAAGCCTCAAAGTCCTCGACAAAAAATTAGAGATGCTGCGCGAGCATGCCGAATTCCACGTGAATATCAACTCCGTGGTGGGCGGCGGAGTGAAGCATCCGGACGACGCGCTGGTGATCGCGCGCCGCGCTCAAGCGCTGGGATTCACCTCGACGGTCGGCATCATCCACGATGGCGAAGGGCAGCTGAAGCCGCTGGATCCCGAATCGCTGCGCGTCTTCTATGAGGTCCGCAAGCTGGAGAAATCGAGCTACGCACGCCTGAACCATTTTCAGGAGAAGATCGCGCATGGCGAGCCCAACACGTGGCGATGCCGCTCGGGCTCGCGCTATCTCTATATCTGCGAGAACGGGCTGGTGCACTATTGCTCGCAGCAGCGCGGCTTCCCCGGCGTGCCACTCGCCGAATACACCACCGAAGACGTGAAGCACGAGTTCCGGACCGAGAAATATTGCGCGCCGAATTGCACCGTGAGCTGCGTCCACCAGACGTCGTTCATGGATTTTTGGCGCGCGCCGCAGACTGAACAGGGATTCAGGCCGCGTCCGCGCAAAGCCCCAGCTCCCGCAAACGGCGCGGTGCAAAATCTTGTGAACTCGATCCAGCCTGCCCCGACTCAAGAGCATACCGAGCAAGCCGCGGTCCGCGAGTAGCTCCTCTCCTCTCGCTTCAGAGACAAATTTCGTCAAATGACGCTTCCACCTCCCCTCCCCTCCCTCTCAGCTTGCATCCGAACGTCAAGGTGACAATCTCAGGAGGAGAATCATGCGAAACAGGATCACAGGTTTGATGTTGATGATGACAGTCACATTGTTGCTGTCGATCGCGGCGGCGGCTCAGGGCGGCTATGGTGGCAGTTCAAGTTCACCAAGTTCGCCAAGCGCGAGCCCCAGTGGACAAACCAGTGGGACCACACCAGCCGGTGGCAGCGTGGGCTCGGACCAGAACTCCAGCCAGACCGCGTCACCAAGCACGGATAATCAGTCGAAGATGAGCGGTAAGACTCTAAAGGGCTGCATCGTCTCGCAAGGCGGTCAGTACCTGCTGCAGGAAAAGAAAGACAAGTTCGCGAAGCTCGACAGCACAGAGGACCTCTCTGCGCACGTCGGTCACTCGGTGAAGGTACACGGTGACTGGTCGAATAGTTCGGCTAGCACCAGCAGCAACTCCGGCATGAGCGGCTCCACAACCGCCAGCACGAGCGGCAGCGCGGCCCCAACCACCACGACCACCACGACCACCACAGCGCCGGCGGGCACCAGCACCAGCAGCTCGACCACGGCCTCCACTTCCGGCAGCGGCAGCGGAACCATGAGCGAGAGCGCTCCAGGAACCGGAACCACGGCCAGCGGCAGCGCCAGCACCAGCCCATCGGCTTCCAGCAGCTCTCCTTCTGCTAGCGGAACCGGCAGCGCCAATTCTAGCGGCGGAAATCTGCCGGCCTCTGACCAGAGCGCCAGCGGTTCGACCAGCGGCAGCAGCTCGGGCATGAAGATGGACCATGATGGCAAGGCTTTCACCGTCTCCAATGTGGAAATGGTGTCGAGCACCTGCGATCAGAACAAATAACAGCGAAGGCTAAAAACAGAAAAGCGCAGCTTGCGGGCTGCGCTTTTTGTTTGTCTTGAAGCAGCTTCTATTTTTCGTAATGCAGGAGCGAAAACACATCGATGCCGTCGAACTTCTCTCGACCTTTCAGGAAGTCGAGCTCGACGACGAATGCGAGTCCCGCAATCTGCGCGCCTAGCGAGCGCGTCAGCTGCACGACCGCGTTGGCGGTTCCGCCGGTGGCGAGCAGATCGTCGACGATGATGATGCGCTGTCCCTTATGGATAGCGTCTTTGTGGATCTCCAGCGTGTCCGTGCCGTACTCGAGCTCGTAGGTGTGTTTTACCGTCTCGGCAGGAAGTTTCTTCGGCTTGCGCACCGGCACAAAGCCGGCGTTCAGGCGGTAGGCTAGCGCGGGCCCGAAGATGAATCCGCGCGCCTCAATGCCGACCACCGTGTCCACGCCCTTGTTGATGTAGTGCTCGGCCAGCGCATCAATCAACGTCGCGAAGCCGGCCTTGTCCTTTAGCAGAGTGGTGATGTCGTAAAAGAGAATGCCCTTTTTGGGAAAATCGGGCACCTCTCGAATGAGCTTCTTTAAGGGTTCACAGTCTGTTACCGGACGTGTGGCCATTTCTTCTCTGTGCCTCTGTGTCTCTGTGGTAGGTTTCGGCTTACCACGCGCCGTGAATACTGAAACTCTTTAGGTCTTTGGGTGCATCAGCAGAAGACTCATCCACTGAATCCACTCGTGCCGCGCGCGGACCCTGCTTGAGCTTCGTGCGAAACGACTCTAATTGCTCCTCGCTACCGGAGGCCAGCACTTCCACCGTGCCGTCATCGGTATTGCGGACCCATCCTGCCAATCCCAGCATGCCGGCCTCGCGTTCGACGAACCAGCGGAAGCCAACACCCTGTACTCTGCCTTTCACGATAAAGTGTTTCGTCGACATCATGCGATGCGTTTCTCGTTGCTCGTTTCTGGTTTCTCGGAAAACGAGAAACGAAAAACCAGAAACGCTTACGCTCTTGAGAGGTACGCGCCTTCAGCCGTATCCACGCGGATGATCTCGCCTTCGTTAATGAAGGGCGGCACGTACACCACGAGACCGGTTTCAGTTTTAGCCGGCTTGGTCACGCTCGAGGCGGTCGCGGACTTCAATCCTGGCTCCGTCTCGATGACTTTAAGGTCCACCGTCTGCGGAAGCTCGATGCCCACCGCCTTGCCATCGTAAAACTCCACTTTGATCTGCAGGTTTGGAGTCAAATATTCCACTGCGTCCCCCAACGTATCGCGGCGCAGGTGGGTTTGCTCAAAGTTCTCGGTGTTCATGAAGTAGTAGTCGTCGCCGTCGGCGTACAGGTATTCCATGGGGATCTCATCCACAATCACCCGGTCGATGGGATCAGGCGAGCGGAAGCGGTGCTCGAACATGGCGCCGGTGCGCAGGTTGCGCAGCTTGGCCTGGATGAAGGCGCGCAGGTTGCCGGGGGTGCGGTGCTCCACGCTGAACACGGCGTGCAGCTCGTTGTTGTGCTTGATGACCATGCCCGGACGCATCTGGGTTGCTGGAATCGACATAAAGGTACAAAGCTCTCCTAAAAGATTGGTTGCCGGAACCTCGTTACTGGGAGGGGCAGCCCGCGCAGAAAACCTTACAGGCGGATGTGGCAAACGCTCTATTTTAGCCTTCTCTGGATAGGACTGTCACTTTTCCCGCGCGAGCCGCATCTTTGTCGCACTGCCGAACTGCCATTCACGCGCCATTCGTGAAATAGCGGTATCGTAGATAGCTATGAACACGACTCTCATCTTTCTGGCCTGCTGCTTATCGATCGGTGCAATTCCCGCAGATTGCGCCACCCACTACGAAGTCACGCGACACTACGTGCTCGGAGGCGAAGGCGGATGGGACGCGCTCATCGTACGATTCCGCCAGCAAACATCTTTTCATCAGCCGCGGGACGCACGTCCTCGTGGTGGATCCGGCGAGCGGCAAACAGATCGGCGACATCCCCGAGACCCCCGGCGTTCACGACATAGCGTCTGGCACCAGATACGGGTAAAGGATTCATCACCGCAGGAAAAACCAACAAGGCAGTCGTCTTCGACCTCACTTCGCTTAAGGCCACAGGTTCGGTTGACGTCGGCAAAAAACCTGATGCTGCGGTCTACGAGCCGACCACGCACCGCGTCTTCACTTTCAATGGCGACAGCAACGACGCGACCGCGATCGATGCGAAGTCTGAGAAGGTCGCGGGTACTGTGGCCTTAGGGGGAAATCCGGAGTTTGCGGTTGCCGACGGCAAAGGCCACGTCTTCGTCAACATTGAGAACACGGGCGAGATCGCCGAGATCGACGCCGCGAAGCTCGACGGTAATGAATCGTTGGCCGATGAAAGGTTGTGAAGAACCTTCGGGTCTGGATATGGACACATCGCACAAGCGTTCTGTTTTCCGGCTGCCACAACAAGCTTCTGTTTGTGACCGATGCAACCAACGGCAAGAACCTTGCGCAGCTGCCCATCGGCGAGCGCGTGGACGGAGTGGGCTTCGATCCCGGCAAGCACCTCGCCTTCAGCTCGAACGGGGATGGCACGCTTGACAGTGATCAGCGGAAAAGGAAAAGAATATCAAGTGGAACAGAACGTGACGACGCAACGCGGAGCGCGCACGCTGGCGGTGAATCCTGCAGGCGCACGAAGTCTATGTGGTCACTTCGGAATTCGAGCCGCCGCCGCCGACAAACCGAATGCGCGGCCTACCCCCAAGCCGGGTACGTTCACGCTGCTTGGTGGTCGGCCGAAAATAACCCGATGTTGCTATCGCTGGTAGTAGCTGCGCATAGTTGTAACTTTCATTCCGAAGCTTAGGCACTTACCACGCTTGGGGTGCTTGGAACTTCTCCAAAAGGAGCCGCCACATCCGGCTCCTTTTTCTTTTCTCTGCCTGGGCTGCCAGGGTCTCTCCCGCTTTTCAGACAACACCCCGCCTCGCTATGTTTTCTAAGTAACCAGACCACATAGCAGACTAGGAGAGACCATGAAAGTCAGCCAGCTGATGACCAAGAATGTCTCCGCCGCCGACCTTGAGACCACCCTCGAAGAGATTGCCACCATGATGCGTGATGAGGATGCCGGGGCCATCCCCGTGCTCGATGGAGAGAAGCTGGTCGGCATCCTCACAGACCGTGACATCGTTTTGCGGTGCATCGCCGAAGGGCGCGATCCGGTCGGCACCACCAGCGAAGAGATCCTCACCGCCGAGCTTGTGACCATCAGACCTAATGACGACGTCGACATTGCGGCGCGCGTGATGTCGCAACGCCAGGTACGCCGGCTGCCGGTGGTCGATGAGAGCGGCAACCTGGTTGGCATGCTTTCACTCGGCGACATAGCCGTGAAAGAAGATGGAGACACCGAAGGCGCAGAAGCCCTGCAAGGCATTTCGCGTGGCGTTAAAGACGAAGGCGGACGCCGCACCGGCCAGGCCAGCCCGCACGTCGAGCGCGGACGCGACAATGATCCCGAGGAATTCGTCGTCGAGCTACAAGAAGAAGAATTCCAGTACGTAGCTCCGCAACAGGGCAGCCGTAATCGTCGCGCTACTTCCAACCGCGCGGCGAAAAAGCGCCCGAAGTGAATCTCAAGAGCCGCGGCAAGACCAAGACGCGTGGGCCGCAATCTGCGGAACGCGCGCAAGCCAGCCGTGGCCAGGGGATATCGAACCGCAGCGCCGCGACCGAGAAAAAGCGTCAGCATAAAGTGGTACCTATCCGGGGCAAGGCGTCGCGTTCCAATCGGCAGAAGCGCGCGAGCTGATCGCGAAAGGCATACAATTCAATTTTCGAACCGAGGTAAGGAGGATTTATGACCGATTACGAGCGTTTTGGAGACTATCAACCGTCTGAGCGCAATAATTTTGGCACAGCGATCACCTTCCTATGTATCGGCTTGGGAGTGGGCTCGCTGGTCGCGCTGTTGCTCGCGCCGCAGTCCGGCCGCAAGACGCGCAATTTACTGCGCCGACGCTATGAGGATGCTTTCGATGCGGTCAGCGAGCGCGCTGAAGGGTTGCGCGACCGCGCCGGCGAATGGCGTGAGCGCGGCGCCGATTTTGCCGACTCCGCCCGCGAATGGGCCGACACCGCGAAGGAAAAGTACGTCCATTGGGACGCGCGTTCAAGAAATAGTTTTTGGTAGGAAAAATAAAAAGGCAGGCTCGAAGCCTGCCTTTTATTATTTTGCGAACTTCTTAGTAAAGGTGGAAGTTGACTTCTATGTTGACTGCAACAGCGACTGCCTGACCGTCTTTTTTGGCCGGCTCAAACTTCCAGGTCTTCACCTTCTCGATCACCTTCTCATCAAGTCCCATTCCTAGCGCGCGCGGGAGTTGGATGTCGCGCACGCGACCGTCGGGACCGATGACGCAGCGCACCGTGACGGTGCCTTGATATTTTGCCTTACGAGCTTCTTCGGAATATTCCGGCTCGGGCGAGTAAATCTCTTTCGGCGGGCTCACACCACCGCCGACGCGATAGATTCCGCCGCCGATTCCGCCGCCGCGACCGTCGCCGACGCCTGGGCCATTGCCCATGCCGACGCCGGTGCCGCCGCCGCTACCAATGCCGGCTCCGCTGCCGATACCGTTCGAGGCGATCATCGTCTGCTGGCTCTTGGGATCGCCAAGGACGGGCATCTGCGGCATTGGAATGGGTGGCATGATGACCGTCGGAGCTACGGCCAATTTGGGATCGGGATTCTCGATGTGCGTGGTTGGCGGGGTGATCTGTAATCCGCCCGCTTGGGCAGCGCGCCCTTGCTGGCTTCAAGCTTTGAAGTTTCTCCGCCTCCGCCTCCACCGCCGGCGATCGTGGCAGATGCCGGAAGCACGTACGGCGAAAGCTCAGTAAACACGCTGATGGCCTGGATCTTCGGTTCCGGATTCTGGGTCAGCAAGATGGGGATGATCACGATAAGCAGCCCAGCCAAAATATGCGGTCAAGAACGAGAACACAAAGTTGTTCGGACGCACGTCATAGTTGCCATATCCCTTGCCGAACAAGGTTGGCAAAATGTCGCCCTGCGCGGCCGGGCGAGGTGGCTGAGGATGCAGACTAGGACTAGCCATCGAGAGTACCTAGTATAGACCCTTCCCAAGTGCTTTTGGTTTCATAATTCTTTCCCAGGTTACATCCAGGGTGCCTGATTCATGTTCTTGATTCGACGCCGGATAGTAACTTTGGTAAATCGGCCTCTAATGAAACATTCCGCCGAAGAATGATCGCAGTCGCCCAAAGAGTCCTTTTTTCTCTTTTGGGGGCTTCGCTGCCGGGGCGAGCGGGGTCACAGTCGGCGTATCCATCACCGGTCGAAACAACGCCATGTATACAGGCGCCGGCAGGTAAAGCGCATCCGGCGTCGCCAATACCGGAGCGGGAACTGGACCCGCGCTGTCATCGCCGCGCGTCGGCAGAGTAGACCATCGGCACATCCACCTGCACGTGCACTCCGTCCGGGTTGGAGGAAGCCGGTGCAGCTGTTGCGGTAGTCTCGGGTTTCGCCTCAGCTTTGATTTCGAGCCGCAGCAGAAGCACGGTTGCCGCCTTCGGCGCAGGCTGCGCCGCTGGTCCGGAACTGGGAGTTGGATCGGAGGTGGCGGCAAAACCGTTTGGTTCACCGGGTTCAGCCGGCTTGGCTTCGCCGGCTGCCCTGTCTGCCTGCAAGGTCTGGGGAGCGGTTCGCAACCGCACTTGCCGAACGGCACCGCATTGCTTACTTTGCCGTCGCTGAAAGTGACCTGCTCGATTGGGGCGGACTTGATACGTGCCATCGCCCATCATCTCGGAGACAACGAGCGAAGCGGTATTCCAGTCCAGCGCACGGATGCAGGTGTTGCCGCTTTTATCGGCACGATGGCGAAATTGAAATCTCCCGGGCCGGGAACAGGATGCGGTAAATCGGGGTCTGGATCGTGTCAGCGGAGGAGCCCGACGCTGTAGTGGGTTTCGATGGTTCCTCGTCCAGGCTAGCATCAGCCCTTTGCTCCGCGTGGCAGCGGTCACGTTCACGCTGGTTCCCGGCAGACCCGCACTTCCCCGCCGCGCATCGAGCCGAAGCTTGCCGCCGTGCGCCCGCCGGTAACGGCCGAGCCGCTGCCCACGCGGTGTCCGCCGCCGCCAGGATCACCGGAGCCTTGCTACCGTCGCATCCGTGGCGAAGACTTCCCCCATCGAGCCGTCGTTCCTGCTGCGCGGCGGCTTCGAGGAGAGGGCAAATGCTGCGAAAACAAGCCGCCTTGGTATGTTGCATGAAGACACTGTAAGATACCGCAGAGTCCTGCTGCGAGGAAAGTGACTGCGTGCTATGACTTGGTCTCGAAGTCGTACTTCTCGATGGCGGCGGCGATGCCGACTTTGTCGCTGCCTGGAGTTGCGTCACCCTCACTACACGTCCTTTGCAGCGGATCACGATGTTGTCTGTGAGCGTGATCTCAGGCGAGAGCGTCAGCGAAAATTCCAGCGCCGCGCCCTCTTCGGGCTTGGTCGTGGACATGAAGAAGACGCCGCGCGCGCTCACATTCGACGTCTCCATGCCGCCATTTCCCTGGGTGAGGGACTTGGCTGTGAGCGGAAGTTTCAATGCATACCGGCGATGGACCGCTTATCGACTGCCATGAGGCTCATCCTTAGTGGGGACTTAGAGCATCTGCCACGCCAGTAATACTGTCAAGCGGTTTGTAGACCTAGGCGACGCGATCGCGCACCGTTTCGGCCTTTGCTTTGGCCGTGGCCGGCAAGAAGATTGAAAAAATAGTTCCGTGAAGCCGCTCTCCGGTGGAACTGCGAACGCGGATGGTTCCGTGATGCTTCTGAACCATTCCCATCGTGACCCATAATCCAAGTCCGGTTCCCCGTTCACCTTTGGTGGTGAAAAATGGTTCGAAGAGGTGGGCACGGATGTTCGCGGGATACCGGGACCGTCATCCGCCACCGAGATCCTCACTCCTTCCCGTCCGCCACCGCCCCAATCGCGGCTTCGGTAAGCGTGAATCGTGACCCTACCGTCTTCGCCGACCGCCTCCAGCGCATTCACGACCAGATTGGAAAAGATCTGGCGCAATTCGCCGGGATATCCCTCCACCACGGCATCAAGATCGTATTTACACGAAAGCTGGATGCCGAACTTCTCGGCGCGGTGATCGTAAAGTGCGAAGACGCTGTCGAGCACCTTCGAAGCTCGACCGGGATCGGATGCTCGGTCTCGCGATAGAAGCCGAGCGTTTGTTTCACGATGTGGCTGATGCGTTTCAGTTCTTCCTCTGCTACTGAAAGGTATCCCTGCGCCACCTTGTCGAGGTTGGAATGCCGTGAAAGAAGGTAAAAAACGTTGGTCACTGACTCCAACGGATTGTTGATCTCGTGTGCGATGGTCGCAGCCAGGCGCCCCATCGCAGCCATGCGCTCCGTGTTCCTCAACAGCGCTTCTGCCCGCTTCTGGTGAGAAATGTCGAGCGCGACACCTACCACTCCGGTGGGCTCGCCACTCTCGCTCCGCATCATGGAAAGAGAAAGATGCACGGTCGCGATCTCGCCCGACTTTCGGCGTGTCGCGATCTCCGTCTGCATGTTGCCGGTGGTGATCGCCGCCGCGATCTGCTTGCGCAAGAAACTCTCCTGTTCCGGCAGCGCCAGCATGCTGATGTTTTTTCCTATCGCCTCCTCGCGGGTATAGCCGAACACGCGTTCAGCTCCCCGGTTCCATGTGCGGATCACGCCGCGCATGTCGGTAGAGATCACCGCGTCGTGGGTCTGATCGATGATCTGCCCTTGCAGTTGCAAAGCTTGTTCGGCACGCTTGCGGTCGGTAATGTCCACGCTCATGCCAAGCAGTCGCCGGTTGCCGTCCTCGTCTTCGATCACGCTGGCGCGCGAATCCACCCAACGGACCTGTCCGTTGATCAGGAACCGGATTTCCTGCCGGAAATCAGCGCCACTTTGTACGCTCGCGCGCAACCCCTCAGCGACCCGCTCGCGGTCAAGGTTCATCACGCTTTCCAGCGTGTGTGTCATCTCGTCAGAGAGACTTGTCGGCCCGGTGCCGAATACACCAGATGCCTCTTCCGAACGGCGGATCACATTGGTCTGCGGGTCCCACTCCCATGTCCACGCATCGCCCGCCCGAAGCGCCAACCGGAGTCGCTGTTCATCCTCTTGCAGAGTGACCTGTGTTTTGCGGCGGCTCTCGATGACCTGGCTGAGCCAGCACAAGACGGCGGAGGTCACAACGAAGGTTGCGAGCCGGAGCGCATCGTGGTGACCCTGGACAGGGTGATACATCCACAGGAACGAGCCGGTCGCCGAAACGACGGTAGCCACCGCGCCCGCCTTCCAGCCTCCAACCCATGCTGCCGCCAAAACGCCTAAAAGTAGATATAGGAAAAAATGTTCGGTTTCCAGGTCGCCGCCCGCGTGAGTGGCTGCGAGCGCACAGAGGCTGAACAGAATGGCCAAAAAATACCGCAGCGCTACCGGACTACGGAGTGGGAATCCGCTGCGCGGAAGTGTCTGGCTGGGGGTTGCGTTCTTAAACGCTTGATTCATTCCGGCGCCGGCTTGGCCTCTCGGAATTGGATGCCAAAGTAAGCGATTGAGAGCTGCTGGCTTCAGAGCTCCAGAAAATTGCGCAACATCTGTTTGCCATGCTGCGTCAGAACACTTTCCGGATGGAACTGCACGCCCTCGACCGCGAATTGACGGTGCCGTAACCCCATGATCACTTTTTCCCCATGAGGATCCATGGCGTATGCGCTCACCTCGAGTTCCGGCGGCAAGTTTTTCGGAGAAACCACCAGCGAGTGATACCGCGTCGCCGTTAGCGGCGTCGGCAATCCGCGAAAGACCGAGCTGCCATCGTGTTCTATAGGGCTGGTCTTGCCGTGCATCAGTTGCTTGGTCCGCACGATTTTCCCGCCAAACGCTTCGCCAATAGCCTGGTGTCCTAAACATACTCCGAGTATGGGAACTTTGCCCGTGAAGTGCCGTATCAGTTCCACGCTGATACCCGCTTCTGATGGTGTACACGGTCCCGGCGAAACCAAAATCTTCTGCGGCCGCAGTGTTTCTATATCGCTGACTTTCAGCTCATCGTTGCGGCGGACCATGACCTCGCAACCCATCTCACCCAGGTATTGCACCAGGTTGTAGGTGAAGGAGTCGTAGTTGTCGAGCACGAAGATCATTGCGCCTCTTCCACCGCACGCAGCAGCGCTCCCGCTTTGCTCATGCACTCCTCGTACTCTTTTTCCGGGTCGGAGTCTGCAACGATCCCTGCACCGGCCTGCACGTGCGCACTTTTCCCCTCCACCACCATAGTGCGGATGGCAATGCATGAATTCAGATCGCCGCCAAAATCGGCGTACAGGATCGAGCCGCCGTAAATTCCGCGTCGCGTCGGTTCGAGCTCTTCGATGATCTGCATCGCCCGCACCTTCGGTGCGCCACTCAACGTTCCCGCTGGGAAGCAGGCTGCGAAGGCATCCAGCGCGCTCAGCTCCGGCCGCAGCTTTCCTTCGAGCGCCGAGACGAGATGCATCACGTGCGAGTAGCGCTCCACCGTCATCAGTTCGCGGACCTGCACCGAACCATACTCACTGACGCGTCCCAGATCGTTGCGGCCAAGGTCGACCAGCATCACGTGTTCGGCACGCTCTTTTTCATCGGCACGCAACTCGGCTTCGCGGCGGCGATCTTCATCGGCATCGAAAGCCCGTGGGCGCGTCCCCGCGATAGGTCTGTATTCCAGCTTCCGTCCCGTCACCTTCACCAGCATTTCCGGCGAAGAGCCGAGCACGTAACGTTCGCCCATGCGCAGATAGAACATGTACGGCGATGGGTTCACCCGCCGCAGTGCGCGATAGATCTCAAATGGCTCAGAGTTCAGCTTGAAATCGAAGCGCTGGGACAGCACGACTTGAAATACGTCGCCGGCGGCGATGTATTCCTTCGCTCGCTGCACGCTGCGCACGAAGTCCGTCTTTGTAGTCATTGCCTTGATCTTTGGCTTTTTCCCGCCCGGCGTGCTTTTGAAGTTTCTGCCTTGCCCGCGAGAGCGCGCTCGACCGCAGCAATATCGCGCACCGCACGTTCGTATTCGCGGTCTGCATCCTTCTTGTTCGCGACATGTGCCGTCGCAATGATCTGGATCTGCTGCTTCACATGGTCAAACGCCAACAGTCGATCGAAGAACATAAAGGTGAAGTCGGGGGCGTGCAGATCGTTTTTTGCTATTTGCGGAATGCGCTCCAGCCGTCGCACGAAGTCGTAGGCAAAAAAACCCACTGCTCCGCCGCTGAATGGCGGCAAATCAGTCGTCGATGCTGCGGGACGATTTTCAGCAAGCAATTCCGCCAGCAACTTCAGTACATCGCCGCGGCGAATCTCACGTTTTCGTCCGCGCCGGATCTCAATCCCATCGGCGGCGGGGGTCACCACCATGTAGGGACGCGTTCCCAGATAGGTGTAGCGCCCAACATGTTCGCCGCCTTCCACCGACTCCAGCAGAAACGACTCCGGCTCGTTCGCTGCGATCTTCAGGAATGCAGAGACAGGCGTCAGCAGGTCGGCCGCAACCGTCTTCACCACCGGAACCAGGGTGGTTCCCGGCTGGCGGGCGAGGCGGCGAAACTCCTTCTTTTCCGGCTGCAACATAGGGCGCTCGTCTACTACTCTGGGTTAAACCATTGACTCAGATAGGCTTACCTGACGTATACTGCTGGACACTTTTCCCCAAGGTTGACATTTTTATAACATGTCAACTTCCGTCTGCCGGACACATGTGCCTGGCCGGGCGGAGTGTAGGCAAAATGGGCCCTACTTGTTAGGCAGTCCCTTATGGAAATCAAATTCTGGGGAGTTCGCGGCTCAACACCTACTCCTCAGCCGGAAAACTTGCGCTATGGCGGCAACACCTCGTGCGTTGAGGTGCGCGTCAACGGCAGCCGCTACATCTTCGATTGCGGCACCGGATTCCGTGTGCTCGGCAAAGAGATGTTGCGCCAGTCCGAAGGCAAGCCCATGCACGCGCATGTCTTCATTTCGCATTTCCATTGGGACCACATTCAGGGTATCCCGTTCTTCGGGCCGCTCTACAACAACCCTGATAACTATTTCTTCTTCCACTCCACCAGTCGCAGCCGCGGACTGCAGCGCGCGCTGGAAGAGCAGATGATGGACCCATACTTCCCGGTCAACATGAGCGCCATGCAGGCGCACCGCAATTTTTACGACATCGAAGAGGGCAAGCTCGCCTTCGACGATTGCGTGATGCACACCTCGTGGCTGAACCACCCGCAGGGCTGCCTGGGATTCCGCCTCGAGACCGAGAACAAAGTGATCGTTTACGCCACCGATAACGAGCCCGGCCATCCGGTCTTCGATAAGAATGTCCGTAAACTGGCCGAAGGCGCCGACGTGCTCATCTACGACGCCCAGTATCTGCCCGACGAGTACAACTCCAGCAAAAAAGGCTGGGGGCACAGCCATTGGCGCGAGGCGGTTGACATCGCCATGGGCTCGGGCGCGAAGGAGTTGGTGCTCTTCCATCATGACCCCGACCACTCCGACACCATGATCGACAAGATCGTGACCGACGCCCGTAATTACTACCCGAAAGTCCGGGCGGCCGCCGAGGGTATGGAAATTAAGCTGTAGCCCCAACAAACCCGCAGCCACGCTGGTGACATCCTTTATTTGACAACGTCTGCTAAAGACACGTCTAATCTTTCGAGATGCAAGTGCAAGCCATATCCAGATCGAAGATGTTGAAGTGCCTGGCGCTTGTACTGTCTGTAGTCTTCCTGCTGGCGTGTACGTCATTCGCTGCCCACGTCGATCGTGCGGGCGGCGACGACGGCAAGGGACATTGCTCCATCTGCCTGGGCGCTACCGCCCACATCGTGCAACCGGTCACACCGGTTGCCAGCGCTCCGCAACTGATCACATCCAGGTTTACCGCCACCCTGGACACACTCGTCACCCTCGACCGCTTCGAGTCTTCGCTGTACATCCGCCCTCCACCATCTCTCTGATTCTTTTCTGAATGCTTCGGCTGCGAGTTGCAGCCGCCTTTGGCCGTTCCGCCACAAACTGATTAGAGACGCCGCAATGTTCAGATCTGCGGCAGGTGATGAGGTAAACACATGAAAAGAATTCTACTTGCTCTGTTGCTGCTGGGCATGTCCTCCGCATGGTCACAGGAACAGCCGGCTCCGTCGGCACCGAATGCGAACGACCAGAAGATAAAGGACTTGGAAGAGCGCGTGATCGCTCTCGAGGGCCAGCTTCGCATGCTGCAAAGCAAGCAGCAAGCCCCAGCTGCACCCGCACCGGCGACTGCCCCGGCTACGCCTTCACCTACTTCCGAAGCCGCTGCTCCGGAGCAAGCTCAGGTCACCGCCGGCAATACGCAGATTCCGGTGTATGGCGGAGCTACCGGCCAGGCGAAGGCACTCAATCCTGACATCAGCCTGATCGGTGATTTCCTCGGTGCTGTCGGACACAACACGGTGCGACCGGTTCCGACCTTGGAAATGCACGAAGCTGAACTTGGCTTGCAGGCCATCATCGATCCCTATGCTCGCGCCGACGCTTTCATCTCCTTCGGCGAAGAGGGCGTCAATCTGGAAGAGGGATACCTGACCTTCACTGCGCTCCCGGCAGGCTTCGTAGCGCGAGCGGGCAAGATGCGTGCTGCGTTCGGCAAGGTCAACACGCTGCACAATCACGTGCTGCCCTGGACCGATCGCCCGCTGGTTACTGAAAACCTTGTTGGCGGTGAAGATGGTATCGACGACGCCGGCGTCTCCGTCACGCGTGCGTTTGAGGGGCCGAAGGGTTTGTTCGTCGAAGGCACGGGTCAAGTTTTCCGCGGCGACTCCGCGGATGTGTTCAAGAGCATTCGTCGCGAAGACGTAAGCACTGTCGCGCACGTCCGCGCTTACAAGGACATCACCGAATCCACCAACCTCGATGTTGGCGGCTCCTATTCGCGCGGTCACAACGACGCCGGCCTGCTTCTCGCACCGCAATTCCAGAACGACTTCGTTACCAACCTGTTCGGAGCTGACGCGACCCTTCGCTGGAAGCCGCTGCGCAGAGCTATCTATCATTCCTTCGTCGGTCGCACCGAATTCATCTGGAGCGACCGCCAGCAGTTTCCATTCGCCCAGCACGCCTTTGGCATGTACGCCTCCGGCGACTATCAGCTGGCCCGACGATGGTTCGTAGGTGCGCGTTACGACCACTCCGAACGCGCCCGCGACTCCGCGCTGGTGGACAAAGGCGGCTCGCTCATCTTGACTTACTGGCCGAGTGAGTTCGCGCAGCTACGCGCGCAATACCGGCACACCGACTATGCAGAACAAAAGAACGTCAACGAGTTGCGGCTACAGCTGCAGTTCGCCATGGGCGCGCACGGCGCGCATCCATTTTGATCAGGAGATCATGAATGTCATATAGATTGAGATTGTTCGTAATAATTCTTGCTTGCACATTTCCTCTTCACCTCCGCCGCGGAGGCGAAGAAGCTCAACGTCATAACCTCGACAACGATCTCGCCGCGCTGGCGCAGGAAGTCGGCGGCGACAAGATCGACGTGGAATCTATCGCCAAGGGATATCAGGACCCGCACTTCGTCGAGGCCAAGCCCAGCTTCCTGCTTAAGCTGCGCCACGCTGACCTGCTCGTGAGCGTCGGACTCGACCTCGAGATCGGCTGGCTGCCACCGCTGATCACCCAGAGCGGCAACCCGCAAATCCAGCCTGCGCGGCCGGCTATCTCGACGCCTCGCAGTTCGCCGAAGATCCTCGAGAAACCCGAAGGCCAAGTCAGCGCGCCATGGGCGACGTGCATCCGCTGGGCAATCCGCACTACTGGCTCGATCCCGAAAACGGCCGCCGTGTCGCCAAGGGAATCGCAGACAAACTGGCGAGCTCGACCCGGCCGATGCCGCTTACTTTCAGCAGCGCTTTCAGGATTTCGACAAACGGCTGACCGTGGCCGAACAGAATTGGGACGACCAGATGAAGCCGCTACGCGGACGCAAGGTCGTCACCTACCACAAGTCGTGGCCCAACTTTGCCAAGCACTTCGGCCTCGACGTGATCGGATACATCGAGCCGCGGCCCGGTATTCCGCCCACGCCGCAGCCACACCATCGAGCTGATCCAGCAGATGAAGCGCGACAACGTCGAAGATCATCATGGTCGAACCTTACTTCGACCTGAAGACCCCGAACAACATCGCCAGCGACGACCGGCGGGAAAGTTCTGGTGATGTTGCCGTCGGTCGGCGGAGAGAAAGATGTCACGGACTACTTCAAGCTTTTTGACTACGACATCGGGTTGCTGAAAAAAGCTCTGGATGAAACGAAATAGACGATAAGTAACCCAGGAGAACAATGGAAATCCTTCCTTTTTTAGTCGTTGCCGTTCTTGGCTAGCCTGATCCTTACCGGGATCCACGCCTACCTTGGCGTGCACGTGGTGGAACGCGGCGTGATCTTCGTGGATTTGGCGCTGGCGCAGATCGCGGCGTTGGGCGCCACCATTGCGATTCTTGCCGGCATGGATCCGCACGGCGGCGGCGCGTACTGGATCAGTCTGGCCTTCACCTTCATGGGCGCGCTCATCTTCTCGTTCGTGCGCTCCGCGACGGCGCGCATCCCGCTCGAAGCCATCATCGGCATTGCTTATGCGGTAGCTTCAGCGGCGGCCATCCTGGCGATGAGCAAGGCCACCGGCGAGACCGAGCACCTGAAAGACATGCTGGTCGGCAACATCCTCGCTGTCTCCAAGTTGGAAGTCATCAAGACCGCCATTCTGTATGGCGTCATCGGCTCGTTCCACTACATCTTCAGGAAGAAGTTCCTGCTGATCTCCATCGATCCTGATGCGGCGCGGGCGCAGGGCATCAATATCCGTCTCTGGGATTTCCTGTTCTACGCCTCGTTCGGATTCGTGGTGACCTCTTCGGTTGCCATTGCCGGCGTGTTGCTGGTCTTCTGCTATCTGATCGTGCCCTCGGTGGGCGCCATGCTGTTTGCTGATCGCATCGGCAGCCGCCTTGCCATTGGATGGACCATGGGCACGCTGGTTTCGGCCCTTGGTATCTATCTGTCGGTGCAGATGGACCTGCCCACCGGCGCCGCGATCGTCTGCACCTTTGGCGGAGTGCTGGTGTTGATGGCGATTGTGCACAGGCTGACGTTCAAGTACCGCACCCGAACGCCCGCGGCAGATCAGGTCAAGGTAGCCTGATCCTCTCAGCCCGATGGGTGCCCCACCTTTCCGCGACAGCGGAAGGTGGGTTTCGGCGCAAGCTGGCGCCGCACAATTCCTGTTGCATTTTCCAAAACCCCGGTCTAGCATCGAGGTAAGTGGATGGATGTGATTGGGTAAAACCTGCAACGCAAGGCCCGACCACCGCTTTTCGCAGTCCCTAGTTTTTAAGACAAACAACTGATTGTCGGCCCCTAAACCCCTCGCGGGGAAAAACCGTGCCTGCGCCAGCCAAAAGGCAGCAGGCCGTGATGTTCGTTCGGAGAGACGACACATGGCTTGGTACGCGTATTGCATCACTGAGCAAGAAGCGTTCTTAGGGGAGGCAAGAGCCCGCCGCCCTTTCCCGATTGAAAATGTTAAAGGTGTGAACGGATCGCCGGTTTACGGCTATCCCAGCGGCGATTTTGCGGTCATCGTCAGCGAATATGAGCGCACCGGCGATCTCGACCAGCGCGCCGTTCTCGATCACGCCCGCGTAGTCAGCAGCTGCTTCGGAAAGACAACGGTGCTACCGTTTAAATTCGGAACCGTTTTCGATACCGATGACGCCCTCCGCAAGGCAGTCCGCACCAACCGCAAGACCTTCACCAGCAGCGTTTCCAAACTCAGAGGCAAGGCCGAAATGCACTTGAAGCTCGTCATAAAAGACGGCTCTTTGCGCGAAGCCATGACCGATATCGTGCTGCCCGAGACCACCGGCAGCGATTACTTATGCAAGTTGCGCGAGAAGGCGTCGCGCCACCGCGAGCGCCAAACCAAAGCGCGCGCCCTATCGGTCCAGGTGCAGAAGTTATTCCTTCCGCTGGACGCTGAAGTCAGCTGCAAGAAAGTCCAATCCGGTGGCATGATGATCGATATCGCCCACCTCATCGACCACACCTCGGTCGAGAAATATCAGAACCGCTACAACACCGCCGCTAAACAACTGAAAAATGTGGAACTTGCGATCAGTGGCCCGTGGCCGCCCTATCACTTTCTGCCTGGCAAACTGCGTACCGTCGCCAGCTAACTTTGTTCGATAAATGACAAAAGGGAGGCATTCGCCTCCCTTTTTCAGCTTCAAATCTGCCCTGAAACAGGCTATCTTTCTACCCACAGTAAGCATCTGAGTACACGACGGACGCTCCTGCTTGCTGTCGGGATGTCCGAAATTAGACGTAGGGTTCCACTTCTACCTACTATCGTGTCCCATCCCTCAGGCTGCTCAGCACGATCTTGGGGGATTGTTACATCGGCTTGTCCCATACCCCTGGAGGCTCGACCGCCTTATGTTGCCGAATCAAAAGATCCGCGTGCTCGTCGTCGATGACGACCCTGCGATGGCAAAGTTCCTGGTCAACCATCTTCTCCGCAAGAATTTCGACGTCAGCAGCGCCGCTACAGGCGAAGAAGCTATACGAATGTTCCGCGTCTACGACCCGGCTCTGGTTTTGCTCGACGTGAATACCGCCGGCATGAGCGGCATCGAGACGCTGGAGCGCTTGAAGCAGATCAAGCCAGACGTCTCCGTGATCATGCTCAGCAACCAGCAGGATGCCGACTTTATCTTCAAAGCCTCGAAGCTCGGCGCGGACGACTACATCGGCAAGCCTTTTGAACCCAAGGACCTCGACCAGCGCATGGCGAAGGTCCTGGAGCGCGAACGCCAGGTGAATGAGGTCACGCAGCTGCGCGATCAGGTGCGCCGCCAGAGCGACTTCTCCATGCTCTTCGGTACCAGCCCCAAGATGGAAGAAGTGAAGATGACGGTGGAGCAAGTCGCCGACACCAACGTCACCGTGCTCATCCGCGGCGAGAGCGGCGCTGGAAAAGAAGTTGTTGCGCGCATGGTGTACGGAAATTCCACCCGTCGGGACAAGCCCTTCGTCAAAGTGAATTGCGCCGCGATCCCCAGCGAGCTATTGGAAAGCGAACTGTTCGGCTACGAGCCGGGCGCATTTACCGGCGCCAATCGGCAGAAACTGGGCAAGTTCGAGCAGGCCAATTACGGCACCATCTTCCTCGATGAGATCAGCGAGATGCATCCCGCGCTGCAGGCCAAGCTTTTGCACGTGCTGCAAGATGGCGAATTCGCCCGCCTCGGTGGCAAGCGCGACATCGCCGTCGATGTCCGCGTCCTCGCCGCGACCAACAAACCTCTGGAGCGGGCTGTGGAGGAAGGCACCTTCCGCGAGGATCTGTTTTATCGGCTGAACGTCGTAACCATCCACATCCCACCGCTTCGCGAGCGCCAGGAAGAGATCCCGGTGTTCCTTGAGTTCTTCTTGCGCAAGTACAGTGAGTATTACGGTAAGCAGCCACCTCCATTTTCCGACTATGCAGTAAGCCGGATGATGGAATATGCATGGCCGGGCAACATTCGCGAACTGGAAAATCTAGTGAAGCGATATGTGATCGTTGGGAACGAGGCGCAGATCATCCGCGAGCTCTCCACCCATAAGCCGATCGTTACTTCGCTGGCGGGTGGCTCCCGCGACTCCAGTGGCAAGATCATGCCCATGTCGCAACCCACGGTCGAGAGCGCATTCCAAGCCACCGCGAATGGTCCGCTGGAAATGCCGTCGCTGCTTGAGATCGGCCGGCGCGCTGCCATGCAAGCCGAACGTGAAGCTATTGAGCGCGTGCTCGCGCAAACCCGCTGGAACCGTCGCCAGGCGGCGAAGATCCTCCGTGTTAGCTA
Source organism: uncultured Acidobacteriota bacterium (assembly GCA_963711965.1). Classification (GTDB taxonomy): domain Bacteria; phylum Acidobacteriota; class Terriglobia; order Terriglobales; family Acidobacteriaceae; genus CAVQGF01. The sequence goes on along the minus strand of CAVQGF010000048.1, from coordinate 72,198 downwards.
CAAAGCATTGCTGAACAAGCTCAAGGCAATGGAAGAGAGCAAAGCTCCGAAGCCGGGTGCAGAGGAAGCTAAGGTCAATAGTAGGCAGCAACCTGCCTAGCGATGGAACCCGCGTTCCACTTTTTTCGCCTGACGCTTGCTGACGTGAATTGCTGCTTTCACCCTAAGTGCCCAAAATCCAATCAGTTGGAATCCACTAGTAACCCATTTTGATAGCAGGTGCTTTGGTGCGCCAAGTGCTTTTAACAGAGAAGTAAAAGAGGCCAAACTGCATGAATATGTTCCTCTGTGATCTTCATTTGTCCGGTCCGCTTGCGGAACGGCGCCTTGCACCTTAGCCTACCCAAATTTAGTTTCCTTCCCTCCCTTGCCTCTTTTGAGCCGCCCCGAAACGGGCGGCTTTTTTGTTTTCCTTAGTACTCAGTACCGGTACCCCGTACTCAGTTTTTTTCGTGCTTAATTTTTTCCGTCCTCAAACATAGTTCCCCGATCGCTGCAGGCGGCGAAAGTTTTAGCTGGGTAATGAGTACTGGGTACTCGGTACTCGCAGCTGCATTGCGGAGTTGACGCTGCTTTTCTCCCGCGCTTATCATCTTAGATTCAGCCAAAACATCCAGCCGAATAAGCTGAGGTGACGACGGACCATCAAGGACCCCCATGGATAAGAAAAAGGTGGAAGGTTTCAAGAAGCGGCTCGAGGAGCGGCAACAGGAGCTGCGCAAGGTGGTTTCGCGCACCGAGCAGGATGGCCGCGCCGCCGATAGCGAGAACGCGCAGGACATCGCCGACAAGGCCGCCAATTCTTATACCAAGGAATTCCTTTTCCATCAGAGCAACAACGAGCGCCAGCTTCTAGCCATGGTGGAGGGGGCGCTGGACCGCATCCGCACCGGCACCTTTGGGCAATGCATCTCCTGCGGTGAAGAGATCAACTTCAAGCGCCTTGAAGCTGTGCCGTGGACCCGGTTCTGCATCGCCTGCCAGGAAAAGCTGGAGCGTGGGCAGTTGGAGAACGCCGGCTAGATTTTCTGATTCGCAATAAAACGCCGCCTCGTAAGGCGGCGTTTTCGTTTGCTTTCAACAGAAATTATTTCGGCTGTTCGGGTGGTTGCTCGGAGTAATCCTTCGGCTTTTGCTGTTGCTGCTGTTGCTGCTGTTGCTGCTGGTCCGCCGGTTGAGTTGAAGCTGGTTGCTGTTGCTTCTTCTGTCCGATGGCGCCCTGCAAGATGTCACTCCAGCTTGGCTGCTTCTTCTGCTCCTGCTGTGGAGTAGTCCCCGATTGCTGCTGTGGCTGCGTTTGCCCTTGCGTCGGCTGCTGCTGCCCTTGCGTCGGCTGCTGCTGCCCCTGTTGCTGCTGTTGCGGCTGCTTACCGCCGAGCGCGCCCAAAATCTGTCCCACGGTGTCTTGCTTCTGGGCCGGCTGCCCGTTGGTGCCTTGTTGCTTATTCCCCATCACTCCGCCGAGGATGCTCCCCAACGCTCCGGGGTTCGACAGGGTGGGCACCAGGTTGTCCAGCTTCATCTGCGCGATCTTCTGCAGATCAGGCGCGAAATGCGGCGACTGGAACGTTCCGGTCACGATCACCGGGATCACCAGCTCGCCATTCTTGTTCGAAAGCGCGGTCTGCAAGTATCCGCCGATGTTGGTCCCGCCCACGCGTTGGCTGAACTCTTTCGAGAGCACTGCCATCACGTGCATATTCAAGGTTTGGTCGGCAAGATTCGCAGCGCCCTGCGCCGCAATCGTTCCGTCATCGATGAATGCCTTGAAGTCATTGGTTTGCGCGACGCCGTTCTGAATATTCATGTTGCCGGTAACTTTGGTGATGTTGGTGAAGTCGCGCTTTACCTGCCCGGGAGTCAGGAACTGCCCCGCGGCCGCTAGCTCATAGGGAATATCCATTCCCACAAGCTTGCCGTTGTTGAGCCCCAGCGCCGCGGTTCCATTCAAGCTGCGCGCGATGTCAGCGCTGTCATTGTCGCTCGCAAAGTTCAGCTTCGCATTCGTCGCCATGATTCCGTAGAGGCTCTTCAACGACGAAACGGACGACAACAGCTTGTTCGCGTCGACATTATTCAGCTTGGTGTCGACCGCGTACTTCATCGGCGTATTTCGCGCATCCACCGTGATGGTGCCGGTGGTTGTGCCACCGTATGCCTCGGCCGTGACCGGCGCCAGCTTGATCACGCCCTTATCGATCGTGACATTTGCGTGCACATTATTCAGCACCAGCTTGTCGTTGATCACGGTACCGATCGCGATCGTTCCGGTGCCGCTGGTCTTCGAGATCAGACTCGGTGCCGGGGCGGCAGCCGCGCGCGCGCTGGGAATCAAAGTCCATTCTGAACTCGCACTCTTTTGCGGCTCAGACTTGAAGATCGATTTCAGCTCGACCACGTTGATCTTGTCGGCGTTGAGCGCGAACTGCACCTGCGGCTCGGTGAAGCTGCGTGCAGTTAAATTGCCGCTCGCATTGGTCGAGCCGATGGAAGCATTCAAATTTTCGAAGACGGCTGAGTTCTGTGTGAAGCGCAGATCGGCGTTGCGCACCTGCAGCGGCTTGGTGAGCGTATCGGAATTGATAGTCGCATTCTGCAGTTTGCCGCTGCCGCTCAGGTTCATCGCGCCAGCGCCTTTGATCGGGCCTACCGCATGTAGATCCAATCCAACCGCGCCCGAACCGTTCAAACCCTCGGCTGCGCTAACGCCGTATGCCTTGGCAATGGTGATCAGCTCTCCTAAGTCGGCATTCAGCGTCTTCACCGTCGCATCCACCGCGGGGTTCGGCGACGTGTACTGCGAGAGTGCGAACTGCACCGCAACGTTGGTGCGCCCGGTGGAAGCAGTGAAGTTGTTGGAGCGGATCGCATCCGGCGAGAGTGCCAGTTCGACCGCGTTCACCTTCACCGGCGATTTCAACTGCGGGCCACTGATCGTTAGATCGCGCCCCGCGAGTGAACCGTTGAGGGCAGGGCTTTTGGACGATCCCTGCGCCCGAATATCTGCGCTGAGCTGACCCGCGATTTTGGTGCTGGGATTAAAAGCGACTCCCAATGAGCCAGCCAGCCGTGCCGCTTCCTCGATACTGACGTTGGAAGCTTTCAAACGGACGTCGATCTGTGCAGGGGTGGGCTCTGCGTTCACGGCGCCCGTGATCTGCAACGGGGTCGCGCCGAGTTTCAAGTCGCCTTTGCGGATGTTTAAAAGTTTGGAGCTTGCATCGGCGCTCAGGTCAAAATCCGCCGCTATGGGATAGCCGAGGTCGTGTCCATTGAAGCGCGCCTGCTCCAATTTGAGCGAGCCCGAAGCCGAAGCTTTGCCATCTTCGTTACGCAGATCGGCTTTTCCTGTGGCAACGCCGTCGTTGTTGGCCAGAGCAGCGCTGTTGGTGAAACGCTGCAGAGCGTTGAGCGACACGTGATCGAGGTCGATATTTCCCTTGAAGGGAGTCTTCATCGAGTCGTTCTGGTCGATCGGGCCAGCTTTCCCGGCCAGCTTGATCAACTGCGCTCCCGATCCAGGAAGATGTGCGGCCAGTTCGAAATCGAACGGCTTGTCGGGTGCGTAACCCACGAGCCGAAGATCGATGTGGTCATAGACCGCCCGCTTTTCGTGTTTCTGCAGATCAGTCAGGGCGACTTGACCGTCGGTGATCTTCAGATCTTCAACGCCGATGCCTTTTTGCTTCTGCGGCTCGGGAGTAGCAGCAGAAGGCTTATTGGCGGGTTGTTGCTGTGCAGGCTGTTGAGGCTGGTTTTTTTGCTGCGACGCCGTCCCCATGAGAGACGAAAAATTCCAAGTGCCCTCAGCGTTCTTGATCAACTCGATCTTGGGCTGACGGAGCTCAAGCGATTTGATCTGCACATCCCCATGCAGGAGCGGCATCAAGGGCGCAGTAACGTAGAGTTCGCTTGCTTCCGCGAAGTTAGTTCCTTTGGCAAAAGAGGGATCTTCCGCGATCACGGCGTTCTCCACCTTGAACGCAAAGGGGATCAGGCTAAGGTGCATGGTGCCGAGGGAGACCTGCCGCCCCAGTTTTTTCTGCAGCTCCGCCTGGATGCGGTCGTGGTACCGGTTGACGTCTAGAAAAAGGGCGCCGCCAGTAAGGCGACCACCAGCAATACCAACAATCCGGCAAAGATCTTCAAAGTTTTTCGCATAAATCACGCTCGATGACGACGGTGGCCCACCGGCTACTCTAATCTTGGGCTATGAAGATTGGAAGCCCCGGCGCGCCTCAACGTTGCATTGCCGGGTGCTTCAGCAGCTCAGATTGTGGCATTACGCTTCCCTTATGTAGCTGCTTCGTTCCTATCGAAACCATCCGAAAGGTGTGCATCCGGCAGACCTGGTTACAGTTTTTGGATGGCACAAAGCGTGCTCCCGCACATGCGGGAAATTCCTGTCCACCGGCCCGGGGCCCTTTCAATGTCTTTTGCAGCAGAGGCATACGATTCCTATCCTCCCGAGAAATTTGTCGTCGAGGTCTTCTCGGAGTTGAGCACTGAAACCGTGCGCCAGAGAGCTGCGGAGCTGAACGTCATCTTGCGCATGAGCATGCTGAGTGGTCTGCAAATGCACCTTGAGGCCACTTTGAACCTGCTGGGCGACTTTGCCGCCGAGATCACTCCGCATGACCGGACCATTTTTTATTTTTGGGATGACGAAGAAGAGCGCGTTCGCATGGCGGCTGTCCGTGGATTCGAAGAATCCGCCCGTGAACCGTTTACTTGCGGCAACGTGCTGAATTTCTGGACCACCAAATTCGGGCGACCCATGCTGGTGGACCGTGGTCACAACGTGCAGGCCGATGCTTTGCTCGAAAATCTGCACGCGCAATCCGCCCTCGCGATCCCGCTGATGGTCAGCAATCGCGCCATGGGCTCCATGCAGCTGTTCGCGTCAAAGTCAAAGGCATTCACGCAGGAGGATGCGCAACTGCTGTGGATCCTCGCCTTGGTGGCGGAGAACCAGCTGACGCGCGACTACGCCAACGAAGGCCTGGTGCGTTTTGCCTTTACCGATTACTTGACCGGCCTTAAGACGCGCGGATATTTTGAGCAACAACTCGAAGCTGAGGTGGCACGTAGCGAACGCAAAGACCAGCCATTCGCGTTGCTCATGGTCGATATCGACCACTTTAAGCAGTTGAACGACAGTTACGGCCACCACACCGGCGACCAAGTCTTGCGCGACGTGGCCTCTATCCTCATGCACGACATGCGCGAGGTTGATACCGTGGCGCGCTACGGCGGCGAGGAATTCGTGATCATCCTTCCCGAAACCAACGGGCCGGGCGCGTTGTTCGTCGCGGAACGGTTGCGCCGGGCGGTGGAGAAGGCAAAATTTTTTGCGGGATCGCCACACGCTGTCGAGCATTTGAGCATCAGTATTGGGGTAGCAATCTTCGGCCAGGACGCCAAGTTCAAGCGCGACCTTATCGAGTGTGCCGATTCGGCCATGTACGCAGCAAAAAATAGCGGTCGCAATCGGGTCCTGCTGTATTCCGATCTCGAGCGCATCCGTCACAAAGAGGTTTCCTGATGGCTGGGATCGCCGCTCCTCCTTTTCCCCGAAGCACGCGCGAGCAGTTGCCCGTACCCGCCACGTCGGCCGGCAAGGCGGGCGAGCAAGTACGTCCATGGAGCGTGGTGCACGCCTGTACACAGGCGCGCGACATTCTTCCCTTGGTCGATGTGCAAGTCTCGGCCGGTATGCGGCCGTATCTGGTGACACCGCACGGCTCCGGCACACCCGACCTCTATCTGCGGGCAGATGAAGAGAACAGCAAGCCGGCGTCATTGCTCACGGCTTGGCACGATGTGCGGCAATGGCGCCGCAGCTTGTTGGACGCTGATCCCCAGCAATCTGCCGAGATCGTGCACGCCCATTCGTTTGCTTCCGGCATGGCAGCTGTCCGAAATTTTGGCGCGGTCGTGTACGACCTTAACGGATGTGTCGAGGAATTAGCCATGGCTGCCGGACAATGCGAAGCCGGTTCCTGGCTGGCTCGCTCATTCCGCGTTGCCGAGCAGTTCATTCTTGCGCGCGCTTGCGCCATCGTCACCCACAGCAGCGTGATGCGCGATGCCGTGCTTGATCGTGGCGCGCCGCCGGAGAATGTCTTTATCGTGCTTCTGCCAGAGAACTGGGGCAGCGCGCGGGAAAATTCCGCAACTCATGACGGAGCGGGTCAAACTCTCGCACGCCGCTACGATGCCATCTACCAGCATGCTTTCGTCAATCGGAAGAAATCACCTGCGCCGCCCACGAACGGCTCGCTGATGCCGATTGAAGCCTGACGAGCCGGGGTCGCCGGTGCGCTGCTTACATTCAAAATGTTGATTCATTTTTTAGCTGCCGCCGCTGCGGCGCGATTGGCGAGCGCGGTCACCACCACACGATGCATGTCGTCCACGGGTGCGGGTTTCCCCGTCCATATCTCGAACTGCCGGGCACCCTGGTGGACGAACATCTCAGCCCCGCTGATGATCTCCATTCCTATCGCGCGCGCCGTCTTCATCAGCTTGGTCTCCGCGGGCGCGTAGACCATCTCCATCAGATAGCGGGCACCGGTCATCTTCAACTCGGCTTCGTTCAGCGGCATGTCCTTCGATATCTTCGCCGGCTTTCCCGGATCTTCCATGCCGACTGACGTCGCGTTGATCACCACTTGGAATTGCATTTTCTTCATCAGTGGCTTGAATTGCGATTTGCCCAGATACTTCGCCTTGGCCTGTTTTGCCAGGCGCTGACCGGCTGAAGCCGTGCGGTTCATCACCCAAACGTTCGCTCCGCGCTCGCGTAGACCGAAAACCGCGGCCCTTGCGGCGCCACCGGCGCCGAGCACCAGGATGTTCGAATCCTTAATAGGATGCGCGCCTCCAGCGGACGCAGTACACCAAACACGTCGGTATTGAAGCCGTAGAGCTTGCCGTCTTGCGAGCGGATCACGGTGTTGCAGGCGCCGATCTTCGCGGTCACCGGGTCGGTGTTATCCAGGTGCTTGATGATCTCTTCTTTGTACGGCATCGTGACGCTGATGCCGTGCAAGGGAATGTCACGTGCGCACGCGATCAGATCCTTGATGGATTTTGCATGCAGCGAAAGGTAGACAGCGTTGATGGCCTCCCGCCGGAACGCTGTGTTCATCAAAAGTGGCGATAGCGAATGAGCTACAGGATCCCCGGCGACTCCGTAAACCCGCGTCGCATTGTCCACTTGCTCGATGCGATAGGTTTCGCGCAACGTGCGCGCCGCGATCTGTCCGGGGGCAGTCTCTTCTCCGCCGGTCGCGGCCGCGAAGATGAATTGGCTGCCGGCGCGGACGCCGAGCACACGGCTGATGATGCCCTGTTCGCCCATACAAACGCCCACCATCGATCGGCTGTCGCTGGTCCGTTCCAGAAACTTCATCATCAACACATTGTCGTAAAGACAGGTGGCGGTACTGACGATCTTAATGAAGTCGGCGGGATATTGCTGCATCCGCTCAAAGATCTTGTCCAAGTTCTTGGTGCCGCGAAAATCGTGATAGGAAAGGATCAAGCCGGCCTTGCTGCGGATCTTTTCAAGGTCACCCGGCTTCAGTTTGGCAGCGCTTTCAAGCGACAGGTCCACGATCTGGCACCCCGCGGCTGCCGCCTTCAAGAGCATGTCGATTTCCGCTTGCACTGTCCCCCGGAATTTGCCCCCATTGGCCGCCCTGCGGCAGGTGGCAACCGCCAGCACATGGGTGTGGTATTCCAGGAATTTCTTGAGCCCGGGCAGCATCAGAGCGGGCTTGGCAAGGTAATCCAGCCGGAACTCAATGAAGGGGTTCTCCCGGCTTACCGCCTCGGCCTTTTCCACCATGTCGCCGGGGTTAGTCCCAACAATGGCCACACAAATGCGCGGTAAACGCAGCGGCAGGTGCCGCGGCATGCTTGGACGGGGAGTAGACATGTTGTTGTCGGCGTGGAGTTTACAGGGCGCATGCCATCAAGTGCAAGCACAATCGAGGGGCATTATCCCTTCAAATGCACCCAATTTCGCCGGCACCAAGCGTCTGTCTGCAACCCACCCAAAAGTACCTGCCAAAGTCCGGTTTTTGCCTGTATCTCTATAGTAACTAACATATATATTGCTTCTGGCCTTGGGGTTTGCTAGCGTTCCATCCCGGAAACCTTTGTCTGCGCTGGATTTAACGACGCAGAGCCCGGAGCACATATGAAGCGAACCGCGATGGTGATGTTGATATTTTGCGGCACTCTACCTGGCAACCGGAGTTGCCGGAGCACAGGTCGCGGCAGCTGCCGCTGGCGATCAAGTTGCCGCCGCTGCCCCGCCCGCCGAAATGCCGGCGATTCCCGCCACTGCTGTCCTTCAAAATATCACCGCGCCAACTTATGCCGACGTCAATTGCGCCGGGTTCATTACCAGCGAGCCGCCGTCGGAAAAACCTATGTCTCCGGCGGATGGGAGACCCCGCACGCCACCAAATTCGCCGACCGCGATTACGTTTATCTCTCGGGCGGGACCGTACAGGTGAACAGCCTTTACACGATTCTGCGGCACGTTAAAGACCCGAATCGCTTTGAGGCGTTCAAGAACCAGCAGGCAGTCGCAGCGACGGGCGGCGAAGCTTATGCTGAGATCGCGCATGTTCGGCATCGCCGCTGTGCGTGGTCAGAACGTAGGCGTAGCCCAGGTCGAATACAGCTGCGAACCCATCGTGCCAGGTGATTTTGCCGTTCCCTTCGTAGAAAAACCGGCAGTCACTCTGCCCCACACCATCATGTTCGACCGTTTCGCAGCGCCGAATGGAAAGACCACCGGCCAGATCGTACTGGCCAAGGACTTCGATCAATATCTTGCCACTGGCAAGAAGGCCTATATCAACATCGGCACCGACAAGGGATTGAAGGTTGGCGATTATCTTCGTGCAGTCCGCACCTACGAAGACGCGCGCAAGAATGAAGTCGATACGCTCTCCTACAAAGCGAGCACGACTGAAGATACACAGAAGAATCCGCACAGTTTTCCCGTTGACACGCTTGAACGAACTTCCGCGCCGCACCTTGGGCGAAATGGTAGTTTTGGGCGTGTATCCCCACACTTCCACCGTCATGATCGCAACCTCGATCGCTGACATCATGGTCGGCGACCACGTCGAGCTGATGGATGGCCCACTGCTTCCTCCTCCGCCGCCGCCTCCGCCGATGAATCCGCCTACGATAGCCTGCCAGGCTTCTCCGGCCAGCGTGCGCAAGGGCGAGAGCGCTACCGTGACTTGCGATGTTGCCAGCCCGGATAATCGTCAGGTCTCGCTATCTTTCTCCACCAGCAGCGGACGCATCACGCCCCGCGACAACACGGCACTGCTGGATACCGGCACCGCTGACCCCGGGCCCGTTACAGTTGTGGCCACCGCAACCGACGATCGCAACTTGAGCTCGACCGCACAGGCGTCGGTCAATGTCGCCGGCGCTGCCGCCCCGCCCGCTGCCAACAACAACGAGGTTCAATTCGCTAAGGGCAGCGCTCGCGTCGATAACAAGGCCAAAGCCATCCTCGATGGCGTTGCCTTACTGATGCAGCAACAGGCTGACTCGACGGCAGTCGTGATCGGCATGCCGGATTCAGAAAGTAAAGCCGGAGCAAAACTTGCGATGGCACGGGCTGAGAACGTGAAGAAATACCTGACCGCCAGCAAGGGCATCGATGCCAAGCGCATCCAGACCCGCGCCGGCACCAAAACTAACGGCAAGGCAGAGATTTGGGTCGTGCCCGCGGGCGCGCCTATGCCGTAGTTAACCTTCCATACATGAAACGGCGCATGCAAATGCGCCGTTTTTTATTGTCCAAAATCACTCGCCTGGTTTAATCAGCAAAGATCTCGGCGGTAAACGCCTCTACCCTCGCGCCCTTTCGCCAGGCATCGGCTGGCAGTCGCGCCTTGAGGCAGGTGTGCGAAAGGAATTGCTCGGCTTCCCATCCATGCTCGGGCGCCACCTGCGGAAGCAGTAATCCGCGGCGGCGGCCATCGCTGATGATCAGCCCGTGCACGCCAGGCTGTATCTGTTCGGGAGCGATTGCGAATGGACGCGACAACACGCTGATCTCCAGCTTCGCGAGGGCTGCTTCCTGGGGTGTAAGCGGAACGAAGCGTGGATCATTCATGGCCGCTGAAGCGGCGGTCTCCGCGACAGTCGCGTGCAATGGCAGCACGGGCAGGATGTATCCCACGCATCCATGCAACTGACCATTCACGTGGATCGTAGTGAAGGCCCCGCGCGGCTCCTGCAGGTGTTCGGGCACCGCTTCAGCGCGAAATTCCTGGTTGCGCACAGCAGCTTCAATGGAGCGGTGCGCAATGCGCAGCAGTAGCTGGCGTTCTTCCGGCGGATATTCGTTTGTGGGTTGCGGGGGCGGGGGCGGGTGCATGACGCCTCGAGTCGCTGCGCTAGACTGCGGGAGCGTCGCGCTTGCGGCGTTTGCGGCTGAGCACGAAGATCTTGCGACGACGCTCGCGGCTCACGCGCGTGTCGATCTTTCGCCAGAAGGCCACGAAGTAATCGACTGCGGAGTAGAGCGAGATCAACACCATGAACCAGATGGCGCCACGCGCGATCACGTCGACCGGTAACACCAGCGGCACGCGGAACTGGTGAAGGTCGAGCACCGCCCAGTGGTGGGCGATCAGCGCCGCGACTACGCCGATGATCTGCACCACCATCTTGAATTTGCCCCAGTCGCTGGCTTCGATGGTGAAGCCTTGCGATGCGGCGATGGAACGCAATCCGCTGACCAGGAACTCGCGCCCGATCACAACCACCGCGATCCACGCCGGCACGATGCGCGGCTCGACCTGCACTAAACAAATAAAGGCGGCGGCGATCAGCAGCTTGTCCGCGAGGGGATCGAGCAGCATGCCCATCGTCGTGATCTGTCCGCGGCGACGCGCCAGGTAGCCGTCGATGCCGTCGGTGATCGAGGCCAGAATGAACAGTCCGGACGCAACCAGCTCGCGCTCGCCGTTCTGGGCGTTGAAGAATTTGCTTGTCATGACCCAGATGAGCAAAGGCACGCAGGCGATGCGTGACATCGTGATGTAGTTGGGCAGGTTCATGCCTAATGCTGCGGCGGGGCACCGCTGGAGCCTAGATTACCGCATCGGGGGGCACCCCACACAAGCCTCGCTTGTGTGGGTTCCGACTTATGCGTAGATTCCGCGTTGTTTGATGGTGAATGCGACGCGGTCGATGGCCAGCATGTAGGCCGCGATGCGGTTGTTGACGCCATGCGTCTCGGCATAACGCACCACCTCATCGAACGACTCCACCATGATGGTCTCGAGCTGGTCGTTGACCACTGATTCCTTCCAGAAATATCCCTGGCGATCTTGCACCCACTCGAAATAACTGGTGGTCACGCCGCCGGCGTTGGCCAGGATGTCGGGGATCACAAACACTTTCTTCTCAGCCAGCACCTCGTCGGCGGGGGCGGTGGTAGGACCGTTCGCACCTTCGGCGATGATCTTGGCCTTCACGCCATCCACGTTCTTCGAGGTGATCACGTTCTCGGTGGCCGCCGGGATCAGGATGTCGCAATCCGCGATCAGCAGGTCGGCCGTGGCCATTGCCTCTGCGCCCTTGAAGCCGTTGACGGTGTTATTGCGTTGCCGATGCTCGACCAGGGCGTCGATGTCGATCCCATTGCGGTTATAGAGACCGCCATCCCACTCGGCAATGCCGATCACCTTGTATCCGGCGTCAGCCATCAGCTTGGCGGCGTTCGAGCCCACATTGCCGAATCCTTGCACGATCACACGAGTCGATTCGCGACTCATGCCCAGCTTCTTGATGGCTTGATCGCACACGATCATCACGCCGCGTCCGGTGGCTTCGCGACGTCCACGCGAGCCGCCCATATTCACCGGCTTGCCGGTCACAACGGCGGTCACCGTCTGGCGCATATGCATGGAATAGGTGTCCATCATCCACGCCATGACTTGTTCGTTGGTCCCCACGTCGGGAGCCGGAACGTCTTTTTCCGGACCGATGAATTCCACCAGTTCAGCCGTGTAGCGACGCGTAATCTTTTCCAACTCGACCATGGAAAGTTTTTTAGGGTCGCAGATCACGCCGCCCTTGGCGCCGCCGAAGGGGATGTTCACCACGGCGCACTTCCACGTCATCCAGCTCGCGAGGGCGCGGACTTCGTCCAGCGTAACGTCCGGCGCATAGCGCACGCCGCCCTTGGCTGGCCCGCGCGCGATCGAGTGCTGCACGCGGTATCCGGTGAAGACTTCCACCGAACCGTTGTCCATCCCGATGGGGATATGCACGATGATCTCGCGGTTGGGCGAGCGCAGGATCTTCCACATGCCGTCGTCGAGGTTGAGTTTTTGGGCGGCAAAATCGAAGCGCGCCACTTGCGCGGCAGAGGGATTCAGTTCGTCACTCATAGGGATGGTCTTCAGCGGCGGTGCAGCCAAGGTCGTCATGATAACTCCGTAACAAGATGCAGTGCGGGATTATCCCCGGATTGCAGGTCCGAGGGCGGTGCGCCGCGCCATATGGCCGCGCGGGAGGTGCAGATTGCAAACGAAAAGTATAGGCAGCAGCATGGCCCCAATGCAAGCGCGGCCCAATGTGCCCGTTCTGCTGTGGTAAACTCAATGTTTTCCTATCTCTCGCTGAAGCAGTAAGGAACCTTGCGTGCCCGGTTATACCAAACGACAACTGAAAGAAAATAGACTTAAGACCAGCGCGGCGGAAGCCGTTCACTGGACGGAAGAACACCGTCGCAGCCTGATCATCGGCACCATCGCGCTCGTGGTAGTGATCGGAGCCGGCATCGGTGGATGGGCCCTCATACAGCATCAGGACGATAAGGCCAACGTCGAGGTCGGGGAGGCGCTGCAGACCCTGGGCGCACCCATTCTGGCTCCCGGACAGCCGGCGCCTGCGGGCTACGAGAGCTTTAATTCCCTGAAAGACCGCGCGGTAGCAGCTCGCAAAAAGTTCCTCGCCATTGCCGACCATTACTCGCACACCGAGGCCGGCAAATACAGCCGCTACATGGCTGCGGTGACTGCCGTGGATGCCGGGGACAATGTTGCTGCCGAATCCGAGTTGAAGGATCTGGCCTCGTCGCGCGACCGCAACACAGCTTCTCTGGCGAAGTTCTCTCTGGCGTCTCTCTACCGCAACACCGGCAAGAACCCGGAAGCGATCCAGATCTACAAAGAGCTGGCCGAAAAACCCAGCGAGACAGTACCGAAAGACACCGCCCAACTGGAACTTGCCGGCTTGTATGAGGTCACGCAGCCCGCCGAAGCGGTGAAGCTCTATGAGAGCATCCAGAAGGCAGACCCGAAATCAGCCGCAGCTCAGATCGCGGGCGACCGGCTTGCGACGGCAAAGAAACAGCAGTGACGCTGCTTCTCTTAAGAAAAATCTGATTCCTGCTTCCGCACTTACGTTTGCGGCAAACCCGCCGCACCGCCTCGCATCTTTCTAATTCACGAGCGATCGATCAAGATCGCGGGGAATCCTATAAGGAGGCAAGTGATGAAAGGCTTTTTGTTCGGGTTAGGTGTGGGAGTCGGCTTAGGCATTCTGTTTGCGCCGATGAGCGGCGAAGAGACACGCGACAATATCCAGCAGCGTGTCGGCGATTTGACCGACCAGGCACGCGACACGTTCGAGCAAGGTCGCGACCGGGTACGGAGCGGGATTTCCGCCATCCGCAGCGGCGTCCAGAGCGCCAGCGAGCAGCGCCCGACGGGTACCGAATCCGGTAACGTGTAGTCCCTGCGGGGGCGCGCAAAACGCGCCCCTGCGGTACCATTTTGCCCCCCAAACCGCGTAATTTTGTTATTGCACCCTCGCTAACTCTCTTATATAGTCCTGCTTACCCTCCCCATCGGCCACTCCGCCAGCGATTTTTGAACATTCCCCGATAAGCTGTTTTCGGCATAAGCTGACATAAGGGAAAACATGAAACGCAAACAAGGCGGATTTTCACTCATCGAGTTGTTGATCGTAGTGGCCATTATTCTCATTATCGCGGCCATTGCTATCCCGAATTTCCTGCGCTCGCGCATCTCTGCTAACGAGTCATCTGCGGTGGCTTCCATCCGGCAGATCACGACCGCGGAAATCTCGTATTCGATCTCATTCCCAACCGTCGGGTACGCCGATTCGCTGACGAAGCTTGGCCCCACCTCACCTCCGGGCGGACTGCCCACACCTGCAGCGGCTGACCTGCTAGGTGAAGATTTGGGCTGTGCTGCGGCACCCTGCAAGAAGTCCGGATATCAATTCACACTGGCGGGCGTAGCCGGGACTCCGATCGTTGACGTGAGCGTCTTTGCTGTGCCTCAGGTGCTTTACATGAGCGGCAACCGCGGCTTCTGCTCTGACCACATGGGACCCATCATGTACGACCCTAACGGCGCCATGGCGTGCACCATCCCGATACCACAGTAAGCAGCACCCTCCCTGCGCCCGGACGGCACATTGTCCGGGCGCTTCGCCTTTGTAGCGTCTGCTTGACGACCCCGCCAAATCGCCTTTATCATTGAATTTTGCCCGCATCAGATGGTCCGCCTCTGGCAGCGTGCATTTTGCGCGGAGAGTCGGCCTGGGGCGTTCCACTCCCCCGCAGTTCCCCCCGGAGTCCGAGATGCTGATCACGGTTCGCGATTTGGAGCTCCGGCCCCTGCATTTTGATCAGGAATTTCAGCCGGGAACACTGGATTTAGGTGTCGACGCCATCCAGCGGTCTACACTCCACGCCAAGGGTCAAGCAGACCTGGTGGAGGAGATCGAGGGGCAGCGCAGGATTCCCGATATCCGGTTACGAGGCAAGCTGGAGACGCAGGTCGAGGTGCCGTGCGCCCGCTGCGTAGAGCCGGTGCGGTACGATGTAAAGAGCGACTTCGACCTGCTATACCGGCCTATCAACGCCGATAAGCATCCTGACGAAGCGGCGATCTCTGAGGCGGAGACCGAGATCGGTTTTTATCAGGGCGAAGGCATTCAGCTGGAAGATGTGCTGAAAGAGCAGATCCTGCTGGCGTTGCCGGCAAAGATGTTGTGCCGCGAAGATTGCAAGGGCCTGTGCCCGCAATGCGGCAAGAATCTGAATCAGGGTTCCTGCAAGTGCGAGGCAAAAGTCAGCGATCCTCGTTGGGCCGCCCTGGAAAGTATCAAAGGCAAGTTGCAGCAATGAATTCGGCCGCGCGAATCGCATGGTCTAAATGAGGTTTTAGAAATGGCAAATCCCAAACGACGTCACTCCAAACGGCGCACTTCCACCCGGCGCGCGCATGACCACCTGACCGGTCAATCGCTCTCCGAGTGCCCTAACTGTCACGAGCGCAAGATGCCGCATCGCGCTTGCCCGAAGTGTGGGCAGTACAAGGGTCGCGAAGTCATCGCCGTCGATTCCAAGTAGTCCGTCAGCTCCCCCCAACAGAAGGACGGTCCGCTCTTGCATAACGCTCGTCGCCCGCGCAAAAAGAAGGGCCTCTCGCGAATGATGGATAGCCGCCTCAGCGCGCTCGCGCGGGCGGCTTTTCTTCCGAGAACCTGCTGCGCGGAAAAGGCGATGCGGTCACCATTGTGGTCGATGCGATGGGTTCAGACCGTGCACCCAAACCTGAAGTTGAGGGCGCAATCCAAGCCGTCCGCCTGGGATTGGCTAAAGTGATCCTGGTCGGTCCGGAGGCGCAACTGCGCGACGAACTGGCGCTGCACCCTTCCGCTGCCAAGCTTCCGATCGAGATCGTTAACGCGACCCAAGTCATCACAATGGACGAGAAAGCTGCGACGGCGGTCCGCAGCAAGCGCGACTCCACCATGCGCGTTGGTCTGCGCTTGGTGCGCGAAGGCCGCGCCGTCGGATTTGTAAGCGCCGGCAACACAGGCGCCATGATGGCGACAGCGAAAATGGTGCTTGGCACCTTGCCCGGTGTGGATCGACCTGCTATCGCTGCCGTCTTCCCCACACAGGCGGGGACTGTCTCGGTGATGGTCGACGTCGGCGCAAACGTCGATTGCCAAGCCGCACAACCTGGAACAGTTCGCGGTCATGGGCGAGATCTACTCGCGTCAGATATTCGGAACCAAAAAGCCGCGCGTCGGATTGCTTTCCGTCGGCGAAGAAGAGAGCAAGGGCAACGAGCTCACGCGCGAAGCTTTTCCCGCTACTCAAAGCGCTCCCTATGAATTTCATCGGCAACGTGGAAGGGCGCGACCTCTATAGCGGCAAGGCCGACGTCATCGTGTGCGATGGATTCGTCGGCAACGTAGCCTTGAAGGTCTCTGAAGGATTGGTCATCGACGGTGCGCGCTATCCTGAAGGAATCGTTGCAGGAAACGATCACGCGCCAGGTAGGGTTCCTGCTCTCGCGCGAGGCCTTCACCGATTTCAAGCGGCGCCTCGACTACACCGAATACGGCGGCGCGCCGCTGCTCGGACTGCGAGGCGTGGCCATCGTGAGCCATGGCTCCTCGAACGCAAACGCCATCAAGAACGCGGTCCGCGTCGCCGCGGAATTTGCCACCCGCGGCATCAATGAGACTATCGAAAAAGACCTGACGCGCTTCGCTTCTGCAAATCATTCGAACGGCAACGCCCAGTTTGATTCCGGCGCAAGCGAAGACGTCGCTGAAGCCTGAGCTACATTCCATTTACAAGAGAGCTATGCAAAAACTCGCATTCATCTTCCCCGGACAAGGCTCGCAATCGGTCGGCATGGGCAAAGACCTGGCCGACAAATTCCCTTTGCCAAGCAAACCTTCGAAGAAGCTGACGACGCTCTCGGATACAGAATTTCTGACCTCTGTTTCAACGGTCCGGAAGAAAAACTCAAGCTCACGGAGATCACCCAGCCCGCGATCCTCACTGTTTCTGTCGCCGCATATCGCGTGCTGCAGGAAAAAGGGATTACTCCCGCGATGGTCGCGGGGCACTCGCTGGGGGAGTATTCCGCTCATGTTGCCGCGGGGACACTCACTTTCGCCGATGCGGTGCGCACCGTCCGCGATCGCGGTCGCTACATGCAGGAGGCGGTACCTGTCGGAGTGGGAGCCATGGCCGCTATCCTGGGCATGGCTGCCGACGCGGTGAAAGCGATCTGCGACGAGGCAGCTCAGGGTGAAGTCTGCCAGCCCGCGAACATCAATTCGCCGGAGCAGATCGTCATCTCCGGCAGCAAAGGTGCGGTCGAGCGCGCTGCGGAGCTCGCGAAAGAACGCGGCGCGAAGCGCGCCGTCATGCTGCAGGTGAGCGCACCCTTCCATTGCGCGCTGATGCATCCGGCCGAAGAACGATTAGCGGTAGACCTCGAACGGCTGAAGTTTAACAACCCGCGTATCCCGGTTGTGACCAACATCGATGGAATCGCTAAGGACTCGGCCGCCGGTTCGCGCGATGCGCTCATCCGCCAGGTCACAGGAGCTGTTCAGTGGGTCAAGTGTATGCAGGCGATGAGCACAGCCGGCATGGAGACGTTCGTTGAGGTCGGTCCGGGAAAAGTTTTATGCGGACTGATGCGCCAGATCGACCGCTCGAAGATGGGTGCCAACGTCGAGGACGAAGCTTCGTTGATTAAGAGTTTGGAGAAATTGGCCGAGAGCGGACGCCCCACGGCGGACAGCCTGCTCTAGAACGGCCAGAGTGTAAGCGTGTGCTTCTCGTCGTCGACGAAGATCTTCGTCGCCTCCGGCCGGCCGTTCACCTTCACAAATACGATCACGCCGTTGCTCGGGCCTTTGCCGACCTCGGAACCATCCATCTTGTGGCTGGTGATGTATCCGAAATCGCCCGACGGCCCCCAATCGCGCTCGAATTCATTCAGCGGATACTGTTTGTATTGATCGAGGTGCTGCTGCCATTCGGGATCGTTGTAGTAGATCCCGTACGCCTTCGGATAGTCTTTCTGTTCCAGCGCGGTGAAGAAATTCGACACCTCGCGCTCCTGCCGGAAATGGCGGAAGTGCCATCCCGCCGCCACAATGACGAGCACGACGACAACCACAATAATGATGGTGTTGCGACGGCGCTTTTCGCGCGCTTCGTCGTAAGCAGGTGCGTCGAGCAGGGACATGGCTTCCTATTAGACACCGCGCAGCCTTCGGGCGGCTGCCGCCGGATGATTATAGCCACCGAAACCCAAAACCGCAGAGGGCGCCGAGTACGCAGATGAAAATGTATTCCAGATTCCTCCGTGCCTCAGTGTCTCCGTGGTGAAAATTATTTCGTATACCGGTTCTTCTTCTTCTCCGCGTGGCGCGCCAACCCCAGCTCGATCAGCTGATCGATCAGGTCGGCGTACTCGACGCCGGTGGCCTTCCACAGCTTCGGATACATGCTGATCGAGGTGAATCCAGGCATCGTGTTGATCTCGTTCAGGTAGAGCTTGCCGTTCGCGCCGGGCTCCATCAGGAAGTCGACGCGCGCCAAGCCTGAGCAATCTACCGCTTTGAAAGCCGCGATCGCCATCTGCTGCACTTTCTTCATCTTCGCCTTGTTCAGCTTGGCGGGGATGAGCAGTTGCGAGCCTACATCCAGATATTTGGCGTTATAGTCGTAGAACTCCGTTGATCGGCACGATCTCGCCGGCAACGCTGCCTGCGGGCTCGTCATTGCCCAGCACCGAGCACTCGATCTCGCGCGCTTTTTTCTTCTTGCCCCCGACGCCTTGCTCGATCACGATCTTGCGGTCGAACTTCGCGGCTTCGTCCATCGCGGCGGCAAGTTCCTTGCGCGTCATGCACCTTCGAGATTCCGACCGACGATCCCAGGTTCGCCGGCTTCACGAATACGGGATACTTCAGCTCCTTCTCGATCTGCTTGCCGCACCTTCTTCGGATCGCGCTGCCACTCGCTGCGCAGCACGGTCACGTGCTTCACGATGGGCAGCCCGGCGGCCGTGAAGAGCTGCTTCATGATGTCTTTGTCCATGCCGGCGGCCGAACCGAGCACGCCCGCGCCGACGTAAGCGATGTCCGCAAGTTCGAGCAGTCCCTGGATCGTTCCGTCTTCGCCGAAGGTGCCGTGCATCACGGGGAAGATCACGTCAACGTTGATCGAGTTCTCGGCGCGTGCATCGACTGTGCGTCGGTCTCGAACGGCACCAGCGAGATGTCCGTGCGCCGGCATCGGCGGGACGACCATCGCCTCGCCGGAAGCGAGCACCGCAGCCGCCGAGGTCGCGGCAGGATCGCCGGCGCGCAGGTGCTGTCTCGTTCGAATTTCTTCCCGCGTCAGCAGGCTCTCGGCGTGTGACGACGTGACCCAGCGGCCTTCCTTGGTGATGCCGATGGGGACGACTTCGTACTTTTCCTTATCGATGGCATCCAGCACCGACGCCGCCGAGAGCAACGAGATTTCGTGCTCGCCGCTGCGCCCGCCGAATAATATTCCCACTCGAAGTTTCTTCACCTGTGGAGTTCCCGGTTCTCAGTTTTCAGCCCTCAGTTTTCAGCCCTCAGTTCTCAGTTCTCAGGTCTCAGTTCTCAACCGAATGATAGAGATTAACATTCCTGCCTCCCGCTTCCTGCCTCCTGCATGCTCGGTTTATGATTCCGCCATGCAAAAAGTTTTCGCCGCACTCCTATGGATTGCTGTCGTGCTGGTGGCCTTGGTCGTCGTTGTCACCGCCATCGGCATGGCACTTCCCAAGGACCACGTCGTCTCGCGCACGCTCACGCTCGAACAACATTCGCCTTCCTTTGTCTATAGCGTGATCACCGACTTCGCCGCCGGACCACGATGGCGTCCCGGGTTGGTGAAGGTTGAAAGGTCCAATCGCGCATGGGGCTGGACGTCTGGAAAGAAATCTACCAAGGCGGGGATTCACTCACGTTGCGTACGACGGAGTTCTCAATCCCGAATCGCCTCGTCCGCCAGATCGAAGACCGAAACGGCCCCTTCACCGGGCGCTGGCAGTACGACATCGCCAAAACCGAAAGCGGCGGTACCACGGTGAAGATCACCGAATACGGTGCAGTGAGCAATCCGTTTTATAGATTTATGTCGAGATACGTATTGGGCCAGACCGGCGAGATCGATAAATACTTGAAAGCGCTAGCGCACGCGCTGCAGGAAGAGCCACGAATCAATTAGGAATATCTAGAGATTCCTGCCCGAGGTATTTCTGACTCGGACTGAGTTTTGAAAATACAGCCCCCACACAATGGTCTGCAACAGTGCTGCAGCCGCCACTCTCAAGTAATTCGTCTTGTCACCAGTTGCAACGACCGCCATGGCGAACCAGATCGCGGATTTTGCGGCGAGCGAGAGAAAGAATAAGCGAAGGACGACTAGTGCCTGAGCGCGCTCCATTGCCAGCAGCACGCCGGCTACGGCTCCCAGAAGGACCGGCATGGCGGACGCGAACATGTACCAATGAAGTAGAAAGGGGGCGTGTAGATATGTCCTGACGAACCAGACCGGCGCGGAAAAGCAGACGCCGAAGCAAACAGCAGCAACCAGCCCCCTAGCCCAGATGGTTTCCCTGATATTGCAGTAGCCAGAAACTGGAGCTCCGTAAAGGAGCGTCCGCAACGGGCGCAAGCAGGAGCGGCGGGCTGATCAGCCATGCCGCACGAGTTACAAAAAATCGCAGGCGCGGGGTGCGATGAACTCACTACAAATCTTCTTCCCGAACACCGACACCGCCAACTCCACCGCCAGCATCGCTGTTGCATTGTGCTCGTCGATGACGGGATTCACCTCGACGATCTCAAAGCTAGTCATGCGGCCGTGGTCGGCGATGATCTCCATAGCGAGGTGAGCTTCGCGGTAAGTAGCGCCGCCTTGCACAGGAGTGCCGACGCCGGGCGCATCTTCAGGATCGATCCAATCCATGTCGAGTGAGACGTGATAACCCGCAGTTCCGCGGCCGGCGGCGCGTAACGCCTCTTCCATCACCGTTCGCATGCCGCGCTCGTCGATATCGCGCATGGTGTAGACCTCGACCCCGGTCCGGCGGATATTTTCCTTCTCGCGGTCATCGACATCGCGGATGCCGACCAGCACGCAATTTTCCGGCGCAACCTTGGGAGAAAAATTAAAGATGTTGCCGAGTTCGGAAGGACCGAGTCCCATGATCGCCGCTAGCGGCATGCCGTGCACGTTTCCGCTGGGCGAAGTGTCAGGCGTGTTGATGTCGGTATGCGCGTCGATCCAGATCAATCCGATCTTCTGGTTCTTGCCGGCGATAAAACTCCGCCACGCCGGCTACCGTTCCCGCCGCTACCGAATGATCCCCGCCAAGGATGAGCGGCGTCTTCCCTGCTTCCAGTGTCTTCACCACCAGCTCGGCTTCCTTGGTGCAGGTGGCGACGATCTCTTTCAAATACTTCGCGTGTGGATCGCCTTCCTTCTTCTGCTCCGGGATGGCCACCGCGATGTTACCGCTGTCTTCAACCACGTGACCCAGCGATTCCAGCTTGCTTCAAGCCCGGCGACGCGCACCGCCGAGGGCCCCATATCGACACCGCGGCGCGATTGCCCCAGATCCAGCGGCACGCCGATCACTCGGATCTTTTTAGGGACAATGTTGTATCCGCGCCTATCGCGCGCGGGTGCTGCCGTGGTTGTTGCTGTCGTTGCGTCTGTCATAAGCGGCTCGGAACTGCTTTACGGATAAATCCTGGTCAGGGTCCGTGCGAACGGGATGGTCTCGCGCACGTGTTCGAGCCCGCAGATCCAGCTCACGGCCCGTTCGATGCCCATGCCGAATCCCGCGTGCGGAACTCCGCCGAACTTGCGCAGGTCCAGATACCACTTGAACGCTTCTTCCGGCAGATTGTGTTCGCGGATCTTCTGCAGCAGCGCTTCGTAATTTCCCATGCGCTGCGAACCGCCGATGATCTCGCCGTAACCTTCGGGCGCGAGCACATCCACGCACAGCACCGTCTTTGGGTTCTCCGGATCAGGCTCCATGTAGAACGCCTTCACCACCGCAGGATAACGATGCACCATCACCGGCCGATCAAATTTTTCAGATATGTAGGTCTCGTCGGGAGAGCCGAGGTCGCCGCCCCACTCGAAGCGCTTCTCCAGCTTGCCTTCTTCGAAGCCCTTCTGCAGCATCTCCACCGCTTCGGTGTAGGTGATGCGCGGGAACGGCGTGTCGATCTTCTCCAGCTTGGAGATGTCGCGTCCAATCGTCTCAAGCTCCGAACGGCGCCGCTCCAGCACGCGTTTGACGATGAATGTGATGAACTGCTCGGCCAGCGCCATATCGTCGTCAAGCGTTGCGTAAGCGACCTCCGGCTCGACCATCCAGAACTCGGTCAGATGGCGGCGGGTCTTCGACTTCTCCGCGCGGAACGTCGGTCCGAACGAATACACCTTGCCCAGTGCCATTGCGGTGGCTTCGATGTAGAGCTGTCCCGACTGCGTCAGATAGGCCTGATCGTCGAAGTAATCCACTTCGAACAGTGTGCTGGTGCCTTCGCAGGCGGCGGGAGTCAGGATCGGCGGATCGGTCAACGTGAAGCCGCGCTCGTCGAAGAAATCGCGCGCAGCCTTGATGATCTCCGCGCGGATGCGCAGGATCGCGACCTGCCGTGGCGAACGCACCCAGAGATGGCGGTTCTCCATCAGGAAGTCGACGCCGTGCTCTTTCAGCGAGATCGGGTACGGCTCGCTCTCCGGAACTTTCTGCACGACTTCACAGCTCGGTCACATCGAGTTCGAAGCCGCCTACGGCGCGCTTTTCCGCGCGCACTTTGCCGCGAACGATCACGCTTGATTCCTGCGTCAGGCTCTTGATGCGGTCGAACAGCTCCGGCGAGACCGCGTTCTTCGGCACCACGCCCTGGATCAATCCCGTCCCGTCGCGGAAAATCGGAAATAGCAGCTTGCCGCTCTCGCGCAGGTTGTAGAGCCACCCTTTGATGGTGACTTCTTCGCCGACGTGCTGCCCGATGTGACGATTCTCGCGTCGCGGGCCGCCGCTGTTTGTGTCCCTTGGGTCATATTCAGATCTCTTACTTTGCTGCTGTTACTGCCGATTCCAATCTGCTGAACGCCGCAGCCGCGCTCTTCACGATGTCGCCGGCGGTTTCGCCATCAAGCTCCATCAACATCGCCGGAGCTTGCGGCGCAGAGTGCAAGCAGCGACATCGCCTCGCTCCAATCGATCGTTCCATCGCCGGGAAGAGGTGCGAATCCTGCGCGGCATCGTTGTCGTGCACGTGCGTCGAGCGGATGCGGTCCTTCAAAACATCAAACGCCTGATGCACGCGGCTCATCATGTGCGCGTGGCCGAGGTCAAAGCAGACTCCAACATCCTGGAAGTGCGCGGTCTGCAGCAGCTCGATCAATTTTTCCGGCGTTGAAAGTTCGTTGGGAATGTTCTCCACCAGCACGGTGACGCCGAGCGGCTTCGCGAACGCGCGCAGATGCTCGATTGCCGTCATGGCGTAGTCGAATTTGTGTTCGTCAAAATATTCGTTGCTGTTGCCGATGTGCTGCACCAAAAAACTGAACGGCAGGATCTCGGCAACTTCGAGCGCGCGCTTGATCTCGTCAAGCGCCTCTATGCGACGGCGCTTGTCAGGGTCGATGAAGTTGATCGGGTCCGACATATGCGTGTTCCACTGCTCATCGCGGAACATGGGCGAATGCAGCGAGTTCACTTTGACGCCGCAATCTTTGAACCAGCCCGCCAACTCGCGAACGTGAGCGCGATCGGAGTAATTGAAGTGGCCCTTGGCTGCGAATATTTCGACCGCTTCAGCCCCGGCGCGGGCGTAGGCGTCGAGCAGGCCGGGGTGGAGCCGGTCCGGACGTTCACGTAGCTGGAAATGGCGCGCAGCATAAGTAAGTGCTTTGTCTTCAGCGACTCTGGACGAAACGGCTGGAAAGCAAACTCCGGTGCCACAGCTTCAGCAGCTAAGCTCAATGCCTGCAATGAATTAGCTAAGATTTCTGCCGCTGGTGTGGGAGTCCACTGCCCGGCGAATCACCGGTCCAGAACCTATGAGGCTAGCCTAGGCCGCTAGCGGGAGTCAACCCTTGCGACTGCGCCCTGGCTTCGCGGGCTTCGCTGCCAGCGATGCCTGGACCTTCTTCGGGAGTTTTGCGAAGTAGTAATCGTAGGACGCGCGGATCCCGTTCTTGACCTCGGCCGCGTTCACCGCTTGCATCTCACGCACGGATACCCATCCCGCACGCGCCATATACGGCGCCGGGATCACGCCTTCGATCTCCAGCAGTTCGATGCGGTGCTCGTCGTCGGACGAAACGAAAGATGAGTGGGCACTCCCGAGTAAGCGACGCAAAACATCTTGCCGCCGACTTTGAAGACGAGATCGTCTCCCCATTGCACTTTTTCAGTCACGTGGGGAAGCGACATGCAAAAACCTCGTATGGATTCGAGTGGCATCGGCGCTCGTCACCACCTACTGGGTCGCCATCTCTTTGAGCTTTGGATTGATAGGCGCGCTGAAGGTGGCAGTGTACTCCCAGCGGTCTTTCTCTTCGGTCGTCTGCGGCTTCGCCGAGAGCTTCCCAGCGATGGTCTTGTTGTCGGATCCGCTCGGGACGAATTCGTGGGGCCCTTGGGCCGCAAACGCAGAATATTCTTTGTATCCGTCGTGATAAAGATTTCCCATCCCGGGCTGCATCTTCTCGTCGAATTCCACCAGGATGGCGTGCAGCTTTCCATCGCCGGCTGCTTTCGATAAGCCCCATTCTTCTGCCAGCATAGCTTCGGTGATCGGCGCATCGCTCAGGATCACATAGACATTGTCGCGATCGTGATGGAACGAGCCATTCTGCAAAAAGGCGTAGACGTATTTAAATACCGCCTTCTTTCCATTCACCGTGAAACTTCCGGTGACGGTGCCGGGCTTGAAAGTCGCAGAAGCTTCGGGAAGCGGGGCTGATGGCTTTGCCGCCGCAGCCGGCTTCTTCGCCGGCCCTGAAGCCTGGCCCCAAACAGCAACACTCAGCACCGCCAGAGTCCCCGTGAACATCAGAAGTCTTTTCATGATTTCTCTTTCTATGCGCTGGCTGCTTTTCCTTGCGGCGCTCTTTCCGCCCGCACGATCGTCATCGCATCATTCGGGGATATCCGGCTGCGGCTCTCATAGTAGTAGCGCACGTGCATCTCCGCCAGCAGCCCGAGCGCCAGCAGTTGAATCCGCCACGATCAGCACGGCGGCAAAGATCAGCAGTGGGCCGTGTTCACCCATGATGTGCACGCCGTGCGCCAGCCGCTCCCAAAGCGGCCAAAATCGCCAGGCTGCTTCCCGCCACTAACCCCAGCAATCCCGCCGTTCCAAAGAAGTGCAGCGGGCGGGCGAGATACCGTGAAAGAAAACGCACAGTGATCAGGTCGAAGAACACCGGCAGCTTTTTGATGATGCCGTATTTTGAGACTCCATGCTTGCGAGCCGCCGTGGTGATGGGAATCTCAGTCACCTTCGCGCCGCGTCGCACAGCCAGCAGCGGGATCAGTCGCTGCAACTCGCCGTAGATCGGAACATCCGAAACCAGCGCGCGCCGATATGACTTGAAGCCGCTGCCCCAATCGTGCAGACGCACGCCGGTCAGGCCGCCGAGCACGCGATTCGCGAACCACGTTGACAGCCGCTGCAGCGGGCCTTCGCTGCGGTCGGTGCGCCGGCCGCCCACGATATCGAAGCCGGCTTCTAACTGTTCGGCGAAGCGCGGCAGATCGGCGGGATCATGTTGCAAATCGCCATCCATGGTGATGATGAACGTGCCGCGGGCCAGGCTGAACGCGGTGGACAACGCTAAAGATTTACCGGAATTCTGCCGCAGACAAACCGAAATGATGCGACTATCCGCCAGCGCAATCTGTTGCAGCAGGGCGAAGCTGTCGTCGGTGCTGCCATCGTCGACGAAGACGCACTCCCACGCGCGCCCGAGCGGCTCCATCGCTTGTTTTATTCGCTCGTACAATGGCGAGATACTTTCGCGCTCGTTGTAAAGCGGTATCGCTATGGAATAACGGGCGGACTGAGTGCCTTCAGGCATGGGTGGGATTGACCCGATACGGTATCCCATCCCTTGAAGCAAGTCACCAGCTATGTTCTTTCGCGCGCTTCGCCCAGTGTCACCTGGAAATCCATCTTCTTTTTGCCGCGCCACGCAGTCACTTTCACCGTGTCGCCGGCGCGATGGTTGTTCATGATGCGCGCGATGTCTTGCTGATCGACGATTTCCTGACTGTCGATGGAGATGATCAGGTCCCCACCGACGAGGATCGGCATGTTCCCGATGAATGCCCGTTCGTTGCCGCCGCGCAATCCCGCCTTCTCCGCCGCTCCGCCGGGCGAAACTTGGATGATGAGCACGCCTGAGTCGGAGGCAAGTCCCAACTGGTCGGCAAGTTCAGGAGCGATCGGCAGAGTACGCACGCCAAGCGACGGCCGTCGCACGCGTCCAAGCGTGATCAGGTCGTTCAGCACTGCTTTCGCGGCGTTGATCGGGATAGCAAATCCGATGCCCGAACTCTGGCCCACCTGGCTCAGGATAAATGTGTTGATGCCGATCACTTCGCCATGTGCGTTCAGCAACGGTCCGCCGGAGTTTCCGGGATTGATGGCAGCATCGGTCTGGATGGCTTCGTCAACGATAGTTGCCGTCAGGGCCGCGCACCGGACGGATCGAGCTGATGATGCCGCGCGTCATCGTTCCGCTGAGTCCGAACGGATTGCCGATAGCAAAAACTTTTTGTCCCACCGCGAGCGTTCTTGAATCGGCCAGGACCGCCGGCGTCATGTTCGCGCCCTTGATCTGGATGATCGCCAGATCGTGCGATGGATCGGTGCCAACGATCTGCGCTTTGTGTTTTTTTCGATCGCTAGAACGTCACCTCTACTTGCTGCGCGCCCTGGACCACGTGATAGTTCGTCAGGATGTGGCCTTGCTTGTCGATCACAAACCCGGAGCCCTGGCCCTGCTGCGGGACCTCGCCATAGAAGAAGTCGAACTCAACGGTACGGGAGGTGATGTTCACCACCGAAGGCAGCACCTTGCGGTAGACGGATATGTTGTTCTCTTCTTCGGCGTCGAATGAAGGCCCGCCACCGCCTCGACCGTCTCCACCTTGCCGCTGTTCGCGACGTTGCCGAAGACGGAAGGAGCAGAGGATCATGGTGGGTGGTGTAGAAGTAAAAGCCGCCGACCAGAGCAAGTAGCGATCACGATTGCGCGCATAGTCTTCATAAATCGGTAATTGGACGTTGCGGGGAACAGAAAGCCATCCGCTAAGAGACTGATTCTAATATCTCTTCACAGGTACGGCGAACCGCCGCGTCGAGTTCCGCCAGCCCCTTGGAATTGTCGATCACAAAGTCGGCGCGTCGAGCTTTTTCTTCGCAAGGCAGCTGCGCCTGCGAGCGGCGCTCCACCTCGGCACGCGACTCCTCCTCGCCGAGGTTCTTGTGGCGCTGGCGGAAACCGCTCAAGCTCTGCTCCGTCTAGCACGTTACGGCGATGGTCTTATCGAATCGTTTTTCCGACCGGTCTCGAAAAGCAGCGGTATCTCGATCAGCCGCGATCTGCGCCCGCGGATGCTCGCGCGCAACCTGCTCCATCCAATCCATCTCACCCCTGGATCACCGCGGGATGAACGATGGCTTCGAGTTGCTTGCGCATCTCCGCATGGAGAACGCGCATCGGCAAGTTTGCCACGGTCGATCTTCTTTTCCTGGTGAGTATAGATTCGCCGAATGCCGCCGATCAACCTGCTTGTAAACCGGAGTCCCCGGCGCATACAGCCGGTGCACCAGGGAATCCGCGCTGAGCGAGAAAATGCGGTCCAGGTCCTGCTGCTGGAACATCTTTCAGGACGGTGGATTTGCCGCACGCGATGCCGCCGGTGAGCGCGACGCGCAACATGTAGATTTCACCACGGAGGCACTGAGACACGGAGTTCTTCTTTTCTTCTCGGCGCAGGGAGCGAAACTGGAAGATACTCCAAACCGAAGCCAACCATACATACCAAGAATAACGAACTCCATAGCGTCTGATTGAAATGTAAACGAGCTGCAGAAATTTGATTGCCTGCCGCAAATATTCCGCTAGTTAGTAGAGAGGCGAAAGAGAACAACATCCCAAAGGCGAAAAACAAGATTAATATGAAAACGGATCCTTGGACGTCATTTCTAGAGTCATACCGCTTGGTGCAACGCAGCGCCGCGGCGCATCTTTGCCGCTTTCACCGTGTTCGACATCAGCATGGCGATGGTGAGCTTGCCGACGCCGCCCGGCACCGGCGTTAATGCGCCTGCAACTTCCGCCACATTCGGATGCACGTCGCCGATTAGCGTGAAGCCCTTCTGCGCGAAATCCTGTCTCCCGCTTCTGTGTTCCCGGCATAAAACTTCTTGAACTCGTCGCCTGATCGATGCGGTTGATGCCAACGTCGAGCACGGTTGCGCCCGGCTTCACATAGTCGCGCGTGATCATTCCGCGGCCGCCCGATTGCGGCGACCAGGATATCCGCGGTGCGGCAAACGCCGGGCAGGTCGCGCGTCTTCGAATGGCAATGGTGACCGTGGCATTGGCGTTGGTGAGCAGCATCGCGACCGGCTTGCCGACGATGTCGCTGCGGCCCACGACCACTGCGTTCTGGCCCTCGACCGGAATCGCGCTGCGCCGCAGAATCTCCATGCATCCCGCCGGAGTGCAACTGACCAGCCCGGGACGCTGGGTCGAGAGATTACCCGACGTTCAGCGGATGGAAACCGTCCACATCTTTTTCCGGACTTACGGCCAGCAGCACGCGCTTCGAATCCACCTGCTTAGGAAGGGGCAGCTGTACCAGGATGCCGTCGATCTCGTCGCGCCGGTTCAAGTCGTCGACGAGCTTGAGCATCTCTTCGGTGCTTACGTTGTCTTCCGGCGTGAACTTCTCGCTGTAGATGCCGAGCTCTTCGCAGGCTTTCACTTTTGGCGAACATAGATCTCAGAGCCGGGGTCATGGCCGACCAGCACTACGGCCAGTCCCGGCCTCGCGCCTGCCTCGGTGAGCGCGCGCACTTCGGCGCCGAGCTCTGCCTTGATGTCATTCGCGATCTTGGTTCCGTCCAGGATCCGTGCTGGCATGGGAGAAAGGAGATTCTATCAGGCTCGACTGCCGATCCTGAGACGCGGCATGCCGCGTCTCTACGAGATGATTGTCGGCTGAACCGCTACAATGGCGGGAATGCTTAGCCCGGAACTTCTCGACCTGATCCGCTGCCCGGTCTGCAAAGGTGAGCTCGACTACAGCGAGCCGCAGCAGACTCTGCGTTGCGCCGCTTGCCCGCGGACCTATCCCATTCGCGACGGCATCCCTGTGCTGTTCGTGGATCAAGCTACAAAAAAATGCTCTACGGTTTCTTGGCAGCAGGCGGAAGCTCTTTCCGCCGTCCTCGCTCTGCCAGTCGTCGCCACTTGAAAGGATCACATCTACTCGCAGGCCTAGCATTTGCGCTATGCCGGTAACGTCCGCAAGTGGGACATGTCGTCGCCGGTCAGCGGAACCTTCGTCCAAGTTCTGACCGCTGTCACGCGAAACCAACACTGCGCCCGCTTTACCTGCCGGCCCAGACTCTGTCGCCCCCAGCAACCACCGCGGTCACTGAACGCCTTCTGCAGGATTGTGGTCGTTGCCAGGATCGCGCCGCTGTCAGCGCTGCTCTGAGTGTGCCCGGACGCGATGCGCCATAGCGGCCGTACCAGAATCGAATCTGTGACCATGGGCGAGTCCGCAGCTACTTAGCCGCTGCTCCCTTTGCGGCTTTTCAGAATAGCGCGCCTTGCCGGTTGCCGCACGCGACGATAACTGCGCCGATTCGGTGCTCGCCCGGCGGCTACGTCCGCATCCGCACGCTGTCTTTACTGATCTCGTTACTGGATTTGGTCGGCAGTTCATCACGGCCCCGCTTGCCATCCACCGTGAGCTGGCGGTGAAATCTGCGCAGCTTCGCTTATCGCCTTCTGCGATCGCTGGGCGGGCTGGTTCTACTGCGGCGTATCGCGAACCGAACCGGCCAAGTATCGGTTGCACGCGGGCTGGGAGCAACATATCCAATATTGCGCGACGGAGCGGACTTTGCCGGAAGGCTCGGACGCAGTCAGCGTCCTTCTTCTCATCATTGCTGCGCCAGCGGGTCGCTGGTCGATTTCGAACCTGCTCCGGCTGTAGACGCGATCCCCTACCGCCATCGGTAATGTCGACACTGTCCGCGCTATCCAGCCTCCGCATTGGACCTATGCTCTCTGAACCAGCTTGGAATCGGCTTTTCCGGCGCGTGACGCTTGGTCTCTTAACTGACGGACTTGGCACGGAGACCCTCGACTGACTGCCCATTCTTCGTTCGCAGCAGCTCCGATGGCGCGGCCGCAGGTGCGGGCGGGTTCTTCTTTTGCGCTGCGCCGTCTCGGGTAGCCTGTTGCTCGCGCCTGCGTCTGATTCGGCCCGACCACCAGCACTGCCACGGTCACGATCGCCACCGATGCGGCAACCGCCGCCCACTGGAAAGTGGCCCAGCGAAACCCACCACGCGCCGGTTTCACCAGCGGCGCTCCCATGGACGCGCCGCAGCCGCCAGGCCGACCATGTCGCGGCAATCCGCACAGTCGCCAAATGCGCGAGCACGCTCTGCGCGTTCTTCGGCGCCAAGGCATTCTCGGACAAAGCGCTCAATTGCTCCGCATCGGGGTGCGTGCCGGGTCGTGCGCCGCCATACGCTTACCCTCGCGATCTTGGGGATCTGCTCCATGTGCTCTTATTCTTGTCCCTTCCCTGCTTGGAACGATTTCATTCCGCTTTCTTGCAGATTTCTTTCCCGCCCGAGTGCGCGCGCACGTCTACCGCAAGGTCGCGAACATCCGCCTCGAGCGCCTCTTCCGCCTGCCGCCGCGACATCCCGTTTTTACGCAGCGCCGTCCATGATCTCTGACCGCAATCGCTTGACCGAACGCTCCAATTTGCGGCTGATGGTGGATTCGTGAACGTTCAGCATGCGCGCGATCCCCGCCAGGGTGCGGTCGTCCGAGAAAATATGAAGCGAGAATGAATTTCTCTTCCGCCGGGAGCGCGCGAAGAGCTTCGTCGGTGGCTGCTGCCAGGCTTTTGTCCGGTTGGCCGCGACGTGGCGGCAGGACCAGCCGCTGACGAACTGACTTGCCAGCCTCTTCTTCCTCTTCCAGACTCACCAGGCGCTTCTGGCTGCGATAACGGTTGACGAACTCCTGCGCCAGCACGGTTCGCAACCAGCCTTCCAGCGAGCCGCGCCCCATGTAGTAGTCCAGTTTGGAGCGGCGACCACCGTCGGCGGACTTCATCCCATACAGGTCGGCATAGAGCGAATCCGCCAGTTCGCGTCCGGTGGCATCGTCGCGAGCGATGGCGCGGCCGGCATTGTAGAGTGGGCTCGCGAAACCTGGTAAGAAAGACTTCCCAGGCGGCTTCGTTCCCCGCGGAACACGCGCGCGCCAAGTGATCAGCTCTTCTACCGAAGTCGCGGAAAAAATGCTGGCGTGTCTTTCTGCTGGCTCCGGCAGGCACATATTTCGCGGCGACCGCCTCCAGAATCCCTCGCGAATTCGTCTTGTCACGCCCCATTTCGACCGCTTCACTCCGCGTCGAAGAGCTCCGCGAGAGCGTGGCGAATCGCTTTCTGTCGAGCGCGAAGGTGGAGTTCGGCGGCATCAGGGAATGGCTGGATAGTATCGCGGAATTTCTCAATAGCCTAACTGAGTACATCCGGAGAGCCAGTCCTTCTCCAACGGTTCTCCAGAAACCTTGGTCCTTAATCTCCAGATCAAACATCCCAACTTTTCCAACTGCTTTGGATATGGCTTCCCCTGTTTTCTCGCGAGGAATGGCTGAAAGTTCACCAATGTGATGACACGTCTCGTGGAGCCGAACATTTCAACTCGATCTTTAACACCAAAATCTCTGTTGCCCCAATAACGCGAATATTCGGGTAACAGTTGGGCAGTTGAGGGATCGCCCAGCAATGCCTGCAATTCTGCAAGCTCATGGGGAGATAATTGCTTCGAGTGGAAGGTAATGTTCCGAAAGTCCACCGTTGCCATGGGATGAGCTTCTGCAAAGCCATCCGTGTACACACGCAAATAAACCAGGGTCTCATTGCGTTCTACGTTCCAGGAGTTTCGAACAATCTCAAGCAATACGGCCCTTTGGGAACTCGGGTCAACTGGTCGTTGAGCAAAGGCCAACACGGTCAAGAAGCAAGAAATCAGGAATGTCTTTAGGCAAACACTACGAACCATTTCTTCTCCTCCGAACTATGCTCCGCTACCTAACTGCTCTCAATTTAGACACCACTGCGCGACTTCGTTTTGCTGGAAAAGCCTGATTCCGGCGATACCGGCAGCGCCCGCTCGCAAACATTCAACCGCATTCTCCAGCGTGACGCCGCCCAGCGCCAGAACGGGCAGCCGAGCACGCGCGACCGCCTCGGTTTTGTCATCGGCTGCGGAAACATGCGCGCAGATGCGACGCAGTTCCGCGCATTCCGACACCCGCGCACCGATTTTTCGAATACTGGAGCGAAGACCACGAAATCGGCCGCTTGCGATTCCGCCATCGTCGACCTCGCTTCTCGCTATGACACGAAGCCGCGATCACCGGCTTGCGCGCTCCGGCGCTTGCGAATATCGCGCGCACATCACCGGGAGTTGGATCTTCATCCCCCGATCGCAGATGGACGCCATCCAGATCCGCAGGCGATTGCCATGTCCGTTCGCGAATTGACCAGCACCCGCGTCTTCGATCCGGCGGCCCGCACTTTCTTCAAACTTCGCGCGCCAAAATCTCCAGCTCCCGCCCGGAGAGGTCCTTTTCCCGCAGCTGGATGTAGTCCACCCCTGCCCGGCGCACTCGCTCACCTTGGCGAGCAGGGCCTCGTCGCGCGGCCTCATCGCCCGCGAACTGTGTCCGGTCGGTGATGTAGTAAAGCAGCATGGGCTCAGCAGCACCGCGCAGGCGGAGTGCCTCTAAGCATTGTAATGAGCCTGGCTGTCCAGATCGTTTGGCTGTTGCTGCTGGCGCTGCCTATCGCGAGTATCTCGTGGACGATCACGCACGAAGAGATCTTCCGCGAGCCCCGCGAATTCTGCCAGCGGAAAAGCCAGGAGTTGCCGCCGGCTCGTGCAACGAAAGTTTTTTTACGTCTTCACCTGCGAATACTGCCTGAGCCACTACGTGACGATCTTCTTCCTGATCGTGACGCGCTACCGCCTTCTGTTCGAAGACTGGCGAGGATACCTGATCGGTGGTTTGCGCTGGTCTGGGTGGCGAACATCTATATGTCTTTGTTCGCGCATATCCGGCTGGATGTGAAGAAAGAGCGCACCGAGATCAAGCAGGTTGAAAAGAAGCTGGAAAAAGAAGAACTCGCCGCCTAACTTTTCTTGCCTTTCTGCAAGCGCGCGAGTTGGTCGGCGTCTATATCTGCGATTCGTGCACGTCGGGTGCCGTGATGATGCATGCCCATGCGGTTGCGGCTGGGTTGACGCGATCTCTGGCCCTTCTTCTTCGCGCCGATCGCCTCCGTGCGTCGCCGGCCTCTGCAGATGGTATTTGGTCAGCCCTTCGCGAAGCATGTTAAAGGCTTCATCAGGGCTTCGGCGAAGCGGTAAAGGTCGCTGTCTTCAGGCGAGACCGCACCGAACTCTACCAGTGCCTCTATGTTCAGCACCTTCTGCCAATATTCTTTGCCGCCGTAGATCAGGATCAAAACTTTTTTCGCCAGCTTTTGCGTCTGCACCAATGTAAGGATCTCGAAAAGCTCGTCGAGCGTGCCGAAGCCGCCGGGGAAAATAACCAGCGCTTTCGCCAAGTATGCGAACCAATACTTGCGCATGAAGAAGTAATGGAACTCGAAATTCAGCTCGGGGGTGATATAGCGGTTCGGAAACTGCTCGTAGGGCAAGCGGATATTCAATCCGATGGTCTTGCCGCCGGCTTCGCGGGCGCCGCGGTTGGCGGCTTCCATGATGCCGGGCCCGCCGCCTGAGGTGACGACGAAGCGGTGCTTCTTGTATGGCAAGGTCTGGTTCCACTCGGTCAGTTTGTAGGCGAGAGTCGGGCCTCTTCGTAATAGCGCGCCATCTTGATGGCCGCTCCGAGCTTCTTTTTCTGCTCATCGTAATCGGCAGGACGCGCGGAGCCCGGCTTATCCAGCAGGGTCAGCGCGCCCTCTGCGTCAGACAAGCTGGCAAAGCGCGCCGAACCGAAGAAGACGACCGTGTCCTGGATCTTTTCGCGGCGGAAGCGTGCCAGCGGCTCTGAGTACTCCGACAAAATGCGTAGCACGCGCCCGTCGGGACTGTTGAGAAAATCTTTGTTCTCGTAGGCGAGTGGGGCCGCGGGAAGGATCGGGGGCTCTTCCATAGGTCAGGGTTGGATGCTAACGGTTGGCTGCAAGGACTTCAAGTCGGGTTATGCCGTGCGCTTCGGCTCGCGGTAGTTCACCGCTTCCGAAATCCCGATGAAGATATCCATGATCCCCAAACCGCTCACGATGCCGCGGACGAAATAATTCGTCAATAAGCTGCGGATCTGCCAATGTTCGGCGAGCCAACTGTTCTAGCTCCACGGCGGCGTCCACGGCAGGAAGAGCAGCATCATGCCCATTTGCAGGCAGAACATCACGAAGACGACCAGGACGATGCGTCGCATCCACAAGGGCTGAGTGTGCAGCTGTTGCTCCTCGGGGGCAGGCTCGTTGTGCGGAAACGCGATCGAGCTCACGTCGGGGTCACCGGGTGGGACTCGTGAGGCTGTGGTCCCTGGGATTGGCCGAAGAATCCATTCCTTAGGATTCTACGTCCTCAGGGCTTTGATGCGGTCGGCGACGTCGCGGTAGTCAATGTTGGTGCCATAGACTTCCATGAAGTTCGAGAGTGCCGCCTTCTTGTTCCCTGCCGATTCGTGCGCTGAGGCCAGCTCGTAGTAGATCGCCATCTTGCTTTCGTCGTCTACGGCTGGAGCCTTGAGCGCTCTTTCGTACCATTTGACTGCCGCTTCCGGCACGCCCTTTTCCACGAAGCAGCTGGCCAGCCAGGTGTATGCCTGGATCACCTGGCTGAATGGATGTCCACGCTCGATGGCGCCGCAAACCTTCTGCAACTCGCCGATAGCTTCGTCCGAGCAATCCCATCTCTTTGAACGCTACGCCGAGGTTGTAGTGCGTGTCGGGATCTTCGGCATCACCGGCGCTGGAAGTCTGCTCAACGTCTTCCTTGAATTCATCGAATAGATCGCTGAGTGCTGAGTGCGCATCCGCGCCTTGGATCGGTGACGGCGGCGGCGCGGCGATGACCGGAGGCGGCACCGGGCTTCGCCGCGGGCTTTGCAGCCGGAGCAGGAGCGGCCGCGGCAGCCGCCTTTGCCGGCGCAGCCGCGGGTTTTTCGCCCGGCTTTCCGCTGAAAGCAAAATCGTCGCCAAGAGAATCTTCCAGGTCGAGAACGAAATCCCCGAGCAGGTCGTCTTTTGCCGCGGCGGCGGGTACCGGTGCTGGCGCAGCAGGCTTCGGCGGCGGTGGTGGCGGAGCAGCAACTTTCGGCGGTGGTGGTGCAACTTTCGGAGCCGGTGGTGGCGGAGGGGGCGCGATCGGCTCTGCGCGGGGGTTCGACATCGAAACGTGAATTCAGCAACGCTCGAGCTGCGCGGCAGCCGCCGGTGCGGGAGCCATGCCCGCCTTCTGAGTTGCGCGCGCAATGTGGCGATATCAGGAGAGCCCGGAGGCCGCTCCTTCCAACTTGGTGAGCGCCTGCCCGGCTTCCGTCCACATTGACTGGCGAATGTAGAACTTCACTTCATCCGCCACTTCGTTCGCCGACTGTGTCGGCATAACCGTTTCGGCAGGAGCGTCGGTCATGCCCTCCCATTCGCTGGAAAGGTCGATCTCGTGCGCCGACGCGGGAGCCGGAGCAGCTTCGGGCCGGCTGCCGCTGCCGCGCGTGGCGTCCATCCCAAATTCTTGAGCGCTTGCCGCGGGCGCAGCCGCGCCGTGTCGCTGTAGCTGTCGAAGCTAAAGTCCGCCATGGAATGCTCAGCCGGGGCCGCTGCTTCGGTGCCGCCGCGGAGGTGGCGTCAGCGACCGGCATCTCGTAAATGGGCGAGGCTGCAGCAGGCGCTCACCGTGGCGCTCGCGATATTTCGCCGCCATGTCGGCGTATTGCTGGCGCTTCCGCATGTCCTGCTTCCGAGTACACGCCTTGCAAATACCTCACAGCAATGGGCCGCTTCATCGAAGCGTCCGGCGCGCGCATACAGCGAAGCCAGCCTCTGGTTTATCTGAATATCGCGGGGAGCTTTGGGGTACACCCCTTCGAGCGGCGCAATCGCCTTGGCGGGAAGGTTGTAGGAATCAAAACTCCGAGTCGGTGATGGCGGCGCGGATCTCGTCACCCAGCTCATCCGGATATTTCTGCTCGACCGCAGGCCCGGTGTGTTCCAGCTCGTCGACCATCAGTGCCTGCGAGCCTTCTTCCTGACTCAACGGACGCGCCGCCGGATCTTGGCCCAGGCGCGAGATGATCTGCTTGTGATTCTGCGCGTGCAGCGGGTTCTCCGGTTCAACAGCCGCCAACTCTTTATAAAGTTCCGCCGCAGCCTGGAGCCGATCGTTTTGAACGTAGGCGTGGGCCAGCAACTCCATCACCTCATTCTGATTGATGGTGTCCCCGGCCTTTTTGTACAACTGAGTAAGCTCTCCAGCGCGGGAGCGCTGTCTTTGATGCGGCTGATCGTGCCGTGCAGCGTCTCTAGCAGTTCCTTGGAATTTGCTGCCAGGAATTTATCTGCGTACTTGGAGTAGATGCCGAGCGCTTCCGGGAATGCGCCCGCGGCCATCAACGACTCTGCATAAGTCTTAACGCCGGTCAGATCGTTGTGCACGCTGAGCAGCTTGCCAGCGACCGGCTCAGCCTCCGCATTGTGCCCGAACAGAAGATGCGAACGCAGCAGTGCTTTCAGAGCATCCGGCCGCGAATCGATATCGGGGACTTTCTCCAGGATGGCGATAGCCGAAGCTCCGTCGCCGAATCGGCCGCGATCTTGCCCTGCAGCAACAACGCGTCCAGTTGCTGGGATCGAGCTGCAACACTCGCCTTAAGGATTCGTCGGCAGCGTCGAGCGCGCCGCGCTGATAGAGCGCCTGCGCCGCGGTAAAGAAGATGCCGCGCGCCTCGGACTTCTTGCCGAGCTTCATGTAGGTATCGGCCAGCTTGGATTGCATGGCCGTGTTCTCGGGATCGAGTTCGAGGATCTTCTGGAAGGACCGCGCCGCTGAATCCAGATCGCTGGCCTTCAGGCTTTGCTCGGCCAGGACCACGTACTGTGCTTTGGCGTCGTTATAGAGACCTTGTTGGGTGTAGAGCTCGGCCAACTTCAGCGTTGCTTCGGCATTGCCCGGCGTGAGCTTGGTCAGCTTCTTGTACATCGCGATGGACTTCACCGTGAAGCCTTCGGTCGCGTACAAGTCGCCTACCCGCTTGAAATATTGGCCCGCCCTGTCGTTCTGCCCAACGCGCGCGTAGAGATCGCCGATGGTGTTCAGAACCGTCAGGTCCTTGGGGTCTTCCTTGGTGACCTTTTCGTACTCGGTGATGGCGTTCTGCAGCTTGCCCTGTTGGACAGCTTTCTCCGCCGCAGCGAGCACCTTTTGCTTATTGAAGCCGAAGCCTAGCGCCATATTGGATTGACTCGGAAGACTCTGTCGGGAGACACAAACACCACGCCCAGAGTGACCCTGGGAGTGCGGCTAAAATATCACATTTTTATAGGGTTCCAAAGGAAAGGGCGCGCTGTTGCTAAGGGGACACGCCGCCCAGAGCACGAAAGACTATTATTAGCCCTCTCCGTTCGAGGACTTTTTTATGCGGTTGAAGCTCATAGTTTGCGTGACGATTGTTTTTACAGGTTTGTCTGCCTGTTCGGCTCAAGCGAACGAGCTGCGTGAAAGGCGAACTCGCGCAGCCGCATCTTTCAGCGACGGCATCTTGCTCGTGCACGCAAAATCCGCCTTCGATCTGGCCGCCGACGGCTTCCGCCAAGATCCCATCTTCTACTACTACACCGGCCTGGAGAACACAGCCGGCGCTTTGCTCGCGATCGATGGCCGCTCGCGCGAGTCGTGGCTGTTTTTACCGCCGCAGGACCCGTTCGGGGACGCAACGCTGCGCCCGGAGGTCTCGCCTGGCCCAGAGTCAGCGAAGCAGCTTGCGATCGATCACGTGGTGGATTGGGTAGAGCTCGAGGCTTTTCTGGGGAGCCGTGCTACTTCTACCGCAAGATTCTATTACCCTCACGATCGCTTTTCGTTGCATGAGCTTCCAGGTAGCCTCCTCGAAAAAGAAGCCGCAGTCGCCCCCTTGTGGATCAACACCATCAAACGCCGCTGGCCCGAAGTCAGCGTTGTAGATGCGGGCCGAACTCTTTCTGACCTCCTGTCGGTTCAGAGCGCCTCCGAAATGAAGTCTGTTCGAGCTGCTGCAGGCGCGACTGTGGTTGCGGTGAACGCAGGCATCCGGGCCATTCGACCAGGCACTTCGCAGCGCAGTGTGGAACTCGAGGTAACGAACGCATGCTGGAAATCGGGCGCGCATGGTCCTTCGTTCTGGCCGTGGGCTTTGTCGGGGGAAAACGGCGTGTTCCCCAGGCCGTGGCTCACGCTCTCGCGTTACGACCACTTGGACTCAGTCATGAAGGCAGGCGATCTGGTACGACTCGATGTTGGTTGCGAATGGAATCACTACTCGGGGGATCTCGGACGCACGGTTCCGGTGTCTGGAAAATTCACTCCGGATCAGCGTGAGACTTGGAATGTTTTCGTCGCGGCATATCTAGCTGGTGCCAAGGTCTTGCGCGAAGGCGTCACCATAGACAGGGTTTTCGATGCCTGGCGGAGCGAATTACTAAAACATCGCGATACCGCGAAGAGTCCGGTGGCGCGAAGAGCGATTGAGCAATGGTCCGATCAAAAGAACGTTCCCTTTTGGCAGGTGCACACCATGAATCTCGAGGCAGGGCTTCCGAAAGGTGCACTGCGGGCGGGCACCACGATCGATTTTGAACCCATTGCTTCAATCGACGGACAGGGCTATTACCTTGAGGACACGTTTCTGATAACCAAGGATGGAGCAGAAAATCTAACTCCCGGCGTTCCCTACACCGCGCAAGAGATCGAAGCAGCTATGAAGCACAGTAGGCGCTGATCTACTCCGCCTCAGCGCCAACCGGGATCGCATTCTTCCGCGGCCGTTTATTGAATTGCAGGACCTTCTTACGCAGCCGCAGGTTCTTCGGCGTCACCTCGACAAACTCATCGTCGGCGATGAACTCGATCGCTTGCTCCAGGTTCAACGCGCGGAACGGCACCAGCCGGATGGCTTCGTCGGCGGACGATGACCGCATGTTGGTGAGCTTCTTCTCGCGCACCACGTTCACGTCGAGATCGTTATCGCGCGCGTTTTCGCCGATCACCATGCCTTCATAGACCTCGGTGTTGGGGCCAACGAACAGCTCTCCGCGCTCTTGCAGGTTCCACAGGGAATACGGGGTCGCCACTCCGGCGCGGTCGGAGACCAGCGCGCCCGTCATGCGGTGCGGTATCTCGCCCAGCCACTCTGTGTAGCCGTCGAATAACGAATTGAGGACGGCGGTACCGCGCGTGTCGGTCAAGATCTCGCTGCGCAGGCCGATCAAGCCGCGGCTGGGGACCTGGAATTCCAAACGCACGCGTCCATAGCCGTGGTTACGCATCTTGACCATTTGGCCTTTGCGCGCGCCCAGTTTCTCGATCACCACGCCGACAAAATTTTCGGGCACGTCGATGGTCAGCTTCTCGATCGGTTCCATCAGCTTGCCGTCCACACGCTTGGTGATGATCTCCGGCTTGCCGACCATCAGCTCGAACCCTTCGCGGCGCATGGTCTCGATCAGGATGGCGAGTTGCAGTTCGCCGCGTCCCATGACTTTGAAAGTGTCAGTCGAGCCGGAATCTTCAACCTTCAGTGACACGTTGGTCAGCAGCTCTTTCGTCAAGCGCTCGCGTAGGTTGCGCGAGGTCACGTACTGCCCTTCGCGCCCGGCAAGGGGAGAGGTATTGATGGTGAACTGCATCGCGATCGTGGGCTCATCTATAACGATCGGCGGCAGCGGGGTCGGGTTTTCGGCATTTGTGATGGTTTCACCGATGGTGATGCCAGTCACGCCGGCGACCGCAACGATGTCGCCGAGTTCGGTCTGCTCGATGTCTACACGCTTAAGTCCGCTGAACGAGAACAGTTTCGTGATCTTCGTCTTCTGCAGCGTTCCGTCAAGATGCGAGATGCCAACCTCTTCACCGGTCTTCAGGGTTCCATTGACGACCCGCGCAATCGCCAGGCGCCCGAGGTAATCGCTGTAATCGAGGTTTGCGACCAGAATTTGCAACGACCCGTTCGGGTCGCCGGTTGGCTCAGGGATGGTCTTCAGGATGGCATCGAACAGCGGCTGCAGACTATCGCCGGTTTTTGCAAGATCCGTCGTCGCCGTGCCGAGTTTCGCATTCGTGTACAGCACCGGGAAATCCAGCTGGTCTTCGTGCGCGTCCAGGTCAATGAACAGGTCGTAGACCTCGTTCAGCACTTCCTGCACGCGCGCATCGGGACGGTCGATCTTGTTGATCACCACGATCGGCGAGAGCTTCGCCTCGAGTGCCTTGCTCAACACGTAGCGTGTTTGGGGCAGCGGGCCTTCGCTCGCGTCCACCAGCAGCATCACGCCATCCACCATCTTCAACGCGCGCTCGACCTCGCCGCCGAAGTCGGAGTGGCCCGGCGTGTCAACGATGTTGATCTTCACGTCGTGATAATTCACAGCAGTGTTCTTGGCCAGGATGGTGATGCCGCGCTCGCGCTCGAGGTCGTTCGAATCCATCACGCGCTCAACAACAGCTTCATTGGAGCGGAAGGTGCCGCTCTGGCGCAGCATGGCATCCACTAGCGTGGTCTTGCCGTGGTCAACGTGCGCGATGATGGCGATATTGCGTATCTTGCTCAAAAGTAATCCTTTTTCCCTTTTTCACCACGGAGACACAGAGTCGCTGAGGTATGTAATCCGGAGACTTTACGGGGGTGAGCTCGGTTGAAGCTCGAGCTTCTATTTTATCGTAAGAAGGGCCAAGCGCCTATTCTTCGATCACGTGCTCGACAGCCACGCGGATGGCACGGCCGCTATCCAGATCGTCGCCGTTTTGCGCATGCATTTCGACCTGCGCGCGACCGGCGACCTGCAGGCTGCGGCCTTCGCCATAAGCCGGAAAGAGCAGCGAGCAGCGCCCGTCTTCCAGCAGATTCCCCAGGGTCGCGAACATGTTGTTGCCGGGATAATCGGGAAACACGATCTCGCTCTCGCCTGCTTGCACGAATCCCGAGTCTCCGCCGCGATGTGAGACATCGGCTCCACGGGCCGATGCAGTCGCAAAAATAAAGCGGCGCGCGCCTTGAATGCGTTCGCGCTCCGCCGGCTTCAGCTTTACATCGCCAGTCGACAGAGTCGCCGCGCGCGCCAAGGCTCTTTCCGCCTCCGAATCCTGCTGCGGCTGCGAGATGTATAGATTGCAATTGCCGAAGCTCTCTTCGACATCAAGATGGAGGCGCCCGTCGCGAAACTTGCCCTTACCATTGATCCGGATGCGCAGTTTGCTCGCATAGTCGATGGCGAGGATCGCCGCCTCTGCGCCGTTGCCAGACAGGATTTCCGTAACGGAATCTCCCAAACCGTTCAGCCCCAGCTCAAGCGCCGCCGGCGAAACAATCTCCACTTCACCGACCGCGGCTTCGGCGATGCGCACCCGTCGCTCGCCGTTTTGCTCAGCTGCAGCAAGGTAGAACGACATCCTTCCGCTCGAAAGCAGAAAAATGTGCTTCGGAGTCATCTGCGATGGCACGCGCGCCGCGCGGCTCGCCTGCACGATCTGTTCTGCGGAAGGGATGGCTGTGCTCACAGCAGAGTGGATTCCCACCTGCGAGGAAAGTCGCAGACAATCTCCGGACACTTCAGGCCAACTGCTGCCGTCTCGACGGCGCCACAAAAAGAAAAGCGGCCCGTTGGGCCGCTTTTCAAAGCTGGAAGAAACGTTAGCTGACAGGAGCTACGTTTTCTGCCTGCCACCCCTTGGGTCCTTTGACAACGGTGAATTGCACCGCCTGGCCTTCTTGCAGGCTGCGGAAACCGTTCGCCTGGATCGCCGAGAAATGCACGAAAACGTCTTCGCCATTCTGGCGGCTGATGAAACCATAGCCTTTTGCGTCATTGAACCACTTCACTGTTCCTTGTTCCATGTAAAAACACTTCCTTCTTGTTAAGTTTGCTGGTGAATCGAGGGGTACCGCAGGCAGGTAATGCTGATGCAGAA
This sequence comes from uncultured Acidobacteriota bacterium, assembly GCA_963711965.1. Classification (GTDB taxonomy): domain Bacteria; phylum Acidobacteriota; class Terriglobia; order Terriglobales; family Acidobacteriaceae; genus CAVQGF01. The sequence goes on along the minus strand of CAVQGF010000048.1, from coordinate 29,780 downwards.
ACTGCTTACAACCACTTCGAAACTAGCTCGTTAAGTATACCAAGAACCGGACTTCCAGAGCTGCGCTCGCTTCGTTTCTCCGGCAGACCAGCACCCGCTTGCCGCTTCGTCCCCGTTTTAGGTCTTTTCGTCCTGATTCTGCTACCCGCCTTGGCCCTTCGTCGTCTGAGACATGGCCCCACCCCAAGGAGAACAGTCTCATGAGAATTACCTCCAAGCTCGCCACTACCGCACTGCTTGTCGCCATATCGGCAGTAGCATTCGCCCAAAACCCGCCACCCACCCCGAAGACCGTTACTGAGATCCTGCAACGCTCGCTGACCAACACCGAAAAACAGTTCGTTGATGCCGCCGAAGCCATGCCGGCAGATAAATTCGACTTCGCGCCAACCACCGGTGAATTTAAAGGTGTGCGCACCTTTGGCCAGCTCCTGAAGCACACCGCCGCCACCAACATGTTTGTTGCGTCAGTCCTGCTTGGGGAGAAGCCTCCCGCCGGCGGCTTTGAAGGGCCAGACGATGTAAAAGGCAAAGATGCCATCCTTAAATATGTAAAGGACTCCTTCGACGCCGCGCACAAAGCCATGGATAAGGTGAACAAAGACTCGGCTATCGAACAACTGCCCAACCCATTCAACCCCAAGGGACCTAACGTCACGCGGATGGGCATGTCTCTGGTTTTCCTAGGCCATACCAACGATGAGTACGGCCAAATGGTCGAGTATCTGCGCATGAACAACATCGTTCCTCCGGCAAGCCGCAAGTCATAGCGCGTTTCAATAGCGTTCACACAGGGGCACGAAGTCGCACGAAGGACCTTCGTGAGATCTTCGTGCTCTTCGTGTGAGGCTTTTCGCTGTCGCAGAACACCAAGAACTCTGCCCTCTACTACAATCCCTTCAGCATGAAAGCGGTTGTGATCACGAAGTTCGGCGGACCGGAAGTCCTCGCACTCCAGGATGCGCCGACTCCTCAGCCCGGCCTCGGTCAGGTGCTTGTGCGCGTGCACGCTGCCGGGCTCGAATCGGGCAGACCTTCTGCAGCGTCAGGGGAAATACCCCGCTCCGCACGGCGCGGTGCAGAACATTCCTGGCCTTGAGTTCGCGGGCGAAGTCGCAGAACTTGGCGCCGGCGCAACCTACTGGGAAAATGGTGACCGCGTTTTCGGACTCACGCCCGGCGGCGCACACGCCGAATACATCGCGGTCGAAGAAGGCCGGCTGGCAGCGATTCCCAGCGGCATGGATTGGGTCACCGCGGCGGCCATTCCCGAAGTCTTTATCACCGCCTTCGACGCTCTCATCTCGCAAGCGCACATGCGCCGCGGTGAAAACGTTTTGATCCATGCCGTGGGCAGCGGAGTGGGGCTCGCGGCGGTGCAGATCGTTCGCGCTTTTGGCGGAGTGCCATACGGAACTTCACGCACTCAAGACAAAATCGATCGTGCCGAACAATACGGGCTGGAGGCCGGATGCGTGGTCGATGCGACTCTCAGCCAACTGGAAGAGTTCGCAGAGTCTGCAACCGGAGGCCGCGGCTTCGACGTCGTCCTCGACCTCGTCGGCGGGCCTTATCTTGCGGCCAGCGTGCCGGTGCTGGCACAAAAAGGGCGCATCATGCTGATCGCGACCATGGCTGGCAACGATGTCACGCTCCATCTCCATCAGTTGCTGGGCAAACGCGCTCACCTGATCGGGACCATCCTCCGCGCCCGACCGGTCGAAGAGATCGCCGAACTCATGCGCGCCTTCAGCGAGCGCGTCGTGCCTCAGTTCAGCGCTGGGAAGCTGCGGCCAGTAATCGATAAGGTATTTACAATCAGTGACATACAAGCCGCCCATCGATACCAGGAATCCAACCAGAGCTTTGGCAAGGTCGTCCTAACCATCGCCTAAACCGAAAATAATTCAGAGCGGCGCAACTTTGGCGCTAGGCATGGGTTATAGCCAGCAGAGCCGGAGTAGTGTACCTACGAACCGGCCAATTCAATCGATTGAAAAAAAGAGGAATGGATACCATGAAGAAGATTGTTATGTTGTTCCTGGCTGCGGTGATCTTGACCGGCGCTTCGTTCGCGCAGGCCACCACCAGCACCGATACCACCACCAAGACCGAAGCTCCTAAGAAAGCCAAGAAAGCTAAGAAAGAAAAGGCTCCTAAGGCTCCCAAAGTAAAGAAGGCCAAGAAGGCGAAGAAAGACGCTGCTGCAACCACCGATGCACCGATGGCTGCTCCCGCAAAGTAAGTTTTTTCAGCTGAAAAAGGAAAACGAGCGCGAGGGCGCTCGTTTTTTATTGTCCCGTGAAGTGCAATTCCAACGCGGTGCAATCGTCGTTCAGCGGCGTTCCCGCGCAGAAGCGCGTCACTGCCGCGAAGATCTCTTCGAACTCAGGATTGTCCCCCAGAGAAGCCTGCAGGCGATCGAAGCCGAAGAAATCGTCGTTCTTGTCGGCGGCTTCGGTCACCCCGTCGCTGACGATCACCCAGCGGTCGTCTTTCTTAAGCTTGATGTATTCCGATTCGTAGACAGCATCACCCAACAACCCCACCGGCAGATTGCTGTTTCCAGGCGTCGCCACCGCACCACTTGAGATCAGCAGCGGAGGCACGTGGCCGCAGTTCACGTACTCCAATCCGCCGTCGGGATGGATGCGCGCCATCATCATGGTGGCATATTTTTCGCCCAGCACGCGATCACACAAGAAGCGATTCACCGACGTGACCACGTCGGCGAGCGGCGTATCCAGAAGCAGCTGCGAATAGATCATTCCCTGGATGATCGACGCCAGCAGTGCCGCAGAGATCCCCTTGCCGCTCACGTCTGCTACCACGACCGTCAGCGAACCTTCGGTGCGGATGACGTCGAAAAAATCACCGCCGACCTCAGTACAAGGCAAACTGCGCGCTTCCACCTTCGCAAACGGCACCTCTGGGATCTTCACCAGCATCAGCCGCTGTTGGATCTGCGCAGCGATGGCAAGCTCTTGTTGCATCTTGCGATTGGCCTGCTCCGCCTGTACCAGGTTGGCATTTTCCAGCAGCGTGGCCGCGCCTTGTGCGATGGTGCGCAGAAGCTCGTGGTTCACTTGCGAAAGTTTTCCGCTGAGTGTGTGACTGTCCAGGTAAAGGACGCCCCGAGTCTCCAGCGTTGCCGCAGCCTGCTGGCTTTCCGTCAGCGCTTTATCGCGGAACTGCGCTTTACGCAGCGGGATGCAGATCACGCTGCGCAGGTTCTGCGCCACGATGCTCTGCCGTCCGGCAAGTTTTTCGAAATCGGTTCCGTCAGTGACCAAAAACTCCGATGCGGAATTGGCCGCTTCGCGCAGGATCGAATGCGAGATAGTGGAATCGTCGGTGAGAGGATCGCCTTTAGAGTTGCGCCCCACCGCCAGGACTAATTGTCCTTTTTCGCCGCCGCGTAAAAATACGTAGCCACGTTCGGCACGCGTCAGGTTCAGCGCCGTCTCGATCAGCGTGATCAATACTTCTTCGAGAACTCCGCTGGTGTTGAGTTTGCGAGCAGCTTCCAGGAAGAGTGTGAGCGTGTTCAGTTCGGAAACTGCGCTGGGTGTTTGTGGAGGCTTCCATCCTTGTATCTGGCTCAGGAATTCGCGCGCTGAACTCGAATCCGATTCGCTCGCGTCGGGATCGAAAATGACGTAATTGTCGCCGCGCACGCCAAACTCGATGCGGTCGCCCTTCGTCAGGCGGCGGCGTTCGATCTTTTCTCCGTTGACGAAGGTCCCATGCCGGCTGTTCTGGTCAAGGACGTAGATGTCGGTGCCTTCCCGCACCAGCATGGCGTGATCGCGCGATACGCGCGGGTCGGGGATCATCAGATCTTTTTCTGTCTTGCGCCCGATCGAGAACGAAGCCTTAAGGAAAGGGATCTCGCGCTTGTCGGCACCGGCCACGTACAGCAGACCGGGGTTCGCTTTGCGCGGGTCAGGGCTCGGAATGGGGGCGACGGACATTGGCTGGCGTGGGGACGCACAGTATTATGCCCTAGAGCCGTGCGCTTGCGGGCAGTTTTCGCGCGTCAATTATGACTATTTGTTCAGCGCGGCCTTCCAGTCGGTCACCAGGGTGATGGGCGGCTGCTCAGTGACAGTCACGCCGGGAAGAAGGAACCTCTTCCCATCAGGGTTCACGTAGAAATCAGGCACCACTTGAGACACTCCGCCGGCATGGAAAAGCCGCTCGACTCCCGAGACGGAAAAATCTCCGTTCTTAATCTCCAGCTTCGCTGACATGACATCGCCGCCCGGAGTGTAATAAACGATCTCTTTCCCATCCGGCATCCAGCGCGCCGGGCGGCCGCCATTGGTGGAGACTTGCCATTTGCCGTTTGGTATTGGGAACGATGTCACATAAATCTCAAAACGCCCACTCTCGTTGGAGCTGTAAACCAGCCACTTGCCGTCGCGCGAGAGGTGAGCATCCAGGTTAGTTGAGGTGCCGGGAACGATAACGAGCGGCTTGCGGTCGCTGCCGGAAAGCGGCAGTGCGTACACCGCGAAAGAATTGCTCGTGGCCTTTCCTTCGGAATAGATGAGGTAGCGACCATCCCTCGACCAATCCGACAAAAACCTCGCAATTTCCGGCGGTGCCACGGGGACTATAGTCTGTTCCTGCCCGACTCCGTTGGAGCTGCGCATAACGATGGCATCTCCGAATGTTTCGGTCTTCTGGTAGACGACGTTCTTCTGGTCGCCCGACCACATCGGAAAGCTGTGTTGCACTCCGTCGAAGGTCAAGCGGGCGCGAGTGCCACGTACAAGGTCCACATTCCACAACTCATTATTGGGATCGCCGACCACGATCGCCCTGCTGCCATCAGGCGAGAGCGCGAATGTAGTGAAGTTGATCTCGGAAGGAGAAGCTTGGGTCGCGCCTCCTTTTCGGTCTACCCACGTGAGTTGCGACCGCGAAACATTCGTGCTCACCTGGTAGGCGAGTACACCATTTTCAGAAAGCGAGAAAAGGCTTCTCCAGGTCCCGTCGTCTCGGAACACATTTTCAGCGATGGAGTGAGGCTCCCCCGAGAGGACCCCGGTTCCGGGATCGAATTTCTGCGCCATCAGCGTGTTCTCACGCAGGAACAGCAGGTAGCCCAAGGCATAGAGCCCATTGCTTGCACTGGACATCACCAGAGTGGCCGGCTTTCCATCCAAGCTGCCCCAATAGATTCCGTTTGTTCCTGCCCTCGGATTCACGTGGCTGGCACCCATGAATAGCAAGTGCTTTCCATCCGGAAGGATCTGCGGCCAGCGATGAGTGGTTTGCTGTCCGTCAATCAGCTTCGTGGCGGGAGTTGGATTCCCGCCGAACACCGAAACCTTCGAGAGTGCCGTGCGAAAATCAGGGGAGAATAGGACCGTATCGTCCGGCCCCCACCACCCGCCGCGTCCGACCGGAGCGTCGCAGATCGCCAGCCCTGGGCCGTGGGTGGCGTCTACTTTCTTCAGCTTTCCATCGGCGAAGTAGCCGATCATTTTGCTATCGGGTGACCAGAACGGAAATGTAGCGTTCTCGGTGCCGGAAAGTTCCATAGCATTCAGCGAGTCGAGTGGGCGCACCCAAAGGTCGTTTTTACCCTCAACGCTGGCGACAAACGCGAGCTTCTTGCCGTCTGGCGACACCATTACCGGACCCGCCACGTCCCCGATAAATTCAAAACGCGCATTCGGAGGCGGATTGATTAGCGCCTTGACGGCAATCTTGTTCCCCTGCTCTTGCCAATAGGCCGTGGCAAAGAGACAGCCTGAGATCAGCGCGCTTGCGAACAGGCCCCACGCCAGCAATTCGCGCCGCTGCCGCTTTGCTTTCACCGGCGCCGGCACGCCCGCCTGCGATGAGCCTTCAGAAATATGTTTCAGCTGGATGCGGATGTCGTGCGCGGTTTGCCAGCGCTCGTCGGGATCCTTTGCGAGGCAAGTCTTGATCAGCTGCGTGAGCGCTGGCGGCGTCAACGGCTGGATCGAAGAAACCGCAGGCGGATCCGCCGCGAGGATCCCGCGCGATGATCGACGCTTGCGTCTTTCCAGGAAAGGCGCGGCGTCCGCTCGCCATCTCGTAGAGCACGGCGCCGAGCGCGAAAATGTCGCTGCGCTCGTCGGCTTCTTTGCCCTCGAGCTGCTCGGGCGACATGTACTGGAACGTGCCGACGATATGTCCTTCGGCAGTGACCGGCTTGTGGCTCGTCGCCATTGCGGTGAGCGAGGCTGCAGCAGTCGCTGCCGATATGCGGACTCATCGTCGGCTTGGCCAGCCCGAAGTCGAGCAGCTTGGCGCCGCCCTTGGTCAAGCATGATGTTGGCGGGCTTCAGGTCGCGATGGATGACGCCGTGACGGTGCGCGGCTTCGAGCGCATCGGCGATCTCCATGCCATAGCGCAACACTTGCTCAGCGGGCAGCGGTCCTTCGGCGAGGCGGTCGGCGAGAGACTCGCCTTCCAGGAACTCCATCACCATGTATTCGGTGCCGTCGATCTCGCCGATGTCGTGCAGCGCGCAGATGTGCGGATGCGACAAGGCTGGAGATGGCGCGCGCCTCGCGTTCGAAGCGTTGGCGCAGCTCGGCGTTCGTGCGTCACGTCGCCGGAGATGATCTTGATGGCGACGATGCGATCGAGGCGCGTATCGCGCGCGCGATACACCTCGCCCATCCCGCCGGAGCCGGCGGAGGAAATATCTCGTAAGGCCCGAGTTTCTTGCCAGAAGCGAGGGTCATGAGGGGACGATGGGATTATAGGCTGATTCCTTGCCCACGCCTCGCTTTTCGCGCCATCAGTGGGTGCCTAGAAAAACGCCGTCGGCGTCTCCAGCCGGCAATCCTTGTGCGTGGTGGTGATCTTCAGTCCTCGCGGACTGGCCACATCGGCTACCGAAGGAGAAAAGATCAAAACGTATTGTCCAAGGATGTCTTTGGCGATGGCGTCCGTAGCATCGCTGAAGTTTTTCTTATCGCTCCACCACACATGACCGCCGGTGCTCTCCGCCATGCGAATGACATTGGAGCGCCCAGCGTCATAAGCTGCCTTGCGCATCTTCTCTATCTGATCGTCGTAGTCTTTGAGTGCCGCGGCTTCGCCGGGATGAACCCCCGTCGCGGTCACGCCGATGTTGGTGGTTGCGCCGCCGATCGAGAGGTCTTCAAGTCCGATGACGTACAAAGGCATTCCTTGTTGTTGGGCATCGCCGATGATGCTCGCTATCCAGGTTTCGACCATCGGACTGTAACTTCCGCTCGCACCAGGGCTGTGCGCCATGGCGCTGCGCACGATCACGATGGCTTTGCGCACCGGCCTTGCATCGCTCCTCATCATTTGCCAGATCACGCTAAAGACTGTGGGGGACCCATTGCCTCCACCGAAATGCTGCAGCGAGTCACGATCCAGCCCGGTCCGGTCGGTCTTCAGTTCGTAACCGAACGGGTCGCTGAAGCCGGTGTTCTTATCCAGCACCTTGATGCCCTTGCTCAACGCTTCTACGTCGTTTTCCCACTTGAGGTTGCCGTCGCTCCACGGGCGGTTACCGCCGGCGGCGATGACGAAGGCATGGTCCATTTCTGGCCGGATGATCTTCTTCACCAACTCCAGGGCTGCAGCCTGCTGCTGGGAGAAATTTCCCGTGCCGGCATAGAGCACGATGCCCAGATCCAGTGGAAGTTGGTCGGCTTTCCGGACCATGACCGGTGTCGCGGCCTGGCCGCTATCCATGATCTGCAACTCATCTTTCTTCAGGTCGGCCACAGGAAGATCCAGTAGGATCCAGCGCTCCCATCAAGATTCCCTTGCGTACTTGCGCCGGCGTTGTCCCGGTGGTCACGCGCGGGGTCGCGGCTGCCGGAACGGGAGCAACGTTGGGCGCAGTGGTTTCCTGTGAAAGGCAGAAGTACGAGAACAGCACGACGATTAAGACCGAAAAGGACTTCATCACGCACCTCGCGCAAAATCCTAACCTGAGTAGCTGAATGGGGCAACCATGGTTCGCCTTAGAACCTTGTGTTCGAAATCCTTAAACTACAACTCGCACGCTTCTGCGCTATTTCTGTCCACAGATGTTGACGTCTGGCTCTCTCTTCGTGAAATGCGTCTCCTTCAGATTGAGTTTGGGCGACTCGCCTTTGAGTGCGAAGAGTGTTGCATCGGCTCCCGCTTGCGCAAAAAAATTCACGTGAGTCATGGAGCACGGCACGAGGCTCAGTGGCCCCGACCCCGAATAGTCGAATTCTGTCACCAGCTGCAGATATGCGCCCCCTTCGACATGGAAGAAATCTTCCTTGGCCTTCTTCACCAGACCGCTCAGACCGAAAGGCCCCTTCTCAAGGAAGTCTGCGACTTTGTCGCCCAAACCCTTAGGAACCGCTTCCTTGATCGCCTCCGTTATGCTCTCCGTTCCGAGGGAGACGGAAACTTTCGGCGCGTTCACGGCGAGCACGATCCCGTGAGCCGCGAGGGACTCCGCGGTGGTCTTCTCGGCCTCGGGTTCGGCGTTCATGTTTCCCTTCGGCGTGCTTTGGTCGCCATGGATCGAGACGCCTCCGTCGCCGTCGTAGTAGACGTGAAACTTTCCTTCCGCTGCGTCTTTTTTGCCGGCAAAACCTGGCTTGAAGATCAGAGCCTCGTCGATCTTGAACAGGAATGGGATCCCGTATACATCGAATACGTCTTTCGCAAAAGGCGGCAATTTGAGCCTGGCTTCGCCGATGCCGCTGTTGCCGCCGCTGGTCGTCACCCCCCACGAGACGTTCACTTTACCTTTCAGCGGTGTGCTGTATTCAAAGTCCTCCATCTTGCTCTTATTTATTTTCACCTTGAATGCAGTAGCGACGTGCTCCAATTCTCCTTTGATCTTGACGCTGGCGGTGAGCCCGGCAAGTTTTTTCTTCCCGGCATTTAGGGATAGTGATAGCCCGTCTCCCTCCGGCTCGCCTTCGACCTCGAATTCCCAGCCATCGGTCTCACCTTTCGTATGCACCAAAAACTTAGGGCCGCCGCTGGCATACACGCTGGGGACGACCGACCACCGGTTGGCTATTTCGTCATCTCCCCCCAGCGCCTGCGAGTTGCGTGCCTGCATCTCGCGAAAATTGACCGGCACTTTGAATTCGATCGTGCCGTCTTGAATAAGATTCTGTAAGAGCCGCGCTTTCGGTAAGGAACGCGACCTGTTGCCCTTCCGTATGGACAGCCAGCACGCGGCGAGCACCCAGGTGTTCCAGGAACATGATCTTGCCCTCTTTCAGCTCGCGAAGGCGCGGATCGTCGCTCTCAAAGACAAATACCTGGCCGTCCTCGCTCACACTTCGCAACGCCTTCTGGGCGGTAGGTAGATCGATGCGAACTACGTTGGGCGCATACGTTACGTTGAAGACCGTGCCCGGAAGGTTGCGGAGGTCGCGAAATTGGGTCGGCACACCAGTGCTACTGACCGAGCCGGCGGGAGCTTGGGCCGGAGTTTCGGTCTTCTTGCAGCTTGAGGGCAGTAGCAGGAGAGAAGACAACAAAACGAAACGAATCATCTTCCTGACGCCATTCATGGTTCCCTCCTGACGCTCGCTAGCGCTTGATCAATTCCACGCGCCGGTTGCGGGCCCGCCCTTCCGGTGTCTCGTTAGTCTCGATGGGTGCTCCGGCACCGAAGCCCGAGGTATCCAGCCGGTCGCCTGCGATCTGGTAGCTCTCCACCAGGGCTTGCTTTACCGCGGCGGCACGCCGTTCTGAAAGCTTCAAGTTGTAAGCGTTGCCGCCCACATTATCCGTGTGCCCGTTAACGCTCAACTTCCAATCCGGATGCGCGTTCATCGCCTCCGCGATCTCCTTCAGCACCGGCTCCGACTCCTCGCGGATGTTCGCGCTGTTGAAATCGAAGTAGATGCCATACACCTGCACCTTGCCGGTTTCCTCGAGCTGCTTCTCGATCTTCTTCTCTCCCGGGTACGAGATCTTCAGGATCTTGATCTGGAATCTGCGTTCAGGCTGCTCGAAGTGCAGCACGATCGGATCGTTGGGATCATCAATCACGTGAAGTTCGGCCGGCGTTCCGGAAAGACTGCCCTTGGCATGGATGGTCGGTATATCGACTCGTTGGTCGTTGATGATGACGCTGAAAGGCACATCCCCAGGTTCGACCCGAGTCATCGTTCCACTCGCTTTTCGAGTTAGGAGGTAGGTCCCGTCTCCTCGACGATTCGACTCATCGTAATAGGTGAACGGTACCTCGCCTTTGGTCTTCAGCGCCTGGAATTCCGTTTGCGAAAGCGAGAACATGGTCGCACCGCGGATGGTTTCTGCCGCTTTGCCACCCCACGAGGTCACATAGAAGCTTCCGTCGTGCAGGTCGGCGATGCAGACGTTGCGCGTACCGCGAGCGTCGACGTTCGCCTCGTGGCTGTTCGGGTCTCCCTTGCCCCGCGATGCGGTTACATGGACCGCCTGGTCATCAATGCTCTGTACCTGCGTCAGCGTCTCAAAGTCGCCTTTGTTCGTGGTCCACGTCTTGGCCATCGTCAACCCGGGAACCATCGGAACGGTGCCCTTCTCAAAGTTCAACGACGCCCGCTCACCCGCCGCGCACGGGTCTTCGTTGTGCGCCTCAGCGCCGGGAGGAATCGTGGCGGTGCCTCCCCCCTTTGCAGAATTGGTGATCTCCGTCTTCACCTGCTCAACCTTCTGCTTGGCTTTCATGTAACCCCAGTACATGAGGCCGCCGACTGCGCCCGCGATCAGCAGAACGATGATGAAGATAATTGCCAGGATTTTGCCGCAGCCACCGCCGGAGGTGGTCTGCTGTACCGGCTGAACTGGAGGTTGGCCGGCCGGAGACGCTGTGCGCGCGCGCAGCTTGCGCAGAATTGCGCTCCATCGGCCAAAACATTTCCGCAAGACTGGCAGTGCGCCATTGGGGAAGCTCCTTCGTCGTCGCGGCGAGGGTCCGCGCGGGTGGGCTGGAGGGCAGCAAGTCTAGCAAAGAAAATGCGTCGCCGAAAGACGCAGATTCAAAGCGCGATGATCTCTGAACGGATCAGGAGCAAAGTCCCGATCGCGACAATGGCCCATAGCACGATGCCTTGCACCAGCGGTCGAGCGCCGACTGTCTTACGGTTGAACGCGAGATTCCCGACCCGATCAGAAACAAGGTGATCGTCAGTCCGACCCCGCCTAGCCTGTAGAGCAGAGGATATGCCGAAGCGAGTGCGTGCGCGTAAGTATTCGCCACCGCCGCCAGCACAAAGAAGAAGATGAACCAGGGCCACTGGATCTTCGCTTTGCTGTGTCTCACCGCCGCCGTCACGATGCACAGCGGCACGATCCACAACGCGCGTGCCAGCTTCACCGTTGTTGCTATGGCCGTGGCAGTCTCACCGTATTTATGAGCCGCGCCGACTACGGAGCTAGTGTCGTGGATGGCGAGCGCCGCCCACAATCCGAATTGCTGCTGCGAAAGGTGCAGTGCCATCCCGATCGCGGGGAAAATAAGCAGTGCGATGGAGTTCAGGATGAAGACCGTGCCGAGCGATATCGACATCTCCTCGTCATTCGCGCCTAGGATCGGCCCAACCGCTGCGATGGCGCTGCCTCCACAGATGGCGGTTCCGGTAGAGATCAGGAACGATGGCGTCGACTTCACCTGCAGCAATCTTCCGAGCCCCATGCCGATCGCAAGCGTCGCCGCGATTCCGACTGCGGTGTAGATGATCCCGCTACGGCCGGCGTGCAAGACGGTGGCAATGTTCATCCCGAATCCAAGCAGCACCACAGACGCCTGCAGCAAGTATCGGGTGAGAGATTTCGTCTGCGAGCGAAAAGGATTGAGCGAGAGCAGGCCCAGTGCGAGTCCAACCGCGAGCGCGATGGGAGGAGACGACCAGGGGCTGGCCGCAAAGACCAGCCCCAATATAAAGATGACTCGAGCGACAGCGGGCGAAATGGCCACCCTTTGTTTTACCAGACCCGACAGAGGTCTTTCTTTTCTTTCACCATCGGCGAGCCCGCCTTGCAGCTGAATGCCTCCTGGAACTCCGGCATGTTAGTGAGCGGAGCATTGGCCCGGTATTTCGGAGGCGAGTGCGGGTCGGTGACTGCGTACACGCGCATGATCTCGTCGCGCTGGTTCGTACACCACTGTTGTGCATTGCCGATGAACCAGCGCTGCTCGGGCGTAAAGCCATCTATCGGCTCGAGCTTTTTATCTTTATTAGCCTCCTTCCACGCCGCCCATGCCAGGATGTTTCCGCCCAGATCAGCGACATCTTCACCCAGCGTCAGCTTGCCATTGATCTTGATGTTGTCGACGATCGTGTAGCTCGACATCTGGTCGCTCACGCACTTCGCGCGCTCCTGGAACTGCTTGGCATCCTGTGGGGTCCACCAGTCGCGAAGGTTCCCCTTCTCGTCGTACTGGCGCCCTTCATCGTCGAAACCATGGGTGAGTTCGTGACCGATGGTTGAGCCCTCGTCGCCGTAATTCGGCGCATCATCCATCTTGAGGTCGAAGAACGGCGGCTGCAACTGCGCAGCGGGGAAATTGATGTCGTTCATGCTGGGGTTGTATTCGGCGTTCACCGTGGGTGGTGTCATGCCCCACTCGCCACGATCGACGGGCTTGCCGATCTTCGCCAGCTCGCGATTGAACTCGAACACAGCGCTACGCTCGAAGTTGCCGAGCATATCGCCGCGCTCGATCGAAAGCGTCGGAGTAATCGCGCCATCTGATCCGGATAACCGATCTTGTTCTTCACTGCATGCAATTTCTTCGAGCGCCTCTTGCTTGGTGGTTGCGCTCATCCAGGGCAGCGCATCGATGTCGCGCTCCATGGCCACCTCGATCTGCTCCACCATCTCCAGCGTGCGCTGCTTCATCTCAGGCGTGAAGACGCGTGCCACATACACCTTGCCGAGCGCCTCGCCCAGATCGCGATCAACATAGTTGGTGCAACGCTTCCATCTCGGCGCCAATTCTTTTGCGCCGAAGAGCTGCCTGCGAAAAAAGTTGAAATTCTCGTTTACGAACCCCGACGAGAGATACGGCGCAGAGTGGTGCGCAAGATGCCAGCGCAGATACGTCTTCCAGTCGGCGAGAGAGACACTCTTGAGCTGTGCTTCCATACCCTTGAAGAATCCAGGCGCGGTCACATTCAGCGACTTCAAGTCTTTCATTCCAACGCCGGCAAAATATCGCTGCCAGGGGAACGTCGGCGCCAGCTTCTCCAGGTCGGCCACATTCATCTTGTGGTAGACGGCGTAGGGATCGCGGCGCTCGACGCGCGTCTGCGATGCCTTCGCCAGCGCGGTCTCAATATTTATGACGGTTTGCGCTTCTTTACCGGCAGCATCAGCAGAATCGCCCAGCAACTGGAACATCTTGATGATGTGTGCAAGATAATTCGCCCGCGTCTCCACCGATTTTGCGTCCGTCTGGAAGTAGAAATCGCGGTCTGGTAATCCGAAGGCCGCCCTGGTCAGCGCGCGCGATGAATTGTGTCGCATCTTTCGCATCCTGCGCGGAGTCGAAATCGAAGATCATGTCCGCGCCTTGTGCGTGGAACTGTGCCAGCGCGTCGGCCAAATCTTTCTGCGATTTGATCTTCGCGATGCCGTCAAGTCCCGGCTTCAGAGGCGATGCCCCGGCTTTCTCCACTGCCGCTTCGTCCATGCATGCACTGTAGTAATCGCCGATCTTTTTCTCGGAAGCGTCCTGTCCAACTCCGCCTTTTGCCGCTTCTTCGAGAAGCGTGCGCAGGAAGGCGAGATTCTCGTCGAACGATTTGTTGAAGACACCCCACGACGCCTGGTCGGCGGGGATCGGGTTCTGCTTCATCCACCCGCCGCACGAGTAAGTGTAGAAATCGCTGCACGGGTCGATAGACTTATCCATGATGCTCACATCGAGTGATGGATGATAGGGCAACGCGGCAGGCTTTTCGTCCGCGGATTGAGCACATCCGGATGCAAGGCAGAACAGCAAAAGGAAGGTGATGGCGGCGAGACGCACGAAATCCTCCAAACGTTGAGGCCCTTTTCAGACGGACCAGAATCCAAAACGTTTTCAGATTATACGCATCGCGGTTTACTATGCGCCGCTCTGTGTCATCCTAATTTTTTCCTGACAGGGCATGTTCCAGCCATCGATTCCATCCACCCCGTCCCTGATCCGCACAAAGCGTCTCGCTCCGGGCACCGTCACGTAGAGCGCAAATTTTGAGACCACAAAATTCGGCACTCGCGAGCGCATGTCCACACTCGCCGGATGCTCGTCCGCGGCGCGGCCGTGGACGTGGGCGATAGCCATGGTGTCGAGGTCCGTGGGAATCATAAGATCGTTCAGTCCCGCCTGACTCCACCCCTGGATCGAGATCGAAGACTTGTAGGTATCGATGGCGAATCCCGCCTCCGCCAGACCTTGGTTGCGCGTACCATCCAGCGTGGCTTTCCACGCCTGCACGAAACCACGGATCACCACCGGCTCGCACGCCAGCTTTCGAGCCTCGGCCAGCGGATCAGCCGCCGCAGGCTCCGGCTGTGGGCGCGGAGAATCGCTCGCCTCGAAAAATTCATCCGAGTCGATCGCTGGTTGATCGTAGTGCAGCTTTTTCGGTGGCGTTGCGATCGCATTCGCCGTGATCACGCTGCACGCGATCGCGATTAAAAATATTCGGTACAACATCGGGTGCTCACTTTCCGTTGAGGAAAGGATTCGCTCGGACGAAATTGATTCGGGCGATGTTACGAGTGGCTGGATATATGCGGCAGAACGCTAAGCAAAGTAGACGCGTCCGCCGGTGGCCTTCGTCACCAGCTCGACCGACAAACGATCAAGCTCTTGCGGCGATAAATATTCCGCCCGGCGATTGAACTCCTGGAAGCCGGAATCGTTCTGACGCAATTGATTGATCAGCGCTTGTACCGCTGCCGAATCAAATTTGGTGGGAGTCAATTGCACCAGCTCGCGAGCCGCCTGCATCATGGTGAGAGGCTTGCGGTAAGGGCGGTCACTGGTCATGGCGTCGAACGTGTCTGCCACCGCGATGATGCGCGCTGCTAGCGGCATCTCTGTCAGGTGCAGCCTGTCTGGGTAGCCGGTGCCGTCGGCACGCTCATGGTGCCAACGCACGACTTCCGGCACTTGTGGCCATGGGAACTTCACCGCCGAGACGATCTGGTGACCCAGCGTGGTGTGGTTCGCGATCTCGAGCGCCTCTTCCGCCCCGAGTTCCGTTGGTTTATTCATCACGTGGCGGTCGACGATCACGCCGCCAATGTCGTGTAGATGCCCGGCGGCGCGGAGCCCGGCGATCTCAGCCGGGTCAATGCCCATTCCCTGGCCGATCGAGACCGAGCATCGCGCGACCCGCTGCGAGTGACCCAGCATGTGCTGGTTCTTGGCGTCGATAGTGGTTGCGAAGGCTTCGAGAGCTTCGTCTTGCGCATGCTGCACCTGGGTGATCAGCCGCAGATTGTCGGCGATCTGGATGCGCAAAGATTCCGAAAGTGAATAATTTTGCAGCAGCAGCGCGAGGTGGCCGGTCATCATCTCCAGCGCTTCGAGGTCGCTTTCGTTGTAGCGCTGCATCCCGGGCCGCGCGCCGAGGCACATTCCGCCGATCAGATGGCCGCCCATGCGCAGCGGAACAATGCATTCCACTCCGGCGAAACGATGCAACTGCTCGTTGCTGAAAAGTTTTGCGAGCCCGCCGAGTGGAGGCACCGGCAATGGCCGTCGCAACAGGTTCCAATTGGCGATGCTGGCGCCGCCGATCTTCATCGCGACATTCGGCGGCAATGCCTCAAGACCTATCTTCGCCAGGCAAGTGATGGTGGAGTTGTGTTCGTCGAGGGAGCAGAGCGCGCCTTCGGTCGAATCCATCGACGCGAGTACCCGCTCCACCACGGTTTTGGAGGTGGCGGAGAATTCGCTGCTGGAGACTGCCAGCGGGCCAAAGTCGGCTATGGTGCGCAACACGCCGAACATGCGATCGAGCTTCGAGCTGGGATCTAACATGTACGCGAGGGTCGCGAGAGCAATTCCAATGTAGCACCTGAAATGGTGCAACGCGTTTTGCCGCACTCCGAGTTCTATTAGCGAGAATGGTTCAGGCTTTTGCCGTAGCTGCCGCGCAAAATCCCGCTATTCGCGATACTATCCATCAACGCGCCACTCTCTTCTGACCTCAAACCCATGAGATTCTGCGACACATGTCGTTCGACGTATCCTACTGACTTCACTACCTGTCCCAAGGACCAATCCGTCTTGCGCGACACCGACGAGTTGGTGGAAGGCATGGTGCTGCGTGGAAAATACGAGATTATGGGGACCATCGGCGTGGGCGGTATGGCCACCGTCTACCGCGCGCATCATCTTCATTTGAAGGAAGACCTTGCCATTAAGGTGGTAGCGCCGCGCCTCACCGGCGACAAGGACTTTCTGGACCGCTTCCGCACCGAAGCCGTCATCACCCGCAAGCTGCGTCATCCGAACGCTGTGCGGCTCGATGACTTCGACATCACCGAAGACGGTCGTCCTTTCATCGTGATGGAGTTCGTGCGTGGTGACGCTTTGCGCACCGTCTTGCAGAAGAATGCTTTGCTTCCTGTCCCGCGCGCGCTCGACATCGCACGCCAGGTGGCGCTGGCGTTGGGTGCTGCGCACGCTCTCGGCATCGTCCATCGCGACATCAAGCCGGATAACGTTCTGCTCATTCCGCAGCCCGACGGCTCGGATCTGGTGAAGGTGCTCGACTTTGGCATCGCCAAGGTCTACGACGGCGACACTGAAGTAAAGAACTACACGCCGACCAAGACCGGCATCGTGCTCGGAACTCCCCAATATCTTTCGCCCGAGCAAGCGAGCGGAGAAAAAGGTCCCAACGTCGACGGCCGCGCCGATCTTTACGCCTTAGGTGTCATGCTCTACGAGATGATCACCAGCGAGCTTCCCTTCCAATCCGATAATGCCATCGGATTGTTGATGCATCACCTGGGGACCATGCCCATCGCTCCGCATGAGCAGCGACCGGAACTAAATATTCCTGAAGCAGTTTCCGCAGTGGTGATGAAGGCGCTCGAGAAAGATCGTAACCAGCGTTTCCAGACGGGCGAGGAATTCGCGCAAGCTCTGATCACCGCACGCTCCGTGGCAGCGGAACATCGGACGTCGCGGGAAGGTCGAGCACCAATACTTTTAGCACCGCGGCGCTCGCCGCAGCTGCGTCCGGCGCGACAGTGGAGCCTTCTGCCGGCCTCACGCGACCGCAGGCAGCTGCCCCCAAGGCCGGGGCGATCAAGACCAAACCCGTTGCAGCGCAACACGCGATGACAAAGGTCCTGGGTTCAACCGGGGTGCATACGGCTCTACCGAAAACCGAAAAGAAAAAACACAGGAAGACGCTTTGGATCGCGCTGGCATGTGGAGTTGCGGTGCTCGCGGTCGCCATCTGGGCTCTGCTGCCGGCCAAGAAAGCAGAAGTTCAGCAGGAAAAGCCGATCACATTTGAGGACAAATCTGCTCCACCGTCCCCGGCACCAAGAAGCACCGCGCCGAGTCGTCCTGCCGAGCCGACGCCGCGAAGCATAGCCGCAAGTCGCGACCGCATCCGCTCGCAAGCGCTGACCGCCAGCGGCTACCGTCGGATAAAAGACCGCGACTTCAGTGGCGCGACTCAGGACTTCCAGGACGCTCTCAAGCTCGATCCCAATAACACGGCTGCACTCAAGGGACTGCAGAGCGCGCAGACCGGCTCCGCCTTGCAAGGCATCACCGGAATCTTCCATAAATAAAAAAAAGGCGAGGCCCTTACAGCCCCGCCTGCCAGGGGAGAGAAAGTTTAATCTGCCGCGACCATTGGCTCATGTTCCTCTTCGCGTACCACCGCTTCTTTCTTTTTCTTCTTGCGGTCGTTGAACCAAGTCTGCGCCTTATCGAGATAAACGTAGTAGATCGGCGTGATGTACAGCGTAACCACCTGCGAGAAGAGCAGTCCGCCGACCACCGCAAGCCCCAATCCGCGCCGCGACTCCGCTCCGGCCCCGAATCCGATCGCGATGGGTAGAGTTCCCATCAGCGCAGCAGCAGTCGTCATCATGATGGGACGGAACCTGACCAATGCGCCCTGGTAGATCGCTTCTTCCGGGCTCTTGCCTTCCTTGCGTTCCGCTTCCAGCGCAAAGTCGATCATCATGATGGCGTTCTTCTTCACGATGCCTATCAGCATGATGATGCCGACGAACGAGTACAGGTTCAGTTCCTGGTGGAACAACGTCAGCGTGAGCAGCGCGCCTACGCCAGCCGACGGCAAGCCCGACAAGATGGTGAGGGGGTGCACGAAGCTTTCGTACAGGATGCCGAGCACGATGTAGATCACCAGCACTGCTGCCACCAGCAGCAGGCCAAGTCCGACGAACGATGCTTGGAACGCCTGCGCGGTCCCTTGGAAGACGCGCGTCACATTGGGAGGCAGGACTTTGTTCGCTTCCTGCTCAACAATCTTGGTGGCATCGCCCAGTGCGACTCCAGGCTTTAAGTTGAAGCTGAGTGTCACGGCCGGCAATTGGCCCAGGTGGTTCACCGAAAGCGGGCCGACGTTTTGGGTCATCTTGGCCACGGTATCGAGCGGCACCAATTTCCCCGCGTTCGACCGGATGTAAAGTTGCGAGAGATCCGTGGGATTGTTCTGATACTGCGGCAGCAACTCGAGGATCACGTAGTACTCGTTATTCGGGGTGTAAATGGTGCTGACCTGCCGATTTCCGTAAGCCGAGTAGAGCGCGCTCGAGATCTGATCGGGCGTCACGCCGAGCGCGTAAGCCTTGTCACGGTCCACCTGCACGCTGAGCTGCGGATTCTTGACCTGCAAATCGCTGGTCACATCCTGCAACTGCGGCAAAGCGCGCATGGCGGCTTCCATCTTCGGTGCATTCTCATAGAGCTGGTTGGTGTCAGTGGACTGCAAAGTGTATTGATACTGCGACTTGGTCAGACTGCCGCCGATGCGGATCGTCGGTGGAATCTGCAGGTAGGCATTGATTCCGGGAATCTGCGCGAGTTGCGGCCGAAGATCTTGGATGATCTCCTGTGCGCTCTTCTGACCCACGCGATCTTTCTTATCTTTCAAGCGGAAGAAGATGCGGCCGTTGTTCGTCGGCTGCGCCACCGTGGACATTGCCGCCACAACATCGGGATTCGATCTGACTACCGCCGAAACTTTCTGTTGTAACTGCATCATGTCCTGGAAAGCGATTCCCTGTCGCGCTTCGGTAAAGGCGAAGACCAGCCCCTGATCTTCATCGGGAATGAAACCGGTGCGGCTGATCGAGTACAGGAACCCAGTCAGCGCGATCAACCCGAGCGACAGCACGAACACGATGAACTTGTGCTGTAGCACACGCTTCAGACTCCAGTCGTAGCCGCGCAGCCATGCTTCAAATACTTTTTCACTGGCTTGATAAAAACGCCCGTGATGTTGTTGTTCATGCGATTTCAAGAAGCGGCTGCACAACATCGGCGTCAGAGAAAGCGAAACAAATCCGGATACCAGGATGGCGACACCGATGGTGACCGCGAACTCATGCAGCAGGCGACCCACGATACCGCCCATGAACAGCAGGGGGATGAACACCGCCGTTAGCGAGATCGTCATCGAGAGAATGGTAAAGCCGATTTCGCTCGAGCCGTCGATCGCTGCTTGCATCGGCGTCTTTCCCATTTCCATATGCCGGACGATGTTCTCCAGCATCACGATGGCGTCGTCGACCACGAAACCTACAGATAATGTGAGTGCCATCAGTGACAAGTTGTCGACGCTGTAGCCCAGCAGATACATCACTGAGAACGTGCCTATGAGCGACATCGGCAGCGCCATCGAGGGGATGATGGTCGCCGAGATATTGCGCAAGAAGATGAAGATCACCATGATCACCAACCCGATGGTGAGCATGAGCGTGAACTTTACGTCGTTGACCGAAGCGCGGATCGACACCGAGCGGTCATACAGCGTGCTGACCGTGACCGCCGCGGGAATCTGTTGCTCTAACTCCGGCAGCACCTTCTTGATGTTGTCCACCACTTCAACGGTGTTGGTGCCCGGCTGCCGCAAGATCGCGAGCACGATAGCGCGGTTGCCGTTGTACCAGCTAGCGGTGCGGTTGTTTTCAACGCTGTCGGTCACCGAACCCAACTCGTTCAGTCGTACCGGCGCGCCATTGCGGTAAGCCACGATCATCGGCCCGAACTGGTTGGCGTTGGAAAGTTTGCCGTTCGAAAGAATGGTGAAGGTGTTAGACGCGCCGTACAGCGTTCCCGTCGGAACATTGGTGTTGCCAGCTTTTAACGCGTTCGTGACTTCGTCGATGCCGATCTGCCTGGAAGCCAGCGCTTGCGGATCTACCTGCACGCGCACCGCGTATTTCTGCGCTCCGTACACTGAGACTTGCGCCACCCCATTCACCATGGAGAGGCGTTGGGCGATGGTGGTCTCAGCGGCTTCGTCCACGTCTGAAAGCTTCAGAGTCGGCGAGCTCAACGCGAGATAAAGAATGGGTGAGTCCGCCGGATTCACCTTGCGGAACGAAGGTGGAGTCGGCATTTCCGGCGGCAGCTGCCCACCGGCTTGCGTGATCGCAGCCTGCACGTCGAGAGCGGCGCCATCGAGGCTGCGGCTCAAGGCGAACTGGATGGTGATGCTGGTGCTCCCCAGCGTGTTCGTCGAGGTCATCGAGTCGATACCGGCGATGGTCGAGAACTGTTTTTCCAGCGGCGTGGCCACCGAAGAGGCCATCGTGTCCGGACTCGCACCCGGCAGCGATGCATTCACCTGGATGGTCGGGAAGTCGACGTTCGGAAGATCGCTCACCGGCAGCAGCCGATAGGCAAAGATGCCAAAGATAAGGATGGCCGCCATGACCAGCGTGGTCATGATGGGTCGCTTGATGAATCCTCCCGAGATCGTCATAGTCCGCTACCTGCGATCGGGGGCGCTTCGGCATTGCTGGTCACGTTGGTCGGAACCGTGCTCTGAACCGCCACTTTCCCGTTCGGCACCACTCTCATCTGTCCGTCAACCACCACCGTCTCACCCGCGCTGATTCCCTTGGCGATCAAGGTCACCCCTTGATAGGTACCGGCGGTAGTGACCTGACGCGCTTCGGCGGTGTTATCCGCCTTGATCACATAGACGTAATCGCCCTGCTGCCCGGTCTGCACTGCCTTTGTGGGGATGATGATCGCGTTCTTCTGGATCGAAAGATTCATGCTCACGTCCACGAACTCACCCGGCCACAGGCGCCGGTCCTTGTTCGGCATGGTGCCCTTGAGCTTCACCGTTCCGGTGGTCGGATCGACGCCGTTATCGATGAACGTCAGATTGCCCTCAGCCCCATCTCCGCCCTGCCCCTTGGGACGCGCGATCACCTTCACGTTATCGCCGACGTATTTGCGCACCTGAGCAAGTGACACCTCGGGTATTGTGAAGGTGATGTAGATCGGCGTGATCTGGTTCAGCTGCACCAAAAAGGGCGTGTCATTGGCCTTCACCAGATTGCCCAGATTGATCTGCAATGCTCCGGCGCGGCCATCGATGGGCGAGCGGATCTCGGTGTACTGTAATTGCACTCGGGCGGATTCGACGGCGGCTTCATCGGCCGCAACCACAGACGCGTTCGACTTCGCTTGTGCGATAACCTGGTCTGCCTGCTCGCGCGCCACTACGCCCTGCTGCTGCAACTCGGCATAACGTTTCGCCTGCACCTCGGCATTGGCTGCCTGCGCCTGGTCACGCTTCAAATTCCCTACTGCCTGGTCGAGCACAGCCTGGAACGGGCGCTTGTCCAGAGTGAAAAGCAATTGCCCTTTGCTGACGTCCTGGCCTTCTTTGAAGTGCACCGCCACGATCTGTCCGTTCACCTGCGAGCGGATCTGCACCGTCTGGAACGATTCCACGTTGCCGATGGCTGTGATCTGCACCGGAATATCGCGCTGTTCTGCATTGCCGGCAACGACCGGAGCGGCCGGCGGACCTGCTGCTTGCGCAGTGTCTTTCTGACCGCAGCCGGTGACCCCAAACGAGAGCAGGAGCGCCAGCGCGGCTGCTCCAAAAGTTTTCAGCTTTCCTAAATGCATTCCATTCCGCTTTCTAATATGTCGCTGCAGTTTCTAACTTGGATATCTTGTGCCCGTTTTTCGATGGCTTTTTTTCTTCCGAGATCATCCCGCGCAGCCAAATCTCCGCCAGGGTCTCGGCAACTCGCCTGGGCTCGAACGTTTGGTAGTGCCTGCCACCGAAGATGTTCTGCA
This sequence comes from uncultured Acidobacteriota bacterium, assembly GCA_963711965.1. Taxonomy (GTDB): domain Bacteria; phylum Acidobacteriota; class Terriglobia; order Terriglobales; family Acidobacteriaceae; genus CAVQGF01. The sequence continues at coordinate 7,491 of CAVQGF010000048.1, read as the reverse complement.
CCATGTGGTGGTAAAACACCATGCCGATAAATCCGCGCGCCGCCAACATGGAATCAACGTCTCTGAAGATGCCATCCTGCTTGCGCTTCTCGATGTGCTTAGCCAACACCTCGTAAAAGTGGGTCGTATAAGTGCTGAACAAACGGTCCGAAAGGCTATGCGTCTCCAGCGCGCTGAATAGGAACAGCCGCATCAACTCCGGAGTCTGGCGATGCCGCTCTAGAATGTCCTGCGCCATCCCCGTAAACAGCTCGAAATCGTCCTGCCCCTCTTCGATCCGGCGCTGCATCCGCTTGCGGCCTTCGCCCAGCTTGCAGCGCTGCTCCAATACGGCCCAATACAGCTCTTCTTTATTGCCAAAATGACGGAATAAAAGTGCCTCGTTGATCCCTGCCGCTAGCGCCAGCTCTCGCGTGGTGGTGCCCGCAAAGCCCTTGCGGGCAAACAGCTCCTCAGCGGCAGCAAGAATCTTCTCTTTCCGCTCAGGGGCGGAAATACGGGTTGGACGTGCCACAGGCATCTTCGTTAGTAAGTAATTACTTACTTAGACTAGCTGGCGGGGACAGAGGATGCAATCAAAAAGAGAGTGGTCGGATTCGGGCCCGGTAATGGCGACCTGCCCGCGTTGGCCTAGGCGTTATCCCTGCCCCGCTGCCTGGCCAGCTCCACGATGGTCTCGATCATGTCGGTATAGGATCTGCCCGATTTCTTGGCAGCCATATAGAACTCCGAGTTGCTGGAGAGCCAGGGATTGGGATTGGCCTCGATCACATAGACCTCGCCCTTCGCGTTCAGCCGCATGTCGATACGGGCATAGTCACGCAGCTTAAGTGCCCGAAAGGCTGACATGGCGGTAGACGCCAGTTTTTCCGCCGTCTTCTCGTCCAGGTCGTCGGCGGGAGCTGACTTGGTCACTTTGTACGCTTCGGTATCTTTTTCCCATTTCACTTCGCTGCCGGCAATGCGCGGAGTCCCCTTCGGCAGCCTCGAAAGGTCGAGCTCGACCATCGGCAGAACCTCGGCATTCTCGTTATTGCCGAGCACAGCGCCATAGATCTCGCGGCCCTCGATGTATTCCTCGATCAGCACCGGTGAATCGAATTCTTCATGGATGTAATGGATGCGCTCCATCAACTCCTTCACCGTTCCCACCACCGAACCTACGTCAATGCCGATCGACCCGTCTTCCGACGTCGGCTTCACGATCAGCGGGAACTTGATGTCGTGCGAGTGGTCGAGCGTGCCACGGTAGACGTGCGCAAAGTCGGGCGTGCGTACACCGTGGAACTTGATGATCTTCTTCGATACCGCCTTGTCCTGCGCGAGGTAGAGGCCATGAGGCCCTGATCCAGTGTAAGGAACGCCAAGCAGATCAAGGTATCCGGCAAGATTCATGTCCATGGTGTCGTCGCCGGCGTAGGACTCGGTGAGATTGAAGATAATGTCAGCGCCGCAGCGCGAAAGCGAGATCAATGACTGCTTGCGGCCGTCGACTACTTGATAGATAGGCTCGTGCCCAAGCTTCTCGAGCGCCTCGAATATCTCTTCCCGGTCGTGCTTCTCTACTTTTTTCTTCTTGCGCCCTTTTTTGCGGACCTTCTTTTTCTTTTCCGGCTCTGGCTCCGGCTCGGGCTCAGGCGTGTCTTCTTCCCAAATGTCATAGAGAATAGCGACCTTCAGTCTCTTGGGATCCATAAGTTTGGTTCCGGACGACGTAGTCGGCTCCTCGTACTCTGGGTGCGCGTCTCTCAGTTTCCTCTGTTTTTCGTAAAACAGGAAACGAAAAATGAAAGACGATGTTTACGGTTGAATGAACTTTCCTCTCGTTAAGTAATTCATCGCCATCGCCGTTGCATACGCGGTGATCTCGGTGATGTACTCCGCTTCGTTCTTCACATCTGCCAATAACCCCAACTCGCCGACGCGCGTGACGATCGATTCCACCAGATTCTTGATCAGCGGACGCCGCACTCCGGTCCAATATGCAACCTTGTCGGTCAGCGTCTTGCGATTTTCCTTCAGCAGATCGGCTGCGGGACGCACCCCTTTGCGCTTGCGTTTCGAAACATTGAAGATGTCAACGAGATCGGAGTCCAGCGCGAGGTCCTCCGGCACCGGCTCCAGGTGTGCCATCTTTTCGTAGAACTCGTGGACGGTGGTATCCATCTCCTCCACAGTGATGTCAGTGGTCCCGTGCGCGCGGACCGGATCCACGTTGCGAAAACGCCGGGCAGTGCGCTCCATGTACTTCAATTTGGCCAGCGCGCCCCATCCTTTATATTTCTGCCGCCAGTTCGAGCGCGGCGTGAGCCACACCGCGAAGGTTTCGGCAAAGTCTTCATCAGGGTGCTTCTGCGCGTACCAGCCCGGCATGTAGCGAACGAACTGCCGCGAAAACGGCACCGGCTTGTACTTGTCGCGATACGGCCGCCGAAAGGGGCCGAACTGATCTCGCCACTCGGTTGTCTTGTAAAGTTCGTAGGCGTAGTTGTAGGCGTGTCCGGCTTCGTGGCGCAGATACATCATGATCTCGCGCGCGTCCTCGAGATCGTTCATTTCTTTTTCCAACCGCTGCAATTTTGGATTGGCCAGGTAGAACGGGATGCCGATCACCGGCTCTTCCGATGGACATCCCCACTCGTCGCTCAGGTAGCAGGGCGGACGAAATTTGCGGATACCCTTGGCCTCAAGCTCCCGGTAGAGCTTCTGCACGAAGCGCTCGAGCGGAGAGCCCTCAAGCTTCAGCCCAAGCTCACGGATGGGCTTGGTGAGGATCTCCTGCACTTCGGGCGGGGCTTTTTCGAATCCTTGCAATAGGGAACTCTCGCCGAGAGCGTAGCACGAAAGCCGCGAAAATCGGATTGACTAGGCCTTGCCCTTCATCTTCGCCACCCACCAGCGCAATCCGACGAAAAGAAAACGGTAATCGCTGAAGAATTCCGGGGGCTTCCCTTCGAAGTAATGACCGATGAATTGAAGGATCCAGCCGACCACGAACAGCGCAACCGGAACTGGCCAAAGCCCATGAATAAAGATAGCGGCCACAAACAGCGGCAGCGAGAGCGCAATCATGGGGATGCCGAACGAGTGGCATATCCGGTTCACCGGATGCTGGTGACTCGAGGAATACTGCGCGATCCACTGCTCGTTGGTGCGATTGCCCAGCATGGCCGGGATTATCTCACTTCTTCGTTCCGCCGGCCTCGAGTTTCTCGAGTAGCGGCAGCAATTCGTAGATAGGCATGGCGGTGTTCTCGAGATACAGATCCACCGGAACTCCAACCGTTTCCATTGGCGTAGCGAACCAATTTCGTTTCGTTGGGACCATGATCCGCACGCCGCTGCGCGGCAGGACAATGGGCCGTTGGTTCCCGAAGGTTAAATATCCGGCGCTGCGTTCGCCCAACACTGTAGCGCTTAGGGCTTGACGCAGCACAAACGCAGAGCTCTCGCCCGAAGATGCCGACCGCCGGTCAATTAGAACGTAGATGTGCCCCTGATAAGGATGTTCCGACTTGTCTTCTATGAGCCCATCATTAAACTGTTCTCGCAGGTCGGGGATGCTCCGCTACACAGCCTTGATCTTCGCTAATTCCGCTTTGGCTGGGGCAGCGTCAATTGTTCCGTCCCTGACCAGGCGATACACGGTAATGTTCCACGCCTCACATGGCCACAGATTTCGACGAGTTTCGTTTCCGCACCGGAGGACCATGTCCCATTCTTCGCATTCGAGATCCAGTTATAGACATAGCTATCATCTCCCCCGCCATTGCCGCGGAGATCGAAGATGACGCGTTTGAATTTTGCGTGTTGCGCATAATCCTGCGGGATGTGCGCCAGATTCTCAAGGTCCTTCGTCGTACCGAGAGTCTTTTAATGCGAAGACCGTTGTGTCGCCCACCGTTGACCAGGTGTAGAACGTCGGGTCAGCTTCTTTGGGCATCGGGGTGGCCGGCCGTTGGGTGAGCGTGAAATCACGATCGGAACATTTCAAAGTCACCGGACGATCCGCAACCGCAGATACCGTTATCACGCCCTTCTTCGAAGTTGGTGAGAGCTGCTGCGATACCCGCAGGGTCGATTCATACACGCGCTGCGCATCCGTGACTCTGCATTTCTCCAGTCCGAGCTGCGCCCTCGAAGGAGGCTTGAAATTCGTGGGCGTCGAGCAGAGTTCCGCGCTTGAAGCTCTGCCTCGGGGAATGCGGTCTGAAGATGCTGATCGATCACCACGTCGCGCAGCTTCTGCAGCGGCCGCACGATCGCTTCGCTGAAGGGACCTTGTCTTTTCCCGCGAGTGACGCTTGCCAGTTGCGAAAGAACTCGTCCACATCGAACCCGGCGCTTGCGCGAGTTCGCTGTATCCGGGATATTGCGTGCGAAGGAACTCGCGCAGCTCTTTCAGATCGGCTGCCAGTGCTACGGCATCCACAGGATCATTCGGTTGAGCTGGAGGCGCCGTGAGGATCCGCAGCTTGGGGCTGTTCGGATTGAAGCACCACTTGCCGCCGTGCGTCTCTGCGGAGGAAAGATATAAGTCTGGGTTCGAGGGTGGGGCGCGCCCGCTTTGCGCCCGAAATCTCCCGCGGAAGTGAGAAGCGCGGCCACAGCCAGTAGAAGCAATCGGGATTTCATTCGTGGATTCCTTTCCAATCCCTGCACCTTTCTACGCACCGTTACCTTCGACGGTTCCCGTCGACGAAAGTAATTTGGTCAAAAAAGTCCTCATCATAAAATGCCCTTGAAATTCCGCAGCGAGCGAGGATGACAATGGCTGATTTTGGGCAGGCTCCCAAAAAAGAAACCGTCTACCAGGGTCCGACCGACGAAACCATTTTCTATCACGGCTCTTGCCGCAAAGCCGGCGCAAGCCCAGCCGACTGCAGCACCCGGCGCGGCATCTCCCGCTGTTCGCGGAGGCGCAAGTTGGTTTTACTGGATCGGCGCTCTATCGATCATCAACACCCTGATATCAATGTCCGGCAATGGCACGCGCTTCATCTTTGGATTAGGCATCACTCAATTCACCGACGCAATTGGCGCGCATGGCGGCAGCGGCGGGTCCGTCGCTGCGCTGGTCGTCACCGTGATCATTGCCGGCGTTTTTGCGATTTTCGGATACTTCGGCGGACAAGGCTACAAATGGGCCTTCTTGGTCGGGATGGCTTTATACGGACTCGACGCCGGACTTTGCGTTTTAGGCGGAATCATCCTGAGCGCCGTCTTCCACACCTGGCTCTCTTCCGCATGTTTGGCGGCTTTAAGGCCATCAAGTAGAGCGCCCCTTTCATCCCGATTATTTTGATTTTCACCGCAACTTTTTCCTCGTAAGTACAACCAGGGATTACGTTAGTAACGGTTTTATTTCATTTTGTCTGCAACGAAACAGGGTGCCTCCGTGTCTAATGTTCTAGAAGGTGCAAGGGTCGGAGGTGACCATATGCAGGTAGAGCGTTTTTCTATCGCAGAAATGGCGGCCCTGCGGAACCAGCTCATAGAAGGTGGGCTCGATTACCAGCAGGCCGCGGAACTGTTCCAGATGTTCCTTACGGGTCGTGGTTACGGAGTGTCGCCGGAGTCGGCGCGTGACGCAGCCAACCGTGTGAGCGGTGCCGGTAATTCGGTCGAGGCCATCCAGCGCGAGTTGGAAGGTATCGCCAAGATCCAATAAACGGCCTTCGCAGATTTCAGGCGCAGTGACGAGCGCCCAACGAAGTCAAATCTGATCAGAGAAAAAACCCCAGGCGAACCTGCCTGGGGTTTTGATTTTAGGAGCCGGATTTACCAAACATCCACGAAGGTTTCCAAAAACAATGTTCTTCGTGCGAACTTCGTGACCTTCGTGTGAGGCTTTTGTCTTTCCTACCTCCTGCCTCCTGCGTCCTGCCTCCTGCTTGCTATTTCTTGTTCCTCGGGTCCTCGCTAGCGTTGACGTACTTGATCTCCCACGGGCCTTCGCCGTGCAGCTGGATGGTGGTGTCCTTCCCTTTGAACATCATGTCGTTCTTGGCCATCGCGTAATGGTGCTGCCCGGGCTCGATGGCTGCGAAGCTTCCGGCGCCAAAGGTGGTCATCGCCGCTTCGTCGAACTTGTCGCCCATGCCAACGTGCATCGATCCATTGATGATGGTCACGTGCTCGGTACGTGAATGGGAATGCGGGGGAATCTTGTAATTGTTCGGGAACTTCAACCGGATGGTAAACGGTCCCGGCTTCATCGGATCACCTTCCAGGATTGCGATCTGCGCTCCCGCCGGCAGAGCGCTTGGGCCTGCCGACCACTTCATCTGCTCAGGCGTATAGGCTTTCACGTGGGCTGAACTTGCATCAGCGGCTTTCGCTGGTGCGGCAGCGGCGGCGGACTTGGTTGCGGATTTCTTGGTTGTGGTTCTTGTCTGCGCGGCGGCGACGCCCAGCAGCAGACACAGTGACATAGCAGTACACATCAGGCGTTTCATCTTGGCTCCTTTCGGGGGCGCTGCGGATTCTAAGCCGGGAAAGCTGCTGGCGCAAGTTTGCGTTAGCTGTTAGGAAATCCACAGATTTCCTAAGGCTTCCGTTGACCCCCGCCCGACCTGCTGCTAATCTTCTCTGACTGTTGGCAGCGGAATCGTAACCGCTCGCACCTCAGCGCACGCCGCTTGTCACCATTCCAAGCAGGATTTGTTTAGTGGCCTATTGGTTCCCTGATTTGATCCGCGGTTCCTTTCCGCGCATTTCTGCGCGCACTTACTTTCATTCCGGCTTCTTTTCTGATCTGTTTCCCCGAGGAAAAAGCGCACTATCAAATCTCGTTCCGGAGGCTGTATGAAGAGGTTTTTTCTGGTCTTTGCCATGATCGCGCTGTTCGCGGCCGTGACTTTGCATGCTCAGAATGCGTCCATCAACAAAGCACCATCCGCGTCGAAAGACACGTACGACCCAGCCACAGACCCTGAGTCGAAGGCCCACGGAGTTCATTGGGCAAAGGGTGTTGTCCACGCTGCCAAACCGGGTGGTGGCTCCGCAAACATGACCTGGCACAGCGGCGCGATCATGAACAGCGCGGCAGTGCAGTCGATCTTCTGGGGTCCTTCGTGGTCCAGCCCCGGTGACAAGATCAGTGGCATGGATACCTGGTATTCAGGCTTCGGCGGCTCCAACTACGCCGGTACGAACACCGAGTACACCGGAACTAACGGGCGAGTCGGTACCAGCGTCTCCTTCGGCGGACATTTTACGGATGGCAGCTCGGCCAGTGGCGGCTCTCGCGTTGCGCCGATTCTTGCGGAAGTCTGCAAAGTGATTCCTAACCCTGTAGCCAATGGCTACTATCCCGTCTACACCGACTTACCGCGCGGCCACGCCGGATATTGTGCCTGGCACAGCTACGGGACTTGTGGTTCCACGCCCGTGCAGATCGCCTTCTTCTGGAAGCTTGACGGTGACGCGGGTTGTGATCCCCAATCGAACATTTCAGGCGAGTCCCAGGGTCTTGCCGCTATCGCCAAC
>CAVQGF010000047.1:0-35919 GCA_963711965.1 uncultured Acidobacteriota bacterium | reverse complement strand
GTTATGTTCTTGCAGCCACTAAACTCATTCTACCGTATTGCTGGTCATCACCAACTTCCATCCGCGTGAACTCTGGGTCGGGCTTAATAGCCACCAATACGTACGAGCACCTGATGAAGGTCGCGCAATGGCAAAATGTCCAAATCGTCCAGCACACCACCGGCCACACATTTGCATTTGGATCAGCGAAGATTTCCGTGCTTGCCCCCGCGTCGGACTATCAGCTCAGCGCCGAACCGAAGAACAACGACTCACTGGTCTTGAAAGTGGATTGGGGAAAGACTTCGGCTTTGCTGGCGGGGGATGTTGAGAAGCAGCAGGAGCGGTTTCTCGCCACCGAAAACGTCCACGCTGATCTGTTGAAAGTCGCCCACCACGGCAGTGCGACTTCCACCACGCCTGAATTACTGGAAGCAGTGCGTCCTCGCTTCGCGATCATCTCTGCCGGCTACCACAATTCATTCGGACATCCGCGCCCTGACGTCCTCGGCCGATTGCAGCAAGCGCACGTGGCAACGTTTCGCACCGATCTATTCGGCGCGACTACGTTTTATCTGGACGGAGAGAAAGTCAGCGCCGTTGTGCATGGCGAGACAGTCATCTGTTCCCCGCGTTGACTCCGGGTTTCCCGCACTGATAGCGGCATCATCAAGCTGCGGATTCTGCTCCGCATCATTCCGATATTCCTCGATCATCAAGCGCGCCTGCGCTGCCTGGTCTGCACGCACGCTCAACACGATGCCACCCACGCCCGGCAGCACATCTTGCGGAGCATCGAGAGCTGTCTCCAGGGACTCGATCCCGTTCGATCCGAGTAGTCCGCGCACCACCAGAGCTTCGGATTCTTCCTTGGTATCGAACACCTGCTCCAGCTCGTGTGAATCCGGCTTCTGTTCATCGTCTCGTTCCATCTCGACTGGGGACATGGCAGGCTCCTCTCGCGAAAGACTCACTCGCAGGAACCAGATTCTACTCCTCTCCCAGAAAGTCCGGAGCACCTCCTCCTGCATCGGTTCTAGGCGACCGCGACAGATAGTTTCCCATCTAATCACTCAGCAAGTTTTTTGTTGCTCCGCCGCAACGTTTCCGTCCTAAGATGGCGGAAGCTTGTCGCTTGAGGGTGTTTAGGGTCGAACGAGGTGAATCGATGGAGATCCCACAAGCAAGACCGGAGGAAGGCCAACCGGGCCGCCTCAGTGAACAGGAAGAGGAAAGTAAAAAGCTTCGCCGATTGCAGATGATGATGAACATGGTGATGTCGGTGATCTGCCAGGATTCCGACCTTACCGTGGAAGAAGCTTCCGAGCTGGCCGCCAATGCCAAACGCGCCGCGCTAGCCATGTTTCCGGACAAAGAATTCGCTTACGACATTCTGTACTCGGCCCCGACTGCAGCGCGTGATTAACGAGCGCTTCCACCTGCAGTAGGCGGCTTTGTCGTATCGGTGCTCGATCTATCTTTTTCAGCGTCATCGTCAGCGTGCCCCAGAACGCTTTGCTGCGCAGACGCACCGGGATGTGCGCCGCGTCGTCGCATGTACCGAATCTAGATAGTTGCTTTCCCCGTGCCTCCCTCCGGCTTCACCCGGATGGTGTTGAACGCGCCCGCATCGGTCTTTATGCTCTCGCGTCCTTCCACCTGCAAGCGCACCTCCACGGTTTTGCCGCCGTCATTCATCGGAAACACGTAGCTCATGCCTGGCTCCAGCTTCAGCGAGCCGATGTAAAAGATTCCTGAGACAACATCGGTCACGCATCCCGGCGTGTCGTTCTCCACGTGTTTCGTCTCGCCTGTCGAAGGTACCTTTTGGTCGAGAATGCTTTTCTTCCTTGGGTTATCGAAGCGCAGGTTGATCTCGCTAATCCGCGAACCTTCTTCTACATGCTTTGTCATCTGCAGCGAACAAAAGCTGTGCGCATCGAAGAACGTTTCGAAAACGTCGTGCACGCGAAACAACTTTGCCACCACTCCTGTCGCGTCGGCTGTACCCACGATCCGTTGCTGAGCGCCGGCGGCATCCATCCGCAGTGTTGCCACTCCCGCATCGAAGATGCGCCACTCGCCTTTGTACTCGAATAATGTTCCGTTGGGGAATTTGTAACCTGCAGCTGGCGGATGGATCTGGGCGGCATTGGTGAGCAGCTCTGCCGTCTGCGCCGCGACCGCCAATGGAAAACAAAGGATACACAGAAGAAAGAGTGCGCGCATGCAGGGGCTATTTTTCTGGGGTGCGTAGTGCCAGGCCGTATGTTGCGACCGCCAAAGCGATGATCAGTGCGCCGCCATAACGATCGTGTCGACTCTGTCCCAATCCCCCTTCGTGAGGAGTCCTTTTACGGCAATGGCCACGACCACCAGGCAGGCTCCCCAAACTAATCTCGTACCCTTCTGTCTTCGCGTCATCAGTGATTCCTCGCTAGTACGAAAATACGCGGCACGCGGGTCGCTCTGTTAGTGAGAAAGGAACTGCAATTTCAGGATCAGCAAAATCATCATACCAACGCTTCCCAGCGCGGCGTTGTATTCACGATGTTTGCGGTAGAGCTCGCTCGAAAATTCTCCACCCGGTTCTGCGGCGGTCAATCGCGGAAAGATGCGCGGCACGCGCTGAGCGTAACCGGCATATTCCGGAAACTGCGCACGCAAAAAATTCTCTTCGTCCCGGATCACAGGCAAGTAAAGCGCAATGAAGATCACGACCAGTCCCAGCGCTAGCCAGAGGTTCCGCGAGGCTATTCCAAAGCCGATCACCAGGATGATCGAGCCAACATACAGCGGATTCCGCGTATACGCATAAGGCCCCGAAGTGGTGACCTCCTGGTTTTTCTTTACGTGCCCCGATGCTGCGGTGCGCAACAACAGAGCCGGCAAAATGATCGCGCAGCCGTACACGATCGACATCCACGTGGGTCGCGCCAACCAGACATAGAGCGCCGCGGCGACAAAGCCCACCGGAACCCGTATGCGTCGCGCGAGACGTGCGTAGCTCACCGGCACGCTCGCAGTGTGTCGCTCGTTGGCTCGCGCAACATCGACTTCGCCGCGTCGATTGCATCCTGCGCGCTTATCTTGAGTAGACCCTCTTCTGGATCAATGTGTCGAGCGTGCGACGTTTTGCTTTCCGGACTGCGCAGCACGATCGACTTCGATCCGTAGGGCCCGTTGCGCGCGGGATTGGTAGGCCCGTAGATCGCGACCACGTTCACTCCCATCGCCGCCGCCAGATGCACCGGCCCCGTGTCGCCGCCAACGAACAGGCGGGCTTTGCGGGCCAAAGCGATCAACTGCCCAATGCTGCAGGTCAGCGCCTGCGCTGCTCCGCCACTCGATTCCATCACCGTCTGCGCCAGGTGTTCTTCTCCCGGCCCTGAGTTGACGATGCTCTGCAATCCCCACTCGCCAAGCTGTCGCGCCATTTCTCCATATCGCTCCGCCGGCCAGCGCTTCGCGCCCCATCCCGCGCCCGGAGTAACCACAACGTATCCGCCGATGCCGCGCTTCCGCAGCTCCGTCTCTCGCCAAGCTTCCGCATCGGGATCACATGGCAACCGAAACTCCGTGCGAAGATCGGTGCGTCCGGAAAGGTCCTGCACCAGATTCACGCCCTGCTCGACTACGTGCGTTCCGCGCATTTCGAATTTTTGCTTGTAGAAGGCTTTCGCCAGCGGCTCGCGTGGAGTCGCAAAGCCGGCCAGTGTCTTCGCCTGGCTCGCGCGCGCTACCCAAACCGACTTGAGCGCTCCTTGCACGTCGATCGCGACACCGTATTCCTGCTCTCGCATCGCGCTCTTCATCTTCTTGCGTTGCCGCCAGCCTGCCGACGAGAACGGCGAAGCCAGCCACGACTTCATGTTCACCACGTGCACCGCGTCCACCAGCGGCCGCTCCGGCGAGCTTGACGCAGATGGCGCGTTCAATTCGCTGCGCGCCGCCAGCAGCTCAGCCCATCGCTCCTCGATTGCCCATCCAATGTGCGCTCCCGGATATGCCTGCCGCAATGCGGCCGCGACCGGAAGGCTGTGCACAACGTCGCCCATCGCCCCCAGGCGCACGATCAGGATGTTCTGCTCGGAACTCACTTTTTGATTTTACGAGGATTGTCGATTTGCGCGATCAACTCCGTGCTGGAGTGATCTTTAGGATCGCCCACGATCGCAACGCGTCCGCCCAACTCGCGCACCAGCGCGCCTTCCGGCACAGAGGCTTCCGTGTAGTCCGTGCCTTTCGCATGGATATCAGGCCGCAACTCGCGGATGATCGCCGTCACGTCTTTCTCCGGAAAGACCACCACGGCGTCTACATCCTCCAGTGCCGCCAGCAACTCAGCGCGCTCCTGTTGCGATGTGCGCGGCCGTCCTTCACCTTTGAGTACTCGGGCTGATGAATCTGAATTCACTGCGACAACAACTTTGCCGCCCAGCTCCTTCGCGCCGCGCAAATAGCGGACGTGACCCACATGTAGCAGGTCGAAGCATCCGTTGGTCAGGATGATCTTCTCCCCGTCTGCCCGCCAGCGCTTAGCCAACTCCGCCAGCTGCTCGCGCTGCACGATCTTTTTGTTGTCGGTCATTTCGATTTGTGCGAAGCCGAGGCGTTGATGGCTTCCAGCAATTCTTCTTGCGACACCGTCGCGGTTCCGCGTTTCATCACCACGATGCCGCCCGCGTAGTTCGCCAATCGCGCAGCGGATTCTGAATCCGCCCCCGCCGCGAGCGCCGCCGTGAATGTTGCGATCACGGTATCGCCCGCGCCGGTGACGTCGGTTACTTCGTCCGATCCATGCACCGGGATGCTCACCGGCTTTGCACCTTTGGCGAATGCGACCATGCCGTCGCGCCCGCGCGTGACCACCAGCGATTGCAAGGCCATGCGTTGCAACAATTCTTTGCCGGCAGAAAGCAGCCGGGCGTCGTCTTTGCCTATCGTCGTGCGCAACGCTTCTTCCACCTCTGGCTCATTCGGCGTAGCCGCCGTGATTCCGCGGAATTGCAGCATGCGATAACGCGAATCGAGCGTTACCGGGATTCCATCCATCGACGACTGTTTGCGGATCATATTGAATACTTCCGGCGACGCCGCCCCATATCCATAATCCGAGATCAGCAGAGCGTCCGCGATGCGCGCATATTTCTTCGTCGCCATTGCCAGCTCGCGTTGCGTGTGGCGATCGGGCCCGGATTCAGGCTCGCGATCGACCCGCACCACCTGCTGCCGGCCCGAGTGCGGATACCCGGCCAGCGTGCGCGACTTCGTCACCGTAACGTAGCCTTTGATCTTCTGGATCCCGGTGATGGGAATATGTGCCGCGCGGAACTTCTGCAGCAATATTTTTCCCGTCTCGTCGTCGCCCACCACTCCCACCGGCAAAACGTTCACGCCCAGCGCGGCAAGGTTGTAGATAGCGTTCGCTCCACCGCCCGGGACAACATTTCTCTCACGATGCTTCAGGATCAGCACCGGCGCCTCGCGCGACACGCGCGATATCTCGCCGAAGATGAATTCGTCTGCCACCAGGTCGGCGACAACCGCCACGCTGACCCGCGGGAAGGCTTCGACGATGTGTCGCAAGTGCTCTGCGTGCACGTCCATATGAATCCGAGATTGTCTCACGCGGCTCACGATTTTGCGGCCCTCGACGTGGCGACCAGTTGCACAACTCTGTCGAGCAATTCTTCCGGCCGATCCACCGAGACGTTCAATTCGGCGATTGAGAGCGGCGACAGCTTCCCTCCGCGCTCCCCCAAATTGATCTGATCTTTTTCCGTAGTGACGAATCCCGCCGCTCCGGCGCTCTCCCTCATCTTCTGCAGCTCTGCTACATCTGCTTCCGAATAGGCGTGATGATCGCGAAAGGCGCGCTCCCCCACCACGTTCACTCCCGCGGCTCGCAATCCCGCAAAGAATCCATGCGGCCGCGCGATTCCGCAGAATGCGACAATGCCCCCGTCTGGCTTCCCTCCGAGCGACATTGTGCGAACAACTTTGAACAATGCAGACACGCACGTTTCGTGCGTGCGTATTTTCTCTCGCGAAAGAGCTTCTGGAATCATTATCAAGTCCGCTCTGGTCAGCGCACTCACCGGCTCCCGCAACCTTCCCGCCGGCAGCAGCTTGTCCTCCAAATCCCCTTCACCTACCAATACAATGTCCAGATCACGATGCAGCTGTCGATGCTGAAACCCATCGTCGAGCAAATGAAGTTGCGGACCGAACTTCTGTTCCGCGACCAACCCGGCATGATAGCGGCTCTCGCCGACGATGACCGGCACCCCGAGCTTGCGAGCGATCAGCAACGGCTCGTCGCCAAAATCGTGCGCTGCTCCCGCCGCATCGACAAAGTGAACTCCTCTGTTCGCTCGTCCGTACCCGCGCGAGAGCACGTCGAACTTGATGCCGCGCTGCTTCAGCTGTTCGCCGAGACAGATGATGAACGGTGTCTTCCCCGTTCCGCCGGCCGAAATATTTCCTACGCTCACCACCGGACCTTGCAGCCGTGCCGTGAACCATCCCGTGTCGTAGACGAGGTTCCGCGCGCCGCTGGCCGCGCCATAAAGCAACGAGAGCGGATTCACTGCACCTCTCCCAGAAAATTGCGCAGAGCGTCAGCGGTGCGCCGGGTCGCGCCGGCCTGACTCTGCATCACCTGTTTCATGTGGACGATTTTTTCGCTGATCTCTTGCCGCAGGATCGAGACTACTGCGTCGTAAAGCGTCTCCGCATCTTCTTCCGGATAGCCTGACGGAAGTTCTATCAGCGCATCGGCCCGGCGGAATAATCCCACGATGTCGCGGAAGTTATGCGTATGCGGACCCACGATGATCGGCACTCCGAATCCGGCCGGCTCCAGGATGTTGTGCCCGCCCGAGTTCTCCAGGCTCCCCCCGACGAAGGCGCACGTCCCCAACTGATACACGCTTCCCAATTCTCCGATCGAGTCGAGCAGGAACACTCCTCCACTCACTGCTGTTGTCGCCAAGTCGGCGGCCGATCTCCGACAGATTCGCAGCGACATCCCTTGCGCCATCGCGGCAACTTCGTCAAACCGTTCCGGTCTTCGCGGCGCCAGGATCAGGACTGCATTGGGAAACTCACCCAGCAATCGCGCGAACATCATTAAGACCGATTTGTCTTCCCATCCCATCGTGCTCCCCGCGACGATCACCGGCCCACCGCCGCTACGGGTGATGGCTGCCCGCAGTTGCTCTACGATCGGCAGCTTGAACGGCGGCTTCACGTCGAACTTCAAATTTCCGCTCACGTGAACCCGTTCTTCCGGAGCGCCAATCTCCATCAGTCGGCGCTTGTCTTCCTCACTCTGGGCCAGAAATACATCCACATTACTTAGTACGCGGCTCAGGATTCCCTTCCATCGTCGATACCCAGGAAGCGATCGGTCGGAGATGCGTGCGTTCACCACTGCTACCTTCGCTCCGCAGCGTTTTGCTTTGCGCAGGAAGTTGGGCCAGAACTCCGTCTCCGCCATTACCACCACCTTCGGACGCAGCGCGCGCATGTACGGCCGCATGCAGAATCCCAGGTCGAGCGGAAAATAAAAGACGTTCTCTGCGCCAAATCTTTCGCGTGCCAGATTTTGACCGGTAGTAGTAGTAGTTGAGACCACGATGCGCAGCTTTTCTTTTCCCGGTCCTCGCAACTCGTTCACGAGCTGCGAGACGGCGAGCACTTCGCCCACCGACACGGCATGGATCCACATACAAACATCGCCCGGCTGGGCAGAGCGCACTCGCTCCGGCACCCGCCCCAGTCTTTCCGCGATTCCGGCGCGATACTTCCCTCCGGTCAGCATCTTGAATAGCCAGTAGGGCGCCGCGACGATGAACGCCAACACCAACGCCGCGCTGTAAAGAAAGTACATGGACAAGGTATTTGAACACAGCCCCATCGCAGGAGCAGCAAAGTGCCAGCTCCGGCCACTTGCTTGTGAAACTTCCACCTTCGTCTGATAATCCTCACATGAGCAACCCCAGGCTCGGTTCCGTACTTTCTCTGGCCGTCCTCCTGCTGGCCATTGCTGCACTGGCCAAAGATAAAAAGGGCTTCGACCCGCCCGCCGCCTACCATGCCAACAGTTATCCCGCGCGCACCTCCGACACGCAGGAGCACGTCACCATCGCCGCCGATCCTTACGACACTCCTGACAAGGCAGCGATCTTCGCCGCCGATTATGCCAGCTCCGGCCTGATGCCGGTCCGCATCATCGTTTCCAACGACGCCGACACTCCCGTCGCTCTCGTTGATCTCAAGATTGAGATGGTCACGAACATGCGCGACAAGCTGACACCGCAGCGTCCTGAAGACATCATGCGCAAGCTCTCTCGCACCGATACCCGGCCAGACGAGGAGCGCCAGGTCCCGCTGCCGATCCCGCATCGCAAGCCGAAGAAAGCCGTCAAGGAACAGGTGCAGGACGAGATCGAGCGTTCGCAATTCCTTGCGCGCGCCGTCGAGGCGCACTCCAGCCAGTCCGGATTCGTCTTCTTCGACATCGCTGGCATCCGCAATCCTCTCGCCGGCGCCACTCTCTACCTCAGCGGCATCCACAACGCCAAGGGCGAAGAGCTTCTCTATTTCGAGATCCCCATGGAGAAGTACCTTTCATATCAGCCGCCCAAATAAATTTTGAATTACGAATGTTGAATTTCGAATCCAGGCGAGGGCTAATTGACCGTCAGTTTTTGATGGGTTTTCGCGATGTCATTCAACATTCACAACTCAAGATTCAAAATTCCTTCGGCTCGCTATAATCATCTGTTATGCCCACGTCGCTAGAACAGCCAGCTATTCGCGTGACCAATTTCGAGCCCGTCATTGGCCTCGAAGTCCACGTCCAGCTGCTGACGGCGACAAAGATCTTTTGCGGGTGCTCCACCACATTCGGCGCGCCCCCGAACACCAACGTCTGCCCGGTATGCCTGGGTTTTCCCGGCGCGCTGCCCGTACTGAATAAAAAGACGGTCGATTTCGCTGTACGCGCCGCCATGGCGCTGAACTGCCGGATCAACGAGACTTCCATCTTCGCGCGCAAGAATTATTTTTATCCTGACCTTCCCAAGGGATACCAGATCTCCCAATTCGACAAACCGCTCGCCGAGCACGGCTTCATCGACATCAAGATCGGCGGAGCCAACGAAGACGATCGGCATCACCCGCCTGCACATGGAAGAAGACGCAGGCAAGAGCATGCACGAAGGCTTTCGCCGATTCGAGCGAAAAAACTTACATCGATCTGAATCGCTCCGGAGTGCCGCTCATCGAGATCGTCAGCGAGCCCGACATGCGCACGCCTGACGAAGCCTATGAATACCTCACTCGCCTCAAGGAGATCATCCTTTACACCGGCGTGAGCGATTGAATATGGAAGAAGGCTCGCTGCGTTGCGACGCGAACATCAGCCTGCGTCCGCGCGGCCAGGAAAAATTCGGCACCAAAGCCGAAGTGAAGAACGTGAATAGCTTCCGCTTTATCAAGCAGGCGCTGGAATACGAGATCGAACGCCAGATCGAAGTGCTTCGAATCCGGCGGCACGATCGCGCAGGAGACACGCCTCTACAACTCCGATCGAAGGCAAGACATATTCCATGCGCTCGAAAGAACAGGCGCACGACTATCGCTACTTCCCCGAGCCGGACCTTCTTCCTCTCGTAGTCGACGCTAAGTGGCAGGCGGAGATTCGCTCGCGACCATGCCAGAGCTCCCCGAAGCATTGCGCGCACGGCTGGTGAAAGAGTATGGAATCACCGAACAGGATGCCGGTGTGCTCACGGCCACGCGCGCCCGTTCCGATCAATTCGAAGAAGCCGCCAAAGCCGCCAAGAATCCCAAGCGAGTCGCGAATCTTGTGCAGGGCGAACTTTTGGGACGTTTGAAGGCGAAAAATCTCGAGCTTGAGCAGTCTCCCGTCACCATGAAGGGGGTTGCGGTGTCAGCCGACTTGGTCGAGGCCGGCACCATCAGCGGCAAGATGCTGAAAGACCTCTACGACTTGTCCTTCGAACGCGGCAAAGATTTCCCTGTGGTCTATGAAGAAGAAGGCAGGTCCACAGCAGTCGACCGACACCGGTGCGCTCGAAAAGATCATCGACGAAGTCATCGCCGCCAATCCCAAGCAGCTCGAGCAGTACCGTGGCGGCAAGAAGACCGTGATCGCCTTCTTTGTGGGCCAGGTGATGAAGGCCTCGAAAGGTTCGGCAAACCCCGCTCTGGTCAACGAACTCCTCGAAGAAGAAGCTGGGGTGACTTCGCTGAAAACTGGAAACTCGCAACTGGAAACTGCCTTTCAGTGCTTCCTAAATTCTTCCTTCTGCCCCTTAATGTCCTTGTAGACGAATTCCACAAAATCGTTCGACTTAAACACATCCCAATTCCAACTGTCGTACTTGGAGAGCACGTTCTCCTTCTTTAGCTTCTCGAGCGACTTGCCCTGCTTCACGCCTTTGTCGACGATCGCGTAGCTGTCCTTCAGCATCGCCAGAAATTTTTTCAGATTGTCCACCGTTCCAAGCGGCCCGTGCCCGGGGATGATCTTCGTCTCTGAATTCAGCTGCGGAATGATCTCCTCCAGGTTCTTCATCAATCCCTTCACACTGCCGCCGCTGTCGATATCAATGAACGGGAAAACGCCGTTGAAGAAATCGTCGCCCATATGGACCACGTTCGACTGCGTAAACCACACCACCGCGTCGCCGTCGGTGTGCCCGTGGGGGAAGTGCACGGCGCGAATATCTTCGCCGTTGATGTGTACCGTCGCCGTGTTGTTGAAGGTGATCACGGGAAGCGCACTCTTCGGCGCTGGATCACGGTGCTTGTCTGGGTGCGTGCTCGGGTTTCCGGTTGCCAACCGCGTGCGCACGTTGTCCTGCGCGATGATGGTGGCGTGCTGTCCCCAATACTGGTTGCCGCTGGTGTGGTCGCCGTGAAAGTGCGTATTCAGGACAAAGCGCACCGGCTTGTCGGTCACGCCCTTGAGCGCGGCCTGGATCTTGTCGGCCAGCGGCGCGTATTGATCGTCCACGATCAGGATCCCGTCATCACCGACCGAGACGCCGATGTTGCCGCCGGCAAATCCGCCGGTGCCATCGATCATGTAGATATTGCCGGCGACTTTGGTGATGCGGCTCTGTATCTTGCTGAAGTCCTGCTCCTGCGAAACCGCCGCTACTGCCAGCAAGCACACGGCAACCGCAATCCATGACAACTTACGCATGACTCACCTCAATGTGATCAGAAAAGTTTTAAAAGCTGAGTGCCGTAGGACCGGTACAACTCGAACTTCTGCTCGTACTTCCCGATGCGCCGGAAAAGGAACTCCGCGCGACCGTCGCCATCCGAATCCACCGCGTCCACCAATTGCAGGATGCCGACCGTGTCCAGGTGATCGTCGTCGGTGACGCTGGAAAATAATTTGTGCGGAAGATTGTCCAAATCCACATGTGCGACCACGGTCACATAGCGATTGAAAACGCCTTCCTTTCGTTGCACGGGCGATGACGCCGTGAGGATCAGGACTGCCTCATTGTTGGTGGACGGGTCGTAGGCGCGCACCTGCACGTTTTCTAGCGCGGTCTTCTTCGCAACGCGCGTCCTGTCGCCCGCCGTGGCCGTATCGCCTTCTTGTCCGGAAGCAAGCTCCGCCTCGGCCATCTCGCTCATTAATTTCGTCAGCCGCTTTTCTTCCTCCGGCTTCCACGGAAACAGGAACGAGCGATCTTCATCGGGCGTGGCATCGGAGATCGCCGCCAGCAATTTATTGTTCGACAACTGCACCGGCGATTGCTTCGGCGCGGGCGGCGGCGCGTTGACTAGCGGAGACTCCTTTGCTGGCTTGCCGCGCTTGAGTTCCGGAGCATTCGGATCAGCAGCCTCCGGCGCCTCGGGTTTGTTTGCTGCTGGGGACGGCTCATCGGAGGCGCCCCGTCGCATCCGCGGACGATCGGGATCATCGTCCCTCGCAGGCGGTGGCCGCGGAACCGGCTTCACCGCCGGCTTGGTCGTGTCCGGCCCGCCGCCGCGCTTCAGCTTCGGTGGCCCCGTGTCTTTCGCCTGTTCCTTCAGGGCGGCTTCGCGCGCCTTCTTCGCTTCTTCAGCTTTGCGTTTGGCTTCGGCCCGCGCCGCGATGGCCTCAGCGGAATCCCACACGCCCGTAGCGATCCAGTTTTTGTCCTTGTCTGCGGTCGCATTACGGATCGTAAACAATCCCTTCGACTCGCCGGCTTCGCGCGCCTCATAGACCGTCCCCGGTTGGAGCGCCCATGGAACAGGCGTCGCCATGTAGGCGTCCGCGTCAAAATATTTTCCATTGTTCAGGATGATCCCCGGGATCAGCCGTGGAGCATACTTCGTCGTCGTCTTGGCATCTTTAGTGGCCTGCGGGAATTCTATGACCGCGATGGCGCGTGGTCCTTTATGTTCTTTGCGCGTGCTGCGATATTGCGGAAAAACGCTCGTCGCAGAAAAGAAAACTGCAAGCGTCAGGGCAGCGCAGATGACGCGATAGTGGCTGGTAGAGTATAACTTTCGACGCAGGGAGAGACTCATGGAAGAAGGTAAGAAGGCACCTGATTTCAGCTTGTCCGACGAGAACGGTTCTATCGTACGCCTGAAAGAGCTGCGCGGGCAAAACGCCGTCCTCTTCTTCTATCCTAAGGCCGACACCCCCGGTTGAACCATTGAAGCGTGCGGGTTCCGCGACGCGTATACAAAATTGCAGAAAGCCGGACTGACCGTCCTGGGGATTTCCGCCGACACTCCGGAAAAGCAGAAGAAATTTAAGGAGAAGTACGAGCTTCCCTACCACTTGCTCGCCGATCCCGACAAAAAGGTCTGCAACGCCTTCGGCGTGATCAAAGAAAAGAATATGTATGGCAAGAAAGTGAAAGGCATCGCCCGCACCACTTTCCTGATCGACGGCGACGGCAAGATCGCCAAAGTCTTCGAGAACGTGAAACCCGACGGCCACGCCGAAGAAGTGCTCGCCGCTTTCAAAAAATAAAGGGACACCTTTCGGTGTCCCTCGACTTCTCAGAAACAAAAACCTACCGCGTGGTGAACGTCAGCGTGGTCTCAGCCGGCACCACTGCTTGTTCCTTGCCGGTCGCATATGCAACGCCGGTTCCAGCCGCTGCTCCCGCGCCTGCGCCGATCAATGCCCCCTTGCCACCGCCGGCCAATCCGCCGATCAGCGCTCCGGCACCGGTGCCTACGCCGATCTTGGTCACGTTGCCCTTGGTGTGGCTCTTGCCTTGGAACGAGCGCGATGTCGTCGACACGGGGATACCGTTCACCGAGACCAATGCCAGCCGCAGGACGCCGGGTTTGTGCAGGCGTCCGCTATCTTTCGCGGTGATAACTTTGCCCTGCACCGAATCGCCTCTTTTCGCGACGACGGTGTTGCCATTCTTCACGTCGTTAACTAACGTACCGTCGAACGACGCACCCGATGCAACTTTGCCCGAATCGAGCGTCGACCCGGTGCGAATGGTGATGGTGGTGCCGGCGGGAATAGTATTGGCTGCAGTAGCAGTCAATGTCGCCAGCAAGATCACAGCTAGAACAACAGAAAGTTTTTTTACTGTCATAGAATCTCTCCTGAATCCCTCAGATCTTGGAACTACAAGTCCGGGCGCTTGAACGAATGCATAAAGGTACTCTGAAATCCTCCCAAAAAGCTAGCCAGAGTAGCTGGATCGCCGCCGCTGCGCGGTTACGAAAGTTGCAGCCCGTTCCGCGCCGCTTTTACGCCCGCGACCCCAAACTCGTTGCTCCTGAATTACTTGGCAGAGATCCTCATCCGCCGCCAGGGACGAAAGCTGCTCGCCGGCCGCATCGTCGAGGCCGAGGCTTACCTGGGACAAGATGATCCTGCGTCCCACGCCTTCCGCGGTCCCACCGATCGCAATCGCGTGATGTTCGGGCCTCCGGGATTTGCTTATGTTTATTTCACCTACGGCATGCACTACTGCGCCAACGTGACTTGTATGAAGGAAGGAACCGCCGGCGCGGTGTTGATCCGCGCTCTCGAACCGTTGGTGGGGATTGAAGAAATGGCAGTGAACCGCGACCTGAATCTCTCTTTGGATACCGGACTGGCGAGCGGACTCAAAGCACTCACCTCCGGCCCCGCACGCCTGTGCGAAGCGCTCGACATCACCCGCACGCGCGACGATGGCAAAGACCTGACCTCGCCGCTGTCCGACCTCTGGATCACCAGCGATCGCTCCCGCGTAGGCGAGATCGTCTGCGGCCCCCGCGTCGGCATCACCCAAGCCGCCGACTGGCCGCTCCGGTTCTATGTAATAGGAAATCCCTTTGTGTCGGGACCAGCAAAGAAACGTACTTAACTAGTCGACTTCTGAAAACGGAGGTCATCCCGAGCGAGCGGAGCGAGTCGAGGGATCTGCATTTGAAAATCGAAAGCTCCGTGCCTCCGTGGTGAATGGCTTACAGCACCAGATTATCGATCAACCGCGCCTTCCCCACGAACGCCGCCGTCACCACCAGAGCCCCGCGCGAAACATCTTTCACCGGCTCTAGCGAATCTTTACTCACGATCTCAAAATAATCCAACCGCACGGCCTTCTCTTCAGCGAACACCTGCAGCGCTGCCTCGCGCAATCTCACTGCATCCTGCTCGCCCTTATCGGCCAGCGCTCGCACGCGGCACAACGCGCGATACAGCACCAGCGCCTGCTTGCGCTCCTCAGGACTCAAATAAACATTACGCGAGCTCAACGCTAGCCCATCGCTCTCACGCACTGTCGGACACACTACGATCTCCAGGCCGAGGTTCAAATCCCGCACCATCTTGCGGATGATCACCGCCTGCTGCGCATCTTTTTGTCCGAAGTACGCGCGGTCTGGTTCGACGATGTTGAAAAGCTTCGCGACGATGGTGGCCACTCCGCGAAAGTGTCCCGGGCGCGACTTGCCCTCCAGTCGCTCGCTCAACCCTTCCACCGTCACCCAGGTCACCGCGCCCGGCGGATACATCTCCTCCGCCGTCGGCACAAACAAGAGATCGACGTTTTCTTTTTCCAGCAGCCCGCGGTCGCGATCGAGGTCGCGCGGATACTTGCTCAAATCTTCATTGGGGCCGAACTGAGTGGGGTTCACGAACACCGACGCGGCTACCGTCGAACATTGCGACCGCGCCGCCTGCACCAGGGACAAATGTCCAGGATGCAGCGCCCCCATCGTCGGCACAAAACCCAGCCGCTTGCCGCTTTGCCGTATCTCCCGGCATGCAGCGCGCATCTGTTCGACGCTCTGGACGATTCGCACCGTCAAAGTTTAATTCATCGCATACTAAGGCGAAGATGTTGCGCATAGAGACGCGGCATGCCACGTCTCAGGGTGCCGAAAAATCTTCGTCATCCCGAGCGCAGCGAGGGACCTGCTTTTCTGGGTACTGGGTTTATTTCGCCGGATGCGGATCGGCGTCGATATAAACGAAGTCCGTTTTCACGTCCCCATCCGGTGTGATGGTATGCATCGCAAAGCCGAGCTTGTCGCCCGTAGGCGACCAGCTCGTGGCCGGGGCTACGTGCTCGGTGATGTCGTTGGAAGAAAACACCAATCCCTTATGCCAATGCCCCACGAAGATATGCTTCACCCCCAACCGGTGCAGCAGCTCGATCTCACGCGAGCGGTAGGGTTCCTGGGTGATCCAATAATCTTTGTCGTCCGGCGGAAAACCAGCGACGCGATCGATCGGCTCATGCTGCATCGCAAAGACCAACTTCTCGCCCCTTGCATCTCCGCTGCCCTTTTTTGCCGACTCCGCTCCCTCGCCTGCTTTCCCCAGCCACCCCAACATGCGCTCCGATTCTTCCGTCGACTTCAGCGGTGACGCCTTTTTCTGATTGAAGTTGTCGTAATTGCCTAACAGTTGGCCATCGAGCGCGATGATGGTCACGCCCTTCACGTGGGCTTCGTAGTAATCATTCCCGAAATCGCCTCGCCATGCGGCAAGTTTTTGCGGATTATTCGCGGAGACGTCGTGATTGCCGGGGACGTAAAACACCTTCGCCTTTAGCCCGGAAAAGATCTTCTTGGCTTCATCCCACGCGCTCTCGCGCTCGCCAATGTCGCCGGTCACGATTACCGCGTCGGGGTTGCGCTGGTTGATCATCTCCACCACTTTGCGCAGGTTCTCACTTGCCTCGGGCGCGCGCGCCAGGCCGATATGGGAATCGCTGATCTGCGCGATCACCACATTTCCGGCGGCGTCATCGGCGACACTGGCAATCCCGCCCTTGATCTTTTTATCTTGGGCGTAGGTGGTGGTGAAGAAGACCGCGAACAGGGCCGCGATGCTCATTATGAAAACGAGGATTCTCTTCCAGGGCATCTAGAATCGGATGCCGCTGCAGCTCTGCCGGATGCACGTCACGTCGACTCTTGGCGTATGGCGCTAGGCGTGCTCGTTGCGCCGGACGGTGTAGCACGGGCGCCTCGCCGTGCGGTCTTGAATTTCCTGCTTCCTACTTCCTCGTCCTACCGCCTGCCGCACCGCATCGCCCGCTTCCGCGCCGCGATGCCCTCGAACGCCGTTTTTGTTTCTTTCGGCAGATGATACGACTCCTCATCCGACGGATACGCGCCGCTCTCAACGTCATTCTTGAACGCCGTCACCGCATTCTTGATCAACGCCGCCGCATCGCCATATTGGCGAACGAACTTTGCCGGCTGCGCGAACGTCAGGTTTAGGATGTCATGCAGCACCAGCACCTGCCCGTCGCAATCCGCTCCCGCGCCGATGCCGATGGTCGGGGCCGAAACTTCCGCCGTGATCATCGCCGCGACTTCGCGCGGTATTCCTTCCAGCACGATGGAGAAGACTCCCGCGCGGTCGAGTGCCACCGCATCGCGCATCAACTGCTCGATCGCGGTCAGGGATTTTCCCTGCACCTTGTATCCGCCCATGGTGTGCAGCGACTGCGGCGTAAGGCCGATGTGTCCCATCACCGGGATCTCCGCCTCGAGCAGCCGATGGATCAGTTCGATGCGCTTCTCGCCGCCTTCCACCTTCACCGCTTCCGCGCCTGCTTCCTTCACGAAGCGCGCCGCATTGCGGACGCCTTCTTCCACGCTCAGGTGATACGACGCATACGGCATGTCCGCGATCACCAGCGCCGACTTCACCGCCCGCCGCACTGCGCGCGTGTGGTGCAGCATCTCGTCCACTGTGACCGGCAGAGTGTTCTCGTACCCGAGCACGACCATGGCCAGCGAATCGCCCACCAGCACCATGTCGATGCCGGCCTCGTCCACCAGCCGCGCAGACGGATAGTCGTACGCCGTCAGGCAGGTGATGGGCTCGCGCCGCTGTTTCTTCTCTTGGATTGTGTGTGGTGGTTACTTTGGGGCGCGCGGAACCGTGGCGCTCCGGAAACGAAGTAATGCTCATGTTGCCTCCAGTACACTTTCGCCGCGGCGACATACCGTCTGCTAACGTTCACATTATAGATGCGTACGAACGAGAAAGTGATTGACTAAATAAATGCCGTATATACAATGTAGATACCATGAAGACTCGCGTGACAAAGTGGGGTAACAGTTTGGCCGTGCGGATTCCGCAACCGATCGCAGAAAAAGCCCGTTTGCAAGATGGCGATGCCGATCAGAATTTTCCGTCAGCAGGCTCGGTGCAAAATTGTTCTAAAGAGCATGCAGGACGATTTCCAGCCTTGGCCGAGTTGGTTTCGAGATTCGTCCGGAGAATCTCCATGAAAAGATGTATGGGGAAAATCCGGTTGGAAGGAGATTTGGTGAGTCCCAGCTATGTCCCTGATCGCGGAGACGTGGTCTGGCTCGATTTCGATCCGCAAACGCGGCAAAGAACAATCTGGCCGCCGGCCGGCATTGGTTCTATCACCCGCGACCTACAATCGCAAAACCGGGATTGCGATTGCTTGCCCGATCACGAGCAAGTGAAGGGATACCGCGTTTGAGGTGGCTATCGCAAGCGCTCGATCATCAGGTGTCGTGCTGTCTGATCACGTTAAGAGCATGGACTGGGTAGCGCGGAATGCCAAGCGCGCGGGCGACCGCTCCTTCAGACACTACTGAATGCTGTTGTGGGGCGGATTGCTAGACTGATCGGTCTCGAACTCCCCTAAATTACGCGCTCGCAGCCGCCTCCCCGCCCAGCGGCAGGAAGTATTGCGTGCCCTTGATGGGCTCGGTCAGGCGCCGTAGCAGCTCTTGCAGGTCTTCGTTGCGGTCCACGAAATCGATATCCGAAGTATTCACGACGAGCAGGTCCGACGACGTGTAGTGGAAGAAGAAGTGCTCATACGCCTTCGAGACTTCCTCGATGTAATCGTCACTTACCGCCTTCTCGCCCGCGGCATTCTTCTTCTTCATCCGCTTCTTCAGCACTTCGGGCGTCGCTTGCAGATAAATCACCAAGTCCGGCGTCGGTAGGTGCGAGCGGAACACGTTGTAATAGCGGTTGTAGACGGCCAGCTCATCGTCGGTCAGGTTGATGCACGCAAACAGCTTGTCTTTTTCGAAGATGTAATCCGCCACGATGGTCTTGCGCGAATTTGGCCCGGCTTCGAGTGTGCGCAAGCTGCTCATAACGCTGGATCAGGAACTCGAACTGCGCCTGGAACGCCGCGCCGCGCTCGCCTTCGTAGAACGCATCGAGAAAATGATTGTTCTCCGGCTCCACGATCAGCTGGCCGTTCAACTTCTCCGCAATGATCTTCGCCAGGGTACTTTTTCCGACGCGTATGGGGCCTTCGAGCGCGATGTAACGGGGGAGTTCGAAAAGATTTGCCATGAAGAGATTTCTAGAAGACTGCGCGCAGCATACCCCGCTTTCGCGCGAACGCAATTGCGCACTGAGTAAACAAATTTCGTTTCGCTGATTCCTCTTGCCGCAAATCTCGATTTTCTGATTTACACTCTTCCGCACATTCCCCCAACATGCCGAGTCTCCCAAACGCGGGAAAAGCCTGGCTCGAAAGCGCGGCGCTACAAACGCTTCGGCTTCGATCGCCGGGTCGTCGTCTTCGCAACGACGACACTCAGACCCAGCTCCGCGGACGCTGCGACACCGTCAGCGAAGGCGGCATCGGCGTGATGCTCGCCGGCGAACTCGAACTCGGTGAGCGGTGAACGTCGAACTCACTCTCGATGGCGACTCGCCACTGGTCCTCGCCGCCGAAGTCCGTAACCGCAAAGGCTTCCACCACGGCCTCGCCTTCAAGATGGTCACCGCTACCCAGCGCAAGTCGCTGAACAAGGCCGTGCAGGCGTCTTCGCAGCCACCGAAATAGCTCTGAATTGATTTGGGTGGCCAGGCGCCTCGCCTGTGCGGCTTTTGCTTATGTAGGCACGGGCGTCCTCGCCCGTGCAGGTTCTGCTTGTGTAGGCACGGGCGTCCTCGCCCGTGCGCAAGCTCCAAACAACGATCCTGTGGAGGATGAGGACGATCTCCACGTAGAGACGCCGCATGCCGCGTCTCAGCCCCGCCGAAAATCTCGGTGGCTACAGTAAAATCCCACCCATGATCGAGTGGATCGCGGGAGCGACCGGATTAGCCGCTGCAGGTGTCGCCAGCTACGGCGCCATCGCGCCCGAATCCGAGCTCTTCGGCAAGACTCTCCACCGCCTCGCCGAACCCAAGCAACTCGCGCTTACGTATGACGACGGCCCCAACGATCCGCACACTTTGAATCTTCTCGACGTGCTCGCGAAGCACGACGTCAAGGCGACTTTCTTTCTGATCGGCAAACACGTCGCCGCCAAGCCCGACATCGCCCGCCGTATCGCCGCTGCCGGACACACCATCGGCAACCACACCTTCACACATCCCAATTTGTTTTTTTGCAGCGCCGCGCGAATCCGCCAAGAGTTGACCGATTGCGAGAAGGTCTTGGCCGAGAACGTGGGCGCGCACTCCAAACTCTTTCGCCCACCTTTCGGCGCCCGCCGTCCCGCGGTGCTCAGCATCGCCCGCGAGATGGGGCTCACCCCAGTAATGTGGACAGTGACCTGCTACGACTGGAAAGTAACGACCGCCGAGCGCGTCGAGCGCCACGCCACCCGTCAGATCAGCGGCGCGGACCTCATCCTGATGCACGACGGCGGCCACAAAGCCCCGGGCGCGGATCGCGCGCATACGGTAGAAGCCACCTCGCGGCTGATTCCCAGATTGACGGCTGAAGGCTATTCTTTCGCAGCTCTAAGCGATTGATTCGCCACGGAGACACGGGGTCACAGAGTGGCTTTAGGAATTGTCATCCCGAGCGAAGCGAGGGACCTGCTTTACTTCGTCCTTCACACAATCACACAATCGTACTTGAAGCGCGCGATGCTGCCGTGATCGTCGTGGAAATGTCGCTGTCCGAATGCGCCACCCCCAGAAACGCCGCCTCGAACTGCGACGGCGGCAGATAGATCCCGCTCTCCAGCATCGCGCGATGAAATTTTCCAAAGCGCTTCGCGTCCGCCTTCGACGCCGTCGTTCCAATCGCGTAACCGGCTCATCCGAGAAGAACCACGTGAACATCGAGCCCACGCGATTCGCGGTCATCTTCACGCCGCCGTTTTTGCGCCGCATCAAGAATTCCGCCGACCAACCTCGAAGCGCGCGCTTCCAATTGCTGATAGATCTCTCTCTTCTTCTCGCGCAAGATCTTTAACGTTGCTATCCCCGCCGCCATCGCCAACGGATTCCCGGAGAGCGTCCCGGCCTGGTACACCGGCCCAAGGGGCGAGACCATGTTCATGATGTCGCGCCGCCCGCCGTAGGCTCCTACCGGTAATCCTCCGCCGATGATCTTCCCCATCGTGGTCAGGTCCGGCTTGATGCCGAATAGCTCCTGCGCTCCGCCGTAAGCCAAGCGAAAGCCGGTCATCACTTCGTCGAAGATCAGCAACACGCCGCGGCGGGTGCAAAGCTCGCGCAGCTCTTGCAGATAATTCGGCGCGGGCGGAACGCATCCCATGTTGCCGACCACCGGCTCCACGATCACGCAAGCAAACTTGTCGGGAAATTTTTCGAAAGCTTCCTCCACCGCGGCAATGTCGTTGTAAGGCAGTGCGGTGGTGAGCTGTGCGATTTCTGCAGGAACGCCGGCGGAGTCAGGGATCCCGAGCGTCGCGAGACCCGATCCGCCTTTCACCAGCAGCGAATCGGCATGGCCGTGATAGCAGCCTTCAAACTTGATGATGCGGTTGCGCTTGGTGAATCCGCGCGCCAGCCGGATCGCCGACATCGTCGCTTCTGTCCCCGAGCTGACGAAGCGCACCATCTCCATGCTGCGGCATCGCTTCAACGACCAGCTCGGCAAGTTCGGCCTCGCTCGGCGTGGAAGCTCCGAAGCTCGCGCCGTCGCGCGTCGCGCGTTCGATCGCCGCCACAACTTCGGGATGCGCATGTCCCAGGATCAGCGGCCCCCACGAGCCCACGTAGTCGATGTACTCGTTGCCATCGGCGTCCCACATGCGCGACCCAGCGCCGCGCACGATGATCGGCGGATCCCCGCCGACAGACTTGAACGCGCGTGCCGGCGAATCCACACCGCCGGGGATCACCCGCTCGGCACGCTGCTGCAATACACGGGATTTGCGTAAGGTCGAAAGGCAAACCGAAAATCTACCACAGCAACGCCAATGCAAGTCCGCTGATAGAATCGAACTGTGATTCTCCCCTTGGTCCGCGAGCTCTTTGCGGACGCGGAACGGAACCCAGCTTTTGCGCGTGCTGCCTCCCCTATCAAGAGCCACGCGGGGCGCATCCGTCTGTCGGGCCTCACTCCTTCAGCAAAACTCTTGCACCTTGCTCTTCTCAACCGCGCCGCGGGACGCCCGGTCATCTATCTTGTCGCGAACAATAAAGCTGCGGAAGAGGCGCTGCCCATCTTGCGTGCCTTCGCCGAGCTGACCGGCACCGCCGATCCGGCTAGCGTGATGCATCTTCCTGCATATGACGTGTTGCCCTTTGAAAATCTCTCACCGCATCCTGAGATCCAGGAGCAGCGCGCGCACGCTCTATGGAGCATCGCCACGGCGTGCCGCGAACATTGTCGTCACGCCGATCAAAGCAGCAGCCATGTATATGCGCACCGCCGAGTATTACGCCGGACTCGCTCGCACGCTCCGCCGCGCCGAGACCATGGAGCCCGATGCGCTCGTCGAACATTTGAACATCGTCGGCTATACCAAAGCCGACGTCGTCGAGATGCCTGGCGAGTACGCGCTACGCGGCGGCATCCTTGATGTCTTTCCGCCTGAGGCGGACCGCCCGGCGCGTGTCGAATTCTTCGGCGACGAGATCGAATCCATTCGCAGCTTTGATCCCACCACCCAACGTTCGCTCGCTGCGCGCGACGAGATCACGCTTGCTGCCGCTCTCCGAAAATCCTGTAAGCGCCGAGATCCTCACTGCCATTCACACCCGCCTCTCCGGCAAACGTCTGGAAGGCTCGCGCGAGATAGTGGAGAGCACGATGAGCGAGCTTGGCGTCGGGGTCTTTCCCGGCTGGGAGTTCTATGCGCCCGTCGCCGGCTCGCAAGCGACGCTCTTCGATCTGCTTCCGCGCGCCAGCAGTCATCTATGACGAAGAAGAATTCGCCCGCGCCGAATCGATCGCTGGTGGGAGCAGGTTGAGTCGGTGCACGAACGCAGC
This sequence comes from uncultured Acidobacteriota bacterium, assembly GCA_963711965.1. GTDB lineage: Bacteria > Acidobacteriota > Terriglobia > Terriglobales > Acidobacteriaceae > CAVQGF01. The sequence goes on along the minus strand of CAVQGF010000047.1, from coordinate 13,258 downwards.
GGGATTGGCAATCTCGTCCGGCCCGACCGATCTTTATCTCTGGCCCGACGCCCTCACCGACAAAATTTCGTACTCTCCCCGGCGGCAGCCTCGAACACCTCGGCCTCTCTGCTCGACTCGCCGATCGATCTTCACGTAGAGACGGGGCATGCCCCGTCTCAAACCCGCGAACATGCGATCGAAATCCAATCTCAGCCAACCCGCCGCTTCCACGGCGCGCTTCCCGAAGCTATCGAAGACGCCAAAAAGCTAGCCGCCGACGGCCACCGCGTAGTCTTCGCCGCTGGAAACACTGGCGACCTTGAGCGCATGGCCGAAGTCTTCAGAGAATACGGACTGCCCTTATCGCCTCGGCACGCGCGGCAAATCCGCGGGTGACATGTCTGACGAGTCCTACTTCGTTGGCGATCTCAGCGTCGCAACGTTGGTGAAAGCATTCATCCCCGAAGGCGTCGCGCTGCCCGAATCGCAGCTCGTCATCTTCGGTACGCGCGATCTGTTCGACGACTCCGACCTCGTCGCCACACAAGCGCCGCGCAAGAAGTCGAAGACCACAACCTTCCTCTCCGACTTCCGCGATCTCGCCGTCGACGATTACGTCGTCCACGTCGAGCATGGCATCGGGCAGTACCTCGGCCTCAAAGAGATCACGCAAGACGAAGCCACCGCCGAGTTCATGGTGCTGGAGTACGCCGAAAGCGCGAAGCTTTATGTCCCGCTAACCCGGCTCGACCTCATTCAGAAATACCGCTCGGCTGAAGGCGCGCGCCCGGCGCTCGCACATCTAGGCACGCAGCAGTGGGCAGAAGACCAAAGCGCGCGTAAAGAAAGCCATGAAGGATATGGCCGAGGAACTGGTCAAGCTCTACGCCGCGCGCGCGCATGGCGCAAGGCCACAGCTATCCGCCCGACACGCAATGGCAAAAAGAATTTGAAGACGCCTTCGAGCACAACGAGACTGACGACCAGGCCCAGGCGATCGAAGACGTGAAGTCCGACATGCAATCCACGCAGCCCATGGACCGCCTGCTCTGCGGCGACGTTGGCTACGGCAAGACCGAAGTCGCGATGCGCGCCGCCTTCAAAGCAGCGAGCGACAACAAGCAAGTCGCGGTGCTCGCGCCGACGACGGTCCTCGCCTTCCAGCACTTCGAAACCTTCAAGCAGCGCTTCTCCGCCTTCCCGCTCACCATCGAGATGCTCAGCCGCTTCCGCTCGCCAAAGCAGCAGAAGGAGATTCTCGAAAAAGTCGAAGCCGGAAAAGTCGACATCCTCATCGGCACCCACCGCGTGCTCTCGAAAGACATCAAGTTTCAGGACCTCGGCCTGGTCATCGTCGACGAAGAGCAGCGCTTCGGCGTCCGCCACAAAGAGCGGCTGAAGAACTTGCGCAAGGAAGTTGACGTGCTCACGCTCTCCGCGACGCCGATCCCGCGAACGCTGCACATGGCAGTCGTCGGCCTGCGCGACATGAGCGTCATCGAGACGCCGCCGCGCGATCGCATCGCCATCCAGACCGTCGTCGCGAACTTTGACGAGAAGCTGATCCGTTCCGCCATCGAGCACGAACTCGAGCGCGAGGGCCAGGCCTACTTCGTGCACAACCGCGTCGAGAGCATCTACGAGATCGCCGCCAAGCTCCAGGAGCTGGTGCCGAAGGCGCGCGTGATCGTCGGGCCACGGACAAATGTCCGAGAGCGAGCTTGAGAAGGTGATGCTTAAGTTCATCCGCCATGAAGCCGACGTGCTGGTCGCGACCACCATCATCGAAAACGGACTCGACATTCCGCTCTGCAACACCATCATCGTGAACCGCGCCGACCGCCACGGCCTGAGCGAGCTCTACCAGTTGCGCGGACGCGTCGGCCGCTCCAACCGCCGCGCCTATGCATATCTGCTCATCCCTGCGGAGGCCGAGCTGACGCCCATCGCACGTCGTCGTCTCGCCGCGCTTAAAGAATTCTCCGACCTCGGCGCCGGCTTCAAGATCGCCGCGCTCGACCTCGAGCTTCGCGGCGCGGGCAATCTGCTTGGCGGCGAGCAGAGCGGACACATCGACGCAGTCGGCTTCGAGCTTTACACCTCGATGCTCGATCGCACGGTCCGCGAGCTGAAAGGCGAAGACCTGCCCCGCGAGATCGACACGCAGTTGAATCTCGGCCTCAACATCAAGATTCCCGATGAATACATCGTTGAGGAAAATCAGCGGCTGCGGATGTACAAGCGCATTGCCGGCGTCGCGGATGAGAGGCAGCTGGGCGATGTCGCTGCCGAACTCGCCGACCGTTACGGCCCTATCTCCGGTGCCGGTGCAGAACCTGCTCGACTATGCCTCGGTCAAGCTGCTATGCCAACGCGCGGGGGTCGCCGGCATCGATCGCAAGCGCGAGCAGATTAGCATCCGCTTCACGCCAGATGCTTCCATCGATCCAGGCAAACTCGCGCAATTCGTCGCCGGACAAAAGGGCGCGCAATTCACGCCCGCCGGCATCCTGAAATTTTCGCTGTCAAATTTCCGGGCGGAAGACGTGCTCGAACGTCTAAAAGATGTGCTCGAACGCCTGGGCGTAGATGCCGTCCGGGTAGCCTGAATCGTCCCGGTGCCTGTAAGCTTTCAATCCTGGGCTTCAATAGTTAAGACAAGGAGCTTTGCTTGAAGATCATCCCCCTGCTCGCCCTCTTGCTGATAGCCACCGCAACCTTCGCGAAAGATGCTAAGCCTGCCGCAGGCGCAAAGTCCGCCGCGTGGGACAAGCTCGCTGACGATTTCCTTTCCCAGATCTATTACAAGTTCAATCCCACGTCCGCCACTGGGGACGGCCTTCACCAATACGACGCCAAACTCGAGGGCTACTCCAAGCTCGACATTGATCAGCGCATCGGGGCGATGAAGGCCTTCAAGACGAAGGTCGAGGCGCTAGATGCGAAATCGCTCGACTACGATCGTCAGGTCGATCGCGATCTCGTCCTCGGCTACCTCGACTCGCGCCTGCTGAGCCTTGAAAACATTCGCGGCTGGGAGAATAATCCTGACCCTTACCAGTCGAACATCACCAACAGCATCTTCGTCATCATGGCGCGCAACTATGCGCCGCAAGCCGAGCGGCTGAAGGCTGTGATCGCGCGCGAGAAGCAGATGCCCGCGGTTTTCTTCGCCGCGCGTGCCAATCTGAAGAACCCGCCCAAGATCTACACCGAGATCGCTCTGCAACAGACTCCGGGCATCGTCAGCTTCTTCGAGAAAGACGTGCCGCTGGCATTCAATGAAGTGAAAGACTCCGAAGCTGCTCGCGGAGTTCAAGGCGAGTAACGCTGCCGTGATCGCCGCGCTGAACGACTATCAGAAGTGGATGAAGCAGGATCTTCTGCCGCGGTCCAATGGCAACTTCGCCATCGGCGCCGACAACTATCGCAAGAAGCTTTCCTACGACGAAGGTGTCGACATTCCGCTCGACCGCCTGCTTGAGATCGGTATGGCCGACCTCCACAAGAACCAGGAGTGGTTCAAGGAAACCGCTAAACAGATCGACCCCAATCGCGATCCGCAAGAGATCCTGAAAGACATGCAGAAGGACCACCCTGATCCCGCGAAACTGCTCCAGGCTTACGACGATCTCCTGGGCGGCCTGCGCAACTTCGTCGCCGAGCACAAGATCATGACCATTCCTTCCAACGAACAGCCCAAGATGGAAGAGACTCCGCCCTTTGCGCGCGCCACCACCTTCGCGTCCATGGATTCTCCTGGTCCGTTTGAAAAAGTTGCGAAGGAATCTTTCTTCAACGTCACTCTGCCCGAGCCAACCTGGTCGAAGGAAGAAGTGGAAGAGCACATGGCCGGCAACAGCCGCCCTGTCATGTTGGCGGTCGCGGTGCACGAAGTTTGGCCCGGCCACTTCATGCAGCATCTGTGGACCCCTCTGTTCCCCACCAAGATCCGCAAGGTTTTGGGCGCGAATACCAGCGGCGAAGGCTGGGCACATTACTGCGAGCAGATGATGCTCGATGAGCACGTCGGCAAAGACGATCCCAAGATGCGCCTCGGCCAACTGCAAGACGCTTTGCTCCGCGACGCTCGCTATATCGTCGGCATCAAGATGCATACTCAGGGCATGACCACCGCCGAAGCCGAAGATTTCTTCGTCAAGGAGGGTTACCAGACGCACAGCATCGCCAGCCGCGAGACCAAGCGCGGAACCGCCGACCCGACCTACCTTGTCTACACCCTCGGCAAACTGCAGATCATGAAACTGCGTGAAGACTACAAAGCGAAGATGGGCGATAAATTCTCGCTGCAGGACTTCCACGACAAGTTCATGAAGCACGGCTTCCTGCCCATCAAGCAGGTCCGCCGCGACATGATGGGTGACGACTCACCCGTTCTGTAGTGGCCGTAGTTTAGAATTGCGGGGCTGTGGATAGCGTCCACGGCCCTTTTTCTGCATCTCACGATGTCGCAGTACTGAAACAAAAATGCAAAAAGTAAGAAAAGCCGTCTTTCCCGCCGCAGGTCTTGGTACCCGCTTCCTTCCCGCGACGAAAGCCCAACCGAAGGAGATGCTTCCGCTCGTCGACAAGCCCATCATCCAGTATGGCGTCGAAGAGGCCATGGCCGCCGGATGCGACCAGATCATCATCATCACCGGTCGTGGCAAATCGGCCATCGAAGATCACTTCGACGTGAGCTACGAACTCGAGCACATGCTCGAGTCGCGCAACAAGAGCGACCTGCTCGCCATCGTGCGCCAGATCTCAGACATGATCCACGTCGCTTATGTTCGCCAGAAGGAAGCCATGGGACTCGGCCACGCTGTTCTGATGGCGCGCGAGCTTGTGGGCAACGAGCCCTTCGCTGTCCTGCTCGCTGACGACGTGATCGACGCAGAAGTTCCCGCGCTTAAGCAAATGATCGACGTCTACGAATCCACCGGATGCTCGGTCATCGCGACCCAGGTGATCGAAGGTCCCGCAATCTCTTCCTATGGCGTCATCGATGCGAAACCGGTTGACGGAAAGTTTTCCGGACGCTTGTTCGACATCAACCATCTCGTCGAGAAGCCGCGCCTGGAAGATGCGCCGTCGAATCTCGCCGTGATCGGACGCTACATCCTTACTCCGCGTATCTTTGAAAAATTGCAGGAGATCCCGCTCGGCGCCGGCGGCGAACTGCAACTTACCGACGGAATAAGAGAGTTGCTCAAAGACGAGAAGATCTACGGATTCACCTTCGAAGGCAAGCGTCACGACACCGGCGACAAACTCGGCTTCCTTAAAGCGACCATCGAATTCGCTCTGAAACGAAAAGACTTAGGCGGCGACTTGCGTTCCTGGCTCAAAGACCTAAAACTTTAATACTTCGACCGCAAGAAGCGGATAGCGGCCCAACCTGAGAAGTCCTATCCTCACTCCATGAGCACCCAAGTCACATTACAATCGGAATTGTTCATGGCAACAGCCACCACAAAAGACCAACGCTGGCAGGCCGTGCTTGCCCGCGACGCCAAGCACGACGGCAAATTCTTCTACGGCGTCACTAGCACGGGGATCTTCTGCCGCCCCACGTGTCCCTCGCGGCGCCCATTGCCGCAGAACGTCGTGTTCTTCGACGACACCCAGCAGGCTGCGCACTCCGGATATCGTCCGTGCATGCGTTGCCGTCCGCTCGCAGCGGATGGCGATCCTACGCGCGCGATGGTCCGGAAAGTCTGCGCGCATATCGACGCCAATCTGGAAGAGCCGCTCTCGCTCTCGGTATTGGCTCGCCAGTTCCACATGAGCCCGTTTCATCTGCAGAAGACTTTCAAGTCTGCGCTAGGCATCTCGCCCAAAGAATATGTGGACGCGCGCCGCATGCGTCTCCTGAAGAGTGACCTGCGATCAGGCCAGTCGGTGACCACTGCACTATACGACGCCGGCTACAGCTCCAGCAGCCGCGTCTACGAGCGTGCGACTTCGCATCTCGGCATGACGCCCGATAAATATCGCCGCGGCGCTGTTGCTGTTCCGATCCACTACACCACAGCTTCGACTCCCATTGGCCGCATGTTGGTTGCGCGCACGCCTCAAGGGATCTGCTCGATCACTTTCGGCGGCAGCGATGAGGAACTCGAAACCGGACTGCGTCGTGAGTATCCCTTCGCCACTCGCAAGCGGGACGATGCCAAACTGCGCTCAAACGTGAGTTCCTTGATCGAGCAGATCGATGGCGGTCCCGCTGCCAAGCTCCCGCTCGACATCCAGGCCACCGCCTTCCAGCGCCGTGTGTGGAAGCACTTGCAGAGCATCCCGCTCGGTAAGACGAATTCTTACAGCGAAGTTGCGCGCGCCATCGGCAGCCCGTCTGCGTGCCGCGCCGTGGCTCGCGCTTGCGCTACGAACCCTGTTGCAGTAGCGATCCCCTGCCACCGCGTGGTGCGCGAAAATGGTGAGATGGGCGGTTATCGCTGGGGAACCGAACGAAAGAAGTCGCTGCTGACGGCGGAAGGCGCGCGCCACTAAGCCGGACGCACTCCGCCGGACATCACCAGCCGCGGGCCGCTAACCGTTTTTACCCGCAGGAATCCGCGCGCGTCGAGTCCTTCGGTGATTCCTTCGAATCCGTCGCCTTCGCCGACGCGTACCCGCTTGCCGCGCGCGTACGACGATCGCTCTTCAAATCGGCTGATGCACTTACGCAACGCCTCTTCAGGCGCGCTTTGCATTGTTTGATACTCCGCGTCCAATCCTCGCAATAGCGCGCCTGCCAATTCCACTCGCGGCCATGATTTGCCGGTCTCTATCTGAAGGGAGGTTGCGACTTCGCGGATTCCCTCGGGAAACTCCGCCTGATTCACGTTCATCCCCACCCCGATCACCGCATGACGTACCTTTTCCGCATCGGCGTTCAGCTCGCACAAGATGCCGCCCAGCTTTTTCTCGCGCAGCATGATGTCGTTCGGCCATCGCAGATCCGGCACGATGCCGCAGATCTCTTCCACCGACGCCGCAACCGCCAAGCCCGTTGCCAGTGAAAGAACCAGGATGTCATTCGGCGATATTTTCGGCCGCAAGATGACCGAGAGATAGATGGCCTCGCCTTCCGAGTGCCAAATGTTCCCGCCGCGGCCGCGCCCTTCCGTCTGGCGCTCCGCGAGGAATACGCTTCCTTCTGCTGCGCCTGATTGTGCCGCAAGCATCGCCGCTGAGTTAGTGGAGTCGATCTCTTCGAAGTGATGGACGTGCTCAGCGAAAATGGTGCTACGCACTAGCTCTCGCAGCGATTCCTTTGAGATAACGTCGCCTGTCATCGCCTCAGCATCTTATCGCACACAAAAATAAAAAAGGCACAGCCGCAGCCGTGCCTTTGTAAACCGCAAAACTTACTTCGCTTTCGTCGCTTCCACCTGCAGGTTGATGGTGACTTCATTCCCCACCAGCGCGGTTCCGTTCTTCATCGCCTGGTGGGAATGAAGTCGCCGTACCAACCTGCAGGTGGAAGCGACGAAAGCGAAGTGAGTTTTGCATTTTACAAAGGCACGGCTGCGGCTGTGCCTTTTTTATTTTTGTGTGCGATAAGATGTAGGGCGATGACAGGCGACGTTATCTCAAAGGAATCGCTGCGAGAGCTAGTGCGTTAGCACCATTTTCGTGAGCACGTCCATCACTTCGAAGAGATGGACTCCACTCAGCGGCGATGCTTGCGGCACAATGAGGCGCAGCAGAAGGAAACATACTCGCGGAGCGCAGAACAGAAGGCCGCGGCGGGAACATTTGGCACTCGGAGGGCAAGGCCTGCATCTCTCGGTCATCTTGCACCCACTCAGCCAATGACATCCTCGCTCTTCTGGCAACGGGCTTGGCGTGCGTCGGTGAATCTGCGGCGTCGGTGCCGAATCTGCGATGGCCGAACGACATCATGCTGCGCGAGAAAAAGCTGAGCTGTGCGAGCTGAACGCCAATCGGAGAAGTGCGCGTCATGCACGTGATGCGGGTGGGGATGAACGTGGAGTAAGACATTCGAGGAATCCGCGAAGTCGCGTTCCTTCAGACTAGAGACCGGCAAATCATGGCCGCGAGTCGATGCAAAGCGCGCTATTCGGGTTGGGCGCGGAGTATGCAAACAATGCAAAGCGCACCTGAAGAGGCGTTGCGCATGAGCCAATTTGAAGAGCAATCGTGTTGCGCGGCAAGCGGTATGCGTGCGGGCAAAGGCGACGGATTCGAAGGAATCAGCCGAAGGACGCACACGGATTCCTGCGGGTGAAAAACGGTTAGCGGCCCGCGGCTGGTGATGTCCGGCGGAGTCGTCCCCGGCTTAGTGGCGCGCGCCCCTTCCGCGTCAGCAGCATTCGTTCGGTTCCCAGCGATAACCGCCCATCTCACCATTTTCACCGCACCACGCAGTAGGGGCAGGGGATGTCTACTCAACAGGGTTCGTAGCGCAAGCGCGAGCCACAGCACACGCGGTACGCGATAGGCACACGCAACTTCGCTGTAGACGTCTACCAAGCAGAGTCTGCAAGTGTTGGCAGGCACGGCGCTGGAAGGCGGTGGCCTGGATGTGGAGCAGACGGGACCGCCAATGATCTTGCTGATCAAGGAACTCACGTTTGAGCGCAGTTTGGCATCGTCCCCGCTTGCACGTCCCCAACTAGCAAGACGCAGTCCAGCTTTCGAGTTCCTCATCGGCTCCACCGAAAGTAGCAGAATCCCTTGAGGCGTGCGCGCGACCTGCGGCCAATGGGAGTCGAAGCTGTGGTGTAGTGATCGGAACAGCAACAGCGCGGCCGCGATATTTATCGGGCGTCATGCCGAGATGCGAAGTCGCCGCTGGTAGACACGGCTGCTGGAGCTGTAGCCGGCGTCAGGTAGTAGTGCATGGTCACCGACTGGCCTGATGCGCAGTCACTTCTTCAGGAAGACGCGTGGCACACATCCACATATTCTTTGGGCGAGATGCCTAGCGCAAGCTTTGAAAGTCTTCTGCAGGAACGAAAACGGGCTCATGTGGAACTGGCGAGCCAATACCGAGAGCGAGAGCGGCTCTTCCAGATTGGCGTCGATATGCGCGCAGAGCTCCCGGAGACCATCGCGCACGTGGATCGCCATCCACGATTGCACCGCACAGCCTGCTGGGTGTCGTGGAAAGAACACAACATTCTGCGGCAATGGGCGCGGCAGAGGGACACCGAGTTGGGGCGGCAAAATCCCCGTGCTGGTGAGGACGCCGTAAAGTAGGCGTCGCGGGCAAGCGCGGGCCTGCCAGCGTTGAGTTCTTTTGGTGGCTGTTGCGGAAAATGTGACTTGGTGTTGTCATGAAGTGAGGTAGGACTTCTCAGGTTGGCCGCTATCCACTTCTTGCGGTCGAAGTATTTAAAGTTTTAGGTCTTTGAGCCAGGAACGCAAAATGCACAGGCTAACGAATTCAATAGTCTAAGGAAGCCGAGTTTGTCGCCGGTGTCGTGACGCTTGCTTTCGAAGGTGAATCCGTAAAATCTATCATCTCTTTAAGAGCAACTCTCTTAATCCATCGGTAAGTTGCAGTTCGCCGCCGGCGCCGAGCATAGGAACAGCCCTCAATTTTTCAAAGATACGCGGAGTAAGGATGTAGCGTCCGATCACGGCGAGATTCGACGGCGCATCTTTTCCAGGCGCGGCTTCTCGAACAAGATGGTTGATGTCGAACAAGCGTCAGAAAAAATTTGGTCAAAACAGTTTTCGCCATCGACGTGAGCGCGGGACCTTCCGATTTTGGGTCGCGATGACCGAGCATCCGTCAACGTCGATCATTTGCTTAAGCGCGGAATTTGTGCGTCGATCACGTCGTCAGCGAGCAGGACAGCCGAAGGTCCGTTGCCCACAAGCTGGCGCGCCGTCGCCGAGGTCCATGTGTTCTTCTGGCGAACATAAGTAAGCAACATCAGAGTAGTGTCTGAGAATGTCGCACCAATGGCGAGCAGGTCGCTCTTGTTGCGCGACTCAAGAGCATGTGCTCGAGTTCGTAGCTCACGTCGAAGTGATCTTGATGGCCGATTTGCCACGACCGGTGATGATGATGATATTGACCATTCCAGCGGCCCCCCTCTTCGAACCCAGTACTGGATGATGGGCTTGTCGACGACAAAGCGCTACTCCCTTCGGTTGGGCTTTCGTCGCGGGAAGGAAGCGGGTACCAAGACCTGCGGCGGGAAAGAGCGCTTTTCTTACTTTTTTGCATTTTTTTATTTTCAGTACTGCGACATCAGTGAGATGCAGAGGGCATCCGAGGACGCTATCCACAGCCCGCAATTCTAAACTTGCGCACACAGAACGGTAAGTAGTCACCCATCATGTCGCAGCGGAGCCTGCTTGATGGGCAGGAAGCCGTGCTTCATAACTTGTCGTGGAAGTCCTGCAGCGAGAATTTATCGCCCATCTTGGCTTTATAAGCGCAGTTTCATGATCTGCAATTACGAGCGTGTAGACAAGGTAGGTCGGTCCGCGGTTCCGCGCTTCATTGTGCGATGCTGTCAGTTGTAATTAATCCTCAAGAAATCTTCCGCTTGGGCGTGGTCATGCCCTAGTACATTATGCCGAACAAAGATATAGCGAGTTCGCGGAGCAAAGCGTCTTGCAGTTGGCCGAGGCGTGTTTTAGGAATCGTGTTTGCAGTGTGTTCATCGAGCATCTCATCTGCTCGTCCCCCCAGCCTTCACGGCTGGTATTGCGCGCCCAAAACCTTGCGGACATCTTGGTGGGGAACAGAGGGGGTTGGCGGATCCTACATGAAGTGGGCCTGCACCGCGACCGCCAACATGACAGGGCGGTTGTTGCTCTTCCACTTCTTCCTTCGACCAGGTTGGCTCGGGCAGAGTGAGTTAGTTGGAGGAAGAGAATTTCTTCGCAACTTTTTTAAACAGAGCCAGGAGAATCCATGGAACACGAAGGTGGTGGCGCACGGCAAAGGGCGGAGTCTCTTCCATACTTGGGCTGTTCGTTGGAAGGAATGGTCATGATCTTGTGCTCAGCGACTAGAAGTTGCGCAGGCCACCAGGAGATCGTCGTAAGCCTGGAGCAGTTTTCGCGGGATCAGGGTGGTCCTTCTGCATGTCTTTCAGGAATTCTCTTTGCGGATCGCGATTGGGGCTCGCTGCCTCGTGTGAAGGTGGGGTAATACCGATCTCGAGCGGAATGTCGACACCTTCGTCGTAGGAAAGCTTCTTGCGATAGTTGTCGGCGCCGATGGCGACATTCTGGACCGCGGCAGAAATCCTGCTTCGTCCGCTGATAGTCGTTCGGCGCGGCGATCACGGCAGCGTTACTCGCCTTGAACTCCGCGAGCAGCTTCAAAGTAATGCCAGCGGCACGTCTTTCTCGATTCTAGACGAATAAAATAATTAATTGCGGACGATCTCGGTGTAGAATCTTGGGCGGGTTCTTCAGATTGGCACGCGCGGCGAAGAAAACCGCGGGCGTCTGCCTTTTCTCGCGCGCGATCACAGCCTTCAGCCGCTCGTCTTGCGGCCGATAGTTGCGCGCCATGATGACGTAGGTGCTCTCGATGTCCATCGACTGGTAAGGGTCAGGATTATTCTCCCAGCCGCGAATGTTTTCAAGGCTCAGCAGCAGGGAGTCGAGGTAGCCGAGGACGAAGGATCGCGATCGACCTGACGATCGTAGTAGCAGCGATTTCGCATCTAGCGCCTCGACCCTTCGTCTTGAAGGCCTTTATTGCCCAGATGCACTGATCAATGTCGAGCTTGGAGTAGCCCTCGAGTTTGGCGTCGTATTGTCTCAGGCCGTCCCCAGTGGCGGACGTGGGATTGAACTTGTAATAATATCTGGGAAAGGAAATCGTCAGCGAGCTTCCTCCACGCGGCCTCGCTGCGGCTGGGTTAGCCTCCTTTCGCGAAGGGTGCGGTGGCTATCAGCAAGGGCGAGAGCAGGGGGATAAGCTTTTTGAAATTTTTTTTGTCTTAACTATTGAAGCCCAGGATTGAAAGCTTGCACGGCACCGGGACGATTCAGGCTACCCGGACAGCATGTACGCCCAGGCATTCGACACATGTTTTAGACATTCGAGCACGTCTTCCGCCCGGAAATTTGACCGCAAAAAATCCGAGGATGCCGGCGGGCGTGAATTGCGCGCCCTTTTGTCCGACGACGAATTGCACAAGTTTGCCTGATCAATCGAAGCATCTGGCGTGAAGCGGATGCTAATCTGCTCGCGCTTGCGAATGGAACTTGCCGGCGACCCCCGCGCGTTGCGGCATTGCACGCTTGACCGAGGCATAGTCGAGCAGGTTCTGCACCGGCACCGAATAGGGCCGTGACGGGTCGGCGAGTTCGGCAGGTTGGACGTGGCCAGGCCTGCCTCTCATTTGCATTTTTTTGTACATCCGCAGCCGCTGATTTTCCTCGACGATGTATTCATCGGGAATCTTGATGTTGAGGCCGAGATTCCGACTGCATTTCGAACCCGCCTTTCTGATCTTCCGCCTTTTTGCCTCGCGGACCGTGGAGCGAGGTGTAAAGCTCAAAGCCGACTGCGTCAATGTGTCCCGCTCTGTTCGCGGCCCGACAGAATTACCCACACCACGAAGCTCGAGATCGAGTAGCGATTGAGAATTCTTTAAGCGCTGCGAGACGACGACGTGCGATGGGCGTCTCGGCCTCCGCAGGGATGACGGGCGCGGCGGTTGGAGCGACCGACGAGCTCCACGCAACTGGTAGAGCCTCGCTCGGCCGTGGCGGTCGGCGCGGTTAGCGATGGCGACGTGAGCTTGCAGAGCGGAATGTGCAACTCCGTTTTCGATGATGGTGAGCGACCACACATCGGCCCTCAGGCGGATGAACTTAGCATTCACCTTCTCAAGCTCGCTCTCGGACATTTGTCGTCCCCGACGAGCACGCGCGCGCACCGGCTAACGTGGAGCTTGGCCGCGATCTCGTAGAGATGCTCTCAACGCGGTTGTGCACGATCCTGCCTGGCCCTCGCGCTCGAGTTCGTGCTCGATGGCGGAACGGATCAGCTTCTCGTCAAAGTTCGCGACAACGGTCTGGATGGCGATGCGCGCGGCGCTCAGGCTCATGTCGCGCGGCCGACGACTGCCATGTGCCACGTGTTCGCGGGACAGGAGGGAGTCGCGGAGAGGGTGAGCACGTCAACTTCCTTGCGCAGAGTCCTTTCAGACCGTTCTTTGTGGCGGACGCGAAGCGCTGCTCTTCGTCGACGATGACCACCCGAGGTGCTGAAAGCTTGATGTCTTTCGAGAGCACGGCATAGTGGATGAGGATGTGAAGA